>CABOGK010000012.1 GCA_902399855.1 Erysipelotrichaceae bacterium
TTCATGTTGAATCATCAACTTTTTAGTTGAATTTAGCGTAATCAATTAATAAGTGGTACATCATTAATCGAATTAGCATTTCATAGGATAAAAGAAAAAATAAATGCAGCCCAAGTCCAATTATTCATATTGACTGTAAAAATGAATCTAAACTTAGAAAATTTTATGAAAGTGTAGGTTTTTCTTATTTTGGTAAAAATCAAGATAAAGATTTGCTAATTTATCTTATGCCGACCAAAAAACTGGATAGTGTATCTTTAAAATAAAAGAAGCTGTTTGGAAATAGTATCCTTTCCAGAACAACTTCTTTTTTGTTGTTATTTATGTAAGATATGTGCGCAGCGATCGCAAAGTCCATCTTCGTTTTCACTGGTTGTGTAGTTCCAACAACGAGGACAGGCATGACCATCGGCATGTTCAACTTTTACACCGCAGAACTCATACATTGGAAGTTCTTCATTGCTAAAGGCAAACTGGGAAACGATCAACCATTGTTGTGGTTTCTTCACGATTTCTTCCATGATGGCTTTCGTTTGGTCGTCCACATGTACGCTGACCTTGGCTTCCAGGGATTTACCAATCACACCTTGTGCACGGGATTCCTCCATAACCTTCAATACATCTTTACGAACCTTGAACAATGTTTCCATCTTTTCACGTAAAGCATCCGTATCGAAGTTTAACTCCAAAGATTTAAATGCGGTTAAGTGAATCGATTCTTCATCAAAATGCATGAAGTCATTGATTTCCTCACAGGTATGGCATAAGATCGGTGCCCACAATTTTGTCAAGACTTCAACAGCTGTATAAAGCACGGTTTGTACCTGACGTCTCTGGTTATCATCGATATTTTCAATGTATAAGATATCTTTTGTGTAATCCAGATAATAAGCACTTAATTCATTTGTCATCAGATTGCTTAAAGTTTGTACAACATCGGCAAAACGATATTCCACATATGCTTTTTCACAAGATTGTACGACATCATTTAAACGAATCAGAATGTATTGATTTAAGGCATCCAGTTCATCAAAAGGCAGACAATCTGTTTTTGTGAATGCCTGATCATCTAA
Source organism: Erysipelotrichaceae bacterium (assembly GCA_902399855.1). GTDB lineage: Bacteria > Bacillota_I > Bacilli_A > Erysipelotrichales > Erysipelotrichaceae > Faecalicoccus. The sequence continues at coordinate 1,074 of CABOGK010000012.1, forward strand.
GTTGGCCATCAGGAATCTGAACGTATTGCGGACCTTACGATAGTTTTCACTGATCTGCTTTAAGATGTTTTGCCCCATGGAACAGTCTGCCTGATAGTCCACACTGCAGGCCCATAAACGTAAGATATCGGCACCGTATTTCTTAGTGATTTCACTTGGTGCTACGGCATTCCATTGCGATTTAGACATCTTAACGCCTTTTTCATCCATGACAAAGCCATGAGATAAAACCTGACGATACGGTGCTTTCCCATAAACAGCTGTACCGATGATCAAAGAAGAGTTAAACCAGCCACGATACTGGTCAGAACCTTCAAAGTATAAATCAACCGGATAGTCAAAACCACGTTCGATCATGCAACCGGTATGACTGGAACCGGAGTCAAACCAAACATCCATCGTATCAGTTTCCTTTTTAAAGAGATCGTTTGGCGAATGTTCGTTTGTATAACCTTCCGGCAATAAATCTTTGGCTTCTCTTTCAAACCATACATTGGATCCATATTCACCAACTAACTTGGCTACATGTTCAAAGATAACCGGATCCATCAAAGGCGTTCCGTCTTCTCCATAGATGATTGGAATTGGTACACCCCAGGCACGTTGACGAGAAATACACCAGTCGCCACGATCGGCAATCATGTTGTGCATTCTTCCCTCGCCCCAGCTAGGTACCCAGCTGATGGAATGAATCTGTTCCAACAGTTCATCACGAATTTTATCAATAGAGGCAAACCATTGTGTCGTAGCACGGAATATGATTGGTTTTTTAGTACGCCAGTCATGTGGATACGAGTGCGTAATAAAGGTTAGATTTAATAAAGCCCCTAATTCGTCCAGCTTCATTGTAACTGTCTTATTGGCATCTTCTACATATTGCCCGGCAAGCCATTCTCCGCAGGATTCCATCATGCGCCCCTGCTCATCAACGTTACAATAAACCGGCAGCTTATAGCGCATTCCTGTATTAAAGTCGTCTTCACCAAAAGCCGGTGCCGTATGCACACAACCAGTACCGGCATCCGCCGTTACATAGTCAGCCAGCATCAACAAACTTTCACGTTCCGGATACAAAGGATGAGTGCAGGTGATGTATTCAAATTCACTACCTTTGAACGTTTTGATGATTTCAAACGTTTCACATTCAAATTTTGGACATAACTGCTCTACCAGTTCCTCCAACATGATCAGTTTTCCCTTGTCTGTATTAACCAAAGCATAGGTCATATCCGGATGCACACAGATTCCCAGATTTCCCGGAATGGTCCATGGTGTTGTCGTCCAGATGACAAAATAAGTATCAGTATCTAAAACACCTTTTCCGTCTTTGACCTGGAACTTCACATAGATCGTTGGTGATTTGATATCCTTATATTCGACCTCAGCTTCGGCAAGAGCGGATTCACTGCTTGGTGACCAGTAAACCGGTTTTAATCCTTTATAGATCAAGCCTTTCAATGCCATATCCGCAAAGATTTCGATCTGATGTTTTTCAAATTCCTTCTGTAATGTAATATACGGATGATCATAATCCCCGATCGATCCTAAGGATAAGAAACCTTTCTTCTGGTTTTCTACCTGCTTCATCGCAAAGTCGTAACAAATCTTTCTAAATTCGGCAATACCGATCTTCTTGCGATCATAACCAAGCTTTGTGACAGCCGTTTCAATCGGAAGTCCGTGAGTATCCCAGCCCGGAATATAAGGAACCTTTTCTCCTAACATAAAGTGAGATTTGTTGATGACATCCTTTAAGATTTTATTTAAGGCATGTCCTAAATGAATATCGCCATTGGCATAAGGCGGGCCATCATGCAATACAAACGATTTGGCATCCTTTCTTCTTTCCAACATTTTTTCATACAGTTTTTGATCTTGCCATCTCTTTTGAAATCCAGGTTCCTTTGTCGGAAGCTTGCCTCGCATTTCAAAAGCAGTTTTTGGCATATGCAACGTTTCTTTATAATCCATCTTTTTTCCTCCTGCTTTCATAAAAAAAACGTCCTTTTCCAAGGACGTTAAAAACGCGGTACCACCTTAGTTCACAGATACACTGTGCCCTCAATAAGATAACGGAATCATCCGGAATTTCTTACTATTTTCTTTCAGAAATTCAGCTCCAAAGGGATACCGGTATCCTGCCTCATACAATCTTTTCACCAACCGATTGCTCTCTGATTGAAACATGTAGAAACCGACTTGTCTTTGTCTTTGCCTATACATATTTTTCAAAACGCAAGATCAGTCTGTCCTTTCGTGTGTGATTTTCCACACCTAAAAACTGAAAGCGACCTACCTTACGTATAGAAACGTAATCATTATTACACAATCGATCGTTTTCTTCAAGAACAACATCGTTCAACTTCACAAATCCACTCCGTAATAAATCCATGGCTTTCGAGCGTGAACAATGGGCTAAGGCTGCCACAATCGCATCCATGCGTAGGGATGCGACATGAACCTTAATGATTTCAGTAGAAGCTGTTGGGAAAACAACCGTATAATCTTCTTTAAAACGGACAATAGCATTGGCAATCTTATGACATTCCTGACAAATAAAATCTGTCATTCCTTCTTTACAGACCAAAAGGATTTGATTCTCATCAACAAAGATATCGCCGAGCTGATTTCTTTGCAGGCCTAAATGCATTAAAGCACCAAGCACATCCTTGTGTGTACAGGCTCTTTTTTGTGGAATATATGTGCTTTTTAAGATCACATAATCGTAGTTTGGTTCCAAATCCATCGGCTGGATACAAGCCATCTTGCGAACCGCATTTTCATAACCGCCATAAAATGAGACAAAAAGATCTTTGGGCGCCTGTTGTGCCACAATTCTTTGTCCCACAGGCGTTAAAAAAGAGGTCAAGACCGGTATTTGCCTTTGTTTCGCAAGATCAAATTGATCCTGTAAACGGGCAATAAACAACTCATGACCTCTATAGTATGTACTTCTTATCTCAGATTCAGCCTTAGTCTTCAAAGTCATCTGGATTTCCTAAAGAAATCGATCCCTGTACACCAATTTCAGCTGGTGAACACAAAATGACGTTCTGACCAATCTTCTGGATCTTTCCATCCAGTGCAAAGACAACACCTGTTAAAAAATCAATGGTACGTTGTGCATAGTCACGATCCAGCTTATGCAGATTGACTACAACGGCACGTCCCTCTTTCAAACGCTGTCCTACTTCTTCGGCTTCTCCAAAACTTCTAGGTTCGAATAAAACCATCTTTGTCTTAGCATTTAAAGTCGCTGAATTTGTTCTTGCTTTTGGTCTTTCATATCGATTTTGAGGTTCAGCCTCTGTTTCATTGCTTACAGTTTCAACTGGCTGCGCTTCGTATCCTTCATCTTCTTCTTCGATTGGTGCTACGAAATCTTTTACCTTGTCCATAAATCCCATGGGTAGTACCTCCTGTCTTCAAGTATTATATCATAGAAAAACAATTTGAAAAGTGAAATTCTTGAGAAATCACAACCAGTCGTTTTTCACAAATTTGCGATCGCTTACATTCCGTAATTTATGTCTAACCAACGATCATTTGATCAAGCTGGTAAGCGATATTCTGTGCCTCATCCTCTGATAGAAAAGAATATTTGACCATCTGCCGTAATACTTGTTTTGCCCTTTGTTTCGCAAGAACCGGATTCACATTTAAAGAATAAACGCTGGGCGCATTCGGAATACCGGCTAATAAAATACATTGGGCTTCATTTAAATCGGCAGGATCGACTTGAAAATATCCAAGACTGGCCGCATGAATACCGTAATAGCCTTCTCCAAAATAAATGGAATTGACATAAAGCTCTAAGATTTGATCTTTAGAATATTTGCTTTCGATATCAAAGGCCATAAAAATCTCGGCAAATTTACGTACAAAGTTCTTATCCTGGGTGAAAAATTCATTTTTGGCCAGCTGCTGAGTAATCGTTGAACCACCTTCCACAAACGACATGGCCTTTAAGTTATTTAAGATGGCTCGTCCGATGGCTTCCAAATCAATGCCCTGATGTTCATAAAAATCATGGTCCTCTACCGCTACCACAGCTTTACGATATAATTCCGGAAGCTGTTCCAAAGTAACGTAATCTTCATGGCTTTGAATGCTTTCCATCTTGTCTTCAATGCTTGTCTGATCTATTGCTTCTTTATAATCCATATAGCCAAGTCCCGCAAGACATCCTACGCTCATGGCTGCCAGCAGGAAAATCAGAGCTATAAGCTTACCAATCTTCTTTATCATCTTGCCTTCACGATACGATAATACACTTTAGAGGTCAAGACATATACAACGCAATAGATCAAGGCAAAGACACCAAAACAAATGGCAGTTGTCAAAATAAACAGTTTGATATTATCAAAGTATAATAGACCCATCAGTTTATCGATCAAAGGTAAGGCAAACGCAATATGGATACCGGCAACGATCAATGGCAGGAAAAATACCGTGAGCACCTGTGAATTGATAGAGCGACGAATATCTTTTTTCTCCAGACCGACCTTTTCCATGATTTCAAAGCGTTCCTTATCTTGATAACCTTCCGTGATCTGCTTATAATACATGATCAATACAGTTGCGATCACAAATAAGATGCTTAAGAAGATACCCAGGAATAAGAATCCGGCATATAATCCTAACATATTGATTTGATCGGTATCCCTGCACTCCGTATAAACCCAGGTATAATCTTTTTCACTTTCAAAATCCTCCGTATTATTTAATACATTGAAAAGGGATGCGATTTCTTTTTGAGAACGTGAATCTTCGCTGTCAAAGGCAAATACACTCGTTGGTCGATTTGTGACTTCATAGCTTTGTTCCTGGATTTCCTGCATTTTTAAGACCGTATCCACACTATCCATCACAATAAATAAGCTGGGACTGACCGTACTGGCCGCTTCCTGGTTATCCATAAATTGATTTAACTTTTTTTTGACCTGGAAGCTTTGATCCCCGATACGAATTTCCGGCTGTTCATAATCAATGCGTAAGCCATAGATCATAACTTGTCCGGGATCTAATGTATCTTGTGTATGCATAGCTTCATTGTAGTCTTCTAATGGAATCATATAGATGGTGATCGCATCATTGACATCACTAAGGCCACCTTGATCCAAACCTAGATCCACCGCATTTCCATGTAAGAGTCCACTCATTGATGAATAGCGGTAAAACATCTCGTCCTTGACCTGAATATTTTGATCTTTAACGACCTGCATCAATCGATCTTTTGTCGTATATAAATCATAGTCGCGTAAAGAGACAATGATTTCTCGTGGATATCTTTGATCTAAAATATCCTGCATACCATTCCATAACGATAACGTAGTCGATAACATCACCAGTACCATCGTTGATAGAATACAAATATTAGCCAAACCAATCGCATTTTGTTTCATACGATAGATCATGTTGGAAATACTGATGAAATGATTTGTTTTATAATAATATCGTTTATTCTTCTTTAACAGCTTTAATAATGTCACACTACCGGCCGTAAACAATAAATACGTTCCGATGACTACTAAAATGACCGCAATAAAGAACATGGTAAAGGCCATTAATGGATTTGTAATCGTAATCGCCATATAATAGCCGGTAATTAAACACACCAGTCCGATCAATGCCAGAATCCACTTAGCCTTCGGCTCTTTCTCGCCGACCTTATCACTATTTAATAATTCGATCGGATTGGCAATATGCACCTGCACCAACGAAAAAACATAGATCAAAACATAAATCGCAAAGAATAAAAGAAAGCTGCATAGGATGCCGGATGTCGAAATATAAAAGCCAAAATGCACATCCGCCTGAATCATCCTCAACAACAGCATATACATCAGCTTATCAAATAAGATACCGACAAGAATACCCAGTACCAGCGAAAGAAAGAAACTGATAAATGTTTCATGAAACAGCATGCGTGCAATATGCTTTTTTTCCATTCCTAAAATATTAAATAAACCAAATTCTCGCTTTCTTCGTTTGATCAAAAACGAATAGGTATAAAATAAGAAGATGATAGAGAATACGATAATAACACCGATTCCAAAGCCTAAAAGCTGCTGAACATAATTGCCACCCATTAAACCGCCGATGCCTTCATTGGTCGATAAAGAAAAGACCAGATAGAAGATCATAACGGTTAGTGAGCTGGATAGAAGAAACGGAATCTGCATTCGCGCATTCTTTTTAAAATTGTCAAGAGCTAAACGAAAGTAAAAGAAATTACGCATGATGAACACCACCTGTTGCCAGCAGTGTCAGCGTATCAGAAATACACTGATACATTTCATCCATCGTCTTTTCGCCGCGATAAATTTGATGGAACACCTGTCCATCCTTGATAAAGAGAACACGCTTGGCATGCGCAGCCGCTTTTGTGGAGTGCGTTACCATGACGATCGTTTGATGGTTTTCATTTAAAGTATTAAAAACGCTTAAAAGCTCTTCGGTGGATTTTGAATCCAGAGCACCGGTTGGCTCATCGGCCAAAATCAATTCCGGATTGGTGATGATGGCTCTTGCCACCGCTACTCTTTGTTTCTGCCCTCCGGAAATCTCATAAGGATATTTATCTAACAGCTCCTCAATTCCCAGCTTGCGGGCAACCGGTATCAACAGATGGATCATATCGTTATATTTCATTTTAGCCAGCACCAAAGGCAAAAGAATATTATCTTTATTGGAAAAGTTATTCAATAAGTTAAAATCCTGAAACACAAATCCTAAATGTTCCCGACGAAATGAAGAAATCTGTTTATCTTTGATCTTAGTGATATCTTTTCCATTCAAACGCACAATTCCATTAGTCGGTTGATCCAGGGCCGCCAATATATTCAATAATGTGGTCTTTCCGGAACCGGATTCTCCCATGATGGCCACATATTCACCCTTCTCCACATTAAAATTGACATCGCTTAAAGCTTGCACTTTGTTGGAAGAAAAGCGTGTCGTGTATATTTTCTTTACATTTCTTACTTCTAATAATGACATAGATCATTCCTCCTTTGTGATTTCATTATAGGAAATCCCCAGGATTCCTGACATGGATTTAGCTTACAGTTTGCCTTTTAATCTTACAGTTTTGTAAGAAAGGTGTCACTCATGACGAAATCGTCTTCGATCCAATCCCAATAACACGCGGGTATAGGCATTTGGCTTGGATTCAATGGAAATCGTATGCTCCAGCTTACGACAGATTTCTTTACAGAGATACAGTCCCAAACCAGTAGCCTTTTTATCCTTACGTCCATTAAAGCCGGTATATCCCTTTTCAAACACACGAGCCAAGTCACCGGCACTGATACCGATCCCGTTATCTTCAATCACCAGTTGTTTAGAGTCGTTCATATAAATACGAATCTCTCCGTTGATCGGTGTATATTTCAGGGCATTGGATAAAATCTGCTCCAGGACAAACACCAGCCATTTTTCATCGGTCAACACCGATTGATGTGTCGGTTGAAAATCAAGATGAATCTTTCGGGCGATGAAGTCGGTCGAAAAATACCGAATGGATTGTCGGATCAAATCATCCAGATCAACATCCCGAAACAGAAAATCTGACTGCTTGGAATACATACGTAAATATGCCAAAACCATATCTGTATATTGATTGATGCGGGTAAGCTGGCTTTGTATGGATTTTCTATCTAACTGTTCTTCTTCCAGTAATAGCTGCATACCGGCAATCGGTAATTTTACCTGATGAATCCACATCGTAAAGTAATCCATCGTTTCCTTAACCTGGTTTTCATTTTCCATAATAGCTTCTACGCGGGCATGATCCATCTTCTCCAAGAGTTCATGATAATCCTGACCGGCAAGTGTCATATCCTCGATGGATAAGGCCGATACGATATTTTCCTCACGGATCGTTGCACGTTGATGATGCATCAAAACATATTTATAGAAATCAAAGCCAATAAAGACAAAAAAGAAAAACAAGATCAAAAGATAACCATACAATAAAGGCTCTACATCCATTTGATATACATAAAATAAGCATAACAACATCAAAAACAAAACAAGCATCAGGCAAAACCAATATTTATGATCTCTGATATACGAAGTAAGGCATTTCATATCTTATAACCCAATCCTTTTTTTGTTTCGATGTAATTGGTACAACCAATAGATTCCAGTTTCTTTCGCAATCGATTCACATTCACACTTAATGTATTTTCATCCACATAAAAATCCGTTTTCCATAAATGATTCATCATTTCTTCTCGAGAAACGATCGTATCCTTCTTCTCTAATAAAATATGCAGGATCTTTGCCTCATTTTTAGAAAGTTCAATTTCCTGATCCTGATATAATGCTTTATTTTCTTCGATCACAAATCGTAAGCCTTTATGCTCCAGCACATTTAGCTTTCCGCTAAAGTCATAGGTTCTTCGAAGCAGTGCCTGAATCTTTGCCTGCAGGATCTGCAGTTCAAAAGGCTTGGTGATATAATCATCAGCTCCCTGGCTTAATGCCATCACAATATTCATATTGTCACCGGCACTCGATACAAACAGGATCGGCACTTTAGATACCCTGCGAATCTGTGTTGTCCAGTGATACCCATTTAAGACCGGTAAGGTCACATCCATCAAGACTAAATCCGGATTACATTGAAAAAATGTATCCATGACATCATGAAAATCTTTGACCAGAACAACTTCATAATTCCAGCTTTTAAGAAACTGCGCTGTTTTTGTCGCAATCACATTGTCATCTTCTACCAAGAATATCGTGTACATAGTTTTATTCTATCATGTTTTTTCCATTTAATTCTTAAAGTTTTCTAAAGCCAGAAAAAAAGACCGAATGGTCATTTCCCCATTCGATCTTCCATCTCATTATTCTGTTTCAATCAAACCATATCCGCCATCATAACGTTTATAGACAACGGCAATTTTCTGCGTTTCATCATCTGTATAGATAAAGAAATCATGTCCTAAAAGCTCCATTTTCATGATGGCATCATCCAGGCTCATTTCTACCGGTTCGATGGATTTCGTCTTTACTACGACATCTTCATCAGAACCATAAATTTCATCATCTTCCAAAAAAGCCTCGGCCAATGAATCTTTATTCTTGCGTGTCAGACGAGTCTTCTGACGACGAATCTGATCTTCCAGCTTATCGATGACTTTATCCACGGCATTATATAAATCGTCATCCATGACTTCAGCACGAAGAATGGCAAACTTTGTGGGAATCGTCACCTCAATCTTTTGTTTATGAGGATAGGTACGAATCAGCACATTGGCTGTATCCTCATCGCTGATGATAAAGTATTTGTTCAATACATCCAGCTTTTTGTGAATCTTATCAGAGATCCCTTGCGTAACAGTTACGTTTTTTCCTACTACATTGACTTTCATAATAGGTACCTCCTTGTTTATAAGAATTATACCACAGGACTAGGAAAATTAAAATTAAAGCCCTTTCTTTTTAGTCCATTTATAACATCAAGAAAATTCTTCCAAACAAAGTTGAATATTCTGTAACTTTTGAAGCTCACGTTTATACGCTTCATATTCTATTTCTGTCATTTTCTCTTTTCCCGGATATGGAAAGTACAGAATACAGCGCTTATGTATCTTTGCCAGAGCCATTTGTAGTACCAAAACCTGTTCAATGGTTTCCAAATGATCGACAAGAGATTGAAAATCAATACAGATACAATCTTGATTTGATTGATCTTCCTGTTGGATCTGCTCTAAAAAGCTTTCATATTCTTCAAATACTATTTTTTTCATACCAAGCTCCTAAACACTATGATGCTTATATTTGATTTAAACTGGTTTTACCGCAATAAACAAATGATCTCTTTCATCAATCTGATAATTTTTCTCAAAGAAATCATACATTGTCCAGTTATAATAGAAACGTTCGGCCGGAATGATACCGTAACCATCCTGATTGTGATCCGTTGTATCGTAAGAATCAGCTACGATGATCACATCATCCTGTGTTGTTTCGGTTCCCACATCATCATAACCGATAATGGTCTGCCAATGACCACCCCAGTCATTCCATGCGACCATGACAGGAACACCCTCTTTTAAGTATTCACGAATCATATCCAGATTGATCTTCTCGGCGGCTTCTTCCTGTGTATAATCATAGGTGGAATGAATCTCCATACCTCCTACACCTTCAAAGATTTTGATCATAGACTCCAGACTGGTTGCTTCCTGTGCCAGCTGGTTGGTACGATACATAGCCAAAGATTCTTCTGTATGATCGCCCAGCTTATCATAGTAATTCAACACCATTAAAGCACTAACGACTCCACAGCTCCATTCCGAAGATTGTTGGAGAGTTTCAAAATGACTAAGAATCGTCAATGTATCGTCAGATTCCATATTATAAAAATCCGGATGTGCATAATAGATGGAATCTTCATGATCTCCATCTCTTTCGACACTATCCGCTCCATCTTCCTTGGATAGATCAACGGGATTGTCAATTTTCATTTCATCACTCATATTGACTTTTGTGGCACTGCAGCCTGCCAAAACCATGGCACATAAAACTAAAAATAACTTTTTCATTAAAATACTCCTTCTTTACCTAGAGCACTTGTAACTGCTGATGATTTTGAAACGATTCAATTTTTATCAGATCTATTGAGCTTTATATAGCATATTGCTTTTAATACTCTTATTGATTCTACAAGTGTGTGCTCATAAAACTGGGCTTTTAACCCACAATAAGACTTCATCAGTCATAAAATCGGCGATGACCTGCTGACCGTCAGCGTATTTCAAAGGGTCGATTTTATTTTCAATATACTATATGTTTTCTAACTCAATACATCCCTCCCGTCTAGTTAACGAAAGAGATTATATCATAATCGTTTTATTTCACAACATCTTTCTATTTTTTATTTCCAAACCCAAAAGAAAAGGACGAAATTCATTCGTCCCTTTTGTTCATGACACAAAATATTATAGATTTTCCAGATGATTGTTTTTTACCCATGCCTCCAACATGTCTTTGGTAATCTCAACACTTTCCGGATTCAGATCGGATTTAAAAATTCCTTTTTCAACATAATATACGCTTGGAGTTACATGAAAGGTTGGAAAGTAATTACGCACTCTGGCTAAATTATCCGCCGGTGTGGCATTTTCTTCCTGATCCAATAAAACCTTATAGATCGTAATTGGATGATTCGGAACAAATTCACTGAGAATTTCATCAAAATCATGGCAATAGCCACAATCCGATTGTGCATAGTACACGATAAAACTATCCTGGTTTGCAATTTTTTCATCGACCTGATCTAAATTGATCGTTTGGATCTCACCTGGAGATGCAGGCGAACTGTTCGCACTGCATCCCACAAGCAAAATCAAAGAGAGAATCAGTATGATGCCTTTAAAAGACTTCATTATTTCTTTCCTTTACGGCGAATACGAATCTTTTTGTTTTTAAGTACAGTTACAGTACCGGCCGTAGCAGCAGCCGTTGTAGCCAAAGCGACAAATAAGCCGACAAAGGAATGTACGCCTGTTTTTGTATTTCCATTAGACTTGGAAGAATCTGTTGGATTTACTGTAACAGTATTTGATGAATTGGTCTGACTGTTCTCTGTATCTGGATCATTGCCTGGATTTTCCGAAGGATTTGTTCCCGGATTTTCTGTATCTGGTTTTTCATCCTCTTTTGGTGTTACAGAAAGAGCTTTGGCAAGTGTCGCAATGACATCATCGGCTTCCTGATTGGTCAGCTTGTCATTTTCCAAGGCTTTTTCACCGGCTGCAATCGCATCTTTGATCAATTCTTGATCTTTAGAAGCATACAAGTCCAGATCGATATCCTTTAAAATATCTAAAGCAGATCGAATTGAATCCTTCTGTTGTGAAGTCGCAAGATTTTCATTAGTATGCTCTTCTTCCTTAGGTTCTACTGCTAAAGCCTTAGCCAGTGTTTCAATCACTGCCGATGCTTCTTCATTGGATAACTTATTATTAGCCAATGCCTTTTCACCCTCAGAAATTGCATCCTGGATCAGCTTCTGATCTTCATCAGAATAAAGCTTCAAATCTAGATTCTTTAAAACATCCAACGCATGGCTGATGGAATCTCTTTGTTGCACAGAAGCAAGGTCTTCTTCCTCTTTAAAATGTAAACCGGCCTGTGCATCCAATAAAGCGTTGACCAATGTATCAATTTCTTCATTGGTTTGTGGATTGGCTGCTTTCGCATTGTCTAATGCTGTTTTAAACGCAGTCAAGGCATCATCTTCTACACAGTTTTCTAAATTAACTTTTTCAGCTTCCTGAATCGCATTTGCTAGTTTTTCACGGTTCAATTCTTCCAGTTGCGCAAAGCCTTTCTTTAATGCTTCTACATGCGATTTGATCAATTCTTTATTCTGTACTGGATTAAATAACAGATTCTTAGCTAATTCCAGCTGTTCTTTAAACAAAGTAAACTGATCATTTTGTGCATAGCGAGAATCATCCATACTATTAAAACTGTTGATCTGATCAATATCCTTTTGGATTGCTTCGCTTTCAGACAAAGCACCGGCTAAAGCGTAATACGCATTCTGTAAGGTATCCTGATCTTTATCCAGGGCTTGCTCTGCCTTTTCAATTTCGGAAGTGACATAATCCTGTAAAGCGGCATTTTCGTATTTAACAGCTTTGACCTTTTCAATCAATGCCGACAGTTGCTCCTGTTTTGGATTTTCGACTGTCACCGTTAAAGTCGTACTTACCGTGTCATTCGCTTTGGCTGTGATCGTTGCCGTACCGGCTTTTAAAGCGGTAATCGTCACTGTACTTGTATTCGTTGTACCACTGACATCTCTTCTGGCTCTGCGACTGGTAATGGCTTCTACACTGGCAATCGCTGGATCGGAAGATTCCCAGGTGATACTATCGGTCGTATCTTCCGGCAGGATCGTTGCGGTAACAGTTTCTGTATTGCCGGCATCCAGCTTTAATTCGGTTTTATCCAGTTCGATTGAAGTAGCCGGAATCGCATCAGAATGCAATGCTCCAAAGATACTGAATTCTGCAGCAGAAGCATAAAGGTTATTTTGATTTCCTAAAGATTCCAGAGCCGTAATGCGAACATAACGTGCCTTGGTCTTGTCAAATTTGATCTTATGCGGTTCGGTTCTTTCCACAATGGAAGTACCATCGTTTTCAATCGTACCTACAACCACCGGTTTAAAGTTTTCTCCATCTTCACTGGTTTCAATCTGATATTTGACGATGTCACCATTTCGACTGCCCTGACGAGGCAGGTAGTTAACTTGTTCCACATCATATTCATTGTTAAGATCAATCGTTACACTTTGTGGCAGCTTTTCGGTACCCTGTTCCCATCCGGAATGCCAGTATGTTTCCGGGTTTCCATCAAAGGCATCGCCAACCGGACCTTCTGAAGCTGATGTTGTCGCTGTCACGTTTTCCGGATCGACCGCAATTGGATTTTCACTGTCTGGCTGTCCTTCATTAGAACCGCGATACTCTAACTGTTGAATAGCTTTAAAGAGCTGTACGACCTGTGCATTGACTTCTGTTTGTGTTGCATCTTCTTTCTGATCGATATCATTGGCCAGTTTTAAAGCGTTTTTTAATACATCTAACGATGTGTTAATATAAAGATTTTCGTTTTCTAAGATCGTATTTGCTTCTTCAATTTTCGCTTCTAATTCTTCTTTGGAAGTAACCGCCTCATTAATCGTGATTTCCACTTGTTTAGTCACCGGCTGTCCCTGCGCCGTATTTCCATTCGATGTAATCGTTAATGTAGCTGTACCTTGTTTCAAGGCATGCAGTGTATAAGTATAATGATCACCTGCATTGGTACGAATAACTTCTAAGACTTCCGGATCAGAGCTTTCGATCTTGATGAGCTTGTTGGTCGCATCTTCCGTTACAACGGTTGCGCCAAAACCTTTGAGATCTCCAATATTCAGTGTTGTTGGATTAGCTTCATCCAAAAGTGTATGAAATGCATCGGGTCGGATTTTATCACGAGCTTGGATAAAAGAAGAAGCAGAAGGAGTATCCAGAGAATAACCAAATCTTTTGAATAATTCATCCTTTAGAGAACCGGATTCGAGTAAAATAACATTCATCAAAGTATCCCCAAAAAGATGTTTTCTTTTTCGAGTAAAGTCTTTTTCCGGATTAACGACAAACAAAGAAGAAGATGTATCCATGGCTTTGATACAGAATTTTAATTGTTTTTTGATTGATTTAAATATGTTCATAAGTACCTCCAAAATCGTATACCTATAAACAATTGGCCTATTATTCATGTTTTATGAATAATAGGCCGCATTCTTTTCAATGTTTGTCAATATATTTGTTTGATTTTTTTATAAAAAAGAGAGGCGCACATTTTGTGTGCTCCTCAAAGTGTTCATTTTCTTAACTTAATGACATTGGCTATAAGGCTCTTTTTTATTCATTGTCCTCATAGCTTATTCTTGTATCTTATGCAATGTATCAATCAAAATATGCATGACATCCACATCAATTTGTCCCGGTGCACTTTGAGTACCGGCCGATGCAAAAGTCAGAGAGCTTCCCATAAATTCTCCCAAAATTCTGGATGGCATTCCTTGTCTGCCCATGGACATTGTCACAAGCACGATATCCGGATAGTGTTCTTTAAAAGTAGAAGTTGCCTCCATCAATACAAAGACATCTTCTTTTGATCTTGGCATACAGGCCATTTTAATAATATCCGCCTCCGTTTGTCTCATGCAGTTCAATTTTTCCATGATTTCTTTTTTTGAAGGCGTTTTATTAAAATCATGATGCGATGCGATAACCTGGATTTGATTTTTTCTGGCAATCGGCAACAACCGATCAAAGTCATCTTTTACCCGATCGTATTCCAAATCGATCAAGTCAGCGACTTGTTCTTTGCAAATCCGTTGATATAATTCTTTATAAAATGAATCGGTGTAATCAAGGCATCCGCCCTCTTGTTTCGTTCGACACGTAATCAACAATCCCAATCCGTCAAGACGTTCTTTTATCATTTTGGCAATCTCTATACATCTTGTTAAATCTTTTATTTGTTGAAAGGCATCGATTCGCCACTCAACAAGGTCGATATCCATAGCGCGTATTGTTTCCACTTGTTGAAGGATCCTATCTTCGGTTGCCTCCATAACAGGTATACAAATCTTTGGCTTTCTATTGTTCCATTGTATTGCATTCATTTCTATCACCTTTTTTAGTGTACCAAAAAATATAGAATCTTGTCAGTTTTTCCTTGATTTTTACAACGTTGTATTGTAAATTATTTTCATAAGGTGAAAACTTATGAAAAATATTAATTCTGTTTCTTATTTTATGTATACCTTTAAATAGCCCTGAAAAAGCCATTTTTTAACAAACTGGTTCTTTTTTCGGGGCTTTTAAGCATCATGGCATTTCTCACATGATGCTTTTTTATTTACTTCAAGGAGGTTTTACAATGAGCGAGTATGGATTGATCGGAAAAAAACTATCGCACAGCTTTTCCAAGATCATTCACGAAAAGCTGGCTGATTATACGTATGATCTAATGCCTTTATCCGAAGAACAGCTCGATGATTTTATGCGTAAAAAAGCGTTTCAAGGCATCAATGTAACAATTCCGTATAAAAAGACAGTCATTCCCTATTTGGATTTTATAGATGAACATGCCAAAGCTATCGGCGCTGTCAATACGATCGTCAATCGTGATGGAAAGCTTTATGGATACAATACAGATTATGATGGATTTGATTATATGATTCAACATCATCATGTCCCCATCCAGGATCAAAAAGTATTGGTTTTAGGAAATGGCGGTGCTGCGGCAGCTATTAAAGCCGTCTGCAGAAACCATCGCGCCAAACAGATTCTTTGTGTATCCCGTCATCCAAAAGATGATGCGATTTCCTACAAGGAAGTCTATGCCAACCATTGCGATGCGGATATCATTATCAACACATCGCCTGTCGGTATGTATCCTCATATCGATGAACAGGCTGTTGATTTAAACGACTTTCCGAAGTGTAAAGCGGTATTGGATGTTGTCTATAATCCAATCTGTACCAAGCTTTGTCTGCAGGCCCGAGAAAAAGGATTGTTGTATGCAGCAGGAATGGAAATGTTGATCGTACAGGCTATTCGTGCCAAAGAACATTTTCTACAAGATACGACACCGCAAAAAGTGATCGATCAAATCTTATTTGATTTATTGATGGAAAAAACGAATCTGGTTTTTATCGGGATGCCTAGCTGTGGTAAAAGTACCATAGGAAAAAAAGTAGCACAGCTTTCCCAAAAGAAATTTATCGATCTGGATGAAGAAATCGAAAAAGAAGCACAGAAAACCATACCGGAAATCTTTGCCGAAACCGGAGAAGCTGTATTTCGAGAACTGGAAACTAAAGTTACAAAACGTATCAGTGCCAGTCAAAATCTGGTGATTGCCTGTGGAGGTGGCATCATCAAAAGCAAAATCAACATCGATGCATTACGATTAAATGGTGTTTTGATCTTTCTGGATCGTGATTTAGATCAGTTGGAATCCAATGATCCCACACGTCCTCTTTCCTGCAGTCAAAAAGCGGTGGAAGACATGTATCATCAACGCATGCCCTACTATCTTCAATATAGTGACATTCAAATCGTAAACAATACCGATTTAGATACGATTGCCCAAACAAGTATTCAAAAAGTAAAAGACCATATACAAGATTTAATTTGTACAGGAGGAAAAACTATATGATCATTACCTTAAAAAAAGAAGCCCAACAAGAAACAATCGATCAGCTGATCCATCGTTTTGAAAACATGGGATTGCAGGTCACTGTGATTTACGGAGAAAACTACAATGTCTTTGGTTTAGTTGGGGATACCTCAAAAGTCGATGAGAAAAATGTCATGGCCAACCCCATCGTTGCCAATGTACAGCGAGTGGATGAACCTTATAAGCTGGTCAATCGGAAGTTTCATCCGGAAGATACCATTATCGATGTCAATGGCATTCCCATTGGCGGTAAAAAGATCGTCATGATTGCCGGTCCCTGCAGTGTTGAAGGAAAAGAGCAGATCACACGCATTGCCAAGGAAGTCAAAGCATGTGGTGCCGATATGCTTCGAGGAGGTGCCTATAAGCCAAGAACCAGCCCTTATGCTTTCCAGGGATTAGGAACCGAGGGAGTCAACGATTTATGTATCGCCAGAGAACAGACCGGCCTTCCGATCGTCAGTGAATTGATGGCCGTAGAGCACTTGGATGAATTTGTTCAAAACGTGGATATCATTCAGATCGGAGCACGAAATATGCAGAATTTCGATCTATTGAAAGCCGTTGGACGAACCAAAAAACCGGTTTTACTAAAACGCGGATTGGCCAACACGATCAATGAATGGATCATGGCTGCCGAATATATCATGTCTGAAGGAAATCCAAATGTGATCTTTTGCGAAAGAGGAATACGAACTTTTGAGACTATGACAAGAAACACTTTGGATCTTGCGGTCATTCCTATTATCAAAGAAAGAACGCATCTGCCAATCATTATCGATCCAAGTCATGCCGCCGGTGACTGGAAACTGATTGAATCACTATCTTTAGCTGCGATTGCCGCAGGTGCCGATGGCCTGATCATAGAAGTACACGACAATCCAGAATGTGCATGGAGCGATGGAGATCAAAGCCTAAAACCGGAAAAATATGCTAATTTGATCCAAAAAGGAAGAAAAATTGCCGAAGTTATCGGACGCGAACTATAAAAAGAAGCAGTATCACATGAGATACTGCTTTTCATTATTGGTTTCAATCAGATCGATCCGCCGTTTATAATCCGGCATCACTTTTTTTAAGATGTCATAAAATGCCGGTGAATGATTCGGTTGTAAAAGATGAATAAATTCATGGCAGACAACATATTCGATAAATTCAACCGGGTAATGTATCAACTCCGCATTTAACGTAATCGAATTTGTTTCCGGATGACAGATGCCCCAGCTGCTTGTCATCTTTCGAATCAAGACCTTAGGCATGGTAATGGAATACTCTTGAAAACGATAGAAGATCATTTCCGAGATATCACACAATACATCTTTGGCATTTGCCCGTAAAAACTGTTGGAAAACCTTTTCCATGCTTGCTTCATCTTTTGCCTGTATAATCAGTTCATCCTCACAAGTTGTGACATGACTGGTCGTTCCTTTGATTTTTTTGACCTGAAAACTTCTCCCAAAAAGCCGGACCGTTGGCACCTTGGCTTTAAAATAAACTTCATCCAAATGACGTTCTACATATTTATCGATCATTTCTTTTGAACAAAATGGATTGGCATGTACAACCAGCTCTCCTCTGGCTGTAACCCGCATTCGAATTCCCTTTTGTTTTGTCATCTTTAAGGCGTATTTAGGAATGTTATTATGGTCCTTAGAAAAAAAATTTGACATAACTGAGCCTCCTAAAACCACTCTCTATGTCCCCTTAATGCTTAGACATGATATCACATCCCAATCAAAATGTGTAGCATAAATTCTGCATGACTCATTGTTTTGAGCTGGAAAGCCTTTATCTATCGAATAAATCAAAGATTATATTTTTTAGTGTGTTTTGTCTTTTTCAACAAGCTGTCATTTCTGATCGAAATATGTTAGGATGTGCAAGGTGATGACAATGAACAATCCTTATACACACTCTCATGACAATAAACGATATTATACGATCAATCATTATTTTAAAACCAAGTATCATCAAAAAGTAGCCAAGGTCCCCTTGAATGCCGGCTTTACCTGCCCCAATCGAGATGGTACCAAAGAATTTGGCGGCTGCACCTTCTGTTCCGGAAAAGGAAGCGGTGACAGTATCCTTTCCTTTTTTGACAGTTTGGAAACTCAATATGAACTTGGCTTAGAGCGAATGCAAAGAAAATGGCCGGGTTGTTTAGGCTTTGCGTACTTTCAATCTTACTCCAACACCTATGCCGATTTGAAGACGATACAAAAAATCTATGATCCCTTTTATGCCCGTGACGATGTTTTAGGAGTTTGTATTGCGACAAGACCCGATTGTCTAAACCCGGAAATCATCAATTATTTTTCTGAAAAAGCTAAAGAAAAAGAAACCTGGATCGAGCTAGGCTTACAAAGCGCACATGATAAGACTATGGAACGTTTAAATCGGCTTCATACAACACAAGAGCTTTGGGATGCATTGGAACAGCTAAAAGATACTCCCATTTTGACCTGTGTACATATCATTAATGGCTTACCCGGTGAAACCAAAGAAGATATGATCGATACGGTGCGACAGCTTGGCAAACATCCTTTTGATGCGATCAAGATTCATATGTTACATATCATCGAAGGCACCGTTTTGGCAAAACAATACCAGGAGCATCCATTTCCGTTACTTTCCTTAGAAGACTATGTGGATGTGGTAGTCAGACAACTGGAAATTTTACCTTATGACTGCATCGTAGAACGATTGACAGGAGATGGAATGGCCAAAGATCTGATTGCTCCTTTATGGACCATCAAAAAGACGATCGTGACCAATGAAATCGATAAAAAAATGGCGGCATTAAACACATGGCAAGGAAAAAAGAGCGAGAATTAGTTTTCCTGCTCTTTCATTTTGACACAATAGTAATTTTTCTTACCACGACGTAAGATCATATAATCTTGCACACAACAATTTCCCTGTGCAATCAACATCTGTGGGTCATTCACCTTATTTCCATTGATGGAAATCGAGTTTCCCTTGATCCATTCACGTGCTTCTCGTTTACTGGAAGCGATGTGTGTTTGAATCAGTACATCCTCCAACATCAGACCACAAGGACATTCAATCTGATCCATCTGTGCTACAGCTTCTAATTTCTGCGCATCATTCAACTCCGAAAAAGAACCTCTAAATAACGCATTGGTGATTTTTAATGCACTGTCTAATCCTTCTTCTCCATGAAGATCTTTAACGACCTGACTGGCCAAAGCTTTCTGTGCTTCGCGTTTATGCGGTTCTTCTTTTAAAGAAACTTTCAAAGCATCAATTTCTTCTTTGGTCAAGAACGTCAGTTTCTTCAAATATTCAATGACTTTTGTATCTTCGGTATTGAACAAGAACTGATACAATTCATACGGACTGGTCTTTTTCGGATCCAACCATACCGTTCCACTTTCACTCTTACCAAACTTTGTACCATCGGCTTTTGTGATCAATGGCATCGTCAAGCCATAACATTTGACATCCGCACCACATTTTTTACGAATCAGTTCCAATCCGGAGGTGATATTTCCCCATTGATCCTGGCCACCAATCTGCATCGTACAATTTCTGGTCTTATATAACGTATAGAAATCTAAACTCTGTAAGATCATATAAGAGAATTCGGTGTAGCTAATACCACTGTCCAGACGTTTCTTTACCGTTTCCTTGTTGATCATATAGTTGACGTTAAACAGTTTTCCATAGTCACGCAAAAAGTCAATGATCGTAATATCTTTTGTCCAGTCCAAATTGTTGACCATATCAAAGCCCCAAAGTTTTGAAATCTGCGCATGCAGGGCATCATAGTTTTTCTGTAATACTTCCGGTGTTAACATATTACGCTCGCCGGTAGCCTTTGGATCACCGATAAAACCGGTAGCACCACCAACCAGCATGATAGGATGATGTCCATGCATCTGTAAACGCTTCGCCATTAACAAAGAACTGTAGTGTCCAATATGTAAAGAATCTGCTGTTGGATCGGTTCCAATATAAAAGGTCAGCTGTTCATTGTTGATGGCATCTTCTACATCCGGGCTTGTCACATTATCGACAAGACCACGCCACTTTAATTCATCAAATAACTTCATTTTGTTTCCTCCATAAAAAAAACGCCCTCTATAAGGACGTTATCAACGCGGTACCACCTTACTTCATACAAAAAGTATGCACTCTAGTCTTTAACGCAGACATACGTCATGATGAAGCTCCAAGGTGTATTCCATAGACTTTCCTGCGACCTTGCACCAAACAGTCGCTCTCTGTAAAGAAAGACACTATGTACTCTTTCTCTTCTTAGCTGTAGTTAAATTATACAAAAAACAATTGAAAAAGCAACCCTTATTATGCGCCAGTTATGCATCAAAATGAACACAAAAAAAGAGAAGTATCTGTACAAAGTCTAAATCATTCAAAAAAGTAGGCTTAACTTGCAATTTATTGACTTTAGCTCTTTTATGCAAATCTTTCCGGTATGCAGGTGAAAATATCCAGTGTTGTTAACTGACGAATATAAAAGTAACATTTTGTTTTCTTGAGTTTTCGCTTGATATAAATCAGTGTTTCCATCGAATCCATGTCTCTGCATTCTCTTTGCATGGTAAACAATGCCGCATATCGGTTGATATATTTGGAGGCCACTCCCTTATATCTCTTATACTGTGCTTCAATCTTCTGATGGAAACTGTTCACATTGTTGAGATGATTGACCCTGTCATAATCATCCTTTGTCTTCACGATTTTATGATCGCATTGTTTTTCTTCAATCAGCTCATTATAACTGCTTAATCCATCCGTCCAGATAAAAGAATGATTTTGAATATGATTCTTCATTTTTAATATATCCTGATTGGTTGGTTTGGCTAGATTAAAAGCGTTCAGGATGGACTTTCCCAAACGTTCCACACCGCTCAGAAGACAAACCTGTTCATCGGACAGACCTCGTTTGGAGGCCGGTTCTCCTCTTTTCTTGCCGGGAACGGAAGAAATCTTTGTTCCCTTATGGGAAAAAGGTACATATTTTTCATCCAATTCAATCTCATCTTTCAGTACATAGGGGATACACCGTTTGTTCTAAAGAATGGAGATACTTATGACGCATGCGGAAGGCTATGGTTTCATGAACATTGATTTTTACAGCCGTTTCCTTCATGGAATTTCCATTCTGCGTTTCCAGAATCAGATCATCCCATTTGGCCTGACTCTGATGAGAATAATAGGTTAACTCGCCATGGTCAATAACAAAACGCTTTCCACATTCATGACAGCGAAGCATTTGCTTACCGGCAGCGGTGAAACCGGCCTTGGTCAGTCGGGGATGAACAGCGCCACATTTCGGACAAATTTCAAAAGAGCA
The DNA here is from genome assembly GCA_902399855.1 of Erysipelotrichaceae bacterium. GTDB lineage: Bacteria > Bacillota_I > Bacilli_A > Erysipelotrichales > Erysipelotrichaceae > Faecalicoccus. Next base: position 23,188 of record CABOGK010000012.1, read on the forward strand.
TTCCTCGCTTTCCTTATTCGAAAGAATAAAATCATTGACTTGACGAGTAATTTTTTCCACTTGGAAAGGATACAGTTCTGCCCGGATGGAAGAAGTTAAAATTTGATTTGTTTGTAACATGATGTGTACCTCATTTCTTTTTACACTTTCATGTTACAAGCAAAACCGACATTATTCATGTCACATCAACAAATTGCAAGTTAAGCCAAAAAGTATTGAAATCTTTTTAATAGTTTTACTGATTTATTTCGTATCTAATAGTGAGGCTATTATTGCTAGTATGTGAAATCTGTTTTTACCTGCCTTCTTTTACTGCTTTGTTTTGATAGCTGATAGTAAGGAGGTTTCTATGCCATCGAAATTGAATTTAAAACACGACATGGCTTTTAAGTCCGTCTTTGGTGCCGATATCAAAGAAAGTCAGATCGCACTTTGTTCCCTGCTCCGTTCCATTCTCAAACAGCCGGTTTCTTCTGTTAAAGTCATGAACAGTGAACTGACTTCCGAGATTGTCCATCAGAAACATCCCCGCATGGATCTTCTTGTCTCTTTTGATGATGGTCGTCTGGCCAATATCGAAATGCAGGTGGTTTACGATCCAGAAGAATTCTTTTATCGCATGTTCTATTATGAGATTCGCTTAGCATCCAGGCAAGTACTCAAGGAAGGAGAACCCTATTCGAATTTTCATCCGGCTTATCAAATCGTGATCACGGATTTTATCATTTCTCCGGAATATGAAGAGCTGGTGGAACAGTCTGAACAAAGAAACTGGAAAGGACAGGCTTTAAAATATGCCGGACAGTTAATGCAGCTGATCTTTGTTCAGCTTCCCAAAGTTCCTTTGATGGAGGTCAAAGACATGAGCTTACTTGAAAAGTGGAGTTTCTTTCTGAAATACTTTGAAGACGAAGGAAAACAGTCTATAATCAAAGAAGTAATCAAGCAGGAAGAAGGAATCGCCATGGCAGACAAGATCATCAAGTATATGAGCCAGGAATGGATCAATCAGCTCAATGAAGAATTCGAACAGTTGAGTATCAATGACAATATTCGAATGGAAAATGCACGAATCAAATGGGCCCGTGAAGAAGCCTTGCAAAAAGGACGTGAACTAGGCAGATTGGAAGAACAGAGAAATATGATTGAAACGTTATCCCAAACAATGTCTGTAGGACAGATTGCCAAAGCTATACAAAAATCAACGGAAGAAATTCACCATATCTTAAAAGATTGTCAATAATCTAAAAACAGGATAGACTTCAAACTATCCTGTTTTTTATGAAATTGTATAAAAAATGAGGTGACAAATCACCTCAAAGTGTTATTTCTTAATTGTTGTTTTAATAATGCGTAATAGCTGAATACAGATAAAAGAAGCAAAAGCACAGAGAACGATCAAACCGATATATTGTAAAGTCAGGTCTTGTGCAACGCTAAAGAGTCCGTGTAAACCTGGAACTAATAAAATCAACATTAATAAACCGGCTCCGACAACAAAGGCTAAACAGCTATAGACATTGATAGAAAGCTTATATAAAGGCAATGCGGAACGGCTGGAGAAACCATGGAATAAACGAGATAAACACAAAGTCGCAAATGCCATGGTACTAGCCAACGCCGGACTGACTTCATTTCCTAAATAGTAGGCAGTCATCACAAAGACAAAGATGATCAAACCTTCGGTACCAATTTGGATCAACGTTTTTGAATTCAGGATGGAATCATCACTCTTTCTAGGTTTTTGTTTCAAAATATCATCTGAGCCTTTTTCAATACCGATCGCAATGGCCGGTAAGGAGTCTGTAATCAAGTTAATAAACAACAAATGCACAGCCGTAAATGGTGTTGGCAAAAATAATACAGATGTATAAACAACCGCCAAAATGGCCGAGAAGTTTCCTGACAATAAATACGTAATGGCATTTTTAATATTGTTATAGACGTTTCGTCCGGTAATGACCGCTTTTACGATCGTAGAGAAGTTATCATCCATTAAGATCATACTGGCGGCATCCTTGGAAACCTCTGTTCCGGTAATTCCCATGGCAACACCAATATCACTTTGTTTCAGTGCCGGGGCATCATTGACACCATCTCCGGTCATGGCTACGATTTCATTTCGTTTCTGCCATGCCTTGACGATACGAATCTTGTGTTCCGGTGCCACACGAGCATATACAGAAACTTTTGGTAAGATCGCATCCAGTTCATCTTCACTCATCTTTTCTAATTGCGAACCTTCCAAGACCACATCACCCTCGTTAAATATACCAATCTCTGTGGCAATACTTTGGGCAGTAATCGCATGATCACCTGTGATCATGATAGGTTTGATACCGGCAATACGACATTTTTCAACCGCATCTTTGCTTTCTTGACGAGGCGGATCCATCTGGGCCCCCATACCTACAAAGCACAAATCGCTTTCATCGGCAAAATCAAGCGGTTTTGGTTCCATATTTTTATAGGCAAAACCTAAGACACGCAACCCTTTTTTGGCATAATATTCATTCTTTGACAGGATGACTTCCTTATCTTCACTTGTAATTGGACGTTTTTGATCATGGATCAAGATTTGCGTACAACGCTTTAACAGCTCATCCACAGCACCTTTGGTATAAAGGTGTGATTTTGAGTTGATGGACATCATCTTACGAGTCGAATCAAATGGAATCTCATCCATACGTTCGGTTTCAACTATATAATCGCCATCTTTTTTACCATAATTGTCAAACAGCTCCAACAAAGCGATCTCCGTTGGATCCCCAATCTGTGCATCTTCTCGATAAATCGCATTGTTACATAATAGACATTCTTTCAATAAAACGTCATGACAATGATCATCGGCATCTAAAGCTTCCGGTGGAAAAGCTTCCTGATTGGCAAAGACATCCATGACCTTCATTTTATTCTGTGTCAATGTTCCCGTCTTATCGGAGCAGATAATAGAAACACATCCTAAGCTTTCCACAGCATTTAACTGCTTGATAATCGCATTTTCCTTGACCATCTTTTGGGTTGAAATAGAAAGCACGATCGTAACGATGGATCCTAAAGCCTCCGGAATAGCTGCAACAGCTAAGGCCACCGCAATCAACAAAGCATCCAATACGTTTTCATGCGCTAAAAAGACATTAATGGCTAAAATAATGGCACAGATCACACAAATGCTGATGGTGAGTTTAACAGAAAATTCATCTAAGCTTTTCTGCAATGGTGTCTTACGTTCCTGTGCATTTTCGATCATGCTGGCGATATGACCGATCTGTGTATCCATTCCAATGGAAGATACAACATATTTTCCGGTACCATTGGTAACCAATCCGCTGGAAAAAGCCATGTTGGTCTGATCGGCTAAAGGCTGTTCTCCACTTAAAGACTCAGTCGTTTTTTCCTGTGGTAAAGATTCACCGGTCAAAGCACTTTCATTGATCTGCAAATTCGCTGCCTCTAAAATACGTCCATCGCCTTCGATCACATCTCCGGCCTCTACACAGACAATATCACCAATGGTCAACTGATCACTGGATATTTCTTCCATTTGCCCGTTGCGTAATACTTTGACATGGGGTGTGGAAAGCTTTTGTAAGCTTTCCAGTGATTTTCTGGCCTTCAAGGTTTGAATCGTTCCCAGGATCGCATTGATCGTGATAACCACTAAAATAACAGCCGTGCTGACATATTCACCGGAAAAGGCAGATATCAAAGCCGCACAGATCAATACGATAACTAATAGATCTTTATATTGTTCTAAAAAGATCAAGACCGGACTTTTCGGCTTGCTCTGATTCATCTGGTTTAATCCGTATTGTTCCTGTCGTTTTTTTACTTCTTCATTGGAGAGACCTTCCATCGAAGTGGATAATTGTTCAAGAACTTCCTTTTGTGTCTGATTATAGATTGACATAACTTTCTCCTTTACAATAAAAATAGACAAGATCCATTAAAGACCTTGCGTCCTTAATGAGTCTTGTCTTTAAGATTGTCCAGAATTTACATTCGGGTATGTTGAACAATCAAGCAATGCTAGACTACTCCCTCATTGCAGATATTGTACATAATCTGTTTGTAAATTTCAAACATTTTTTATTCAATCACAAGATTACGAATGCCGTTTTCCTTTGCTACACTATAAAACGATTCCATGACTTCTTTGTTATAGAGGTTGGGATTCTCTTTGAAACAAAAGTCCATATCTAAATAGGCATACTTCGATTGAGCCAAAGGATTATAGTTTAAAATCTCATAGTGCACATCCGGATACACAGAAACCAAAAACTTGGAAATCGCGGCAATATTTTCTTTTGTAGCGGTCATAGTTGGAATCAACGGTGTACGAATGATCACATGTTCTTTTTTATCGGATTGTAGAAGCAATTGAATATTTTTCAGAATCAAAGCATTATCGACTCCGGTATATTTTTTATGCTCTTTTGCACCAAACAACTTACAATCCGCATAAATCTGATCCAGATATGGTAAAGCCTTTTCCAGCCATTGGGAATCGGTAAATAGACTGGTTTCGATGGCCGTATGAATCTTTTCTTCATGACAAGCCTTTAAAAGCGCCAGTAAGCCTTCCGGTTGTAGAAACGGTTCTCCGCCGGATATGGTTACCCCACCTTCCCGCTTAAAGAAAGCTTCATCTTTTTTGATTTCTGTCAGAAGCTGTTCGATCGTATATTCCTTTGAATCAAACTGCAGTGCACGTGTCGGACAGGCATCTACAATAGCATTCCAATCTTCTTTTTTTTCACGATGCAGACAAATTCTTCCGTCTTTGACTTCAATTCCCTGCCTCTTGCTGGCATTTAGACAACTCAAGCAGTGAATACACTTATTTTCCATATATAAAACCTGAGCAGTCGGTAAAAGTCCTTCCGGATTCTGGCACCATTTACAACGCAAGGGACAGCCTTTTAAAAATACTGTCGTTCGTATGCCAATGCCATCATGTGTGGAAAAGCGTTTAATATCAAAGACACGAAGCTTAGATGTTGTCATAGGATGTCCTTGCGATGATCTCATTTTGAAGATCCCCAGCCAGTTCGGTAAAGTAAGCTGTGTAACCGGCCACACGTACTGTCAGTGAACTATATTGTTCCGGATGCTTTTGCGCTGCCAGTAAATCTTCTCTTCGAACCACATTAAACTGAATGTGCGGAATTTCCAAATCGACAAAGGTACGAAGTAAATTACAGAATTTCTGAATACCGCTTTCCGTCGCAAAGAATTCCGGTAAAAATTTCATATTCAACAAACCACCATTAGTCGTACAGTCATCTTGAAGTCGAGATACGGATTTTAAAACAGCAGTCGGCCCTTTTAAATCACGACCATAAACGGCAGATAAGCCACCATCGGCCAACGGTGTTTGCGATAATCGCCCATCTGCGCTGGCTCCCACATTTTGTCCCATCGGTACATGGGCGCTGACTGTGTACATACCGGAATGATACATACCACCACGATAATTCGTATAATTTCTAAGTGTATCTCTAAAGAACTGTGCCCATTTGGCCCCTAATTCATCGACCCATTCCACATCGTTACCATATTTTGGAACACGGTTCAACAACATCTGGCGCATAACTTCATCGTGTTCAAAATTTGTCTGCAAGGCTTGTTCCAAAGCCTGTGGTTCAATCCGTTTTTCATCATAAGCCATCTGTTTGATGGCAGCTAAAGAGTCCGCTAAGTTGGCAACCTGAATCATCTGGATACCAGACAAGTTATAATGCGCACCACCTTTTGTGACATCCAAGCCTTTTTCCATACAGTCATCGATCACACTGCTTAAAAAGCCGGTCGGTAAAATATCAATATGGGCTTTTTCCACCTCTTCGCAACAAGGAATCATCTTATCAATAAAGTACAACATCATCTTCTTAAAGGCTTCCTGCAGTGCATCAAAGTTCTGATAAGTACTTAAAGAACCCAGATCCGGTCCCAGCTGCTGTCCTGTCAGAAGACATTTTCCATGATTTAATGTAAGCTCTAACACTTTATTCATATTAAACATGGCTGCATCAGACCAGCCCAGATTATTTCCCTGTGTCGTTAATTCCACACAACCAACAATGGCATAATCCAAGGCATCTTTATGGGAAATTCCTAACTTTTCCAGTTCATGGACAATGGCTTTATCATTAAAGAACTGCGGCATACCACTGCCCTTAGATACGACCTTGACCGCATGACGAAGCAATTCTTCATTTGTATGCTCGTGCAGACGAACACTTAAATTTGGTTGTGGAAGGCCAAGCTCTTCCTGTGCCGTTAAGAATAGATGACTTAATTCATTGCTGAAATCCTGTCCGTTTTCATCCACACCACCAACGGCAATGTTAAAACCGATGGGAAAACCGGCAAAGTATTTTGCGGAATTCTTATTGCGTAAATACACGATCTGGTTAAATTTCAACCATAAGCATTCAATAATCTCCAATGCTTCTTGATCATTGATCAAAAGCTCTTCTTTATCTTTTTTATAGTATGGATATAAAGTTTTATCCAAACGTCCCGGTGAAAAACTGGAGGCATTGCTTTCCATGTGTAAGATCACAAACAAAAACCACATCGATTGTACGGCTTCATGGAACGTCCGGGCCGGATGCTTTGATAAGTTGGCACAGATTTCTGCCACTTGTTTCATGGTTGCGGCATGTTCCGGTGATGTATCAGCTTCCTGCAACAATAAATCATGATAGCGCATCATAAATTTCTGTACGCCTTCCATGATCAATACAATAGAACGATAAAAATCTTTTTGTTCTTCCGTACAGTTTTTTAAGTGTTGACTGGCTTCTTCTTTTAATCCTTGCGGTCCTTTTTGAAGCCATTCAGCCACATTTGGACAAATATGACCCTGCGCATGATCTTTTTGATTGATCTTTACAACTTTGCTGATGGCATCAATTTGATCTCCGGCACGTTTACGAAGAACATCTTCCAAACTCTTTCCCTTCCAGTATGGAAGAATCTCTTTTCGGAAAGTTTCAATATCCTCTGGACGAACCTGAAAACGATCCTGTGGACGAGAATCGATCGTTTCTAATTCTAGGTCAACCCAACTGATACCACTTTCCGGAAAAACAACGCCATATCGGACGCCTTTTGTACGATTTCCTACGATCAATTCTTCCGGTTCTACACCGATTTCCAATTCATTTAACGCATTATATAATGCATACGCTCTTTTCATCTGAGAAGATTCACCTTCATGCTCCTTATATGTTCTTGTGATGATCAACGCCTGTTCGATACTCACATATCGAGGCTGTGAAAGCATTTTGTCTTTTAAAATTTGAATTCGATTTTCCATAGTGTGTCCTCCTAGTCTAAAACTTCGATTCCGTATTTTTGACAAAGCTTGCGATGAGCTTTTCCTAACGCATGATCGGTGATCAACCCGGTAAATTCTTCCACACGGGCATATTTATAATTTCCAATCTGACTGAATTTTTCATGATCGACAAGCATATAAGTCAGTTTTGATTGCTTCATGACCACATGTTTTGTCACTCCATCATTGGCCATATACGTATAAACGGCGTCTTCTTCCAAATCCAGTCCAACTACGCCCATAAATGCGATATCAAAATGAAAGTTTTCCAACATCTGATCAGCCAGACTGCCGACAAACCCATCTTTACCAAAGTCAAATTCACCACCAATGAAGATGACATTACTGTTGGAGTTGACCAAAATATTGATTACTTCCAATGAATTGGTCACTACAGTAATGGGAAGGTTCTTTTCGGCAATAATACGAGCCAGTTCAACGACCGTGGTACTGATATCTAAGAAGACAACACTGCCATCCTCAATTTTCTGTACAGCTTTCTGTGCTATCGTTTTTTTCTGTTCCGTATTTAGTTTCTTTCGTTGTGCTGCCGTTTTCCGTTGTACATTTTCTTTGACCGGAATAGCACCACCATAAATTTTCTTACATTTGCCTTCTTTTTCCAGAACGCTTAAATCTTTACGAATCAAATCTTCTGTGACCGAAAAACGCTCACTTAATTCTTTGACACGTACGCTTCCCTTACTGATCAGCTCTTCTACGATCAAGTCTTGTCTTTCTTCCACAAACATCTTTTATCACCACAACCACTATAACACATCAATAATAAATAATAAAGAAAAATAAACAACAATAATAAAAAATAAGAACCCGTTTCCAGGTTCTTAATCATGTACGCTGTCTTGTGTTGTTCTTATAATCGTTCCATCGTTTCCGTTAATCGTATAATCATATTCTGTCAATCCCTCTGTCACTTCGATCTCATAGAAGATACCATTTGGTTCTACATCACGATCGGCATCGGTAATCGTACCATCGGCATGATTAGATAGTGCGATCTCCTGTGCTTTCTGCATTCCGATATCGGTTGTATTATTTTGTGTATTGTTTTGTTCAGTAGACTGCGTTGATTGTTTTGGGAGTTCCTCTTTTTCAAATCCATTGATATCTCCAAAGCTTCCTACAGTAATCTCATAACGAGCATCCTCTGTAAGAATAGTAAACTCATACTCTGATAACAAGAACTCTTTTTCGCTTTTTTCTTCAATAATTTCCGCCTTTTCATCCGATACCCGATCTAATGCGATATCTCTTGCCTTTTCTAAATTGACCTGCAATCCAAAAAACAAAGAAACGCCAACGATCAAAACGACAACAACCAGAACAAGAATAAGGATAACTGATTTTTTCATAAAGCCCTCCCTGTTATATATATTCTATCAGAACTTATTCGATCGCTCTATGATTTTTGCTTCTAAAACCAAAACTGCAGAATCAACTGGAAGAAAAACATAAAAATCCATATCACAAGCAATGAAAAACCTTCTTTATTTTTCTTATATTTGTGATATTCAATACCTCTTATCACCACCAATAACAATAGAAATAAGATCAACAACGCATTAACAATGTAAAAGGGAATCCAATGTGTTTTAACATTCACACAGATAAAAACCATTAAAGTAATAGTCAATATCACTTCTATGGTTTCCAAGTTGAATTGAGGTTTTCTTTTCATAATAAACCCCGCGCTTTCAACTTCATTATAAACTATATTGTATTTTTTACACTCATATAAAAAAACAGGATATTATTGAATCCTGTTTCTACCTTATCTATGCAACGCAAAGCTTTACGTCTAAGTTTTTATTTTGTACCGAGGATTTCTGAAAACAACGAACGATCTGCATCAGCTGTTCAGAAACGGGCTTTTTCTGCACGATACGAATTTTTGTGCGGTCCTGGATCTTCACCAATGCATTATAAAGTGTTTCAAGACTCTCTTCGGGTTTATAATCCACCTGCAACAAGAGGAAAATTTCTTCAAGAGGACGATCCATCTCCTGAATACGATCTAATATAATGTTGATTCTTCTCAAATATATCACTCCTTTACTCTTTTATACTACATAGAATGAAAAATGTTGTCAAATTTTTGTTAAATATTTTCAAAAAATTTGTAAGCGATTACTTTAAAGAGGTTTCAAAATAAAAAATCATAGTGAATTAACTCCTCTATGATATATTAAATGCCACTTCTACGAATTACGGTCATGACTTTACCTTGTATTTCCGAACGATTTACCGGTCCTAATATTCGAGAATCTTTGCCGCCTTCACGCAAATCTGCCAATAAAAAATAGCATTGAGAAGGAACCTTTACCGGCAAAGAAATTCCACCTTCATATTCCCCTGTGGAATAGTAAATATCTGTTTCCATAACGGAATGACCGTTGATTTGTAAATAATGGTCCTCTGAAATATCAACTTCATCGCCTTCTCTTGCGACCACTCTTCCGACATAAGTTTTATCTTCCTTAGTATAGACAAGCACATCACCAATCTGATAAGTCTGATCAAGACGATAAAATAACATTAAGTCACCGGCAGCTATCTTTGGTTTTATATCCTCATTTGGCATTGGCATAAGACCAAATAAAACACCAAACATTAGATATAAAATCAACAACATTGCCATTAGACGCATTCCAAAGAACTTTACTTCCTCCCATGCCTTTGATTTCTCTTCTCTTACTTTTTTTGGATGTTTACCGTGCCTTCTTGAAGGAAAACGATTGGATACAGCCTTTACAACCGGATCATCAGCCATTTTCTTTTCTCCTGTAAGCAATCACCAGTATGACCAATAGAATGAAAGCTGCGATACATAAAAACCAGTAGCTTTGCATCTGCGTTGTGTATTGTGTCTTAGTTTTATCTATGTGTTGTTGCGATCCGGTTAACTGATACGAATTGGAAAAATGAATATTCTCTGTTTTTTCTACAGAACCATCCTTATAAGCTATAACAGAAGTCGCTAAAGTATGATTCGAATCATAGTATACATCAACAGTAAGGTAATAGATTGCAGGATCGTATATAACCTGCTCTTGATGCTCATTAATCTGTGAAATACGATAAAAATAAGTTCCTGTCGTATCAAAGATCAAATTCTTGAAGAAACATACCCTTCATTTTCTACTGCTGTTTCAACAACATCCTCGGCTATGGCTTCCTTTTTTTCATTTAATGTTTCCAGTTTGAAACGATATACTTCTCTGGGAGGACTTTGCTTTGCATCCGCCAAGACGGAAAGGTGTGCCTGCAATCGAACTGTTAAACTATTCTCTTGCGCAAAAACAGGCTTCATAAATCCCATGGATAAGCAGCTGGCAAAAACAATCAAAACAAGAAGACGTCTATTCTTTTTTAATTTATTTATCATTATGGCGCCTCCTTTTCTATCTCATTTAAAACACCAAACACAACGATACGACCATTTGTCGTAGCACTCATACAAGTTGATAAAGCAATGATTTTATCCGTAGATTTTACGTTCGATTCCAAATAGACCTTGGCATTCTCGTGGACAAAATTTTGAAAGGAATTCCTATGTTGTTGTATGGAAGCGATATGGTAGACATTAGATTCATATGCATCACACTCTAATGCCGCATACAATCGAATCGCAATCATCTTATCCGGAAGATACAATATTCCTTTCTGATGTTCTTTCAAGTACGATTGATCGAGCATTTTTGACAAATCCCCATACATAGCCCCATTTTCCATATGATGACCAAACGTCACATTGTAACTATCTGAAAAATCTTCCTGGTTTTGCGATGAAAGGAAAATGGATCCACTTAGCGCAAATTCTCCTAATGGATCTTTGTTCAAATACTCCATGTCATCCTTTCCCTGTAGAACAGGATAATCAATGTGTATGTCATCCACGGTGATTCAGGCCTTGACATCTGGGTTTTGTTTTCTTAACTCGTCAAAGCCGGGGCTGTGAATGCCGTCCGGCTTATAACGAAGTAGACTGTCCGATACAAACGCATTATTATTGATTCGATAAATATCCCACAAAGAGTAAGCTCCATATGAGAAAAGCAGCAAGATTAATAAAACGGCAATTAGAGATAAAAGCTTATTACCCAGCCTTGCGACACTTTCTGCAATCTTCATAGAATACAGCCACCTTAGAAAGGATCTTTATTCGACCAACTATGCATCATTTCTACGTCTTTTCTCCTGTAGTTCGGTGCAAATACCACATGATACTTACAATTCCATTTCGTATGTGATAAACTGTGTAAGTCATCAGTATACTGTGACATAAAAGACCTCCTTACATCTTTCGTTGTAGCTTGCAGACCACATACGAATTATAATGCAAGGAGGCTCTTTTTTTCATGATCTCTTCGCTTAAGCTTAGGCGGACCCTAGACTATCTAGAGGTTTTACTAGCCAAAAACAGAACATTCAAAACTTGAATGTTCTGCTTGCTCATTTTTAGTCATTTTCCCGGTCTATCATTCCGTACTTGTTTTAACGAAATGATATTGTTTTTTAGCCAATTCCTCTGATTAGATAAACGTGATCGTTGTTTTGTTGAACATCTTCAAAAACTTTTTGAAGTGATAAAAGTTCATCTGGTATAGTATTTATCTGCCTTAATTCAATCACGATATCTTCTGAAATATTCATCAATTCCTCTTGTAAAGATGTTATATCCTGCACCTTTGCTTGCTCTAATCGTAGTTTAGCAACAATATCACTGTATGCTTCTTCCAGATTTCTATAGTCATCTAAAGTAATTCGAACTTTATTCAATTTCTTCATCTCCTTCAAACTGTGCATTATATAAATTGTAATAGAAACCTTGTTTTTTCATAAGTTGTTCATGATTTCCGACTTCTACGATATCTCCATGATCCATGACGAGTATCGCATCGGCGTTTTTGATTGTAGATAATCGATGGGCAATGACAAAGCTGGTTCTGCCTTTCATCAATTCATCCATTCCTTTTTGAATCAAGATCTCTGTTCGTGTATCTACACTGGAAGTTGCTTCATCTAAAATCAAAATAGAAGGATCAGCTAAGAAAGCACGGGCAATGGTTAACAACTGTTTTTGTCCCTGTGAGATATTACTTGTATCATTGCCTAACATGGTTTGATATCCATGATCTAAGGTATGAATAAAATGATCGACATGAGCAAGTTTACAGGCTTCGATAACTTGCTGATCCGTAGCGCTTTGTTTTCCAAAGCGTAAGTTTTCCATAATCGTTCCTTCAAACAACCAGGCATCCTGTAAGACCATACCCACTTTGCTTCGAAGATCACTTCGTTTCATATCTTTGATATTTACGCCGTCTATATAGATGGCACCACTATTCAACTCATAAAAGCGCATCAGTAATTTGACGATCGTTGTTTTTCCGGCACCGGTCGGTCCTACGATGGCTACCGTCTGTCCGGGCTTAACATACATAGAAAAGTTATGAATGATCGTCTTATCTGGTTCATAGCCAAAAACAACATTTTCAAAAGATACCTGTCCTATTGTTTCCTGGTTGGAAACTGGCGCTGTAGAATCCGGAAGTTGTTCAGGCTGATCCAGGAATTCAAAGACACGCTCGGCCGCCGCTGCGGTTGACTGCAACGTATTCATCGATTGTGAAATTTGGTTGATCGGCTGGGTAAAGTTACGTGTATAGGTAATAAAAGATTGTATATCCCCTAATGCGATCTCTTGTCGCATCGCCAAGTATCCACCTAAAATACATACACCGACATAACCTAAATTTCCGATAAACTGGGTTAACGGCATCATCAATCCGGATAAAAACTGGGATTTCCATGCGCTTTGATAAAGATCTTTGTTGTAGGTTTCAAAGGTTTGCATGCTTTGTTTTTCACCGTTAAAGGCCTTCACAATGATATGTGCCGAATACATTTCTTCAATATGACCATTGACGATTCCCAAGGATTTTTGTTGCTGCTTAAAATACGATTGAGAACGTTTCACAACAAACATCACAACGATAATGCTTAATGGTACAATCACAAGAGCCAATAAGGTCATCTTCCAGGATATGGATACCATCATGACCAAAAATCCGATCACACGAACCAGATTGCTTAAAAGTGAAGATAAGGTCTGGTTTAAGGACTGTACCAATGTATCAACATCGTTGGTAAAGCGCGAAAGAATATCGCCATGGGCATGTTTATCAAAATAAGAAAGCGGAAGACGATCGATCTTCTGATTCATTTCTTTTCGTAAAGAATACCCGATCTTATTAGATACACCGGACATCAAAAAGCCTTGTACATATTCAAAAGCTGAACTTAATGCGTAAATGGCACAAAGTATAGATACGATCTCAAAGATCTTATCAAAGTCTATACCACCGGTTCCCTGTACCTTTGCCATAAAGCCATTGGCAATCTCGGTAATGATATTCCCCATGATTTTAGGGCCGACAACACTGATTACAACGGAAACCACAGCCGTAATCAAACCAAGAATAAAACTAAATTTATAAGGAGCTAAAATGCGCACGATCTTTTTTAAAGAGCCTTTAAAATCTTTAGGCTTTTGTACGCTTTGTCCTCTTCCATGCATTGGGCTAGACATTTTCAAGCTCCTTTCCATTCATTTGTGAAAGAACAATTTCCTGATAGACTGAACAAGATTCCATCAATTCTGAATGCGTACCTTTTCCTACCATTTTTCCTTCTTCCAAGACAATGATCTGATTGGCATGAAGGATGGTGGAAACACGCTGTGCGACAAGAAGTACCGTGCTTTTCGTTTCCTGAATCGATGTATGCAGCTGCTGACGCAGCCTGGCATCGGTCTTATAATCCAGAGCACTAAAGGAATCATCAAAAATATAAATTTCCGGTTTGCGAATCAAGGCTCTGGCAATCGAAAGTCTTTGTTTCTGACCGCCGGATACATTGGTTCCCTGCTGGGCGATCGGTTCTTTAATCCCCTTTGGCTTGGCATCGACAAATTCTTTAGCCTGAGCAATAGCTAAGGCTTCATCCATTTCTGTTGCATCGGCATCCGGTTTGGCATACTTCAAGTTAGATTCGATCGTTCCTGCTAATAATACACCTTTTTGTGGAACATAACCGATTCGATCACGCAGGCTTGAGGCATCTACATTGCGAATATCTACACCATCCACACGAATCGTACCTTCGCTGACATCATAAAATCTAGGCACCAGATTCACTAACGTACTTTTCCCGGAACCTGTGCTCCCGATAAAGGCCGTTACTTCTCCGGGGCTGGCGGTAAAGCTGATATCGGTTAATACATCTTCATCGGCACCGGGATAGCGAAATGAAACATGATCAAATTCGACTTCTCCGCGTTTTGTTTTATCAAAATCCATCGGATGTTCGGGTTCAAATACGGTATTTTCTGTTTGTAGAATTTCATAGACGCGCAACGCACTGACGTTGGCTCTTGGGATCATGATGGCAATCATCGTGATCATCAAAAAAGCCATGATGACCTGCATTGCATACTGCATGAAGGCCATAATGCTGCCGACCTGAATCATACCACTGTCCACTTGACCGGCACCCACCCATAAGATCAATAGTGTTGTTCCGTTCATCAAGAACATCATCAAAGGCATCAACAAGGCCATGGCACGTGTCGTAAACAAACTGACCTTGGTAATATCCAAATTGGCTTTATCAAACTTTTTCTGTTCTACCGATTCATTGTTGAAGGCACGAATAACAAGAATACCATCTAACAGCTCTTGAACCACACTATTGAGCTTATCAGTATATTTCTGCATCTTTTTAAATTTCGGCATCACGACGGCAAACATAGCTCCGACAATGCTTAAAATCACAACCACGCAAAGCGCAATAATCCATGTCATACCGGCTTCACTTTGCAGAACATGAAGCAAGGCCCCAATTCCAATGATCGGCGCATAGATCACGATACGAAGGATCATGATGATTGCCATTTGAATCTGTTGGATATCATTGGTCGTTCGAGTAATCAAGGTGCCGGTATTAAATGTCCCAAAGTTTTCATTGGAGAAATAGGTCACCTTTTTAAACACATCATTTCGCAAGTGAAATGATATACCGGCGGCCACCCGACTGGCAAAATAGCCCACTAAGATTGCACAAATACCACTGGCCAGTGCATAGGCCAACATGACAAGTCCACTTTGAAGGATATAGCTTTGTTGCAATTGTGTCATATCCATACCTAAATTTTTGTATTCCGTAGATACAAATTGGGCACTCATCGTAGTGATTGTCGATTCGCCTAGGCTTTTGATTTGCTCATCAGCTTGTTCCTTAAACGTCTCTAAGCCATTTTCCATCAAAAAAGGTGCCAGCTGTTCTTGCGATAGTCCTTCCTTTTGCATAGCCTGCATCACCATCGTAAATGTCATCTGCAGCTGTGTTAAATCCTGATTTAATTGATCTAAAGACTCTTTTGACAGATCAGTATCTAAAAAATAAACCGGTTCTTTTTCTAAGGCCGGAACTTCATCAATCTGTTTTGAAGTGGCATTTGTCGGTTCAACTAAAGTATAGGCATCTAAGATTTCTTCCTTAACATCCGCATCGGCCAAAAATAAATAGCCCTGCATCGTTTTCTTGGAAACTCTTTGATACACACCGGAAGTGATTCCCTGATTTTGAATTCCCACATTTACGATATTTTGCATCGTATCCGGTAAATTCAATTCACAATACGCCTGTCCAAACAACAAGACGACAATACAGAAAACGCTTCCGATAAATGGCTTAAAATATCTGAATAGCTTGCTCATTCGATTCCTTTCTTTCCATTACATCACACATGAATCTTCCTGCATTTTTTCTTGTACAAAACCAATCATCTTCTCTAGAATACGGTGAAAATTTTCACAGTCTTCCGGACCCAACATGTCCAGAAATTCATTCAATCGAGCCTGATGACAACTCCATTTCTCTAACATTTTCTCTTTGATATCATCCGTGATCTGAATATAAACCGTTCGCCGATCCATGGTAGAGCGAACACGTTTTACCCATCCATTTTTTTCATAACCTGTAATGATCTGACTGGCAGCAGCCGGTGTCACTTTTAAGTTTTGTGCTAATTGTGACATGGTCACCTGATGATGTTCGTTATCCGTATGAATATAGATCAAAATACTGAGATCTCTTGCCCGAAATCCCTTAATAGGCCCTCTGGACTTTCTTGTGAACTCCATCAAAGACAACATAGAAGAATTGATCAAATCGATCGTTTCTTGTTTTGACATACTAATCTCCTTTCATTAAGACTCTTAATCTTTTAGTAT
Organism: Erysipelotrichaceae bacterium; assembly: GCA_902399855.1. Classification (GTDB taxonomy): domain Bacteria; phylum Bacillota_I; class Bacilli_A; order Erysipelotrichales; family Erysipelotrichaceae; genus Faecalicoccus. Next base: position 39,853 of record CABOGK010000012.1, read on the forward strand.
CTAAATATTATCATCTCATGAACTAATGTCAATATAAAACTTATCTTTTGTGTAAGTTATTTTAATTTGCTTAAATTATTTATATTTTATCAAAAGGAATCATTCATACAGTTTAGCCATAATAAAAAGCTCCACAATGGGAGCTTTCATTTGTAAATCTTAACCAATTTTCTTTAAGATCTCTTCTAAATTAGCTTGTGTCATATGAAGCTGATCTTCATACGAAGCCAGTTTTGCCTTTTCCTGATCGACTTTAGCCTGTGGTGCCTTGGATACAAAGTTTGGATTGTTCAACATACCGCTGGCACGTTTGATTTCTTTTTGAAGTCTTTCAATTTCCTTTTCCAGCTTTTCTTTTTCTTCGTTGTAGTCAACCAAATCTCCCATACGAACACGAAGTACCGCTTTTTCCAGAGTACGGCTCAAAATATCTTCATCTTCGATCGTTTCAAAGTTAACATGACACATACGGTCGATAATGCGTTTATAATCGTCCGAAAGATCGATCACACTTCCCTGTTCATCCACAATGGATATCGCAAGCGGATTGCTTGGTTTCATATTGTATTCCTGTTTGATCTCACGAACTTTTACGATGATCGATAAAGCCAGATCGACAAATTCTTTTTCGTTTTCTTTGGCATCGAATTCAACTTTTTCCGGCCATGTTTCCACATTGATGCTTTCTTTATCATGTGGCAACGACTGATAAATCTCTTCCGTTACAAACGGCATAAAAGGATGTAATAGCTTACAGATGTTTGCCAATACAGTAAGCAGTACAGCTTTTGTAGAAGCAACGATATTCTGATTTTCACTATATAAATTGGCTTTACTTAATTCAATATACCAGCTGCAGAAATCATCCCATACAAAACTATACAATTCATTGCCTACCATGGCAAATTCATAGCGGTCCATATTCATCGTCACATGATCGATGACCGTATTGATTCTTGACAAGATCCATTTATCGACAGCACTTAAATTTTCCGGTTTTAATACCGGCTTTTCATCCTGGAGCTGCATCTGTACAAAACGAGCTGCATTCCAGATCTTGTTGATGAAATTCCAGGCGGCATCCATCTTCTTATCATCAAAACGAAGATCCAAGCCCGGTGTAGAGTTTGTCGTTAAGAAGAAGCGTAAGGCATCCGCTCCTTTATCTTGAATGACATCCATCGGATCAATACCGTTACCCAGGGATTTAGACATCTTGCGTCCTTTGGAATCACGAACTAAACCGTGAATCAATACATCCTTAAACGGACGATTTTTCATACAATATCGTGTTTGGAAAGCCATACGGGCAACCCAGAAGAAAATAATATCATATCCTGTAACAAGACAATCATTTGGGAAATAACGTTTTAGATCGTCTGTTGTTTCCGGCCATCCCAAAGTTGAAAAAGGCCATAAAGCACTGGAGAACCAAGTATCTAATACATCTTCATCCTGCTGCCAGTTTTCAGGATCTTTTGGATCTTCCATGCCTACATAGATTTCACCTGTTGCCTTATTCGTCCAGGCCGGAATTCGATGACCCCACCATAACTGACGGGAAATACACCAGTCTTCGATATTCTCCAGCCATTGTTCAAACGTCTTTTCAAAGCGGGAAGGAACAAAGTTGATCTTTTGATCTTCAATCTTTTGATTTTTTAAAACTTCATCGGCCAATGGTTTCATCTTTACAAACCATTGCTTGCTTAAATATGGTTCTACGATTACACCGGTACGTTGCGAATGTCCTACCTGATGCATATGTTCTTCAATATGATCGACAACATCGGCTTTTTCAAAATCTTCGACCAACGCCTTACGACATTCAAAGCGATCCATACCGGCATATTTATGTGCCATTTCATTCATCGTGCCATCCGGATTCATACAGATCGGCATCAGCAAATTGTATTTTTTAGCCAACATGAAGTCATTTGGATCGTGGGCCGGGGTACACTTCATAACAGCTGTACCAAAGTCCATATCGATATAGTCATCCGCCATGATCGGCAATTCTTCCTCATTGGCCGGATTAATCGCATGCAGGCCAATGATATCCTTATAACGTTCATCATCCGGGTGTACAAAGATAGCCTGATCGGCAAACATTGTCTCCGGACGTGTTGTAGCAATCACCAGTTCTTTTCCGGTTTCCACCACTTTATATTTAAAGTAGTACATGTGACCTTTGATCTCTTTATGCTCAACCTCAATATTGGATAAAGCGGTCTTGGCTTCCGGATCCCAGTTGATGATTCTTTCGCCCTGATAGATCAGGCCATCATTATACAGATCGACAAAGACTTTTCGTACCGCATGGCTCAATCCTTCATCTAATGTAAAGCGTTCTCTTGTATAATCTAAAGACAAGCCTAATTTAGCCCATTGTTTACGAATCGTTGCAGCATATTCTTCTTTCCATTCCCAGGCGCGATCCAAAAATTTCTCACGGCCAATATCATAACGAGAAATACCCTCGTCTTTTAAACGAGCATCTACCTTGGCCTGTGTCGCAATACCGGCATGATCCATACCAGCTACCCACAACACATCATAGCCCTGTAAACGTTTATACCGACAAATAATATCCTGCAATGTCGTATCCCAGGCATGACCCAAATGTAGCTTACCGGTTACATTGGGTGGCGGGATCACAATACAATACGGTCTTTTTGAAAGATCCCCGGCTGTAAAATAACCTTGGTCGATCCAATTTTGATATTTACCGGATTCTACTTGTAAATGATCATACTTGGGTGCCATTTCTTTTTCCATAGTCATCCTCCTTCATAAAAAAAGCACATCCGATTAGGACGTGCTTGACGTGGTACCACCTAAATTCGTATGTAAAACATACCTCATTACACATAACGCTGTGTCTGCGATGTCTTCTACTCAACTCAAAGACCTGCTCCTAGACTACCTTCATCTTCCCTTTGTGCTTCTTTTCACCAACCAGAAACTCTCTACAACTTCCGGAAAAACTACTCCTTCTATTCCTCGCATTTATGTGTATAGTTTATGTTAAAAGGAATCAAATTTCAAGTTTAATTTTTAAATCAGAAATTGAAAGACAAGAGCCACAAGACAGATAAACAAACTGGAAGCTAAAACAGCACTCATTGAGATTCCAAAGGTTCCCACCAGAAAGATCAATCCCACCAATAAGAATGTACATGCGATGATCTCTAAACGTTCTCGAATCAGACTTGAAGAGAACTTAGAACGCGCATAACTCAAAACACTTAATGAAATACTACAAAATCCCATGACATACAACATTTTCCCTACCTCAACTTTGTCTTTATCATACGTCCTGGAAGTTAAAGCATGGACACTGCTGTGTTAAAAGAATGTAAAAAATAACTATACTTTTGATATTCTACGTGTTATAAAAAAAGTAGAAAGGTAGGTATTTGTATGATCACATTAGAAAACAACATCATCAAATCAGAGGATCTATCATGCAATGTCGCATCAATACAAAAAATTGAGCTGAAGATCGTCCCGGTTAAGAAACCTGCTTCTAAAACTGTTTTTAATTCTCTGGCCAATGCACTGAGTCAATCAATGTCTAATGGAGATGAACCTGTGCAGATCATTCTGCGCATTACCTGTGATGATCAAAGTATAAAAGACCTCGTTTGGAACAAAGAGCCTTATATTCGAAACAATCTGGACTATCATAAAGCTATTAAAGAAGCCAGAGCACTTCAGGAGCAAGTACAAAAATCCATTTCTTAGACACATCATTAAAAAGGAGACTTAAAATTGATCATCAGTCTCCTTTTAAAATAGGTTCTATCAATGAATGATTCTTTATTTTCTTATGTAATCAATGAAGCTGGAGATGTTGTAATACTTTTGACTGTAAGTCTTTTTTGACATGTAAAATGGAAAAGGCTTGTTGCACATCGGAAATAAGTCCACTTTCCAATAAACTGGAGATATTATTGACCAAGGTTTCTACTTTACCTTTTTCTAACCCTTGTTCAAGTCCTCTTTCCTGCCAAGCCAAAAAAGCACCCTCTGAAAATGTACACATCTTCTCTACCTCCGTTTTTAGTTCTTCCGTTACTACTATATCATATTTTTTCTCTAGGATAAGTCGTATTTCATCAAATTCTCGATTTGATAAAAACAATAAAAAAAGAAATTCCATAATATCTTTTGGTCGATTCATAATTTCCTCCAAGTAAATATTGGCATCAGTATGGATACAAGGATACAAAAGATAGATTTGAGAAAAGTCGTAACATTCCGGATCAAAGCGAAAGTTACCTCTTCTTACATGCTCCTGCGTTCGATATTCTAAAAAACAATTATCTTTTTGATGCGCATAATGAAGACAAATCCAGATAGAACGAATATCTATGATTTCATCAAAATCAGAATTTTGAAATCCTAAAGGATCATTCTTTTGTCCTGAAATCAACCTTGACATGTAATATCGACATCTGCGTGGCAACGCATATCGATATGTGTCCTGTCCCTGTGCTTCCAAATGAATTAAAATCTCTCGATGATTGTCAAGCGGATGTTAGATAGAGTACAAAAAATCATATTTGATAATCGCATCCGGAATGCTGGTATCTTCTACATTGTGTGAAAAAAGCTGAGGATGTAAGGAAGATGGCTGCATCAAGTCAATGATTTGATCAAGCGATAGATGTTTGAATTCCTCTAAACATTGTTGAAGAATACAAGCCTGAATTGATTTAAACGATAATATCTTTTTGCTTTGTGCATCAAAGAATCGTTTATCACTATTCAAAGAAAAACCAAGTGCATTTAATTCTATCATATGAGACCCTCCTACATATATATACGAAAATAAATCGGTAAACTATGAATTAAATTTATTTTTTTTAAGATACTTGATAAAAGTCTCATGTGATTGGTTCTTGTGTTGGCAAAATAAAAAAGGTATAGAGCCAAACCCTATACCTCAAAGGATATTTACTGTTCTACTTTAGATTGTACGTATTCTAATACTTCTTCAGCTGTTTGTTTGTTCAAGCATTCCTGAGCTAAATCTTTCATTTCTTCGTAGCTCAAAGATTTGACCACTTTACGAGCCTTCAGGATCTGTGTTGCGCTCATAGAGAATTCATCCAATCCCAATCCTAACAGAATCGGTACGGCATTCGGTTCTCCGGCCATGGCACCACACATACCAGCCCATTTACCTTGTGAATGAGCACCTTTGATCGTGTTGGCAATCAGACGAAGTACACTTGGGTTATATGGCTGGTACAAGTAAGATACATGTTCAGACATACGGTCAGCAGCCATAGAGTACTGAATCAAGTCATTGGTACCGATAGAGAAGAAGTCTGCATATTGGGCAAACTGATCAGCTAATACGGCAGCGGCAGGAATTTCAACCATCATACCTACTTCGATATTATCAGCTACCTGAACACCTTCGGCGATCAGTTCTTTCTTCACATCTTCAAAAATAGCTTTGGCATCGCAGAATTCTTTAACCGTTGCGATCATTGGGAACATGATGCACAGTCTTCCATAAACGGAAGCACGGCACAAAGCACGAAGCTGTGTACGGAAGATATCTTGTTCCTTTAAGCACAAGCGAATTGCACGATATCCTAAGAATGGGTTCATTTCCTGTGGGAATTCATAGTAAGACAAGTGTTTGTCACCACCGATATCCAGTGTACGAACAACTACACGTTTACCCTGCATTCCTTCCAGAACTTGTTTGTAAGCTTCAAATTGTTCATCTTCTGTTGGGAAGTGATCCGAATCCATGTATAAGAATTCCGTACGGAACAAGCCGACTCCTTCACCACCGTTTTTCAATACGCCTTCTACATCTTTGAAACCACCGATGTTTCCGGCCAATTCTACTTCATGGCCATCTTTTGTAACTGATTTTTCAGAAACCAGAACCTTTAATTCTTCTTTTTCTTTGGCATAAGCTTCTGCTTTTTCGTTATATGCCTTGATTGTAGCTTCATCTGGATTTACTTCCACAACACCATCTAAAGCATCTAAGGCCAATACATCACCTGTCTTAACTGCATCCATAACACCTGGGCATCCTACAACGGCAGGAATTTCCAAAGAGTTTGCCATGATGGCAGAATGTGAAGTCTTTCCACCGATTTCTGTGGCAAAGCCTTTTACATATTCGTTTAACTGTGCCGTATCACTTGGTGTTAAGTCGTGAGCAACGATGATTGAATCTTCATCAATGCTTGTCAGATCCGGAATGACCAAACCTAACAGATTACATTTCAAACGGAATGTTACGTCCTTAACGTCTGCAGCTCTTTCCTTGAAATATTCGTTATCCATGCTTTCGAACATTTCAACCATCTGTGTAGCAACTACTTCCGTTGCATATTCCGCATTCACTGATTCATTCTGAATCATATTTTTGATCTGTCCGGCTAATTCTGGGTCACCTGCCATCATCAGATGCGCATCAAATACAGCCAGTTCTTCTTCACTTAAGCGTTTTGCAGCTCTTTCTTTGACACCTTCAATGTCTTTTTTTGTTTTCTCCAAAGCTTCATCAAATTTTTTGATTTCTGATTCGGCATCTCCCTGTTTCTTTTCGATTACTACATTTGGTGTTTCCAGTTTATAGACCTTAGCTACGGATACACCAGCACTTGCCGCAATACCTTTTAACATGTAAAATCCTCCTATTTTTAAAGTACTTAGCTCTATACTCGTACAAATTTTATCACTTTTGATCACTTTTTACAATTTTTAAAAGCGGTTTCACATCATTTCTAAGATGAAGTGTTACATCGTTAAAAACAAGCCCTGTTTTCCATCCATTTTTTCTGTTTTTAATCCAGGATCGCAAACTCACTTTCCTTGATACATTGTTTTAAATACGGAATTTGTTTCTCTTCTTTCAGCGTACAATGAAAGAAAAGCTCTTCTTCCATAGAAACGATTTTGGCCTCTAAAAAGAAGATACCATCTTCTTTATATTCATGTATCCAAACGGACTTATCACGATATTGAATCGGTTCCTTTTTTTCCAGCTGATCCAATTGTGAACAAATCAAAGGTTGTTTAGATGCCTGAATCAAGTAGTCCCACTCATGTTCTTCCTTTCGAGCTGACATCAGACAAAGCGATTGTGTCACCGGATCATAGCTTCTTTCACAGGCACCTAACGCCACGACCTTTACATTTTCAAACAGGTGATATACTTCCATCAAACGATATTGATATACTTCCTGTTCCATGTTCACCGGATCTTTTAGCTGATCTTCTCTTTGCAGAAGTTGAATGTAGAAACGATATTCTTTGACCGGTAACGGAATGGAAGAATCCATCTTATAAGCCAGTTCGATATAATCACAGATCATATTTGCCATTTTATGCGTATGATCGTTCATCAAAGCATAAGGCCCATATCCTTCTTTAGCCAATAAAGTTAAAGCTGCATTTTTATAGTAGGATGCATCCATATCCCATTCATTCCATACATAAAACAGATCCATCAAATCATGCGGATCCATATGTAAAAACTCTTTGGTGTCGATATAACCGATCGGTGTCGCAATCGCATTCTCTTTTTCCATCGGCAAAAAGTAAGTTTCATCGTATAAATAGTTCTTATAGAAGACAGGTTCTCGCTTCACTAGATTGCCTCTTAAATAGTCTAACTCATCTTCATACAGATGATGCAGACGATGAAAGTTTCCATCCTGATCAAACTCCAGATCATCCACCAGTTCAAATTCTCCGTTCAGTTCTTGTTGAATATCCATAAAGATATCAACGCAAAACGCATGAAAACCGGCACCGGCATGACGGGTATTAGCACTTAAAATGACCTCTCTGTCTTCTTCATGAACAATGATCTTACCTTGTGGACAGACATCGATCTCTACAACATCGCCACGTTCTTCGATCTGAACATTTTCACGATGGGCAATCGCGCCGAGCACCTGATACAATTCATCTTTTTCTTTTTGATTTCTATCCTTACAAAACAGTTGTACAAACATTCTGATTCGCTCCTTTTCATTACTAACATTATATCAACACCGTCAAGAATCTATGTTATAATAGAAAACATGAATCAATGTACAAAGAATTGGAAGGACTATGAAGTCCTGGATACAGGAAACAAAGAAAAACTGGAACGATGGAATTCCATTATATTAAGAAGACCCGATCCGGTCTGTGTATGGCCAATCGATCCTAAGAATCCAGATTGGAACAAAGCGGATGCGATCTATCATCGCTCTAAAAGCGGCGGTGGCCACTGGGAAACGATCAAAGAAATCAAAGAATTTTGGACGATCGGTTATCGTGGATTACGCTTTAAAATCTCTCCTACCGGCTTTAAGCATACCGGACTTTTCCCGGAACAGGCAGCCAACTGGGATTTTATGATGGATACGATTGAAAACGCAAAACGAGATGATCTTCGTATTTTAAATCTATTTGCCTATACCGGAGGTGCGACAATGGCCTGCGCCAAAGCCGGTGCCAATGAAGTCGTTCATGTAGATGCCAGTAAAGGCATGGTGCAGTGGGCTAAAGAAAACATGCATCTTTCCCATCTGGAAAATCATAAGATTCGTTTTATTGTAGATGATGTCGTCAAATTTGTAAAACGAGAACAACGGCGCGGCAGAACGTATCACGGCATTATCTTAGATCCCCCAAGCTATGGACGTGGTCCAAAACAGGAATTGTGGAAACTGGAAGATCAGATTTATGATCTGCTGGCAGAATGTCAGAAGTTATTAGACAAAGAAGCATTGTTCTTAATCGTAAATTGTTATACTACCGGCTTTACCCTTTCCGCATTACAGGAAATCTTAAAACGAACGATTCAAAAAGAAAAAGGCGGACACATTGAATGTGGTGAAAACCTGTTACCGGTTACTCACAATCAAGGTATCCTGCCTTGTGGAATTTTTGGACGATGGACTGGCGACTAAACACATAGTCGCTTTTTTCTTTGATGGAAAAAGCTTCAAAGTATTTGGTTTCCATCGGAATCCATTTCTGTACAAAATCATCAAAACGATCCAAAGAGCGCTTTTGTAGTCGCTCTATTTGTGATGCTGGATCAATATCCATAAAAATCTTAAAAGCATCCATATCATCTAAAAAAGGATGATGCGCATAACTTCCTTCTATGATCAAGATCGGACTTTCTTCTAAAATAACTTCCTTTCTGAGCTTTTGTGACGAACAGTCATACGATCGCATATGAATCGGTTGTTTTTGATTCCAGGCTTCATTGATTTCCTGATGAAATCGTTCATAGTCGATATTTCCGCCTGGCTCTTCCAGTCGCTGCGTTGTTCTTTGATGCGCCTGTAAAAAATAGTCATCCATATGAATGCAGGGACATTCCAAAAACGAAGATAAAAGTTTTCCAATCGTTGTCTTCCCGGAGGCACATGGTCCATCGATCGAGATCACGCGATGTTCTCGCAAAGACTGCAAAACGACTTTAAAAACATCAAAATAATCGACATATTCCTTTCTAAAAACGCGATAATGCGGATCATAGTGTTCCTTATACTCTTGACTGTGTGATACGATGCCTTGATCTGTAAAACCATATGTTTTCAAAGCCTGATCAAAAACTCTTCGGGTACTTCTCTTTTTTGCACTTTCCATAAACAACTCATTCCATAATAGAAGATCCTCTTCCTTCATGTACGATAAAGGAACTCGTATAAAACCATTACCGATTTCCTGTAGCGAATCCTTGCCGGCAATCCTTTTTTCTTTTTGTAAAGCCTGAAAGGAATCTTCCGGTGAAGTCATCAAATGTCCGTTTCCCAAACAAGCCTGTACGATCAATTTATACAGATCCTGACGTGTTCCATAGGGATGTAGTTGTCTTTCCAATTGCACTGCTTCTTCTAAATCCATAGATTAACTATAAAGCATTTCAGCCATAAATTCAAAAAAAGCCAGAATTTCTTCCGGCTGTTTCATTAATATTCAAATACAGGAACTACGACACCCTGATACGTTTCTTCGATGAATTTTGCGGTCTTTTCTGTTTCCAATACTTTTAATAAATCTTTGATCTTCTGAGAATCTTCATCTCCCTTACGAACCGCAATGACATTGGCATAAGTATCCGCTGCTTCTGAGTCTGTAGATTCTGTCACTAACAGATTCTCTGTGATCTTTGCGTTTAAGGCATTGTTTCCATTGGCAATCGCATAATCAACTTCATTTAATTTTGTCGGTACAACTTCGGCAGCCAATTCTACGATTTCCACATTGTGCGGATTTTCAACGATGTCCGCTTTCGTAGCTTCCAATCCTTTTCCTTCTGCCAGTTTAATGATGCCCTGAGCTTCCAACAACTGTAAGGCACGCGCTTCATTTGTCGTATCATTTGGTACGGCAATCTGCGCTCCATCCGGTACATCACTTACATCCGTATGTTTAGAAGAATATATTCCTAACGGTTCAAAATGAATCTTTGCGGCCGCAACGAGTTCATCATCGCTGTCACAGTTTTTCGATACCCAGTCTTCCAGATAAGGCGTATGTTGGAAGTAGTTGCAGTCAAGTTCTCCATCACGCAAGGCCGTATTTGGTTTTACATAATCAGAAAACTCAACGATTTCTACCTCATATCCTAATTCTTCTAAATCGGGTTTAATGTTTTCGATAATTTCAGCGTGTGGTGTTACACTGGCACCGATCGTAATTGTTTTATCATCACCGGATCCACTGGATCCACATCCTGCCAAGCTTGCCGCTAAGGCAACAGCTGCTAATGATTTCCATAATTTCTTCATAATAATTTTCTCCTTTTTCTAATGTGTTGTTTTTCTTACAAGCAAATCGCCGATCAGCTGTACGATGATTGTCAAGATCACAATGACGATCAGGCTGACCCACATGATATCAAAATTGGATTGTGAATATCCATAGTTATAACAGAAAGCACCCAATCCACCGCCACCGATGGCACCCACGATGGCGGTTAGACCAATCATGGAAATAAAGGTAATCGTCGTAGCACGAATGATACTGGGAACACTTTCGCGTAAATAGACCTTAAAGATGATTTCCAAAGGAGCAAGTCCCATGGATTCACTGGCTTCCACCAGCCCTCGATCGGTTTCCGCAATGGCCTGTTCAACCTGACGGGCAAAAAAAGGTACGGTTCCAACGATCAATGGAAAGAATGTAGCCTTTAGACCAATCGAAGCACCGGAAATCAATAAAGTCAAAGGGGATAAGACCATGACCAGAATGATAAAGGGCACGGCTCGAAACAAATCGATGATACGGCCTAAAATCGTATTCAAGATACGGTTTTCCAAGATATCACCCGGTCTTGTGACAACCAGAATCACACCAAATACGATTCCAAAGAGAGCGGAAACAGCACCGCTGATCAATACCATCAATAAGGTTTCAATGATCGCATCGCCAAAGACATCGATTCGATCGATCAAATTTGGCATGATCTGGATGAGAAAATTCATCATCACTTCATCACCTCCACACTTACTTTATTTTGACGACAGATTTCCAGAGCTTTTTCAATATTTTCATCACTGCCGGTCAACACACAAACTAAGACGCCTAATGGAACCTCATGAACAATTTCCACATTTCCGAAGATGATCGAACAATCGACATCATATTCTCTAGATAATGTAGAGATCAGCGCTTCTTTTGTATTTGTGCTTTGATAGCTTAATTTCACCAACTTTTGATTCTTTTCAATCTGCACCAGCGGATGATTGCTGTCTAACAGATCTTGTATTTTTCCCAAGTTGTTTGTCGTATTGATGAAATTCTTTGTAACAGGCATCTTTGGATGTGAGAATACATCCACGATGTTTCCTTCCTCTACGACTTTTCCATCTTCCATGACCGCAACACGATCACAAATATCCTTAACGACCGCCATTTCATGTGTAATCAAAATGACTGTCAAATTCAATTCTTTATTGATTCGCTTGATCAGCTGTAAGATTTGTTGTGTGGTATGCGGATCTAAGGCCGAGGTTGCCTCATCACATAGAAGCACCTTTGGCCGCGAAGCCAAAGCTCTGGCAATCGCAACACGTTGTTTTTGTCCCCCACTTAACTGACTGGGATAAGAATCCTTTCGATCCTTCAGCTCAATCAGCTCTAATAAAGACATGACACGTTTTTCGATCTCGTCTTCTTTTAATCGCATATGACGCAAAGGAAAGGCAATGTTTTCATAAATGGTTCGTGAACGCATCAAATTAAAGTGTTGAAAGATCATTCCCATTTGTTGGCGTTGTGCCCGAAGTTCTTTATCACTCAGTTTTAAAAGATCTTTCCCTTCAAAAATGACCGATCCCGATTCTGGTTTTTCCAATAAATTGATACAGCGAACGAGTGTTGATTTGCCGGCACCGGAAAATCCGATGATTCCAAAGATCTCACCATCCTGTATTTCCAGGCTTACATCTTTTACGGCATGAACATTTCCATTCTTGGTCAAAAAGGTTTTTGTAACATGTTCCAAACGTATCATTTTTTCACCCTTTCTTTCTATAAAAAAAGCTTTCATCCTAATAGGACGAAAGCTGAAACTTCGTGTTACCACCTATCTTCGTAAAATGATCACTCATCTTACCTCATTAAGTACCATCATACTCTATCACGATAACGGGTGAACCCGTCAAAGTCTAAATATCGACTTTGCAACTCCAAGACCATGTTCCCAACAGATTTCTTTATCCTCTTTCAGCATACAAGGACTCTCTTCTCAAAGAAATACTGTAAGTACTCTTCTTTTCAACATCAATTTATGGATAGATAATACCAATCCAATGAAAGAATGTCAAACATTTTCTGAAAATTTTTCATAAACTCTCAACAAACCATCCATTCCGGATAAAACTGAATTCCGTTTTTAATCATACGATGAATCAATGGACGACCCAATGTTTGAAAATAATGTTCGATCGTCGGTACCTGTAAGATCAAAAGATCCGCCAACATTCCTTTTTGAATGTTTCCTCTGTCATTTAGATCAAAACAAGCAGCCGGCAAAGAAGTCATAGATTCTAAAAGTGTTCTTTTATCTACATGGTGTGTATTAAACAATGCGTAACAAAGCGGTTGAAAGGAATATACATAACTGTTGGGCAAACCAAAGCCGCAGGATAATAAAAACTTAGATGGCTTTGTAAGTTTATATTGTGCTTCTCTTTGAAGAATCGGATATGGCACTTCTTTCTTCTGTATAAATACATCCTGACTTAACTCTTTTCGCTGGATCTTAGGATCTTTTGTAAGTAAGGTCAGGATGCCATTTTGGCGCATCGCAAAAAGTGCGGTACTGTTTTCCCGCAGCTGATCGCCTAAACGCACCTTGGCAAAACCGGTAAAAGAAACATCGATAAAGCCCGGTAATACGATCTCACCAACCGCATCGATCACTCGTGTCGCACTATCTATCCATTGACTATAGGAACCGATACCGACATCGATGATCTTATCGTGATGGATGGCGATATAAGCACGTGAAAGAATACGAAATTCTTTATCACATGTATATAAATTTTCAATATTTTTAATCAATAGTGTTGCTTTCATAGTAGTATTTTCCATAGATATTATAGCGATTTCCGTATAAAATGTATAGAGAGGTTAAATATGTTTGGATTTCGCAAAAAGAAAAAAATACAAGTCTTAGCTATTCACGGCTTTGGTAAAAATCTACATCATGAATTCGATGCAATGAAAGAATATTTAGAAAAACGTTCTTGTCAGGTTCATCTTTTTGACATTTATGATCTTCAAAATGAGCAGGATACAGATGAAAAGAAATGGATGAAGCGATGTGAGATACAGGTAAAAAAGTGTCTGGAACAAGATAAAGAATTAGTTCTGATTGGATTTTCTATGGGAGGTGTTATTGCCAGTTATCTGGCTACGATCTATCCTGTCAAAAAATTAATACTGGTAGCCCCGGCTTTTCAATACCTGGATCTTCAAAAAGTTGCTCAGCATTCTTTGGCTACGCTCAAAAACTTAGGCAAGAAAAAATCGACTGAGTCTTTACCCACTCGTACCTTTATGCGTATCGTCGATCAATATAAAGATTCCATTGATCACGTAGATGCCCCAACACTTATCTTACATGGGACATCCGATGAAATCATTCCGTATGAAAGCTCGCAAAACGTGTATAAAAGAATGAAGAATCCCTGTAAATTGATACTGATTGAAGGAGCGCATCATAAAATGCTCTACGATCATCAAGGGTATGAAACACTTTGTTTTCGCTTGATTGACGATATGATCAAAGATGAATTATTTAAAAAAGAACTGCCATAGCGACAGTTCTCTTTATTTATGATCATTCAATAATTTTAATTTTAGATCCAGTAAATCTTTTGTCAGATCTACATAGTATTCCTGTGGATAGGCAAAACGTTTGATTTCTTCCCAAATGGTATCCAGCTCTCTTTTTGAATACTCACGAATACCATCTAAGCTTGGACATTGATAAACAACCTTCCCGCGTAAAAAGATTGGTACCAACAGCTCACGAAGCTCATACGTGCCACCTTCGATCACCTTATATTTCCAACGTGACATCGGATGATAGATCGTTAAATCTTTTTGATCATCTAAAACCTCATGTTCCAAAGCCATAAGATCGGCCTGCGCCATACCGGTATCTTTCTCATAGATTCGATAGACCTTCTTCAATCCCGGATTGGTAACTTTTTCGACATTATCGCTGATCTTGATTTTAGGAATCATCTCTCCGTCTTTTTCGATCGCAACCAGTTTATACACACCCCCAAAGACAGGAGAGTTCTTTGAACAGATCAGGTTTTCTCCGACACCAAAAGAATCAATCTTGGCACCTTGTTGATGAATCAAAGATTCAATTACATACTCATCCAAAGAATTACTTACGACAATGCCGCAATCCTGCATGCCGTTCGCATCGAGTTCTTTACGCACCTGTTTTGATAAATACGCCATATCACCGGAATCGATACGAACGCCTTTTAATCGATATCCATTTGGTTCCAGATAATCTTTGGCAACACGAATGGCATTCTTCATTCCACTCTTTAGCGTTGAATATGTATCAATCAAAAGCGTACACTGATCCGGATACGTCTTGGCATAGAATAAAAACGCATCGTATTCACTATCAAAGCTTTGAATAAAAGAATGAGCCATGGTTCCTAATACCGGTAAGCCATACTCCTTTCCGGCATACGTTGTGGCACTGCCGGCACAACCGGCAATGTAAGCTGCTCTGGCCCCATAGATAGCCGCATCAAAGTTATGAGCACGTCTGGCTCCAAACTCCATCACAGCTCTACCTTCAGAGGCTTGTACGATACGTCTAGCCTTGGTCGCAATCAAAGTTTGATGGTTCAGTGCTAAAAGTAAAGCCGTCTCTACCAGCTGCGCTTCAATGATCGGCGCTTTAACCCGTACTAAAGGTTCATGTGGAAAAACCGGAGTTCCTTCCGGAATCGCATAAATATCACCGGTAAAGCGTACCGTCGATAGATAGTCTAAAAACTCTTCGGAAAATTGATGAAGCGATCGTAAATAATCAATATCCTCTTTTTCAAAATGCAGATTTTTTACATATTCTATGACCTGCTCCAATCCACAGAACAAGCACAATCCTCCGTTATCGGGATTATTTCGATAAAACAGATCAAAAACTACTTCCTGATCTTTATTTTGATTAAAATAACACTGACTCATCGTCAGTTCATAAAAGTCCATCACAAGACTTAGATTTCTTAACTCTTTCATACTCTCACTCCATGATCTGGCTTACACACACGATGCCGTTGGCCACCATATTTTCAATCGCCACTTTATTCCAGAAATCCGCTTCATGTACCGAAGGAATATCATACGTTTCCACACAATCGATTGGCAATAGTACACGATGTTCTTTTTTGTTGTGTTCATTTAACCATGCATTCAAGCTCAATGCGAATTGAAGTATGCATAAATCAGTACAACAGCCGGTAATCACAATATCCTTGTATTGATCGATCTTCGATAAAAAAGACGAAAAATCAGAACAAAAGAAAGTGTTGGTACTGTTTTTGAAAAAACACTCTTTGACATACGGTTTAAGCGCATCGATGATTTCCGATTCCCGTGTATGATTTACACAATGCGTTGGATACGATTGAAATTCTCTGGCATCCGGATCATGTTGATCACATACAAAGATCGATGGACAATCCAGCGTTTGTAACAGCTTCTGGATAGCCGGCACGATGGCTCTAATTCTTTTATCATGCAGTGCCCCTTCTTCGATAAACCCATTGATCATATCGACAACGAATACGACAGGATCTTGAATGGATGAGGAAGAAATAGGCGAAAATGTTTTTTTATTTAGCTTTGCCATAGTTTTCACTCTTTTCATTTTTTTAAGTATATCACAAAAAAAGAAGTTCTATTCCTGAACTTCTTCGTTTTTTTCTTTCAATAAGGTTTCCAGCTTCTCTTTAAAATCCGGATTTTGTTTGATGTATTCTTTGGCGGCCTCTTTGCCCTGTCCGATCTTTTCACCCTCGAAGCTATACCAGGCACCACTTTTCTTTACAATATCGGCATCAACACACAAATCTAATAATTCAGAAATATAAGACAAGCCTTCACCATAGATGATTTCTAATACTGCCTGTTTAAATGGTGGAGCCACCTTATTCTTCACCACTTTTACCCGTACCTTATTTCCTACAATATCCGATCCATTTTTGATCGCATCGGCCTTACGAATATCAATACGAACTGAACTGTAGAATTTTAAAGCACGTCCTCCCGGTGTCGTTTCCGGATTTCCGTACACAACTCCGACTTTTTCACGCAGCTGGTTGATAAAAATCGCCGTACATTCATTATGATTCATTAGACCAGCCAGTTTACGCATGGCCTTAGACATCATACGAGCCTGAGATCCAACTTGCAGATCGCCCATTTCCCCATCTAATTCAGCCTGAGGAACTAAAGCGGCAACACTATCTACGACAACCAGATCAACAGCACCACTTTCAATCAACATCAACATGATGTTTAACCCTTGTTCACCGGAATCCGGCTGTGAAAGGATCAACTCATCAATATCAACACCTAAATTACGGGCATAAACAGGATCAATCGCATTTTCGGCATCGATAAACGCTGCACGACCGCCCATTTTCTGCACTTGTGCAATCGCATGCAGGGCCAATGTCGTTTTACCACTTGATTCCGGTCCAAAGATTTCAATAATACGACCTTTTGGATAACCGCCGATTCCTAAAGCCTGATCTAACAGTAAACTTCCACTGGGGATCGGTTCTACATCCACTGCTGCACGATCGCCCAGCTTCATGACTGCGCCTTTTCCATATTCCTTTTCAATTTCATTCAATACATCATGTAGTAATTTATCTTTATTTTCTTCTTTTGGCATTTTTTACTCCTTTGTGATTTCCTGTATAAGATTCTGGATCATGATCTCAACCGCCTCTTTTCGTACTTCGTTACGGCTTTTGTGCTCCAGAAATAATTTAAAATTTTTGACACCTTTTTTGGATGCGATCGAGCAATAGACTAAACCAGCCGGCTTATCCTCCATCGTATCCGGACCGGCATTACCGGTAAAGGAAACGCAGTAATCGCTCTCTAACAATTCCCGTGTCTTTTGAGCCATTTGATCCGCACATTCTTTAGAAACGACACCGTATTTTGAAATCACTTCTGTATCGACACCGACTACTTTTTCCTTGATTTCTGTAAAATATGTGACAATGCCACCCTTGAGTACTTTACTGGCACCAGGTACAGAGGCAATTTCAGCACTGAATAGACCGGCAGTCAAACTTTCGCACGATGCGATCGTCCGCTTTTTTCTGGTACATAACTTTACAAGCTCTTGTGCACTCATTACATGCTCTCCAATACATAATATTTTAACTGTACAAAATAAACAAAACCGCTCCACAAGCTTGCGATGGTAGCTCCCCATAACAAAATCTGATCAACCGGTAATCCAATATAGACAAACGGCCAGTTCTTTAATAATAAGAACACGATCGCAAACATCTGCAATACCGTTTTCAGTTTACCAAAAAAGCCGGCACTGACAACTTTTCCGTGCTGCGAAGCAAGCATACGAAGACCATCAACCACAAGATCGCGAGCAATCATCAATAATACTGCCACAACATTGGCCTGATGCGCATAAACCAATAAAATCAACAATGTATTCACCAGCATCTTATCCGCAATCGGATCGGCAAATTTACCAAACGAGGTAATCAAATGCTGTTTACGAGCGATCTGTCCATCTAACATGTCTGTAAAGCTGGCAGCCGCAAAGACCAGAAAAGCTAAAATATCCCGCAATGCCAGTCTATTGGTTTGCGATACAATACAAAAATCTTGCGGTATCAACAGATAGATCAATACCACAACCGGTACCATCACGATCCGCAGCATGGTCAGTTTATTCGGTAAGTTCATAATTTGTCTCCTCTGTACTCTGGTTTTCCTGACTGGTTGCCGTTTCATTGCTTACTACATCCACATAGAGTGTAGCCGGCATTCCCTGTGCCCAATAGGTAGGATCAAAGGTCACCGTTTGATCGGCAATCGTAATAGTCGTCCCTTCGGCAACATAATTTCCGATTTCAATGCTGATGCGACAAGCTTCACTGACTTCAATTTCCTGTTCAAAGGTATCCGTATAAACTGTATCTACATTGTCTTCATCCATTGGTACATCATCTTTATAAATCACTACCGTACTCTCCTGCGGCAGTTCAATCTTCACAGTAAAGCTTTTTGTCGTTTCCAATACATTGGAAAGCTGGAACACGTTAGTTGAGGCATCCATGACCTTAAACTTCAAGGACTGATTTTCTCTTTCCTGCTGGCGCTGTTTGGCAAGACGATCAGTTTCCTCTTCTTTTTGACGCAACTCTTCCTGACGCTGGCTTTCCTGTTGTGCCTGCTGACTGGCAGAACGAGCATCCAGCCAAAAACTGACGCCGGCCGCCAAAACAATCAATGCGACACCGGCAAGCAGGATTTTTTGAAGATTCTTCCGGTTTCGAAACTGTAAATTTCGCGATATGGCCGAAACCCGCTTTTGAAAACGACTATGTGACGGATGTTTTCGTTTTGAAACCGATGAACGATTCGGCATCTGTTGTACGATTTTACGCTGCGCCTGACTTAAAGCCATGGAACGCTTACGCGCATAATCATTGATATCCGCATCCACTTCCTGACTGATCACGCTCCAGTTGACACCGATTGCATCACAATACGCATGAACAAAGTACCGGACAAACGAAAAGTCATCCGAGAAAACATCAAGATTATGTTCTTCAATGGCCTGAATATACTGCGGAGCCAGACGTGTCTGACTGGATACATATTCAATAGTGAGATTTAAATCCATTCGTCTTTGTCTAAGAATATGATAATAGGCCATCTGTTCTCCCCCTTTTAGCCATTCCATTATATCAAAATGGTTCCTAAATTTCTTAGAAAATCCTATTTTTTTTCATTCTTCATCCAAAGATAAAATTTCAGCAATTTTTGTACGCAATACCGGTAGTACATCTTGTTTGAACCATGGATTCTTTTGTTGCCAGCGAAAGTTCAATGGACTCGGATGCACAATAGGAAAATACAAAGGTAGATATTCTGAAAAAGAGCGTACAGTTTCGGTTAAATTTTTCTTCATCGAGTGCTGTAGATAATGTGCCATCGCATATTTTCCCACTAAAATGGTCATTTCTACAGAAGGCATATTATCAAAAAGCTTTTTATGATAAGTATCGGCAACCCAGGGCCGTGGTGGAAGATCCCCGGTCTTTCCCTTTCCCGGATAATAAAAATCCATAGGTACAATGGCAATCTGCTTAGAGTAAAAAATCGAAGCGGAGATTCCCATCCATTCCATTAAAGTCTGCCCTGATTTATCATGGAAAGGAATCCCATTTTGTTCCACCTGTCTTCCCGGCGCCTGCCCGATTATACAGATTTTTGCCTGTGGATCAACCTGCAGAATCGGTAAGATACCTCTTTCTGTAAATTCTTGATTTCTTGGATCTTCCGAAATTTTTTTGATGATAGTCTCTAAACGCATATAGATTTCCTCTTCTTCATTCTTGAAAGGAGTATAACATCTACTATGAAAAAAATATATTTCTTTGCATAAAACAGATAAAAAGCACTCTAAGAGTGCTTTTTATCAAGTATCGAAAGGAATCGATATGAATAAATTGTCTCACACACAATAAGGAAGGATGTAAGTATGTGAGTTGTTGAAATTGAGCCTTATTTCAACTTTATTCGTCTTTATAGTACACCTGCTTTCATAAAATGTAAACCCTTTCATTTGTAAAAATCAAATAAAAAAACAAAATTTACAACAATAAACTTATAATGAAAGCCAATATTGCTAAAGAAGTCGCTTAAAAAGAAGCGATTTTTGACGAGTTATGGCACCATAACAGGTCACACATATAAAATAAATCAAAAATAATCGACTAAACGCAAAAGAACCTGCCCCAAACCAGCCATAAAGCAAACAGATCACAATCAGTACATTATGATTTCTAAAAAGTACTTGCACCTTTTTTTGATGGATATCCTAACTGTCAATTTAAAAAATCGATGTGTTTGTTTTGATGTAACCACCAAAGTTTCTAAATAGAAGATATACAGAAACTTTTCATTGTTACCTTCCTATACAGGGAAATCTATGTATCATGGCAGCACAAATTATTTCTATTCATTTGACCATAAAAAAGAATGCCTTTTCAGACATTCCTATTCACTCATTAATTTCTTATCAATGGCAGCGGCTGCTCTTTTTCCGGCTCCCATCGCATTGATAACAGTGGCTGCACCAGAAACCGCATCGCCTCCGGCATAAATATTTTCACGGGAAGTTAAACCATCTTCATCACAAATGAAACATCCTTTTCGATTGACTTCCAGGCCTTTTGTCGTATGACGAATCAATGGATTCGGGCTTGTACCGATGGCCATGATCATACAGTCGATATCAATAGTGAAATTAGAACCTTCGATCGGCACCGGTCTTCTTCTTCCGCTTTCATCCGGTTCACCTAGTTCCATACGAATACATTCGATCTGTTTACACCAGCCTTGATCGTCACCGATAACACGAACCGGATTGCATAAAAGATCAAAGATGATACCTTCTTCCTCGGCATGCTCAACCTCTTCTTTTCGAGCCGGCAGTTCCTCCATACTTCGACGATATACGATATGCACCTCAGCGCCTAGACGTCTGGCACATCGAGCCGCATCCATGGCAACGTTTCCACCACCTACGACAACACATTTGGTAGGATGTTGTACCGGTGTATCGCTGTCTTCCTGATATGCTTTCATCAAATTGATACGTGTTAAAAATTCATTGGCCGAATAAACACCGATCAAGTTTTCTCCAGGTAATCCCATAAAGTTAGGAAGACCGGCACCTGAACCGATAAATACAGCTTCATAGCCTTCTTCCATAATAGAATCGATGGAATCAGAACGCCCCACAATAAAGTTTGTGATGATTTCTACACCTAATTCTTTTAAGTGGCTGATTTCTTTTTGCACGATTTCCTTTGGTAAACGAAACTCCGGAATACCGTACATCAATACACCTCCGGCAACATGAAGGGCTTCAAAGATCGTTACCTGATATCCCAGCTTGGCCAAATCTCCGGCACAGGTCAACCCGGCAGGTCCGGCACCTACGATGGCCACCTTATGACCATTTGACTGTGGTTTTTCAAAAGGTGTGTCGTTATGTTCTCTGTGATAATCGGCAACAAATCGTTCCAAACGACCGATCGCAACCGGCTCATTTTTAATACCGCGAACGCAGACTTTTTCACATTGATTTTCCTGTGGACAGACACGACCGCAAATAGCCGGTAATGTGCTGGTCAAAGAAATGATCTTATATGCTTCTTCAAACTCTCCCTGCGCTACTTTTTCAATAAAATCCGGAATATGGATATTCACAGGACAGCCGCTTACACAAGGCTGATGTTTACAATGCAGGCAGCGAGTTGCTTCTTCAACCGCCATTTCCGGCGTATATCCTAAAGCAACTTCATCAAAATTTGTGATACGAACAGCCGGATCCTGAACCGGCATCGCAACTTTATCCGGACGCATATTTGGCATATTATTCAACCTCCTTATTCAGAAGATGACAAGCTTCATCTCGCTTATGTGCTTCAAAGCTTTTATAAGCCGTATTTCGAGCCATAGCCTGATCAAAATCAACTAAATGGCCATCAAAATCTGGTCCATCTACACAGGCAAACTTGATTTCATCTCCAACCTTCAAACGACAACCACCGCACATTCCGGTACCATCGATCATCACAGGGTTCATTGATACCGTAGTTGGAATATTGTATTTCTTTGTTGTTAAAGAGACAAATTTCATCATGACGATCGGACCGATAGCCACAACTTCGTCAAATTTTTCACCGCCTGTGATCAAGTCTTCCAGCTTATTGGTAACTAAGCCTTTTTCTCCAACAGAACCATCATCACTCATTAGATAATAGGCATCACTGACTTTCTTAAATTCCTCTTCCAGGATTACAAGATCTTTGTTTCGAAAACCAACGATCGTTGTCACATCAGCACCCGCTTCATGAAAAGCCTTGGCAGTCGGATAAGCGATGGCACATCCAACACCACCACCGATGATACAAACCTTCTTATTTCCATCGATCACACTTGGTTTACCTAAAGGACCGGCGAAATCTTTTAAACAATCTCCTTCATTTAGTGCGTTTAAAAGCATGGTCGTTTCCCCAACAACCTGGAAAATGATCGTAACCGTACCTTTTTCTGGATTACTGTCGGCAATCGTCAAAGGAAGACGTTCTCCCCGCTTGTGAACACGTAAAATAATAAACTGGCCGGCTTTAGCTCGTTTGGCTACAAAAGGCGCTTCGATTACCATACGAGTTACAGTCGGATTTAAAGCTTCTTTTTTCAATATTTTATACATAACATTCCTCACCCGTTGAAAATTATATCATAAAACTTTGAAAATTTATTACATTTTTTATCATTTAGAATTATAGACCAAATCAAAATGAACCATTGGAAGCTTTTCTTCCAGTCCGGTATCGTAATCCTTCTGTCCGATAAAGCTTAAAAAATCTTCATCCCTGGTCGAATCCTCCAGACACTCCAAAAGTAACGCATTCACCTTAAAGGCTTTATCCATCGCTCTATCATACAAATCAAAGAAGCTTTCTGTACTTTTGATCTCCTCATCGCAGGGATGTACCCATTCTTTATGTAACAGATTGATTGTATCAAATGGATCTTCCGGTTGATTGGGCACAAAGAAGCCCGAAACAGCGCTTTCTGTATTTGTCAGTTTTTCGATATTGTGAAAGAAATGAAATTTTTTACCCGAGGCATCGTAAAAGACCTTCTGCATAAAATTCCAGTCCTCTATGCTTTCTAAAATTTGATGCGGTTTGACATCCACACCATAGATTTGTCTTGCCACCGGCACATAAATACGTGCAATCGCCCGCACTTGTTCTAAAGAAGCATCTGTGATCATATAAGCCTTGAAATCCTGAATCGTCTGTTCTCTTTTGACCTTCAACATGATCGCATCGATCAAAGATTCAAAGCGATGATGCCACCAGCTGCTTTGTGCACTTTTACATCCTGTTCGATAATACACATACGGATGCGCCGTTGAATCCAGCGACCAATGCATCAAATGTCCCATCAAATAGGCCGTCATATCTTTTTGAATCTCTTTGTCTTTTTCCTTACGAATACAGGCAAGCGCACATTGATAAAACTCACGTATATGTTGCGAATGCACTTTGCTTCCTAATTTTCTTAACGGTGTCTTTTGAAACGCTCTGGTTGGACTTAAACCATGAAAGAACAAAAAATCCGGACCGTTGGCACCAATTTCCACCAATTGTTTTCTAGGTAACAGCCATTCTTGTAAACTGGTACTGGCATCTTCTAAAAACTCATTGGCAAATAATGTATGAGTAATGATATTAGGCATTTTCTTCCTCCTTGATCTGATTTATCAATCCATGATACACCACATATTCCGCATAAGTATCCATTCGACAATAATTTCGAATATCCTCGCGAATCTTTTTTTGATCCGCCACACTGGCCTGTTCGATCGTACGATAGGCATGCACCGCATTTAAACCATCATGGATCGCCAGTTGTTTATAAGAAACTTCATCGGTAAAAACAGGCAATACATTTTTTAAAGAATAATGACCTCGCATACGATTGTCATAATAGATTCCGGTTTCAAATGGTTTAGATAGATCCATCATACGATCGCAAACTGCTTTTAGGCGATCGGCATATTCCGGAAACTGTTCAGCAAGCTGCATCAATCGTAATTTTTCAGCCCCCTCCATATTATAGACAAGGATCGAACCTTCGGATGGAAGATCGTTAAGTAACGATTCGATAAATGCTTTACGACAATCACTGGTGCCAAAGAAATCACGATGCTCCAATTCTTTTTGACGGGTTTCAATATGCAGGCTGTATTGAAAACATAGTACATCAAATGGTTTCATGTTCGGATAAGGTGGTATGCCAAAGGTATCCCACTCAAAATCTAAATAACTGATCGGATATTTTACCTTATCCAGCCATTGTGACAAGGCCAGTCGATCCATAAAAAAGCCATTGCGACTTGCCATGAACTGTGCATACTGTAAGCGATAGCCTTCCAGCTGATCGATATCCATTTGAGAAATGTGACGCAATCCCTGCCGATACGCTTCCAGTTTATTTTGTGAAGTCGTCAAAAACAAAACGGAATCATCCGGCAAAACCGAATCATCAAAACAGGAAGCATAATAACTGCACCGTCTTCCGGCCGTACAATTCTTATTTCGCTCCATGTTGATTTCGCTTTGAGCTACGATCTCTTTGGTCTTGGCAATGCAGGCGTCCAAATCGACATCAATAGCTTGCACACGCGAATCGATATTCTTTGATGGATTATTTCGACGGTTGAAGAAACAGTCCCCTTTTACCAACAAAGAATGAAGATCCAGGTCTTCCTTACGCACATAATCTTTCTGTATGTAGATAATTTCATGCGATACGATCGATATCCCGGCCTTTTGGGCAATCAGATCATTTAATTTCATGCGAAAGGCTTCACTTTCCCTGGGATAACAACTCAAATACGGATAGATCGCATGATATCCCTCTTCCCTTTTTATCAATACAGGAATCTGTGTTCGACATTCATCATAAGAGAAACGGGCAAAGAGAATCACGGATGTATCTTTCATTTTCGCCATAGTCATCTCATTGGTATCCCCAACTTGTCCACATACGGCATCCTCCAATCCTAAATATGCTTTCCACAAAGAGGAGAATGGTTCAATCATATGGAAATATTGTTTAGGAAGACTGATTTTATGATAAATGTTCCAGGCATACTTTTCACAGCAAAGCGCATGCAGGATATCAGTAACATGAATCATCATAAGGTTCACCTGTTTCTAAAAAAGCACGAATTTTTGATGTAAATTCTTCCCGATAGCTTTCGGGTTCTACAATCGTTACTTTGCCATCAAAAGAAAAAATCTGACGATAGAGCTCATAACGATCCGGACTCTTGAAGCTATAGAGAATACCACGAGGCGTTTCAGCTTCTTTTTTCAATTCAACGCCCCAGCCTTTATATTCTTCAAAACGATCGACTTGATCTTTTTGGACCAGCACTTTCACACGCTTAAAATCATTTTTGATGATCCCAAAACGACTGATGATAGACATCAGCTGATATTGCGAATCCCACAGAAATGTATCTTTGGTCTTTCTTAGCAATCGCATGCGCTTTTCACTGAAGCGATAGACACGATATTCCTTGCGCAAATGGGAAAAGCCAACCAGATAATACGTATTGCGATAATGGATCACATCATAGGGATCCAGTTCAAAAGACAGGCAGGTCTCATTTTTAGTCCCCTGATATTCCAACAGTAAAATTCGATGTTGAAGAATCGCTTCCATCGCAAGATCCAACATTCTTTGTAGCTTTACAGATAGCTTTTCACCGGGACTTTCCAAATAGCGTATAGAAACCGGCACTTTTTGATGACTGACATCAAGCACCTTATCCATTGCACTGCGATAGGCCGGATAAAAAGAAACTTCCGGATGTCCTTTCATAAAAGAAATACCTTCTTCCAAGGCTGCCATTTCTTCTTCTGTCAAACGAGTGACCGGCATAAGCTGTTCTTCATCCAACATATAACCGCCATAAGGCCCTTTCTTTTCAATGATATTAAAACCGGCTGTCACCAGCTCTTTTTTAAATTCACGAATATTTCGAGGATTTGTTTCCAGCTCCTGTGCTAAAACACGGGTACTTACCGGGTATTTTGTTCCCCTTGCCCTTAATATCATCAACATGCGAATCGTCAATGCACATCGATTCATAATTCTCACTTCCAAACTGTCTCAATTGTACCATGCCCGCTGTATAAAAAAAAACTCCTAAGAGTTTTTAATTTGATCTTTGTATTTGATCCGCTTTCGAATATCTTCTCCCAACAGCTGATAGATACATGAGCAGATCGGAATAAAGATGATCATTCCCAGAATACCGGCAAGACTGCCGCCTACGGTTACCGCAACGATCACATACATCGGCGGAAGTCCTACACTTCTTCCTACAACATTTGGATAGATGAAATTGCCTTCGACTTGTTGAATACAAATAAACAAGATCAGAAAGTAAATGGCACTCATCGGGTTTTCAACCGCAATAAACAGGGATGCCAAAATAGCACTGACCAAAGCTCCAAACATAGGGACATAAGCACCGATCGCAACGATGATACCGGTAAGCAGTGCATAAGGAATCTGAAAGATCGTACAGCCGATAAAAACCAGTGTTCCCAGAATCAAGCATTCACAGCTGGTTCCGGCAATATAACTTGTAAATGTCTTTTTGACAATCGAGCATACGTGCATCGTCTTATCATAATAGGGATCGGGAATGTAAGCCTTTAATAAAGCTTTTAATTCACGAACAAACGTTTTCTTGTTGAATAATAAGATAAAAGAAAACATGATCGCGATACAGGCACTGGCCACAACGGAAAACGTAGTTGTCAATGCGGAGTAAATCGAATCAAAAATACCGTTGGCACCACCGGAAAAGACCCAACCAAACAATCCGGGCAACATATCCGCCAGCTTATCCATATCACTTAAAGAAGAACGCATATCCAGTAATGGTTCATGAATCGATTCAATTGGTTTTGTGACATCTAAAAGCCAGGCGTAAAAATGATTTAACGCATTTGGCATCTGTTCTACGATGCTTTGAATAGAATCTAACAACTGCGGACTCAATAAAAACACAAAGCCTAATATAATCGAAAAGACAAAAATAATGGCAAGGATATTGGCAATGGCCCTAGGTCCTGTCGTATCTTTGACATGGAACCATAAACCAGCATATTTCATCAATCCATTCGAGACAATATTAAAGATAAAAGCGAGACCTGCCCCAAAAATAAAAGGATAACAGATCGCAATCAGGCGCATCAAAAAATCATAAATCAGACTGGCATTGAATATCAGTAAGATCAAAACAGCTGTAAACAAAATCAGTCGCTTGATCATAGATTCTAAGGCTCTTCCATTTTGTTTCATTCGGTTCACCACCTATGCAGTATTGTACTTCAAAATCTAACGCAACTCAAGAAATCAAGGAATTTCTACTATTTATATGTGCATTGCCTTCAAATGAATGATTTTGATTTGTAATCTTTTACATATCTTTGAAAATCAACTTTATTTTTTTACATTTTCTCTTTACATTAAGCATGCTCTCTACTAGAATAGTTCCATTAGAAATTGAGGTGATCAACCATGGATACAAAGTATATTTTTGTGACCGGCGGTGTTGTTTCCGGATTGGGAAAAGGAATCAGTGCTGCCAGCTTAGGACGACTTTTAAAAGCGCGCGGCTATAAAGTAACAAGCCAGAAGCTGGATCCTTATATCAATGTGGATCCCGGCACGATGTCGCCTTTTCAGCACGGTGAAGTTTTTGTGACCGATGATGGCCTGGAAGCCGATTTGGACTTAGGCCACTATGAACGTTTTATTGATGAAAACCTGCACTCTTATTCCAATCTAACAACCGGAAAAGTTTATTGGAATGTATTAAATAAGGAACGTGACGGAAAATATTTAGGACAGACTGTACAAGTAATTCCGCATATTACCGATGAGATCAAGAATTTTATCATTCAGGCCGGACGACATGCAAAAGCGGATTTTGTGATTACAGAGATTGGTGGAACGACCGGTGATATCGAAAGCCAGCCTTTTTTAGAGTCTATTCGACAGGTAGCTTTAGATGTCGGAAGACAAAACTGCATCTTCATTCACGTGACATATATTCCTTATATTTCCGGAAGCAAGGAATATAAATCCAAACCGACGCAACATTCTGTGAAGGAACTTCGTTCCTATGGAATTACGCCGGATATCATCATTGCTCGTTGTGATGAAAAGATTCCGCAAAGCGTAACGGATAAAATTTCCTTATTCTGTAATGTACCGAAAGAATGTGTCATTGAAAATACGACATTAGATTCTTTATATGAAGTTCCGTTAATGTTGGAAGAACAGAATTTAGCCGATATCATCTGTCAAAAAGTCGGTTTAGAAGTTCGTCAACCAGATTTGGAAGACTGGAAGGCAATGGTACAGACGATCAAAGCGGCCAAAGAACCGGTTCGTATTGCCCTAGTCGGAAAATATGTTGCGTTACACGATGCTTATTTAAGCGTCAGCGAAGCTTTATATCATGCCGGCTTTAAATGTGGTGCCGATGTAAAGATCAAATGGATCGATTCTGAAAAGATTGAAGACCAAAATCTCGATGAAGTCTTTAAAGATATCGATGGTATTATCTTACCTGGTGGTTTTGGGGATCGCGGCATAGAAGGAATGATCGATGTAGCGTGGTATGCCTATCAAAACAACATTCCATATTTAGGTATTTGTCTGGGTATGCAGATCATGGCCATCGCCTTTGCCCGTCATGTTTTAGGTTTGAGCGATGCCAATTCTTACGAGTTTGATCCTCTAAGCAAAAATACGATCATTGACTTTATGGAAGACCAGAACAGTGAGATGCGAAAAGGAGGTACGATGCGCCTGGGAAGCTATCCTTGTGCCGTTCGTCCGGACAGTCTGTTAAACCGCTTGTACAAACAGGAAATGATCGATGAAAGACATCGCCATCGTTTCGAATTCAATAACTATTATCGCAGTGATTTTGAACATAACGGAATGTTGATTTCCGGTACCAGCCCGGATAAGCAGCTTGTGGAAGCGATAGAATCTATTAACCATCCGTTTTATATCGGTGTACAGTTCCATCCGGAATTTAAATCCCGACCAAACCGGGCCCATCCGCTCTTTGTAGGCTTGATCGAAGCCAGTCTGAAAAACCGAAATGATGAAAAGAGTTTTATTCATTGTAAATAATTGGTAAAATAACAGTAACGTAATGGAGGAACTTGTATGAAGATTGTTGACGAATTTTTTGGATGTGATGTATTCGGGCCTGCTGCGATGCAACGCTATTTACCACATGCGATCTATAAACAGATGATCGATGTCATGGAGCATGGAAAAGAGCTCCCTAAAGAAATTGCCGATACCGTTGCCAATGCCATGAAAGACTGGGCCATGGACAAGGGTGCAACGCACTATACACACTGGTTTCAACCAATGACCGGCATCACGGCCGAAAAACACGATGCCTTTATCAATCCGACCGGTCCTAATTCTGTAATCAGCGATTTTCGCGGAAAAGAATTAATCAAAGGAGAGCCGGATGCCTCCAGTTTTCCCAGCGGTGGATTACGCGCCACATTTGAAGCACGTGGCTATACCGCATGGGATCCGACAAGCTTTGCCTTTGTCAAAGAAAAGACCTTATATATACCAACTTTGTTTTGCAGCTATGATGGCTCTTCGCTGGATAAGAAGACTCCGCTTTTACGAAGCATCGATGCTTTGGATAAAGCAGCAGTTCGCCTTTTAAATCTGATGGGCTATCATACCAAAAAGATCACGATCACCGTTGGGCCGGAACAAGAATATTTTCTGATCGATGAAAATCTCTTTAAACAACGCCTGGATTTGATG
The DNA here is from genome assembly GCA_902399855.1 of Erysipelotrichaceae bacterium. GTDB lineage: Bacteria > Bacillota_I > Bacilli_A > Erysipelotrichales > Erysipelotrichaceae > Faecalicoccus. Next base: position 70,102 of record CABOGK010000012.1, read on the forward strand.
GTTACCGGACGTACTTTATTTGGTGCACCACCGGTCAAGGGACAAGAACTAGACGATCACTACTTCGGTAATATTGACGAAAGAGTCAAAGCGTATATGGAAGAAGTTGATCAGGAGCTTTGGAAGCTGGGTGTCTTTGCGAAGACTGAACATAAAGAGGTGGCTCCCTGCCAGTTTGAGTTAGCACCGGTTTTCAGCTCCGTAAACAGCGCCAACGATCAAAACCAGATCACAATGGATGTTTTAAAGCGGGTAGCTCGCCATCATGGATTCGTCTGTCTGCTTCATGAAAAACCATTTGAAGGTGTCAACGGTTCCGGTAAACACAATAACTGGTCCTTTAGTACCGACAGCCATGAAAATCTTTTAGAACCCGGTGATGATCCAAAAGACAACATTCGTTTCTTGACGATTCTTGCGGCTATCATCAAAGGAGTTGACGAATACCAGGATTTGCTTAGACTTTCCGTTGCCAGTGCCGGAAACGATCATCGACTGGGAGCCAATGAGGCACCACCGGCCATCATCTCCATTTATCTGGGCGATGAATTGACCGCTATCCTGGAAGCAATTGAACAAGGAAAAGAATATGTGGAGAACACCAATCGTAAATTGGAGTTAGGTGTTAGTGCCTTACCGCCGATTTCCAAGGATTCCACCGACCGCAACCGTACTTCTCCGTTTGCGTTTACCGGAAACAAATTTGAGTTCCGTATGTTGGGATCAGCCTTGAACATCTCCTGTCCCAATACGATTTTAAATACGATCGTAGCCGAAGAATTAACACAGTTTGCCGATGAACTGGAAAACTATGCACCGGAACAAAGAACCGAGCATGTGATTTCCATGATTCAAAAAACGCTCAAAGAACATAAACGAATTCTTTTCTCCGGAAATGGATATAGCGAAGAATGGCGTCAGGAAGCCAAAAAACGAGGCTTGCAGGAATTAAAGACAACGGCAGATGCTCTGCCGCATTATACGGCTCCTAAAAATCTGGCGATGTTTGAAAAACATAAAGTATATTCAGCCAATGAACTCCATGCCCGCGAAAACATTCTTCTGGAAAATTACTATCAAGTCGTTTTGATTGAGGCAAGAACGATGGCTTATATGTTGCGAAAACTAATCTTACCGGCTGTATTTGAATACGAAGCAAAGCTGGCAACGATCATACAAACAAAAAAAGCCAGTGGTATCAATTCTCCACTGGAAGAAAAGATTCTTTTCAACATCAATGAACCATTGGAATTTGTATCCAATCATCTGGAAACTTTAGAAAACTTGATTGAAAAAGTGCCGGCCAGTGAAAAAGAAAAAGCACAATATGCAGCGGATGAATTGTTGCCACTTATGGAAGCCATACGAACACTGACGGATTCCATCGAACAAAACATTCCTAAAGATTTCTGGCCATTACCAGATTACAACGATCTTCTTTTCAAATCTGTACAGTAAAGGGTTGCCACAACGGCAACCCTCTTTTTTTTTAAATTTGTAAGATCATCGATGAATTAGGTTCTAAGTAAAGTACCCCATTTATATCCACCTGACTTTGGGTAAGCAAATTATTCGCCTGCCCCCGATAATCAATTGGTACTTCTACATTGTCCGGATTCATATTGATGCAAATCCAAAGTGTTTCTTTTTCACTTTTCATTTGATAAATACAGGCTGTATTCGTCAGATAAATCTGTTGATAATCGCATTGATGAAGTGCATCGTGTTCATGCTTGATTGAAATCAGCTTCTGTATATGATCCGTTAATGCATTCCATTCTAAATGCGAAATCTCCGGTCTTAATTCGGTATCGTTCCAATTTTTCTTTCCTTCGATACCCCATTCACTTCCATAATATAAACACGGTATGCCCGGCATCGTAAACAACATCGTATAGATCAATGACAGATGTTCTTTATGAACAAGCTGAGATGCGATGCGCTCTACATCATGATTATCCACAAAGCTCAATAAGTGCTTACCTCGATACAAGCACCAGTTATCTTTACCAAATTGACGATGAAGTGAATGAAGGATCTCAAATAAGTTGGCACTGTTAAAGCTGGAGTATAATCCTTTATAACATTCATAGTTAGTGCAACTATCCAACATTTCCGCATTGACCCATTGATTGTAATCACCATGTAAGGTTTCTCCCAGCAGAAAAAAGGAAGGATCTATTTCCTTACAAGTCCTGTGCAGTGTTTTTAAGAATTCTCGATCCAGACAATAAGCTACATCTAAGCGTAAGCCATCAATTTGAAACTCGTTTCTCCAAAAGGAAATCACATCCAGCAGATATTGTACAACTTCATAATTTTGAAGATTCAATTTCACCAGGTTATTATTCCCTTCCCAATTTTGATAGTTTAAATGATCATCGTAATTATTATTCTCCCAGAAATTAATATAAAACCAATCTTTATAGGAAGAGTTTTCACGATTCATCAAAACATCCTGAAACGCAAAAAAGCCTCTGCCTACATGATTAAATACACCATCCAGAACAACACGAATCCCATTTTCATGTAATAGCCTGCATATAGATGTGAAATCTTCATTCGTTCCCAATCGACTATCCAATTTTTTATAATCGATCGTATCATAACCGTGTGTATGACTTTCAAACACAGGATTAAACAAGATACAATCTACACCCAGCTTCTTTAAATGCGGTATCCAGTCTTTCATACGTAAAATTCGGCTTTCCGATTGAAAGTCATTTTCAAAAGAACAGCCAAAAGCTCCTAACGGATAGATTTGATAAAATACACTTCTATCGCTCCACATATTCTCTCTCCTATTTCTGCAGCAGTATTCTTAAATACGAAACAGCCGTCTCCTTATCAATTCTTTGTTCCTTTAAAAAACTATGCTCTAACACCAAAAGAATCGTGTTGCAATAATGCTCTGCCCATAATCGATTCGGCAGCCCATTATGATCTGAAAAATCAATCGTATCCATAATTTCCAAAATCTGTACTTTCACATACTGTTTAAATCTTGTATAAAGCTCTCCTTCCAGAGAATTATGTACCAGTATGCGAAACAGTCGTTCCTGCCGCTGTTCAAAAAAATCATAAATACGACCAAATACTTCATAGATTCGATGATCCGTTTCCAAATCTTTAAAATCATACAAGCGAACCTTTGATTTTAAAATATCCCAACAATACTCCAAGAGATCGTATTTATCTTCAAAATAATTATAAAAGGTAGCTCTGGGATAATTGCTTAAAGAACAAAGCTCAGAAACCATAATCGTTTCAAAGCTTTTTGTTTCCAATAGATCAAACATCGTACTTGAAAAAGCATCCAATGTACGCATTGCGAATCGATTTCTTTTTTCTAAATTGTAGCGCATAATATTTTTTCCTTATGTATATATTTTTACACGTGTCTAAATACAGAAATATTATAGCTTGAATCCATTTCAATCGCAATACAAAAAAATTAAAGTTTTTCGCTAAATTCAACTAAAAAGTTGATGATTCAACATG
>CABOGK010000013.1:0-230 GCA_902399855.1 Erysipelotrichaceae bacterium
TTGTGTGGAACATCTCCACCATTATGCTCCACATAATTAGGCGCACCATTTCCGGATGGATATGGAATGCCAGCTCCGTTAGTTGTTCCGCCACCTTGAGCATATGTATTAACCATTAATCGTAATGTGTGATCATGTGACGGTAGATTGTCAATGGTTAGCTTTTCCTTATATTTACCACCTGTATTTCCGGACGTAAAAGACATACTTGTACTACCGTCATTTCCAGT
>CABOGK010000013.1:240-72990 GCA_902399855.1 Erysipelotrichaceae bacterium
CGTAAAAGACATACTTGTACTACCGTCATTTCCAGTACCAGCTCCAATGATTGTTCTACCCTGAGCGTACGGTTCCCATGTGCCCCCAAATAAAGTACTTGGATTTGTACTATTTGTGCTCATATAAAGAGAGCCGACTGGATATACCAAGTCGACTAACTTTCTTGTAACTCCTTTTGATTTAAATTGAAATAAAGCCATATAACCTCCTATTGTTGAATCATGGGCCCTTCAGAACCACTCAATATATCTTCAATCTTGTCATTGAGAACTTTCCCTTGTGCAGCAGTTAAAGCCACAGTCGTACTCGTGGATGTAAGACTGTTGGATAACGATGGCTGCGGTCCAGTAGGCCCTCTTTCTCCTTGTGGCCCCTGTGGACCTTGAATACCCTGCGGACCTCTAGCTCCTTGTGCTCCGGTAGCTCCACGACTAGGCTTTCCGGTATCTACACTTCCCAAATACCAATTTCCATTACTTCCAATCGTTGGTGTAGTTCCGGCAGGCCCTTGAGCGCCTGTATCTCCTTTAGGCCCTTGAGATCCAGTTGCTCCCTTTTCTCCCTGTGGTCCTTGAGCGCCTGTTGTTCCTTTTTCCCCTTGAGATCCTTTATTTCCGTTTTTAACTGTAAAAGTTGAACTTTCACCATTTGACAAAGTGACTGTAACCACATTAGATCCACCATCAGCAGAAGATGTTGTAGTTTGTTTGACAGATGTAACCGATACACCATCGGCACCTTTAGCACCTGTTGCGCCTTTTTCCCCTTGCGGGCCTTGTGCTCCTGTTGATCCTTTTTCTCCCTGTGGACCGGTTGCCCCTGTATCACCCTTCGGACCTTGTGCACCGGTAGCGCCTCTACTTGGCTTACCTGTATCGCTAGATCCTAGATACCAATTCCCATTAGTTCCGATGGTTGGAGTGATTCCATTAGCTCCGGTATCGCCTTTTTCACCTTTGTCACCCTTTGGCCCCTGTGGACCAATTACACTTCCGAGGTCTACACGTCTATCGGCCATGCAAACACCTCCTACTCTGTTAATGCGTTTTCATCTGTTTCTGCGTATGTGGCAATCAGGTGTCCATCCTCTAAAGTTAATTCAGGGGTAACACCATCTTTTCCGGCAGGACCTTGTGGGCCTTGTGGGCCTGTTTCTCCCTGTGGACCTTGAATACCCTGCGGACCTCTAGCTCCTTGCGCTCCGGTTTCTCCTTTTTCTCCTTGATCGCCTTTTTGGCCTTGTGGACCTGTTTCACCGGTATCTCCTTTTGGTCCTTGATCTCCTTTCGGACCTTTAATATTTCCGGCATTTTTGAACAGTCCATTTGTACTGTCTCCACCGGAGCCGACATAAACCCATAAGTTACCGTTGCCATCCAAATAGGCATCTCCGGCAACTCCTGAACCTGGTAATTCAGTTTCTGATGTGACAGACCCTTTGATATTTACTCCTGTACCGTCATCGCCTTTAGGTCCTTGTGGTCCTTGTTCTCCGGTATCACCTTTGGCACCGGCAGGGCCTTGTACACCTTGACTAGGTTTACCCAAATCGACATCTCCCATGTACCAGTTACCATTAGCTCCGATGCTCGGTACAACAACTCCTAAATCAACTTCTCTTGCCATGTTTACCTCCTTAGTCATCGATGACCTGTATTAAATGGCCGTATTCGTTTATATAAAAAGACGATGTTCCTGAAACACCGCCCATATCTTTGATTTTATCTATTTCTTCCAAAATTTGATTGATTATATCGGGTTGAGTTTCCTCGAATGATTCGTCCGGTTCAAGACCTTCCAACACTTCTGCTTCTGCTACTGTAGTATTCCATTCGTTGGTAACATCATCCTCCTGTGATTTTTTTGCACAGACAATAAATCGCACTGTTCCTTTAGATTTTGCACATTTTCTACTGATCAACCAACTAAAGGTGATAAAATCACCATCCACAGACATATCATCACAGTAGTACCTGTCCTTTTCACCGGAAGCATTTTCAAAATTGACATAAATAAAAAGCGTGGATAGATCAATGTTGTCACCAACTATCTTAGGACATTTAAACCACACTCTCTCTACGTCTTCATCTGATTCAACACCGATAATTCGATACGTTTCCGGTACGCTTATCTCACGAGTTTCAGGATCAATCTCGCAATAAACTGTTTCTTCTGATAGCTCTGTAGCTTTAATAGCTTCTTCCAGATTCATGAGATCACCTCCTGCACAATGCATTGCTGTGTAGTAGGTATATATTTGTCATCATTCATCAAAATGACTCCAACTCTGAAATACTTCTTTTTAAGCATTTCTTCAGGAACATTACAGAACCCTTCAATGATTGGCATATAATCTTCTTTTTCATCATCACTGAATCTCGCAATTTTTCGAAAGCCTTTTAATTCATCTGAAAAAGAAAAATGCATTTTTAGATAGTTTTTAGAGCCGGCCACGATATGATCAAAATCACAATCTTTTGATTTCTCTAAAATCTGTCCATTTACATTAAATTTAAGTACTCTCATGATTACACCTCGATCATGACATCATCATTTCCACCGTCAACACTATTCTTCCAATTTTCTAAAGTGGTAGTTTTATCTTCTAATGTTGATGTTTTATCTTGTAAATCGGATATTGTATTCAAAACAGCTGAGAAATCTGCATCTCCCCATTTATCAAGAATATTATTCATTTGATCAATCAAATTTTGTGCAGAAGACGCTGCAGAATTGGCGGACTGTGCAGCGTTGTTGGCAGCACTCGCTTTACTATTAGCATTTTTTGCAGCTTGTTCCGCTGCACTAGCTTTGCTATCAGCATTTGATGCTGCCGTGTTTGCACTTTCTGCGGCCGATACCGCTGCGTTCGTAGCATTGATCATATCGGTCAGCGCAGTTTCATACACATCCCCATCCTGTTTTGGGTTTTTTGTCACTGAAACAATAAACGGAAAACTGCTGATGGCATTATCCAGTTCGGACGAATCGTAAAAAGTGATTGATCCAGGATAATCCCCAATTTTACAAGTTACATTTTGTGGTATTACAAAAAAAGCAACATTATCTTCCGATATGTCGCAGTGTCCTTTTACAGTTCTATTTTCGCCGATCTTAAAACTATACTCAGCGTATTTATTCGTCATGTCCTCCGTCAACGTAAACTCTGCCTGTCTTCCTGCATCATATTGCATGGCATCTACGATTGGCGTGACACTCCTTCTTTCAATGTTTAATTTATCCATAGGATCACTCCTTTATACAAATTTTGCGGATACGATAAATCCGCAAACGCAAGTTATTTGCAGTTTTTTATTACTTTGTGAATAGCATTTCGGACGTACTGCACCAACATACGGATTGGATACACCATTATATGGATATATCACATTGAATGGCCCTCCTGAACCATCCGTATTTTGGTTTTGCCCCATAACTCCACCGTTGTAATACATTCCAACATGGCCGTATGGATTCCCGGAGGAAGGCCCATAAAACAATATATCTCCATTCTGTAAAGCCCCTGACACTTCATCGCAGTAATTCATCAATCCATTACTGTTTCGGTTTACATAAATGTCATATGCATTTCCGGATACCCATCCATAACCAAGCCACTGGAGATATTCGATCAAGCCATCAACGCATTGTGCGCCATATACTCCATCTTTGTCATAGGCTTTACCAATATGACTGTCATAAAACTCCTGAAATGATCCAGCCATTATTTGACTCCTGTTACCAATCCGGAATTTACAGTCAAACTCTCACTTACGGTATATGTACCTGTCAGTCCGTTATTACCGTTGATACTGATTCCGTTTGGCGCATCAATAAAGACTTTTTTATTGCTGTTTTCACTCGTCAGACTAATTGAAACATCTCCGGCGTTCAAAAACATACCTCTGTAATTATTCCCGGCCATTGGATAATCATCAGCATCTCTCATGAGAATATTGGTTTCTGAGTCATCATCTCCGACATAGATATGACCTTCAAATCCTCCCTGAAAGTTATTCAGTGCATTGGCCAAGATCAGCTTATCTCCAATCTTAATAGAATTTTTGGTATCTAAATCTCCCTTGAATGTTCCATCATTCATTACCAATTCACCTGTATCCATATTCAAATAAAAATTTCCGGATTTATCTGAAAGAATGCCAGTGATGATGTAGTCGGCTATGATGGATTCAAAGTTGATAGCTGTACCCCATACCCAGTCCGTATTTTCTTCATTTCGCTTTTTTGAAATCTGGATTCCCTGAGTACCCAAGCACATAGCGCCGAACGTTTCACTGGATGGATCAAGATCTTCAAAAAGCATGGCTCGGATGTCCTGCTTATGCGCTACGTTTTTCTGTGCTTTGAAATACGCATTGGATGCATCGATGATACCTTTTACCTTGTCTGCAAGAAGCGTATTAGTAGATGTATCCACTACCTTATTGAAAGTACTAGTAATGGCCCCCACTTGATCAAAGTATCCTGTTACGTCCGTACCAAGACTCATACTGTCAATCTTTTGCAAAATACAATCGTAATCGATTGATAAGACGCGCTGACTGGTTTCGATGCCCAATCTACGATGCTTTACATGTACCGTATCGCCCAACTGCACTACAAGCAGATCTTTAAAATCTTTATAATTGTCCAATCTTGATAGATCAACCATATCGACTGTGTACTGTATTGATGGCTTATCCACACCGTTGGCAAATTCATTGACGGCAGCTTCTCTTAATGCAGCATACAAATCATCCAAGGTACCGCACAAAATATCATCTTCCGATGTACTGTTACTGGCATCGGCGGCAAGCTTGATATTTTGATACTCATATACTTTCGGATATGGATCCGGATAATTATCGATCAAAGGACTGTCCACAGACTCCTGATCCGGAAGCATATATCCGTTATATGCCTTGGGGTAAATCCTTGTGCAAAGATCCGATAAATCGATGCTTTCCTGCACGCTGTTCAGATTGTATCCAAATTCGGCCCTGGCTCCATTGTCGGCTCCCAAGCGGTTATCAATAATGACTTTGTTATTGATCCAGGCTATTTCTCCACCCCATCGTTTGATGATAGAGTTATCGACATCGCCGTTGATAGCCTCTACCGCATTCATATTTTCAAAATAACAGGTGTTTTTATTCTTTATATTCGACTCACAGGTAAATTCCGAGCCATCGAGGACTACGTTCAATGCCGTTAAGCAATCTGCATCCACGGCACGTTTGTCAAAAATAAAGATCTTCTTTGCCTTCATAAAAAAAGGATAGGCCGTGATCTGTATATCATATTCCGACTTATCCAGTTTTTTAATCTCATACAGCAATTCTCCGTAAGGAGATGGCACTTTCAATACTGCATTTTCTACAATCAAATCTGCTCGATCATCCAGTGGATGCACCATCTCTAAATTCCATTCGGAATTTACTTCAAAATGACATTTACAAGATGACGGATGCAGTACCGCATCACCATTGTTTTCATAATTTTCATTTTCCGGACTGTAAATCTGTATCATGGCTCATACCTCCAATTTGGTATCACTTTAAGATCGAATCCCTGTGTAATACTGATCGTATTTCTACCGGGAATGAGATACAGTTCATCGTAGTATCCTTTTACCATTTGATTGACCCATGACTTATCTTCTCGGTACGCTAGCTCGAGATCTGTATCAATATAGACTGTATCTGTACAGTCACATTCCATGCTTTTTCCGTTCACTGTCAAAGTACACATACCTTCTCCAGATAGTATATAGATTGGCTTGGATTCATCATATTCATTCCATGTCACTCTTTTGTAATCCAAAGGTACTACACCATCCAATAGATAGGCGTATGGATCAAACGTAAAATCCACGGAAAACGTACCGATCGAGTTTGATGTACCGCGATCAAGTTCTCCGATTTCCGCTTTCTTGATCTTATAAAATACAGCAGGATCACTCTGCTTGGAGAATACCTTTGCTTTGCGGATCATCCGCTTATATTCTCTAAAAAATTGATCAACCGTCTTTTTATTTCTTGCTCGAAAATTAAATTCTACCGTTAAAGTGATATCCTCATACGTTCCCAAATCTTCATAGAATTTGCCATCCCTTCCGGGGATCTCCTGCTCGTTATACTGCCTGGCAGGAGATACAATCGTGGGTGGTTTCACAGGATACAGACCGATATCGATGCAAGATCTATGATCTAAAAAAATATCTTCAATGTGTATTTTTTGTAACATAGAATCATCCTTTCATGTACGAAATAGCAGTCTGTCTGGCTCCTGTATGATTTTCTACGGATCTAGCTATCACGCGGCCATCCAGGTTAGTTTCTGTGATCACGGTAATATTTGATTCTGTAACCATCCGACTTGAATTCGAATAGCTTGGATTTACTGTCATATCATTGGCCAAGGCAGATACTTCATCCAAAACTTTATATTTGTTCTCATGGATTCCATATGCCATCAAATCCATAAAGTCCGGCATCCATGTATCAGCTTTTGACAGTGGACCTTTATCCGGAACGGAAAAATGAAGAAAATCAGAAATCGTACCGGCAATATCGCCGATCCAACCGGTAAAGTCATTCCATTTATCTTTGATACCTTGAATAAAATTATCCAGCATATCTCGTCCCCATTTCAAAGCTTTCCCCGGCAGACTTGAAATGGTATTGGTGATTGTATCAACAATTTCATTCACTTTATTTTTAATTCCCTGAATCCCATTTTGAAATGAGGTTTTGATGTTGTTCACAATATTCGTACCCCATTCTTTTACTTTTCCTGGAATGCTGGAAATCCAGCTCCATAAATTGCCCGGCAATTCTTTCCAGAACGTTACAAATTCATTCGCTTTTTGTTTAAACCAGGTAGTAAAATTCGTCCATAAATCACTGATCCAAGTTGTAAACTGATTCCATTTTTCAGAGAACCAGTCACAGATCGACCCCCAATTTGTGATGATCAGAATCAAAGCCGTAATTGCTGCTACAACTGCCAATACAATTAAAATGATTGGCCCTAGTGCAATATCCAATGATGTCACGGCCATCGTAACCGATAAGATTACAGGTGCTAGTGCAGCCAATACGGCAGTAATACCAACGATGACCCCGATGGCAATCTGTACTGGCTCTGGAAGGCTGTTGAAAATATTGATAATTTCTGTAACAACCTCGGCAACTGTGGTAAAGATCGGCATTATCGTCTCGGCCATATCGGCCATTGCAGCATTGTATTCATCTTGTGCCTTGTTGGAATCGACTAAAGCCTTATTGTTTTCTTCCCAGGCATCGGCTGAATACATCAAACCTTGATCGGCCATTTCCTGCAATACAAGTTTGGCACGTTCTGATTCGTCGGAACAGGCGGCCAATTTGGCATTAAAATCATCTTCCGATGTTCCGGCCCAGTTCAACATATCGGCAAAAGTACCTGTTACCTGGCCGACTTTCACTGTTTCATTGATGGCTTCGGCCAATCCATCAATAGGAATGGAATCGCCATATTGCGCCCAAGCACCAATAGCGCCTTTGGTCATCATTGTTAGATCTTGTTGAGACAAGCCAAGCGCCTGCAAGTTCGCTGTTGCCGTTGCTGCAGTCTGTGTATCTCCCAGCACACCAATCAGCATCGAATACGTCTGTTGCGTTTCTTCGGTTGTATAATTTAACTGTGCCGATGACGTTTCCAAAGATGCCATGATTTTCATATACTCTTTAGATTCTTCAACAACGGACTGCATCGAACTCACTACATTCTGCGCAAAGTCACCGATGGCCTCGGCGCTGAATGCATTTTTAAAATTCGTATTTAACTCATCAGCCGAACTGCTGGCCTGGTCCATCGCCGTATCCACCTGTTTGATTCCAGTCACAGCATCTCTGGCACCGGATTCAATTTCATCCAGTGCTCTTTGATTATCCTCGAATTCATTGGTTGCTTTGTTAATTGATGTTTGGCACTTATTGTAAGCAACCTGAAGATTAGTGATCGTACTTTCGGTATTGGCATACTGTTTTTGTGCCCTCTGAACTTCCGTTGAATTTTCACCGTATTCCTGAGTCAGTCTTTCAATTTCCTGTGCCTGTTCCTGTAAATATTTGGATTGTTTTTGAATCTGATCGGCCAACAACTTCTGCTTATTTTTCTGCTCATCGATCTTCTGTGACAAAAGCGTATTCTTTTGGATCAGGGCCTCTTGTGAGTTTTCTTGACCTTTATATTTCTCGGTAACTGCTTCAATTTCCGAACCATACAGTTTTAAATTTTGATTGATCTTTTTGATGGAATCATTAAATTCCGATTCACCCTTGATGGATATTCTAGGCCCAATATCATACCCAGCCATGCAGTCACCTCCTACTCTAGATCTACATCGATATAGTCATTTACAATGGATTCATCACAGTATCCATTCAAGATCAGATTGGCATCCACTAGATCCTCCAGCTCTCCTCTTGGCATACTGGTAATCAATTCGGGTGGAATACCAATCGATAAGGCTCTCGAAACAAGATATGTTTCTGGATCACCCCTTAACGATTTGGTTTCTTTTTTTTTACTTTTTTAGATGGAACTGCCTGCAGTTCTCTTTTCTTCCCGTTGGATACACATTCCTGGATCTTTCTAACGATCACTTTCATGGTTTCTGCTTCCAGAGGAATCAATACTTCCATTTCCTCTTTTTTGATGGGAATGAATCTTCCGTTTCGATCAATAGGTGCTCGATCATAAGGAGGAAGATGCATCGCATTGCAATAGGTGCATCCTGTACAGATCATGACGTGTAGAATATCGGATAACATTGATGCAGCCTGAACCAAATCCACATTGTCTTTATCGAATCCCTTGGATAGTTCACTGAGTCCTCCCATCCGTTTGGCGCTCGATAAAGAAAAAGACATCGGATACTTTTTATCTCCGATGTCTATATAGCTAAGTTTTGCGAGCATTATTACTGATCCTCATCCGTAATGTTCAACAGATGTTTGATATATGCTACGGCGATTTCCTCTGTCGCGCAATCAGCATAACGCTTCCAAGGGTGTTTGTTTTCTTCGGTCAGTTCATCCGATCTTTGAATCGTTCCGCTTGTTTCCTGCGTTTGCCACTCAACAGATTCGCCTTTTGTTGTAGCTGAATCCGATGGCACATTGAAGAAAACTTTCGGTAATACGATAGCACGATAGAACTCTACACCATTCTTCTGATGCAACTCGATTGTACCGATTCCCAGATCGGTAGGTTTCATATCGTCATCATAAATGACTTCTTCAACAGGATCGTCTACACCGTCAATCGTTACACTTTTCTTTTTCAATCCGCAAATCATGATGGATGTTTCCGGACTTAGATCACCGGTTTCCAAAGTGAATGTTCCCGACTGAAATTTACCGCCTTCCGTCTCCGCAATTTGATTGTTCAAATACAAATTGGATGCTTCACTGGAACTGATCTCGGTTGAATAAGAAGCCATTCTTTCGTTTTCACAGCCGCTTTTATAGGTTACTTTTTTTGTACCTTCATCATAACTGTATTCGGCCATGAATAAGCGACTTAATCCCTTTTTTGCCATTATTTCAATTTCCTTTCTAGTTCTTTATTTAACGTTTCGTCCATTTTCTTTATGCATTGATTTTTTGTTTTACGCACGGCTTTGCCAACAAAATCATTTTTCGAACGAAAAGAAGTGCCGGCAATGATGGCTCTTGCTATCATTGGAATCGGCACTCCGTTTTTATACTTCCTGGTCTTGTGACCATATCCTGCAAATCCTATCTTAACGGATACATCATCGTTTTTGAGTTCCATCGGGGCAATACCAAACCCCTTTAAAAGATCCGCTTTATCCTGGTCCGTCGGTCCTTTTGTTGCATTATCTCCACCGGGAAAAGATTGAATCTCATTGACGATGGCATCCGCTACTACACCGGTACCATCGTACAAAGACATCTTCATAATGCTAACAGTATCTCCTTTTTCCAGAGATTCCAGCTTTTTTAGATACGCATCAAAATCATTTCCCAATTCGATCTTGGCCATCAGGACACTTCCCATTTCCATGTGTAATGAATGAATCCGGTTTCCGTTTCGAACTGTACGGCCAATAATGTAAAGGCAATATAATCCGCATCCATAGCATCCTGAATCGCATCAACCAGTACATCAAATTCTTCCGTGGTATAAAGATCCACGGAACCCTGAATGACCTGATTGGCATGGCGGTTATTGGAGTATTCGGATGTGCCTTCTCCTTCTTCGGTCCATACAATATATCTTTTACTGTTGCTTGTTCCGGCATCATAATGATAGATTTCGTCAAAATCGATACCGTTCAAAGCATCACTGAATCTTTTAAGTTTCAAGTTCAAACTTTTCATTTAAATGTGACAGTGTGATCCTTGTAAAATGCAAACCATCTTCATCAACTGGATGCTGGACCATAGATATTTGATACTGGATGCCGTCATCTTCGGTAATCACTATATCCTTGTTCGATATCATTCGATCTCTTTCGATGTCGATGACATTCTCCAATTCATCATCGATCTTTTTTGCCTGATAATACCTTCCATACCCTAGCGTTTCATACGCAAAATAATGACGGCTCTTTAAGCGTAAAGCCGGCTTAGGCATTTCACCCTTGCCGGCTGTATTGATACGCTCATAAATTGCTACGATACCATCATCAAATGTCATCTTGCCTTCTGACTGAATAACAAATTATTCAGCTCCCAACGCAAATGATCCGGGAATGGCGCTTCCAGATTGGCTCTCTTTCGAAAAAGAAAAGCAGCGTAATCGATTTGGGCCATATGATAGTCCATTGTTTCATCGTTCTGTATCCCTTCCCTTTTCATGAGAGATTCTGCCTGTTCTAAAAGCGAGTCGAGGTATTCATCATTGGTATTGTTCAGCATTTGCAGGTTGTTTTTTAATATGGTCAGTTTGGCCATATTATCCATTTGAGGCATCAAATCACCTCTTATCCACTAACTTTAAAAGTGACTTTGTAGGTCATTTCAGACATGCCCTTGTTGACCTTAACTTCCAGGACTTTATCGGCGGCAATCGTAATGTCTGCTCCGTTATTGATCTTCTTGTTATCGAATTTCATCGTTACTTTTGCGCTATCCTGTGTAGCTACTGCATCAACCTTTGCTTTTCCAGCTGCGGCAGTGTATTCATATACATACTTATCTGGATCGAATCCAGTGATCTGTGTTCCAGCCACTGTCAAATCCTGCAATGTAGCATCATTGGCTTTATCACCGATAAACGTAGAAGATGTTACAGGTGCGTTGGTATCGATAGACATTACACCAAAGGCTTCGTCAATAACTGGTTTTCCATCATAACGGGCAGATCCTTTGAATACAGTCTGCTCTTCGATGAAACGTGCATGTTCAGAACTATCCAATTTAGATCCGGCACGTTCTACCAACGTATAACAATCCATATGACCAAATACGATCACGTTGTCTGGAATGAAATCCAACTCTTCGATCGTTCCGCCAACAACTGGCATCGTATTCTGCATGCCGGCCACGATTGCTGCGTTCATATTGGCTCCGATGGATTCGGCAATCAATTTATTGTGTGTGATCTCATTCATCAGCCAAACTACACTGCCTTTGGAATATTTGTTGAATGTTACCGATTTATTCGTAATGATTTCTTTAAACAAATTCAATCCTGTAGCGCCAGTACCGGTTACGATATTGGATGTATGCAGATCTTTCCAATGGCGAGCCGTAGCAGAATAGTCATCCGGCTGTGCAGTTTGAGCCAAGCGAGTAACAATACCTAATGGCATCTTGATGCCTGTACCAAATACAATAGCTTTATCCAATGCCGTACCGATGGCCTTTCCTAATGCCTCAACGATAATAGCGGCCAAATCTTCATCAGAATCCTCCAAATAAGAGTTTGGAATAGCTACAAATCCACCTACTTTATATCCATCGAATTCTGTATCGTAGAACTGTAGATCCAATTCATTTAATGCACCTACCATTTCAGTCCAGATACCTTCCGGCATATCGCCCATGATATTCTGACGAGCTTTCCCTTTTAATGGACGTACCAATACGTGCTTATAAAGTTTTGAATTTTCTTCGACAACCTGGCGAATCATTGGCAACAATACGTCTGGTACAGTTAATCCAACGTTGTTGATTGCACGCTTTTCTTTCATTGCTGTACGCACATTCGTAATAAATTTCTTAACATCCTCTCTTTGGAAAAGGATACTTCTTTCCTGTACAGTTCCAAACATCTTCGTTCTTACATTCATATTTTCGATTCCTCCATGACTTCTTTCTGTACCTTCTGGTGTTGGTTCTGGATTTGGTTTTGGCTGATTTTTTTCAGCATCTTCAATTTCCTTTTCGATATCCTTGATCTCTGATTCTAGATCCTGTTTCGATTGTTCATGATCTTCTTTTTCCTTATCAAATTTATCGACCTCTTCCTGAACGGCTGTTTTTTCTTCTTCTGTCGATTCTTCATTCAACTCTTCCACAGCCGATTCCAGTTCCTTTTCGCGTTTTTCAAAATCGGCATCCTTGCTGCGTAAAGTTTCTAACGCATTCTTCTTTTCTGTCAGCTTCTTACGCATCATCAATACTTTTAAACTCATTTTTGTCCTCCTTTTAATTTCGTCATCAAATTTCGTTTAAAAACATCCACACTTCTCTTTTTGATTTCGCTCAAATCGTTTTTTCGAGCGGAAACGGATGTGGATTCGTAAGCAGGAAAAGTAACAACCGATACTTCAAATAGATTTACATCCTTGATCGTCCAGTGTACCGTTCCATCCGCACGTTCTTCAAATTCCTCTTTGTTGATCTCAAATCCAAAAGAACATTGATCCACATCGCCACGAGTGACACGTGCATACAGATTCAGTGCATCCTGGTCATCTTCGTTAATAATGACATCACCCCAAAGACCTCTTTCATCCACTTTTAAAGTCAGAGTATGCGCTTTGTTTCGGCCAATGACTAAACGAGTGTCATGGTCCTGCAAAGCTCGAATATCTCTGCTCAACGTGTTGTCAAAGGCATGGGAATCCACACTTTCCGTAGCACCCGGCCATAATTCATAGTCCGAGTTAAAAACGGCAAAATATCCTTCAATGTGTTTCTTGCCGTCATCCGAATCCCGTGTCTTAAAATCAGAATGAATACTTCGAACGATCCTTTTATTCGTCCTCTCCTGTTCCATTTTTCCCACCTCCGTTCTGTAATAATTTTTTCTGATCTCCTATCATTCCCTGTGGTATGTAGTTTTCCAGGATCACTAATTCATCCAGGCCATCCTTTGGTGAATAGCCGATGGAATCACGCACTTCATTACCTGTCAATATTCCTCTTGTGTACAGATCACATCCAACAGTGGAGAGAGTCTGTATGTCATAGGCGTAAAGTGATCTATAGTTAAACCGGAAATACCAATCCGGATTGATAAGCAACGTATTAGTAAAAGCCTGCTGTATAGCTGTACAGATGGCTCTTATCCGTGTGTTGATGAAGTTGTTCCATTCGTCTTTATTGAACGTTCCAACTCCCAAAATAAAAGACGGAATATCCAGTAACGAGGATACCGTCTTCTTGTCGAGTTCAACAGATTCATTAATAGCAAGATCCGTCAAGCTTAATGGTTTTACTGTAATTACATCAAATCCATCGGATGGAATTAACCAAGGCTTTCCATCTTTGGAAGATGTGATGTATTTATCTAATAGTTTTTCTCTTCCTTCCGGCGAAGAAAACTCATCGATCATCCCATCTATTTTAACGATAATTGATGGTTTCCATTTGGATTCCATGAATCCCTGTTTTGTGGTCTGCGCCTGGTTTAAAGTATCGGCCACTTTTCGCAAGGAGGCCCGATAGCCTGTTCCTTTCCACGGGTAATATGGATCAGGATTCAATACGATGTGACATAGATCCTCATTGGTGTATTGATGACCCATGTAATTCATGTAATATCCGAAGTCCTTATCTTTAATAAAGCTGACCTGTCCAGGCGGTAGTAGATACAATCCTTCAATATATCCCTGTTGCGTTCGAGGATAAATAACGGCATTTCCATCACCATCCAATAGCAGCGTCCGAACAATCGATGCGATAAAAGTATTCCTTGTCACGTATCGATTTGGATGGATATCGATCAGTCTGGATAATGGATTCATAATCCTCTGATCTCCATTCGGTGTATTCTGCATCAAATGGATCGTCATCGTTCCAACAAGAGATGCGATTTTGTTGACGGCACTGACGATTTCCGGAGTCTGACTCAAAGGTATATATCCTTCGGCTGCCAATGAATCCCAATCTAAATGTGTCAGTGCAAAACTGCTTAAACTTCTTTTCTGATTAGGCTGTGTATTTTTTCTTTGATAGGATTTTCTTTTTCTCTTTGACACTTAATCCCTCCTAATCTAGCCACTGTGATGCAGACTGTGATTTTTCACTGGCTACTAAGAGCTGTTTACAAGCGATCACGCTGCAATCAAATAAATCGATTCGCTGATTTGGCATGACTTTTTGGAAACGTACAAAGTCATCCGAATCCTCTGCCACTTTTACATTTCCGATGCAATATTCATAGGCTTTGTTATGGCAGTAATAAAACTCCTGCATTCGTATTTTCTTTTCGATTTCACGAAATGCCTCTGTTTTTTCCACATACAACTGTTTCTGGTCTTTGATCTTGATGCCGGCCTTTTTCATTTTCAGGATAAATTCACGGCTGTATCTTCGGTCATAGCCAACCCATCGGATGTTGAAGCCCATCTTTTTAACTTTGACAAACCACTTCACAACGTCCTCATATTCGATAACGTTGGAATTACAGGTGGTAAGCCATCCTTCTTCCTGCCACCAGAATACCGGGATGTTATCTTCATCGGCTTTCTGATAAGCGGTTGTGATTGGAATAAATGCATGGCTGATACAGATATCCACGTTTTTATAACGTCCATAGATACATACACCGGTCAAATCGTGCAGTTTTGACAAGTCCGCACCGCCGTACCATTTGATCGGCAGTTTGACCAACTGCTCAATCGTCCAGTTATACTTGATGTCCGATGCCTGCACCATGTTCATATCAAAGTACGTATCGATCTGATTTGTGAAGACGTTCAGCGACTTGGCAAAAAAGTCTTTTCTCTGCTGTGGATCATTCTGTGCCTGTACGGCATCGTTCATTAGATCTTCCGGACGGATGGATTCACCGATTCCCGGATTGGCCATCGCCTGCACGTCCGGATTCATGTAGTCCAGGAACTTACCACCATCTTCATTCTCTGTCATATCCGCTTCACAGATAAAAACAAAATACTGTTCATCCTCGATTTCCTGATCAAGAACACGTTTGCAATACTTTACACGTTGCGCTAAAAAGCTGTTTGGATCATCACCGGCCGTAGAAATACCAATCATCAATTTATTGGAATAAGCTTTCATCGCCTCTTTAAAAAGATTGTACTGTTTCGGCTGTTTGAAAGCATGGATCTCATCGGCAATCGCAATGTTACAGTTGAATGAATCCTGCGCATCCGGATTGGCGGCCAACGCATTCAATTCAAACATCCCATCCGAGAATTCTGCTTTTAAAGAATGCTCGTTGTTGTTATCAATGATATGAAACAATCCTCCATTCTCATCATCCTCACCCATATTGCGAATGTTGTATTTCACAAAATCGAACGTTTCCAATGTCTGCTTTAAGGCGGCAGCCACAACATAAACTTTTGATCCACTCTTACGCATCAGAATGCCAAGCGCCCAGGACAGAGCTCCGGCAAATGTAGTTTTGACATTTTTTCGAGGGATGAAGATCAAGGCTTCATGATACTTTCGAATCATCGTTCCTTTTTTGAAAAATCCAAGGATGTTATAGATGATGAACTTATGAAATGGCATCAAAATAAAAGGCGTGCCTCGTAACGGCATGCCCTGTTGATTTTCTCCCTGTTTATGACAGATACATTTTTCAATCAATCGAATGACAAAATCGGCATCGGCAGCATTCCAGTCATACCGGTCATCCTGTAGATCCCGATAGAATCTTTCAATAGCCTTGATCCTGTATTTGTTAGCCGGTATCCTTCCACTAATACAGTCCTGGCAGTATTGATCCACCTCCTGCGCATACAATCCATCAAATTCCACCACGTAACACCTCAGCTAATCTTGATGTTTTTGGCTTTTCCATACTTTTGGACTGCAGTGCTTTCAAGCCTTTTGGAGTCAAACCTAAAGTATTCTCCATTTCCAGCAGCTGCTTTTGATAATTTTCTAAAACTTTGTACATATTGGCCGATACATCTTCCGACTTTTTAAGTTTTGCATCGATAGATTTCTGCACATCATCATACTGCAGTCGCAAATTGGCATATCTTCGGATGGTGGCATCGAACTCATTACGATAAATGCCTAGATTCTGCATATTTTCTTTCGTTTTCTTCACAATCTGATATCGCTTGTCATTCTTCTTTTTGTTCGTCATTTCATACCACCACCTCCACGAATCAAATGATTTTTCAAAATGTGCTCAGAGTTGGAAAAAGCTACACTCCCCCAGTAGGCAAAATTTGATACAAGCCTCTTCGACCAGGGGGGATTTAGATTCCAAGTCTTTCTTTTTGCACAGATTCAAGCAAATCCATTTCTTTTTTTGTCATAAGATTATCCATCAAATATTTTTTATCAATCAGTCCTGCATCATACAAAAGACTTACCCTCTTGATGTATGCAATTGATTCCAATTGTTCTTTGATACTCGATAGCAAATCAAATAGCATATTCATTTTTCTTTTTTCTCCAATCTATTCCAGGTACAGTCCTTGCCTGCAATGACTTGCCTAGCTCAGTCAACTCTCCTGTAGTTCTGTTCTCTAACTTATTATGTCCATCATCCGATACACTAATAAGATTCCAGTCACAGAACTGATACTCAGGATACTCATCAGCAGGATATATATGATGGACTATAGTAGCACCCTTGCGTACACCATACCATTTCGATACCTGACATAAATATCCATCAAGCTTTAATATATGCTTTCTTTTCTCTTTCCATCGCTTTGTATCATATCTCATAACATCACCAAATATAGCGGATGGCATGGACAAAAATAACAGTAAGACGAATCGCTAAGTAAAAAGGGGATCTACTTCCATCCGCTATGATGCATAAAAAAGCCCAAGATTTCCTCTTGAGCTTTTATTGCGTTTACATAGTAACACATTTATTTGGTACAAAAACTGTACTCTTTTACTTTTTTTGATGATTTTTATTGATTTAACCCTAATTTTTGCTTGATTGCTGATTCTAAAACCTGAGAATAATTAATATGATTATTCTCAGCGATCTCTTTTAGCCAAGCTGGCAAAGTACAATTTGTTTTTATTTTTTTATTATTGTACTTTTCCATAACAACATCAGGATAGATTGTCACAGGACACACCAGACATCCCTCTGCCTCTTCCTGTGATACTGTCCCTGTTGATTCTGGTACTTCTTCGCCATCTTTGACGATTCCATAATAATGTAATTCCAACGCATCTTTTGCGTTTTTCAAAGCGTCTTCTAGATCCTTACCATCCGAGTAACAACCCGGCATATCGGGAAAGCGCAAGCTATAAGACTTTTCTCCCGATGGTTCCAAAATTGCTAAGTAAGTCAATCCTTTCATTGTGTCCATCCCATCCTCTCTTTCTTCTTTGTTTTTATAAATAAGATGCCAAGCCTATGGCCTGCCAGGCTATTTTTTATTTAGCCCGGCCTGCTCATATATGCTTTTTTCTGTGCCTGGAGCAATCGTTCGCCCGCCATGCTTAGGAACTGTAACTCTTCCCGGTTTTGATGGATGTTTAAATTGAACATGTGATCCGCTCTGTCCAACTTGATACCATCCATCTTTTTTCAGGATTTTTACAATTTCTCTGAATGTAATTGGCATCTTTCTGCCTCCTTTCAATTATATTATACGCCCTTTTATACGTATGTCAATATATTTGTACGTATATTTATGCGCATTTTTATAGGACTTTGCTCATGACGGAGTAGATGTGTTTATACAAACCTTTTACAGTATATCCATACTTTTCTATGACTATGTTTCTCGGAATTTTAAAGACGTAAAGATCAAAAAGAATGTTCTGGTCTCGAAAAGACAAAAGCTCAATGGGTTTACACTCATTGAGTCTTCTGCGATAGTAAAGGATTTCGCTTTCTTTCTGTTCGATATCATAAAGTTTTGCGACAGGACTTGTATAGCCTCCGTGAAAAGTAGGCATAGGCTTAGAAGATCTTTGCTGTTCTTTTGTAAGCTCTATACTTTCATGGCTCAAGCCTAATTTCTTATGATTCAATACCTCCAATTCCATATTCAGTTCTATGATTCTATGACAGCAGTAATCAGCTGATTTTAAATCATTGATCAGCTGATTCACTCTCTCTTTGTTCATCTCCTATGCCCTCCATTCTTTTTGATTCGATTATTCTAAATAGATCTTCTTTCGTAATGTCGTATTCTACGCACAACGTACCAAGTTCTCTTTCTTTCTGCAGTTGGGATAAAGCTGTATATTCTTTCTGAATCTCTCTTGCGATTTTATCCTGTCTTTTTTTTCTGTAATTCATCATAGCCAGTCATCAACAATCAATATTTTAGGTTGATCCTTTCTTTTTTGATCATATTCAAAATAAAGCGAACACTCTACTATTTCCATAATTCTTATAATTTGATTTGTATCAGTGATCTCTATAGTCGAACTACAATATTTTCTTCCCGGTCTCCAGCTCCTCTCTATGTCCTTTCCCTCTTTATTAATCAGAAATCCGTCTGCTTTTAATTTTTTAAAATCATTTACATCTATCCCGTAGCCACTTACGTTTTCTATTATAAATTTCATACCTAATACCCATTCTTCAGCCTCTCAAAATTAACTTTGTTCTTTTTCTGATAACACTCATAAATATCATCAATCGTAAATCCAAGTTTTTCAGTAATCAAAAGCATCAGTTCCACGTAATCAAAATCCATATATACGGTCATGGCCATTAGATCAGCCAATGAATTACAAGCCAAATGTTCAAAATGTTCATACATGACTGGGTCAAAATCTCTTTCAATTCCTTTTCTTGTGTGATTATCCAAACTCATCGCAAAATGCCATGCATCGACTAATTCTTCCAACAACTTTTCACGATCAACCGGTTTCTGTGTATATTTCCACCAGCACCATGAGCCTTTGTTTTCATGATTCATTTCTCCAAGCTCGTCAAATAAGGCCAGCTTGCATTTATTCTTGTCAAATTCGCATTGATGTTCTTTTAAGATTGCCTCATCCAACACATTCTGCATCTTTTTCATTTCAATAACTTTGTTCCATTCCATTCCTGTCATATTTACCCCCAACATCTATTCTCTATTCCAATCGTGCATAGAATTATGATTTCAAATAGCCAAAAAGCCAAAACTATGAGTATTGCCAAACTCCAATCATTCTTCATAAATCCACCTATATAACTTTCAATTTAACCTAATATTATATTGATTCATTAAATCTCCATTATAGCCTTATTTCATGCATATTTATGACGATTTTTCTTCATAAAAACTTTTTGCAATTTTCATAACTTAATTTGATTATATATTCCATCAAAATCCGTATTATCCAAAACATCAGGATCAAAAAACTTTATCTCTCCTTCGATGCCATTTTTTGATTTAACGATTTCCATTTCATATATCCTTATTTCTTCATTTTTCCAAATTTGCACTATAGTTCTTTGATATGCATACGTATCACCATTTTTTTCAAATACAATATCTCCATGACCGTATTCAGATATCTTCAACTTTTCATAGTTTTTTTCAAATTCGTCTTCCTGGATAACAACAGTTGATCCAACAGGAAACATTGCCGGAATAACGGTATCAAACTTTTTATCCGGTTTATCAGGATGACCAATAACTTTCATGAAATACACTTTTTTTGCATTAATATTTCTACCCCAGCTAACGTATTCTACAATACATCCCATCACTTTATGTCTGTATCTCATTCTTATCCTCCATTAATCACATCAAATTTCCTGTTTTCTAATTTTTTATATGCATCGAAATACAATTCTTTCTTATCACCGTTATAAGTACATTCGTAATACATTCCATCATGTAACGTCGTGGATAGCAGCGCCTTGTTGTTTTGTAAAGTTTTGCACATCCAAACTACATAAATATCATCGTGTGTAATCGAAATTTCTCCATCTTCAGGAACATGCTCCGCAACATATTCATAAACAGTATTTTTACATAATTGTTCAAATTTCTTATTATCCATGTTTTTTCCTCCTGTAATATCTATCTGTTTCGAATTCGCATTCAAAATAGCTTTTTCTATCGAATCTTGATAAAAGAATTGAGTTCTTTTGTTTATCAACTCCAAGAACAAGTACAGTTTCATCAAGGCTTTCGTCATAAACTTCCTGATCCATTTTAAGGTCATCGATTACGAGCGGTGGATTGTCGAAATGTTCATGGATCAATCTAGCGAAAGTTACAAGTGCTTTATCAAATATATTTGCAGGATTTATCAGTTCACAATTACTTTCCAATGCTCTTTTTAAAACTTCTCTAGAAATTTCTAAATCTATATATGCCTGTTCACATTTCTCTCTGGTTATCATTCCAAAGCCCTCCACGGTTCATCGTCATTAATATCCCATGAAACAGGAATTTGTTCCGCTAAAACACAATTACCATCCACATCCGAAAACGGGCAATTATAACAGGAACCAACACCATCTCTTTCTTCATATTTTTCGTAGCATGTATCTTTTATTACATGTAAAGCGTTTAATATTTCACTCTTTGTATGTTTCATTCCTGTACCCCCTTTATTGCAACTCTCTCAATTCTTCATATAGTTCCGATATTGTATTTTTTATCACTCTTTTTATAAGACTTTGTGAAAAATATAAAATTTTATCCTGTGGCCAGCTCTTTACAATTAAGCTAAAACGATTTGAATAAAATGAAACTGTATTTGCCAGTCTCATGATATCTTCGGCCATTTCAATATCTTCCAGTATTTGCTTTTGCTTTATTAATTTTTTCTCCATATTTTTCCTTTCCGGATTTGCGCCCAGAAAGGACCATCCTACGGAGGAACATCCAAAAACATTTCAAATAAACATAAAGAAGGCTTACTGTAACGTAGGACAGTCCTTACTGAGCGCAAGATCTTTTTATATATTTTTTATAAGTGCGATTGCTTCCGTTTTTGTGATATTTCGATCAAAGCCATCTTCCGATACCAGTATCCACTGATGACCATACATATATGGATACCAGCCTTCTTTGCGAATCACAAAGCTTGAAGCCTTTCTTTCCGGCATATAGACCTGTAATCGCCATAAGGGTATCCGCTGATCTTTATGTCGCTGGAATCGAAACATGGAAAACTCCTCCACCGTTTCCCAGTTCTCATCATTTTCCAGGTAATCTTCTCTTTCCTTTTGATTCTTTAACATAGTATTCCCTCAATTCCTATACCCATCTCAAATCCATCATGGGTTTCTTTACCTTCTTATTGCAGTAATCCGATACTGTCTGATAGCTCAAAAATAAATCTTTTCCGGCTTCTCTTGCGCTTTCATATTTTCGTTTGAGCTTTCCATTTTCATACAATCCTACCGGCTTATTGGCTTTGGCCATCTTGCCTGTTTTCGAACTGCATTCACTTTTTGACATAACCTTTATATTTTTCAGATCCAGTTCTCCTTCCAGGATGCAACACTGTTCTTTTTTCATTCCCAAAAAACTTAAAGCCAAAGTTCTGACTACATCCACATCATGATCCGATACCTTACAGTAATACTTGCTTTTTGGATGACCCGGTTTCTGAAAGATCGACAAATACTTTTTACGGCCACTTTTGTAGATCACATAGATTCGGCATTTCGTGTTGATGTAATACTTTCTTCCTTTTTTTTCATAGATCAATTGGCTATCGACTTTTTCTTTTTTTCTTTTTCTATGATCTTCATCATATTTTTCAACCAGCCAACAGCCTTTATACTTGTTATTTCGAGAGATCCAAGAATCCAACGTTGAATAGCTTTTAAAATGTAGTTCCTGTATCAACTGATCCGAACTGACTTCTCCGACTACATGAGTGATATCCTTTTCGTCCAGCATGAGATAGATCATATCGATCTACCTCATAAAGGATGGAAGCTGCATTGTTTTATTTGGTACATACTCCGTATGTCTTGCTTCCAGGTTGTACAATTCCGCTTTTGAAATATCACTCATGATTTCAATCATTTCCTTTTTCATCCGATCATGCTCGGACTGCTTTCTTCTGATGTTTTCCAACACAGCCATTTCCGCCTCGGAAAGAATCACATGTACGTCGACCTGTTTCGTTTGGCCGAATCGCCAACATCGTCTTACCGCCTGATAAAATTGCTCGAAACTGTCTGACAGGCCACTGAATACCATTGCATGACAGTTCTGCCAGTTCATACCGAATCCGCATATAGATGGCTTGGAAACCAAATACTTTACATCGCCATTAGCAAATCCCATCATGGCCGTTTCCTTATGATCCGGCTTGTCTGATCCCTTTACTTCCACTGATTCGGGGATGGCTTTATGCAGCATCTCCGATTCGTAGTTGTAATCGCACCAGATCAGGCATTGTTCTTCCTGCAGTGCGATCTTCTTAGAAAGTTCAATACGCTTTTCTGCGCTCTTCTTTCTGGCCTGTCTTCTTTCGGTCAAAGTTTCTGCGATATCCGGAAAGAGAACCCCTTCATCCGGATCACTTTGAAGTACGTGTGTCTGAATATTGAGCTCCGGTAATTTGAACATAGAGCCGTCAAATCCTAAGTTGTCCGGATTGTCGATCATCATCGACCAGGTGGCCATCCATCGAAAGAAGTCCTTTTCTGCATGCTTTTTCAACCGCCATCCTATTCGTTCCTTGCCCATCATGTCATTGATGAAAAAAGTGGAAAGCATCTCCGTTCTGGGCATAATTCCCAAGAATTCCGCCGTGGTTCCAATTTCTGTAAAATCATTCGGGCTTGGTGTTGCCGTACAACATAACCGGTTTGGAGTACGTGAGAACCGGTACTGCAGGTCTTTTGTAGTCTTACCGGAATACGATTTCAAAATCGAACTTTCATCCAACACAATGCCGTCAAACTGTCCTGTATCGAATTTATGGATCTTTTCATAATTGGTGATATTGATTCCCTTTTGTACATCTTCCTCGGATTCCACCAAATGACATGCAATGCCAAACTTATCCGCCTCCTTTGCCGTCTGCTTTGAAACGGCCAGAGGTGCCAGGATCAATACTTTTCCATCCGTGTGTTTACATACAGCATCAGCCCATGCAAGTTGCTGGATCGTCTTCCCCATTCCTGTATCTTCAAATAGTGCACATCTTCCTTTTCGCAAGGCCCACCGGACAATGGCATCCTGGTAGTCAAACAAATTTGGATTCAGTTCATCCGGCTCAAATCCGGCATGGATCGGTTGGAATTGCTTAGATCTTAGAAATTCTTCATATGTCATTCGACTTCACCTACATCAAATAAACTCAACTGTACCGGTGATGTTAAAGCATTCTCACAGTTCTTCACGGCCTGTTCAAAATAACTTTCTTTCAGTTCGATTCCCACGGCATTCCGGTTCATCTTTAGCGCCTGATACGCTTCACTTCCAATGCCAAGGAATGGTGTAAATACTGTATCGCCCTCGTTTGTCCATAATTCGATACATCGTTCAATCACATCCAGCTGCAGCGGACAGATATGCTTTTCATCCCGTTCATCCCTGGCAGATTTACGATTCAAGGTGTTCGACTGATTGATGTCCATCCAAACCGGCGATGCATACTGTTGCCATTTTTCAACCAGGAATGTTTCATTCGTATGACTGATACGTTCTTTGTTTTCTCCCGGTTTTCGAAGTGTGATGATGTAATCGGCAATCCCCTGTCGGCACATTGAGCTATCCTTTTTGATTTGTTTATGCAACAGTCCTAATGCCTTTGTACGTTGCATAGCGACTACAGGATCTTTCCAGATTGTCACTCGACTGTGATAGATAAACCCTACTTTTTCAAAGACCTTGATCAGCTTGCCTGGAAAATCTTTCAAGCCGATGAATCCGTCATTATTGAGAGATGCCGGAAGATCCATACAGTGTACACTGATCAGCCTTCCCGGCTTTATGATTCGATACAGTTCCTTGGCGATAAAATCAAACTGCTGATAGAATTCTTCCTCATTTCGGCAATTGCCTAGATCTCTGTCACTGTCTGAATAGGTGTACAGACTTTCAAATGGAGGTGAAAAAATCGAATAATCCATCGAATCGCTTGGAAGTCCCTGCATGACCTCAGCACTGTCTCCGTTATACAGTGCATATCGTTCCTTTATGACTTGATTCAATACTTTCATCGCTTTACCTCCCTCAGTGGTACCATGATGGCCGTGTAGTTATCTTCAACATCAAATCCGGAATTGATTCGCAGCGCTTTCTGACTTCCGGCAAATTCCATAATGGCTTTTTCACTCAGACATGAATTCAATGCTTCTTTCAGAAATTTTCCATTCAGTTTGATTTCCATCGATTCACCTTCGTACTCGCATTTTTCCAGTTCTTCTTCGGTTGATCCAAGTTCTGTTTCATCCGTTTTGATCATGACTTTACTTTTATCCATGCACAGATAAATCACGTTCGTATTCTCGTGAAGATTGAATTCTGTACGTTCAATGGCATCGATCAGTTCCTTTTTGTTGATTTCCAGTTTTCCTACAAATTCCTTTGGTATGATCCGCTTTACATCCGGATAGTAGCCACTGATCAGGCTTGTCTGAAAGATCTCGTTTTCCGATCCAAAAAGAATCTTGTTATCGTTGGCATAGATATCGATCTGTTTACCTCGTAGCTTTAATACATTTTTCAGAGCGTTGTACGGCACAGTAATGTTGATCTCACTGGATGCATGGCCGTCAATGACATACATGGCCATACGGTACGAATCGGATGAATTGGCCTGCATGTATGTCTTGCTACAGTCCAGGTTCAATCCTTTCAGCACCGGCCTGTTATTGTTCTGATTTGGATTGGTGCTGATCGCATAGGATATCCGGTTGATGACGTCATCCAGGATAGCCATATCGATATCCAACCTGATCTCCGGTAAAGAAAAGTCAATATCCGGATATTCACCCGTGTAATAACCATTCAGTCTCTGTCTGGCCTTTCCGGATGTGATGACAATTGACATTCCTTTCGTACTGACCGATATATCCTGTTGTGCCTTGCTGACGATGGATGTGAACGCTTTGGCATCTACAACGATATCTCCTTCTTCGGTCACGTTTACTTCCTTGATTCTTGACCACATCGACTGATTTCCATTCGATCCGATCAACTCAAGGCATCCGTCCTTAGCATTTATTTTTACACCGCTCATGGCCGGTACCGGTGCCAGACTGTCGATACACATGGATATGATTCGCAGTTCATCGAGCAGCCTTTTTTTATCAATCTTGAACTTCATTTTTTTCTTCTCCTAACTCTTTCTGTATCTTTCTGATTCTTTCCAGTAATTCCGGACTTGGTTCTGTCTGTTTTGTATCCGCATACCATTCCGGAACATCCTCAACGGCATGATTGTTGTTCTCCCTGGTTGATCTGGTTAGCCATCCGTTGATAAATCTTTTCATGCCTCTTCTTGTTTTCCGTTTAGTCGGATTCGCATACAGCCATGCTTTCATGGCCTGCATTTCTTTTAGAACATCTACCTGTGGATGTAATTGTTGCCAATCCTTACGCATAGATTCGGTAATCTCATACGCATCTCCTGTTTCCAACATCATCGATAGAATGGGGGTTTCACTTTCTTTTTCTTTAAGTATTTCTTTTTCTTTATCTAAATCTATATCTAAACCTATATCTATATCTGTGTTCGTCTGATGTTCGTCTATTGTTCGTCTAACTTGTCTTTTTGACATTTCAATGTATTTTGCATCGTTTAGTGGTGTTCCGGATGTCAGTGAATACGATTTGTTATCCTTGAGCAATAAACTGTTTTTTTCATCCTTATAGACAGTTTCGGTATAACGCGAAGAAGATAAAGTGTTATGCATCCTCCAGTGCTTGATGACGATTACACCATTGTCAAATGTCAGTACAAACGATTTTGCAATCAGTAGCTTTAGATCATCGGTACTCGCACCAATCAACCGCTGGATGCGTTTAGGATTTCCAACGAATCCATCATCATCAGCCCTCATGTTGAGGTGAAAATATAAGCACTGTGCCGATAGTGGCATATCCAAGAATGCATCACTGTCAACGATCTGCATCGCAAACATTCGTTTATTAGCCATAGCATGACTTCCTTGTAAAGCGATTCATTCGTTCCCCTCCTTTTAGAACTTCATTTTTTCCAGATGCTTCTTTTTCGTAGCATCCGTAGTACGTGTATATATCGTGGTAGTTTGTATGGATGAATGTCCTAAGATATCCATTAGCTCGGAAAGGCTGCCTCCCTCGTCAATAAAATGCACGGCAAACAAATGCCTGAAACTATGTGGATGGATCTTGTCCAAATCAATCCCTCGGCACTTGCCTCCAATCTTTTTCATACGCTTATAGATCGTACTGGCATGCATCATTTTTCCTTTATATCGGCCAGGAAACAGAGTACCTGACTGGATATGATTTTCTTTTGCGTAATGCAGTAGCTCACGCCTTAAATCGGAGCGAAGAATAA
The DNA here is from genome assembly GCA_902399855.1 of Erysipelotrichaceae bacterium. Lineage (GTDB taxonomy): Bacteria > Bacillota_I > Bacilli_A > Erysipelotrichales > Erysipelotrichaceae > Faecalicoccus. Next base: position 27,088 of record CABOGK010000013.1, read on the forward strand.
TATTTCTGGTCTTACCTTTATTCGATACCTGAATATAGTTGGATTTGACATTTTCAACAGTAAATACCTTTAATTCCTCGGCTCTGATGCCTGTATAGGCAAAGATCTTCATGATGTAATAGATGTCCATTTGTCCTAACTTTTTGGCCATCCTCAGTAATCTTCTAAGATCCGTAATCTCCAATACGTTTTCCAACGATGCCTTTTCCTGCAGCTTGATCAGTTTCAGGGTCAATGGACATTTATGCTTTTTTAAATCCGACAGTTCTTCATACTTATCGCCAATATCTACAAATCGAATAAATTTATTGATGACGATCAGATAGTTGTTGACGGTACTTGGTTTGTACCGTTTCATCAATTCATTTTTATATTCGATAAGATTACTTTTCCTGATCTCTCCATTCGGCAGATATTCAATCAGTTCATTCAATACATGCCGATAATGGATCAGAGTATGGTCTGCCTTTTCATCCTCGAGTTCTTCATTCAGATAGTTCTCCAGGGCATCCATCATTTCCTTTTTGTTCATACGTCACCTTTACACGTCCTTTTTTATGCGTTACAATTTGTTTGTCTAGTTATGCGTGCCGGTGACTTTCGTTTGCCGGTTTTTTTATTTTTCTTCTTCACCCAATAGAATTTCTTCTGTTTTCTTTATAAGAATTAAGGACATAAACGTCATAGCAATTCCTATTTCAATATCCTTTGTTTGTTTAAAAGATTCTGCAGCCTCAGAAACAGCAGCTTTTTGATAAGCCTCTTTAAATTGTTCTATTGTAAAACTCTTTTCCTTCATGTGGTAGATTTCCTTTCTCTGTGATAAAATATTCTTGGATTATTAAAAGAATCCACTATTTAGCGCTCTTGCTTTGGTCGGCAGTAGGCGCTTTTTTCTTTTGCCGATTGATATACGGTTGTAGTCCTAACTTCTTAATTAGTTCATCTGTACTGTATCCCCACGGCCATTTTTTCAAGCCCTGTTCTTTGATCATGTTGGAAACTGTCGATGGGCTCGTATTTAATAACTTTGCAATCTCATTATTCTTGAGATATGGCTTATCCAACAGCTCCATGTATTCATTCATTTATTTCACCACCTTCCTTATCCAAAAATAACTACGAACCCAGTAATCAATGACATAATCATCGTAATAAAGGTGCATCCTGCAGCTACATATCCAACAACACCAGGGCTCCCATCAATGACAATTATTTTTTGATGATTCTCTTCACTTGCTTTTACTTCACTATTGCACCACTTAAATGCTTCTGTATGTAGAAAGTCTTTTTCAGGTAATTTGTTCATAAATAACATCCCCTTTCGTGTTAGAATTTGTTTAGATTGTGAGGTTTTAAAGATGAAGCTATATCATATTGATCGTTCTAATCAGTTAAAAGAAAACAAAGTCATCCAGTTAAATAAAAACTTTGTTAATTCCGATTCAGAAATCAATAACTTTTTTAATTCATTATTTCCTTCTGGGATTTCTCATCATGGTGAATTTTATTTAAATGACTATTGCACGTTTCCTCCAAGTGAAATATGTACTTATTATTTACAGCATGACATCAACGAAATCGGCATACATGCAACGGAATGCTATATAGAATTATTTAGAAAAGCATATTATCCGCACTTACCTTCTAGATTTACTTCTCTTTTTGCATTAGAGAATATAGAAGATATTTCATTATGGCCGGAATTAACTCAATCAAAATATCGGATATTCGAAATAGAATATACTGAAAAAATATATAAATTTGATGCTTCTTTTATAAAAGCAGTAGTATCTCAAATTAATGGAGAAAATAATCAAACTCAAATTAGTTTTTGTCCCATTACTGTACTTAATGAGATAAATAAATATTTATCAGGCAAGCTGTCTGATACTCCACAACCTGAAATATTACTTCCTCTACCTGTTACTATTGGTAAGGAGATCTATCTATAACCAAAGCTATGGCCCGGTAAATCATCGATATTCACTTTGGGCACATATTCCCCACCTTCCGATTCGGCAGTGAAAGATAATTCAGTTTCACCATTTTTTCTTATTCGTTGTTTATTTAGTTTTTGGATTCTTAATAAACGACCTCCAAGATTAATGACCTTTTTCTTTTTAGCTTCTATATGATGCTTTCTTTTCATTTCTTCACTTCCTAATCTGTTTTGAAGAGTTCACTGATATCTACGCCCAAGGCTGCAGCCAATCTCACAATTTCATTAATTTTTAAAATTCTACGATCTCCAATAACGTCACATAATGCCTGAGGTGTCATTCCAGCGTTCTCTGCAATTGCATTTTGTTTGAACCCTTTATCATTAATCACCCTAACTATATTCTTAACTACAGGATGATTAACTTTGGCTATTTTGTTCAATTTAATCAACCTCCTTTCCTGAAAGTTTGCTTTTCTCAACTTTCAATCATATATTAGTCGAGTAATTCGACTTTGTCAATGTTTTTCTTTATAAAAGTTTGAATTTATCAAACTTTTTGTATTGATTATTCAATATAGCGACTATATAATGAAGATGTAAATAGAATTGAGGTGATTTACATGGCTTTTAAAGATAGACTAAAAGAAGCTAGATTAGCAGCTAATTTAACTCAAGAGCAAATTGCAAATATAATTGGAGTAGCAAAATCAACTTTTACTGGATATGAAAAAGGAAATAGTGAGCCAAATATGGCTACTGTTCAAAAAATAATGGATGCACTAAATATTGATGCAAACTTCCTTTGGCAAGATGAAATGAGAAATACAACTCAATTTGTTGTATCAATAGAAGAAAAAGAGCATATCAAAAAATATCGCTCATTAAGCGAGCACGGAAAGAAAATGGCTGATTCTTTTCTGGATATGCAATATGAGTACGAAAAAGAAGAGTCCATGAAAATTAAAGAATCATATCCAATGATTCCAAAAGCTTTATATGGATGTTCACCTAGTGCCGGTGTTGGAAATTACTTACCTGACGATATAGATGAAAGCGCCATTATGGTTCCGGATACTCCAAAAACAAGAAAAGCAGATTATGTTTTAAAAGTCGATGGAAAAAGTATGGAGCCTGAATACATGGATGGAGATTTAGTACTGGTTAAGAAACAAGATCAAGTTGATATCGGTGAAGTTGGTATCTATTTAGTAGACGGCGAGGCTTTGATCAAAGAGGCACAAAATGGATATTTACATTCGTTGAATCCTGAATTTGGAAACATTGAATTGAATGAAAACTCAGAAGTTCACTGTATGGGAAAGGTCATCGGAAAATTATGAAACGAATTAGAACTCCAGAACTAAATATTAAATTAGGTGAAAAACCTACTGATTACTTCATGCTTCCAAAAGCTCTTTGCGATGAAAACAAAACGTATTTTGCATTTACTGCTAGTGGCGATGGTATGGCTTTAGAAAACATCCGTTCAGGAGATATCGTTATTTTTGAAGAGACAGATAAAATTGAAAATGGAGATATTGGATGCTTTAGATTCAAAGATAATCAAATGGCATGTAAAAAATATTTTTACGATGAAGAAAACAAACTGCATATATTAGAATTTTGTGATCTAAAGCAAAAGCCAATCATTGTCAAAGAAAAAGAAAAGTTTCAGGTATTGGGAAAACTTGCATTTGTTTTTAATAGGAAGAATTAATTAGGTTATTAGAGGGTGTTTTGATATGACAAAAAATGGATATAACGTTCTATTTATAATTGGAACGATATTAGGACTAGCATATTTTATTTATGTTGGAATCATCTTTTATGCAATGGCGGGAGTCATTGATATGGGAATGGGAGAATTTGCAGAAACTATATTTAAAATAGGCGCTTTACAGATACTTCCCTTTTTCATTGGAATTAGTATTTCTTTCCTGTTATCGGTTATAGCTATGTTCATTCGTAATAAATGGGTAGGATTATCCGCTGCTATTTTGTACACTATATCCCCATTTTTGATGTTTTCTTTATTTAATATATTTACGTTTATATTAGCTGTGATCATGTATGTTGGATTTGGAATACAAGCTTATTATCAGGCAAGACAAAAACAATTAGAACTACAAAACTAAAAAAATCCTCTCAGCACCACCTGAGAGGATATGACAGAATGCAGATACACCACATATCTGCAGTACAGAAAAAGTTTATCTACCACGATATATGCTTTTTCTGTACCCATTTTACCAAATTTAGATATGAAAAGAAAGGATGGGTACGATATGTCAATCACAAAAAGAATCCACAATGGAAAACCGCAATATCGATATCAGGTAGGATATACGGATCTATTTGGAAATTATAAAAGAAAGTCTTCTAAATGGTACGACTCCAAAAAAGAATGTAAAAAGGCAGAGTCAGAATTCCGAACAAATCTATTTCTTCAGAAGACCGGATACACATTTGAAGAAATTGCAGAGAATTACATTGAATATACCGGAAAATATAATACCCAGCAGACAATCAATGAAAAGAGATCTGAACTGAAGAACCACTTATCAGCACTGTTAAATGATCAAATTGACGATATTACAGCTGCAAAGATAAAACTTGTTATGGATCAGGAATGTATTCAAAAGCTGTCAACATCAAGAAAAAATAGAATTCTTGGATTGATCAACTCTATTTTTAAACACGGACAAATATTCTACGGCCTGAAATATAATCCATGCGATCAAATACCACGTTATAGAAAGACCTCAGAGGAAAAAATGAAAAAGATGAACATTTATACTCCGAAAGAGTTCAATGCGTTTTTAGAGCACATTCCGGCCACGAGAAAAATATATAAAGATTTGTTTTACGTTTTATACTGGACGGGTATGCGATTGAATGAAGCTAACTCTTTGACTTTTAACGATATTCAAGTAAATAAGATCAATCTCTATCGTCAATGGAAAGATGGAACATGGGCACCGTTGAAAACAGACGGGTCGGTGCGAAAGATCCCCATCGACCATGATATCTATATGGTCTTTGAACAACTGAAAAAGTATTATCAGGACTATCCAGGCTTTTCAGAGGATTGGTTCTGTTTTGGCGGATATAAGCAGCTTAGCTATACAAGCATTGAAAGAGCTAAAGATGAAGCGGTTGAGGCATCAGGGTTACATTATATACGTATTCATGATTTCAGGCACTCACACGCTTCCAATTTGATAGAGGCCGGAGTAAATATGTATAAGATATCAAAACGCTTAGGACACTCATCAATAAGCATCACAATGGACAGATATGGGCATCTGATTGATGAGGATGGAGACGAGATTTTAAGTGCGATAAAAAATAAAAAGTGATAAAAATTGCACATAAATCGCACATTGGAAATTTAAACATTAAAAAAGTCCTTTATTTAAAGGACTTATCGGCATATGGTGACGCGTACGGGATTCGAACCCGTGAATGCATGCGTGAAAGGCATGTGAGTTAACCGTTTCTCCAACGCGCCATGTATGTTAAACTTGCCTCTTTGGCAAGTGCTCACATATATTATCATGAGTTTTTTTAATGCGCAAGTACTTTTTTAAAAAATATTCTGGATTTTTACAAAAAAAGAACAAGCATTTCATTACATGCTTGTTCCTTCCGTTTTCGTTAATAATATATAAGCTGCTTTTAGATCATCTATTTTCGTATTTGAATCTTCTAACATAGCATACACCAAAGACATCTGTTTTAAATATTCAGGATCCGTATCTAGTCTTTCTTTATCCGGATGGGTCACAATTTCAAACAGCTTATCACGCAATAAGAAATATTGAAATTCTTCTTCCACTTCATCCATCAAATCTTTCAGTTTCCAGGAAATATTATTTTCCGTGCGTACTGCAACACGCCCAAGGCGAATCCCTTTTTCTTTCAACAGCTTGGCAAAAAGCTGAATTTTATCTTGTCTCATCGTATCTAGAAACAAGAAATCTTCATAAAGCTTATTACTAACCGGTTTTTCTTCACTGGAAAATACTTTAGATATCACCAAATCTAAATGATTATCCCCTACTTCTTTAAATTCTTCCTGCAGATCGCTTAATACATTTTCTACGATTTCTTTTTGTTGTGAACCTTCTTTAAAATAAACCAAAATCATATAAGAACTCCTCTTTTGACTTCACTCCTGAAAATATATACAATACTGTCAACAGGAGGAAACTTCTATGAAAAAGATTATAGCACTATTTATGACATTCTGTCTTTGTCTTGCCCTAACAGGATGTCAATCAAAGAACAATGAAGATATCCTTGCCTTTTTTTCCGCATTTCACAACACCTTAGATACAGAATCAGGTACGATTGAAGGAAGCATTGAAATGGCAAGCATTGAAAATTCGGTCATTGATTTACACATGCAATATCGCCAAGTCGATGATTTACAATTAGCTTTGCGTGTTGATCTCGAATCCGGTGGAAACCGCCAGAATGATTTTCTTTGTTTCTACATCCGTGATGGAAAGACGTATCTAAATTCTATGGGTACTACTTCACAAAGTGTGGCTTCTAATTTAGGTCTTGATACCCATCAAAAGATTTCCGTAAAAGATCCTTTTATGAACTTTAGCGATGAAGAATTAGCTTCTTTTATGGAATCCAGCAGTCGCTCCGGAAATACATATTCCTACACTTTAAATTCACAAATGATTTCAACTCTGTTAGACTCTTACGGAACTGTTACGTTAAAAGAAGCCACTTTAGAAGCTGTCATAGAAGATGACATTCTTCAAGAGTTTACTTTGCGTATCGCCGGACAACAAAGCATTGTATCGGATTCATCAGATATTGATTTTACGATTCATTGTCAAATCAGTGATTTTAATTCACTGGATCAAGTTGATTTCCCGGATGATCTTACTAATTATTAAATCGTATCGCTTCAAGATACGATTTTTTATTGCCATGTTCTCTAATTTCCTCATTATTTAATGTTATAATGTATATAGAAATAATAGGAAAGGCGGAGTATTGATGAATAATAATTTTATTTTAAACAATGCTTTCTTTCTAAAGATTCTTTTGGTTGCTATTTTATTGATAATGTTATTGATTATAAAAAATATTTCCATCAAAAGAAATTGGAAACACAAGAAGCTGCTTCTATTTCTGAATCCCCTTCTATTTGGATTTATTGCCAGTGATATCTTTAATACCGGTATCGACAGAGCAGAGTTTTTATCCTTTCAATTTTATGGAGTCATCGCTATGATTATTCTGTTAATTCCAGCTTTATGGATCGACTACAAATGGTTTGCACCCAAAAGTGACGATTCTTTAAAAGATGAGGGTATTTCTTCTAAAGAGTAAGATTAATTTTTACTTATTTGTAAACTACTAAACATGCTTTAACACCACAAGTTTATCCCCATCACAAATCATTGTATCCCCATTGGGTACAATGATTTCTTTTTGTCGTTTGATCATGACAATTAAATAAGGCATATTTTGTGGAAGCTGATAAACCTTCTTTTGACACCATTTATGATGCTCATCAATATAAATTTCTTTCATCTGATAATTCTGTGTTTCTTCGAATGCATGTGCCGCCAATACTAATGTATCCCCTTTTTCCAAAAAGGTATTCCCATTTGGCATGATCGTTTCTTCTTTTTTAAGAACCAGTACCGCCAACATCTGTTCTGGTAATGCGATCTGAGAAATAGTCTTATTGACATATGTGTGATTTTCATCCATGTGAATTTGAATAAAACGAATTTCTTCTTCCTCCTGGTAATCATTAAATGTCTTTAAGATATTTCCTTGAGGGTCTTTCATTTTCATCCACTCTGTAAATTTAGGAAGCAAGGAACCTTGTACAATCAACGAAATCAACACGATAATAAAAACAATGTTAAATAAATTTAGCGGATACTCCACGCCTTTGGTAACTGCCATAATAGCAAACACGATTGAAGCCACACCACGTAACCCGGCCATTGAAATGACTGCGATTCTATTCCAGGAAAAACCTAACGGTTTCAACAACAAAGTACACACCAATGGTCTTGCGATCAAAATCATAAACAAAGAAATCCAGAAAGCATATGTAAACTGACTTGGTAAGGAAGAAGGGGTAACCAACAATCCCAGTAAAAAGAAAATGATCATTTGACAGTTTTCTGTCAATACATCAAAGAAGTGAACCATATCTTTTTTATCAGGCACATAACTGTTTCCCATGATGATACCACATAAGTAAACACTTAAATAACCATTTCCTCCTACCTTATAAGCAAAAGCATAAGACAATAGAGAAGCTGCAAACAAAAGGATCGTTCGTTCTGCCGAAGACAACTGATCCATTTGATGAAGCAGGAACAAAACACCTTTGGCCACCAAAACTCCAATTAGCACACCAAACCCCAATTGTTGTAACAACATCCATGGAATATGGATCGATTCACCAAGACATAAAGCTGAAAGAATCAATGTCAGCATGTAGGAAAAAGGATCATTCGAACCAGATTCCACTTCCAACAAGGAATCCGTATTTTGTTTTAAGGCCAGATTTTTAGAACGCAGCACATTAAAAACACTGGCTGCATCTGTCGAACACACCACAGCACCCATCAAAAGACTGGCGTACAGAGGAAGCCCAAATACAAAATAAACAAAGCCACCCACAAGAAAAGCCATCAAAACTACGCCTACACTGGACAATAGAATAGCTGGAGCCAATATTTTCTTTGCCTGTTTAATATTGGTTCCAAAGCCTCCATAAAACATAATGAAAATAAGACAAGTAGAACAAATAGTTTCAGATAATGCATAATCGTCAAAAGAGATTTGAAACAAACCATCTACACCAAACAATATCCCCAACACCAAAAAGATTACCAATGAAGGGATGGGAAGTCTCGCCAACAAATGGTTTAATAAAATACATAATATAAATACAACACCAATACCTATCAAAAGAACACTCAAAACATCACCTCCACAAAAAAAGAGCATGTTCCCATGCTCCTAATATACTAGATTTTTGATTTTTTCCCAAGTGAACTGTGGATCTCCAAAATGTCCATAACAACTTGTCTTATGATAGATTGGCTTTCTTAAATCCAGTTCCTGGATGATGTTGTTGACATCGAAGTTAAAATTCGTTTTGATCACATCCAACAGTTTTTCATCATCCATGATGCCGGTTCCAAAAGTATCAACGCATAAAGAAATCGGTTCTGCCTTACCGATGGCATAGCTGACCTGCACTTCCGCTCTTCTGGCCAGTTTATTAGCTACTAAGCTCTTGGCCACATACCGACAATAATAAGCAGCACTACGATCGACCTTTGTCGGGTCTTTACTGGAGAAGCAGCCTCCTCCAATACGGCCTCTTCCACCATAGGTATCGCAAACGATCTTACGGCCTGTTGTTCCGGAATCCCCAAAAGAACCACCTACGACAAAGCTTCCGCTTGGATTGATGAAGTATTTTGTGTTTTCGTCCAAAAACTTTTCATTGATACTTGGTTTAATGACCTCATTCATGATCAACTCGCGAATTTCTTCCTGTGTCGCGCTGGCATCATGCTGGGTGGAGACAACGATCGTATCGATACGTTTGATCTCATCATTTTCATATTCAACCGAAACCTGTGTTTTTCCGTCTGGTTTCAAGATCGGATTTTCACGGCGAACCTTTGTCAGCTGACGAGCCAGCTTATGCGCATAATAAATCGTCAACGGCATGTATTCGCGACTTTCATCACAGGCATATCCAAACATGATTCCCTGGTCACCGGCACAGATTTCATCTCGATTGACCGCATTGTGAATTTCCGGAGACTGTTGGTTGACAACAACATGCACCTTGTAATCTTCGGTATAACCGATACGACGAATTTCTTTTAAGGCAATGGCTTCATAGTCAATATCAGCTTGAGTATTGGCTTCTCCATAAATCAACACAAAATCATCCTTGATCGTACATTCCACAGCCATATTGGAATAAGGATCCTGCTCTAAAGCGGCATCCAGGATACGATCGGCAATCTGATCACAAATCTTGTCCGGATGTCCTTCGGTAACACTCTCACTGGTAAAGATATAGTTTTTCATACTGTTCCTCCATAAAAAAACATACTTCCTAAGAAGTATGTCGAAATCAAGATACTTCTTATCGTCTGTTAGCAGGACCACCTTAATATCTGCCGATATCAGGTTGGCGTGGGATCAACGAGCTAACTCTCTAACCCATCTCTTGATAATGCATTACTATTTAATCACAAAGGATTCTCTTTGACAACCAAAAGCATCATTTATTTTCTCGAATCACACGACATGAATTTCCGCAGGCAACGCTGTTATCGGGTATATCTTTGGTGACAACACTACCAGCTCCAATCACTACATTATTTCCAATATGTACGCCTGGTAAAATAACAACACCACCGCCGATCCAGACATTCTTTCCAATATATACCGGCGCCGTCTGTGTCTTACAAAACGCAAAGGAGCCATCTTCCTTTGGTTCACCAAATCGATCCAAAGCATTTGTAGGATGAAAAGCCGTATAAATCTGTACATTCGGTGCAATCAGAGCATTATCTCCGATATGAATCTCATTATCATCTAAAAAAGTACAGTTCATATTCACTTCACAGTTATCACCAAAATATATATTTTCTCCATAATCAACATAAAAAGGTGGTGTGATCCATAAATTCTTCCCCTGACCGCCTAAAAGCTCTTTTAAAATTTCTGCTTTTTTTACACCGTCATTGGATGGAATTTGATTGTATTCACACACCAGATCTTTGGCTTTATGCCATTGAGCCAATAGCTCAGTATCACCGCAGTCATACAGTTGACCTGCCAACATCTTTTCTTTTTCCGTCATCATACTACTCTCCTTTTTTCTTCTGTCTTCTTTGAAACTCTATATAAAAACGTCGTATAACACTGGTTGAAAGTAACCATGCAAACCAGAAGATCATTGCGGTGGAAAAGAACCAGGAAGGATCCGTCTTTTGTACGATCAGAAAAACAGATACAATGAAAATACCAATCAATACAGCACTTTTATTCACAAAAGAACGAAACAACGCAATCACATAGGATTCTATTTCCGAATAGAGAAATACATTGGTTTCTTCTTTTTCTTTCAGTGAATCATAGATTCCTCTGGCAAAATTCTCCAAGATTTTTTTCATAGCTTTAGTGTAGCACAAAAAAAGATACAGTTGGCATCAAGCCTCTGTATCTTCTTCCTGTTCCAGTTTCTTTAACAGCTTCCAAAAGGAATAACATCTAACAATTCCCAGAATCAATACGATGATCCCAATGATGCGAAATGCCTGATGATCGGCCACGATACCGCCAATCAAAATCACAAGCCCTAAGATCACCAGCTGCATCTGTCGAAACAAAACCTTTTGTCGATCACTCATATTAACGTACAACTGTACCGTTTGGCATCTCTGTTACCGGACTGATAATCGACAATCCCTTTTCAGAGCTTGCACAAAGAATCATTCCGTTACTATCAACACCACGCAGTTTAACCGGTTTTAAATTGGTCACGACAATAACCTGTTTTCCAATCAACTCTTCCGGTTTATAAGTATTGGCAATCCCACTGACCACCTGACGAATCTCTTCACCCATATCGATTTTTTCCACCAGAAGACGATCGGCTTTAGGATGTTTTTCACATTCAATGATCGTTCCGACCTTTAATTCCACTTTGGAGAAATCATCAATAGTGATTTCTTCTTTAATTTCTTCTTTCTTTGGTTTTTCTTCCTTTTGGGCTTCCAATTCTTTATTCAGTTCTTCCATGAATTTCTTTTCATCAATACGGGCAAACAGAACTTCCGGTTTCTTTTCTACCTGGATGCCTGTTTCTAACTGTCCGAAAGTCTGAATCGAATCAAAATCACGTTGGTTCGTATGTAATGTATCTAAGATCTTATCCGCTGTTTCCGGCAGGAAGCTCTTCAATAAAACAGCACTGATACGAATGGATTCCAATAAATTATACAATACGGTTGCCAAACGATCTTTTTTATCTTCTTCCTTGGCCAGCGCCCAAGGCATCGTCTGATCAATGTATTTATTGGAGCGACGAAGCAGCGTAAAGATTTCATCTAACGCATCCCCCACACGCAGTTCTTCCATTTTGGCTTCCACTTTAGATAACGTGTTCTGGGCCAGTTCGATCAATTCTTTATCAACATCTTCTTCAACATTTGGATTTAGAATCTGTCCGTCAAAATATTTATTGGACATTGCTACAGTACGAGAAACCAGATTTCCTAAAATATTAGCCAGATCGGAATTGATTCTTTCTACGACCAACTCCCATGTGATCGTTCCATCCTGTGCAAACGGCATTTCATGCAGGCAATAGTAACGCACCGCATCCACACCAAAATGACGTACCAAATCTTCGGCATAAATAACATTTCCCTTAGATTTGGACATTTTTCCATCCCCGATCAAAAGCCATGGATGTCCGAAGACTTTCTTTGGCAATGGTTCTCCTAAAGCCATCAGGATAATCGGCCAGTAGATTGTATGGAAACGCAGTATGTCTTTTCCGATGATGTGGGTAGCCGGCCAGTATTTTTTATACTTTGGATCACTGTTGCCATAGGCATCATAGCCTAATGAAGTGATATAGTTGGATAACGCATCGATCCATACATAAACGATATGACCTTCATCAAAATCAACCGGAATTCCCCATTTAAAGGAAGTTCTGGATACACAAAGATCTTGTAATCCCGGGCGTAAGAAGTTATTCAACATCTCGTTTTTACGAGATTCTGGCTGAATAAAATCCGGATGCTCTTCAATGTATTGAATCAAGCGATCGGCATATTTCTGTAAATTTAAGAAGTAAGCTTCTTCTTTGGCTTTTTGTACCGGTCTTCCACAATCCGGACATTTACCATCCACTAACTGCGATTCCGTCCAGAATGACTCACATGGTGTACAATACCATCCTTCATACACTCCTTTATAAATATCACCCTGTTCATACAGCTTGCGAAAGATCTTCTGTACACGCTTCATATGATCTTTGTCCGTAGTACGGATAAAGTAATCATAGCTGGTATTCATCAGATCCCAGTTGGAGCGAATCTTTGTCGAAATGGAATCGACAAATTCCTGGCAGGATACACTGGCTTCCTTCGCCTTTTCTTCAATTTTGATACCGTGTTCATCGGTTCCGGTCTGGAAGAACACATCGTATCCCTGTGCTCTTTTAAAGCGGGCAATCGCATCACTTAAAATGATCTCATACGTATTTCCGATATGAGGTCTTCCGGATGTATAGGCGATTGCAGTTGTTAAATAAAAAGGTCCTTTATTTTCCATATTGTCCTCCTATAAAATAAAAAAAGCCTTCCTCCCAAGGACGAAAGCTTCGTGGTACCACCTTAGTTCGTATCTGTATAGATTACAAATACCTCATTGGCCGTTAACGCCGGCTACGTTTCTTTCTACATTATTCAAAAGAACGGCTCCAAGTCCATGTTCCCATCTTTTCTGTCACAGAATTTCACCAAACTTCTGCTCTCTTTGCACAGTCCAAATGGTACTCTACTTTTCTTTGCCTTTTAATGCCTGTATTATACGATAGAAATTTTGTTTAAACAAGTACATAGAAAAAAGAAGGCGAAATCACCTTCTTTAAGCTGCTTTGGTCAAAATGCGAACCAACGGTAAAGCCTTGGCCGGACAATTGGTAACACCCAAATGACGATCCGGTTTTGTCGTTCCGTGATAATCGCTTCCACAGGAGATAAACGCTTTATACTTCTGAGCGATTCGAATGGCAGAAGCCATTGTTTCTTCACGAATATCCGGACTGAAGCATTCGATACCATCCATACCTAAACGCATGATTTCCTCAATCAGATCATCACTGATGGAATCCAGATGCCAGCTTGCCAAAATCGCAATACCTCCGGCTTCATGAATAGCTTGAATGATCTCTTTAGCTGCCGGATAGGTACAATGCACGTAACAAGGACCATTCTTACCAAACACATCCTTGCGGAAGCGACGCATGGCTTCTTTTGGCTCATAGGCATCTACGTATTTTTTCACCAACGGCATTGAACGTACCTGCGCATTATTAAACACCATGTTTGTGATATCAGTTGGTGTAATCGTCTGAAATCTTGAATTCTCCATGATGGATCTTGTATCGATCTTTACCTTTGCCAGTTTTTCAAATCGCTGCACACGTTCGATCGACATCTTCTTTTCACGCATCAAGGATTCTCTTTCCAAATCATCAAAGATTTCATGAGACCAGTCGATGTAGTATCCCAAAATACGAATTCGGGTACTGCGATATTGGGCATCAATTTCCACACCCGGTATATACTGTATGCCGTAAAGTGGTGCGAATCGACTGGCAGCCGCATTAGCTCTGGCACAGTTATGATCGGTGATCGATATTGTTTCCATGCCAAGCTGTTTGGCTTCTTTAAAGATTTCTTCGACATCATTCGATGCATCATCGCTGTAATTTGAGCGAATATGTAAATCAATTGGTGTTACATCAGCTTTGATTTCTTCTTTTACTTCCTGTTCAAAACGAATATTGGTGATCGGTTCACGTACGGTAACGGTATTAAAGAAAAGATCGACCAACGTCTGTTGACAAGGCGTCAATAAAGCTACCAGACCATTGACAAGCCACCATAATACGATACCAAAAGTCTGGAAGAAGAATCCGAAAACCATCAACGGAATTCCAAAGCCGATCATCTGTCGAAAGATGACTTTTAAGGCTGATGCTTCTTCTTTGTTTTTCTTTACCAGCTTTAAATCAGTAAAGACATATCCGATCGACTGCCCTTTACAGCGGGCCGAAAATATCGGCAACAATAACACGCTGACAACAAACAACAGGGCATACATGATATAAAACAAAAGATCAAAGAAATTAGGTGGAATCAATCCACAAAGAATCAACAAAAACTCAATGACCCATATATATACCGGCAACAGGCATACATTGATATCCATTAAAAAGGCAAAAAAATGTGCCTGATAGTCTTCAAAATTACGCCTTAAATACTTGGCATGACGATATCCGCCGGAACGATACAGCTGTGATTTTTTCTGAAAATAGGCTGTAGTCAAATCTTTTAAACTATACTCTTTGATGACCATGGTTCTATCACAAACCTTTCCTGTCTTCTATTATACAAAAATTCCTTATACAAAGAAAGGCAGAAAAAAAGATCGCCGCTTTGACGATCTCTTACAGATTCTTTTCTTTCTTACGTTTGATCAAAAAGCCAAATCCAACGGAAGATAAAGCCATTAAAGCTCCATATAATCCAAATCCGCTGGAAGTCGATGTATCTACGACCGGTCTTTTTGTCAATGTACTTCCCTGATTTTCAATACACTGGCACTGATTGACCAAAGAGAAATATCTCTGGCTTCCATTGGCCAACAAATAAGAATTTAACTGTGAAACCTTATCAGTGGATAAATCCGAATAACCGGCAACACCCGATAAGATCTGACGATAGTTATACATCGTTACCGAAGTATAAAGATTGCCATTGGCATCCATCAGATAATTTTTGATAAAATTTTGTACATCCGGATCCAGTGTGTTTAACTCTAAAGTGTTCGATACGACTGGCTTTACTGTTTCCTTTGTTTCTGAAACAACCGGTTTTGTTTCCTGTACAACAGGTGTAACCACCTGTGGCTCTACTGTTTTAGGAGCAGCCTGTGTGGCACTAACCAGTAAAGATTCTTCTGTTGGCTCTGCCTTATACAAAAACATTGTCGGTGCAATTACCGGAGCCTCTATCTCTTCTGAACCTTCATTTTCTACAGGCTCTTTTTCCTCTTCCGGTTTACTTTCGGTTTCATCCTGAACATTTTCTTCCGTTTCCGGTTTAGAAACTTCTGTTGTTTCCGTTCCCTTGTTTTCTTCTGCCTCTTTATTGTCTTCCGTTGTCTTTTCCGGTTCCTGCGAAGATGTCGATTCCTCCGTTACAGGCGGCTTATTTTCGTTGGCCTCCTGTTCCGGTTTTGTGATTTCTTCACTTTCCTCCGGTTTGACCTCTTCTTTTTCCTTGACGGTCTGCTGCATCAAAAGCGCTTCTTCATACAACTTCGTATAGTCTTTTTCCAACAGCTTTCCTTCTGGATTCTTCGTGTTCCATAGAATCTCGTTCACAGCCTTCTGCATATCCTTGCTTAGGGTATCATATACTTTTTTCCCGCTCAGGATCTGCTCATAGTTTTTCTCTGTTACAGTTTCATAGACTGTGTAACTAACGATCTCCTGTTTTTTGGTATCGATCGTTACCTTTTTTAATGAACAGTACAGATCAACAAAATCCTGCGGATCTTTGATTTCCTTTGTCTGTACTACAGTCGTCTGTGTTGGAGTCGTTTGTGCATAAATCGGCATGCCGGAAAAGCCTATGGCAGAAGCTGCCACCACAGAAGCAAGACTGTATGCGATCCTTTTTTTCATTGATCCATCACTCCTCACGTTTCTTATACCAACTTGTATTTTACCTTATTTTTTACTGGTTTTCCAGTCCCCAATATCGAACGACAAATTCTCGTGCCTCTTGATCCGTTCTTTCCAGTTCCTCTAAAGTCGGATCCGCAATAAAAGTAGCTGCTTCTACAGCTTTTTCAATACTTTCTTCGATCTGTAAAAAAGTAATCTTTTTATCCAGAAAAAGCTCTACGGCCTTTTCATCCGCTCCATTAAAACAAGCACCCAGATTTCCTTCTTTTCTTCCAATCTGATATGCCAATTTCAACATTGGATAGCGTTCATAATCCATTTCTTTAAAATCCAGACTTAACGTCTTTGTCATATCTAACGGATGCTCTTCCTTTAAATATGGACGGTTTGGATACATCAAAGCATATTGTATCGGCAGACGCATATCGGCTGAACCAAGCTGCGCCATGATGGCATTGTCATTATATTCCACCATGGAGTGAATCAAGCTTTGGGCATGTAAGACCGTGTCGATCTTTTCATAAGGAAGATCAAACAAATAATGCGCTTCTATGACCTCAAAGCCCTTATTGACCATGGTAGCACTGTCGATCGTGATACGCTTGCCCATGTTCCAGTTTGGATGTGCCAGCGCTTCTTCCACACTGACATTCTGAAGCTGTTCTCTGGTACGATCACGAAAACTTCCGCCCGATGCGGTAATGATCAAGCGCCGCACTTCTTCTTTCTTTCCGGCCTGCAGACATTGAAAGATAGCCGAATGCTCGGAATCGATCGGATATAATTTTGTGTTAGTTTTTTCCAACATTTTTTTGACCAAAACACCGCCGGCCACCAGACTTTCTTTATTAGCCAGAGCCACATCCTTTCCTTTGCGCAACGACTCCAAAGTAGGCTTCAAACCACGAAAGCCGACAACCGCATTGACCAAAAGATCATAATCACAATGTTGGATACACTGCACCATATTCTCTTCGCCATAAAAGACATGTTCACAGGAAAACGTAATTCCTTCCTTGTTTTCAAATAAACCGATGGCTTCTACCGATGGAAAAGCCTCCGCAATTTTTTTGAGCTCTTTTGCGTTATGCCCGGCACAGATACCGACCAGAGAAAATTCATCCGGATGCTTGGAAAGTACATCCAAAGTTTGTCTTCCGATGGAACCTGTCGCCCCTAACAATACTATACGTTTCATATTCTTCCTCGTTTCTTCAACATTACTATACAAAAAAAGTGAAGTTTTTCAACCTCACTTCACATTTTACTTTTCAAAAGGAATCGGATGCAGATCCCAAATCTCTTTGGCGTATTCACGAATCGTACGATCACTGGAGAAATATCCGCTCTGTGCAATGTTGATCAACATCGTACGAGCCCAGCTTGTCTTATCCTGATAACGAGCTTCTACCTGACGTTGTGCATAAACATAGGCATCAAAATCCGCCAAAACATAGAATTCATCATTTCGCAACAACAGATCATTGTAGATCAGCTGGAATTCATCTGGATTGGAAGACCATGTTCCGTTTTTCAAAGAATCGATCACACAACGAACACGATAGTTGTTGTGATAGATATGCCATGCGTTATAAGAGTTTTCTTTCTTTACTTCTTCGATGTCTTCCACACGCAGGCCGAAGATTTCCGCATTTTCATAGCCGACACGTTCTACGATTTCCACATTGGCTCCATCCAAAGTTCCTAAAGTGATGGCTCCATTCATCATGTATTTCATATTTCCCGTACCACTGGCTTCTTTTCCGGCTGTAGAAATCTGTTCACTGACATCTGCGGCATTCAATAAGATTTCAGCTACCGAAACTGAATAGTTTGGAATGAAGACCACTTTGATATACTGATTGATTTCCGGATCGTTATTGATCTTATCAGCTACCATATTGATCAGCTTGATGATTTCTTTTGCCAGCATGTAGCTAGGTGCTGCCTTGGCCGAGAAGAAGAATGTACGCGGATAAATTCTAAAGCTTGGTTCTTCTTTCATCCTCAAATACAGATGCATCACATGGAAAATGTTCAACAACTGACGTTTATAGGCATGTAAACGTTTAGCCTGACAGTCAAAGATCGAATTGACATCGACATCAATACCCAATGTCTTCTTTACATAATCGGCAAGAATCTGTTTACGTTCCAGTTTTACATCCATAAAACGCTGCTGCAGGATAGGATCATCGACATGTTCCATTAGTTTTTCCAAATCTTCCGGATGCGTCTTAAAGGAATCTCCAATGGTTTCCTCCAACAATTTTGTCAGCTGTGGGTTCGAATACAACAACCAGCGACGATGCGTAATTCCATTAGTCTTATTGTTGAAATGACCTGGATACAGATCCGCAAAATCCTTCATGACATCATGAATCAAGATTTCTGTATGCAGCTTAGCTACCCCGTTCACGCTGTGACTGCCGACAATGGCCAAATGCGCCATATGAACCTGACCTTCTTTTAAGATGGCCACATTGTTCCATACATGGCCCATACCCTTATGATCCACTTCGTATTTAAAGCGACGATCGATTTCTTCGATGATCATATAAATACGAGGCAATAAAGAACGCATCATTTCCTGCGGCCATTTTTCCAAAGCCTCAGCCATGACCGTATGGTTGGTATAAGCTACGGTTTTTGTCACGATATCCCATGCGTGATCCCACTCATAATCATAATCATCACACAATACACGCATCAATTCCGGAATGACTAATACCGGATGGGTATCGTTTAACTGAATGGCCGCTTTTTCGCCTAAATTATCCAGGCTTGGATAGGCACGTAAATGGGAACGAATGATCTGATCGATACCGGCACACACGAAGAAATATTCCTGTTTCAAACGAAGCAGCTTTCCTTCTTCTGTAGAATCATCCGGATACACATTGGCTGTAATAGCCATAACATCGTTCAAATATTTATTCAACTGTCCGGCCTGCACAAAGTCTTCATCGACTTCGGCATCCCATAAACGCAATGTATTGGTCGTTGTCGTATGATAACCGATAATTGGTTCATCATATGGTACGGCGCGCACAACAAATTCTGGATGATAGTTGGAACGGAATTTTCCGTTTTGATCCATATAGGCATCCAATTGTCCACCAAAAGGCACCTGCATCGCATGATGCGGTTTCCAAACTTCCCATACGTTACCATTCTTTAACCAACAATCCGGTAATTCTACCTGTTCATCATTAACGATTTTCTGTTTGAAAAGACCATAACGATAACGAATACAGTTTCCATGTCCGGCTAAATCCAGGGAAGCCAAAGAATCCATGAAGCAGGCTGCCAAACGTCCTAAACCACCGTTTCCTAAACCGGCATCGCTTTCCATTTCTTCCATATCATTAAGATCCATCCCCAGATCCTGTAATCCTTCTTTGACAAGATCGTAAATTCCCAAGTTCATCAGATTGCTTGTCAACAAGCGCCCCATCAAAAATTCCATGGAAAAATAATATAACTGTTTTGACTGTGATTTTCGAATCGCATTTTTTGTTTCTTTCCAGTTGATTCCGACATAGTCACGAATCATCTTTCCTAATACTTGATATCGTTCTGCCGGGAAAGTTTCTTCAAAATCTCGACCATATGTTTCAGAAACTTCCTGTTTATACCGCTCGATAAAAACTTCCTTTGAATCAAATCGATTTGACATAGTTTTCCCTCCACACTGTGTCTATTATAACTATCTGTCGTTCGATTTTCAAATTCTTTCGCTTTTCAAACGCCCTATTTATCGCTTGTTACGTCACTTGTCCACATATATCCCACCATGGGAACCGTCAAAATGAGCGTTTTATTTTGAATGGCCTTACGAATCCGACGTATATGCACAGAAAGCGCATTGTCCTGCATCACTCGATTTTTTCGTATCTCCAATAAATCGATCAATATATCTCTGGATAATACCTGATGCGGATGTTTTAAAAAATGCACCAGCAGATCAAAATCCGAGGGATTAAGCTTGACCATTTTATCCGCTACATAAACTCTATGCGTAAAAAGATCTACAGTAATATTTTGCGAGCAGTAATATCGATGCCTGACCAGTGTTTTGGTTTCGATCCAGAAGCCATGAAGTCCATACATCTTCTTATTTTGAAGAAAGCAGGCATTTTGCCGGGTGATGGTGCCTGGAATACAAATCGTATTGGAATGGATACGAGTTTGTTTGGGCACTTCATGATATAGACACCATTCATTCCAAACATCATCTTCTACGTCTAAACAGATTTGAATTGTATCAGTTTTCATAATAACCTCCGCCTTCAGATAAACAGATTTTTATTGTGTTGACAAGAAAAGCGGTACAAGAGGACAAAAATCTGCACAACATGATCTTTTCGGCATGAAAAAAGTCATCCCAATAGGCTTGAGATGACTGTTTTACTCTTGTTTATCTGCGCTTGGAAAGATAAAGACCTGCTCTCCATCCTGGGTCACATGATAGCGTCCCATGGCAAAATAGCGGGCATAATCCGGATTGCTTAGATTCTGATATGTCTTCTCCAAATCTTTCTTTTCATTCTCCAAATCCGCAATCTGATCTTTATTCTCCTGTATGTTTAACCGAAGTTGTGCCGTTGTCTGTAGATCTTGTATGCCACTCCATGTCAAATAGATGGTTCCCCCTAACAAGAACGCACAAAGAACAGCTTTTCGCATAGCCTTTCCTTTTGAGATCGGCACTTTTTTGACTTGTCTTTCGGTTCGTTTGACTTTATATGCTCTTTTCATATGAATCCCCTTACTATTATATCATTTTTTATGTGGTTTTACACATAATGACAATATCGCAATATCACTGGGGTTGATACCGGAAATTCTGGAAGCCTGCCCTAACGTGGAAGGACGAATCTGATCCAGCTTTTGTCGGGCTTCCAAACGCAAATTATCCATATGCAGATAATCTAGACCCTCTGGAAGCTTCTTTTGATCCATCGCCTGTAAATGACGTGCATCGCGTTTTGCCTTTTCAATATACCCCGCATATTTCACTTCGATCTCGATCTGTCTGGCAACAGAAGCATCAATATCCTGTTCAATCCAGGACTGCAGGCCTTTGATCGTTACCTGTGGACGTTTTAACAGCTCCAAAGCACTGCATCCGTGCTGTAAAGGATCAAAGCCTAAAGAAGATAAATACGCATTGATGGATTCCGTTGGTTTGATATGCACTTCCTGTAACAATTCTTTCGTTTTTTGAATCGTCTCCATCTTTTTTTGAAACTGCTCATAGCGCTCTTTGGATACAACACCTAACTGGTATCCCTTTTCCAACAAGCGCTGATCGGCATTATCGTGTCGCAACAACAGACGATATTCGGCTCTGGAAGTCAACAGACGATAGGGTTCTTTGGTTCCTTTGGTACAAAGATCATCGATCATAACACCGATATAAGCTTCATCTCTGCGTAAGACAAACGGCTCTTTACCATCAATTTTTAAAACCGCATTGATTCCAGCCATCAGACCTTGTCCGGCTGCTTCTTCATAACCGCTGGTACCATTGACCTGCCCGGCCGTAAATAAATTTTCAATGACCTTGTTTTCCATACTTGGTTTCATCTGTAAAGGGTCGATTGCATCGTATTCGATCGCATAAGCGTATTTTACAATCTTTGCGTTTTCCAGACCCGGCAGAGAATGAACCATTTGTTCCTGCACATCAATAGGCATAGAAGTGGAAAAACCCTGTAAATAAATGGTTTCCAGGCTTTTGGATTCCGGCTCCAGAAACAGCTGATGTCTTTCCTTATCCGCAAAGCGTACCAGCTTGTCTTCTATGCTGGGGCAGTAACGAGGGCCTACGCCTTTGACAAGACCGGAATACATCGCCGAATCTTGTAAGTGCTCACGAATGATTTCATGTGTTTTTGGTGTTGTATAGATCAAATGACAAATTTCCTGTCTGTCAAAAGGTAAAACATCTCCTGGTTTCGTGGTCTCACTAAAACTGAAAAACTCCGGTGTACCGGGTTGTTTTTCGGCTTTGGAAAAATCAATACTGTCACGTAAGATACGTGGCGGCGTTCCGGTTTTTAAGCGAAACAGACGGACTCCATGTTCCTGCAGACCGGCCGACAATGATTGAATCGTAGGTTGATTTTCCGGCCCGGATACCGTTGCGGTATGACCGCGAAGGATCGTTGATGTCATATAGGTTCCCGTTGTCAAAATAACGGCTTTGGCAAAAACATCGCCCCGTGCCTTTAAATGCACTCCGGTTACACGCTGGTTTTCAATCAACAAATTCGTACAGGCATCTTCGATCACCGTTAGACCTTTGGTATTCTGTAAAATTGAAGCCATCTGTTTTTTATATTCTTCTTTATCACTTTGTACGCGCAAAGACCAAACACCCGGACCTTTGGTCGTATTTAACATTTTAAACTGTAAAGCGGTCTGATCGGCAACGATGGGCATTAAACCACCTAAAGCATCGATTTCTCTTACAACAATGCCCTTGGCCGGACCACCAACGCTTGGATTACAGGGCATAGAGCCTGCCATTTGAATATCCAAGGTCACCAATGCCACTTTTTTATGCATTCGACAAGCTGCCATGGCCGCTTCAATACCGGCATGCCCAGCTCCTATTACAATGATATCAAACATTGACTATGCCCCTTTTCTACGTGGTAAATGAATACGAATGTGAAAAACAGCCTGCGGCAGATGCATAAAGCAGGCAACCGCTACACCAGCTCCCAATGTCAAAAGACCATTAAAGACCATCTTGATACAGGCAATCCATTTTGAGCCATCGACTCCATTGAGGCCAATCCAGTTTAAAAGCGTACAAACGATAAACATCGATGCGATCACCAACAAAAGTCGAGATACGATCTGTAATGTTTTATGAAAGCGAATCTGATACACAGAACGCACTTCTTTTAAGTTAAACAAGATCAAATACCCATCGCCGACAATGGATGTCAATACACTGCCCGCAAAGCCAAAAATTGCGGTTAGAGGTACCATTAAAACACCTTTGATAATGGTTGAGATCATCATCCGTCGTAAGGATGTTCGCTTTAAACCTAATGCCATCATCAGATTGGTCGTTACCGGAGAAATCGTCCCCAAAAAGCCTTCGATGGAAAGCCAGGCCAGAACATAAGAACTCATATCCAAGTTTCCGGTATAGAATAAAGTATAGTTGATCGGCCCTGCATATAAAAAGATACAGAAGGATACAGGAATACCGATAGTCAAAACGACATTTATACAATCCACGACATTTTTTCTTGTCTTGGCCCAGTCTTTTCGTGTCAAAGCCTCCGTGATATGCGGAATGATGGCCGCCGTAAAACCAGGTGCCAAAATCATCGGAATGGCCGTGATCTTTACCCCGACATAATTGGTTGCCGAAATGATGGTTGAAATCGTAGCTTCATCATACTGGTGCAGATGAAGACCGGTCGGCAATAAAATCGCATTAAAGATTTGTTGAGAATAACCAAAAATTGCCGAGATCATATAAGGAATGGCCAAAATAAACATTTCTTTGGCAATTTTACTCTGTGAAATTCCTATCTTTTTTTGTGCCTGACTTTCTAAAACGATCTCCTGTTTCTTGCGTTTGTCGAAAGCCAAAAACTGTGCGATGGCCGCAATGGCTGCCACGGATGTCGATAAAACAGAAACATACAATGCCCATTTTCGCTCCAAGCCTAAAGCATAGACAAATAAGCATGAAATCGATAATAAAAAGCCGACACGGAACAATTGTTCAAAAGCCTGCGAAAACGCATATTGTTCCATCTCTTTACGTCCCTGATAAAAGCCACGTAAAGCGGATAAAACAGGCACAAAGAAGATGGCCAGTGATAAGATTTGTAAAGAGCGTGCCATAATATCGCTGCTTTGGGCTACCATTAAAGGAGCCAGTACACCGGATAATCCAAACATTAAAAGCATGCCCGCAAAGCCCATCAATGCCAGTGCCACAAAAGCAATCTTGCGAATCAATAAAACCGTATGTGCATCTTTTAGTACCGTATAGCGGGCTACCAATGTCGCAATCGCAAAAGGAAAGCCTGCCGTAAATACGCTTAGCACATAGGAATAAATATTATAAGCCTGACCGTAAATGCCCATATAGACATCCGATCCTAAAATGCTGGAAAAGGGAATGGCATAGACGATCCCAATCAGTTTGGCAATAAACATACCGCCGGTGCCTACCAAACCACTGAGTATGATCGACTTTTTGATCTTTGATGATTCCTGCATTCCATGCACCTCCATCCCAATTAGAATTCATTATATCATACGCTTGAAAAATACAAGCTTTTTTTTCTCTTTTGCACTATACTAAAATTATGAAAACAACTATCTGTACGGCTGCACAGGCTCGCCTGGCCGATAAGACAGCCATTCACGAACATAAGATTCCTTCCTTGATCCTGATGGAACATGCGGCCTTAGGCTGCACAAAGATCATTCAAAACCATCTGCAGCCCGGTGATCAAGTTCTTATACTATGTGGTCCGGGAAATAACGGCGGTGATGGTCTAGCCATTGCCCGTTTACTGCATCGACCTTGTATCGTCTATGCCCCTAAAGTTTCATCCATGTCAAATGATGAAAGAATCCAGTGGGCTATGCTGGAAAAGAATGAACAGGTGCACTTTTCATCTTTCAAAGAAACTTTATCTTTGCTTCAAAGCGTTGATGTTATAATTGATGCCCTGTTTGGAAACGGCCTTTCCCGAGATATTGAAGGTGACTATAAAACCTTGACGGAGGCGGTCAATGCCTCTGATGCGTATGTGATCTCCATCGATATCAACAGTGGACTGGATGCGACATCCGGAAAGATCTTGAATGCCTGCATAATCAGTGATTTGACCATCTGTTTAGACTGTATCAAGACCGGACAGTTGATCAACGAAGGTAAAAAAGTCTGTTCCAAGCTGGAATGTATTCCCATCGGAATTCCACAAACTATACATAGAGATGCAAAAACCGCCATCCTGTTAGATCCGATGGAGGCCAAACACCTTCTTCCCCAACGTCCTGATGACGGACATAAAGGCACCTTCGGCAAAGCCTTGATGATCGGCGGTTCTTATTCCATGCATGGTGCCATCACCATGGCTGCCAGAGCCTGTTATCAAAGCGGGATTGGAACGCTGACCTGCTTTGTTCCGGATTGTATTCATGACATTCTGGCTCAGAAAATGGAATTTGCGATGTTGAAAAGCGGAGAAGATAAAAATGGTTATTTTTCAAATACAGCCATTGAAGCCTTGGCAAAAGAAACCGGAAAATACGATATCGTGACGATCGGCAATGGTATGGGGCAGCAGGAAAGCACCAAAAAACTGGTACAAAAGGCATTGCAGCTTTCCACCTGCACTCTTTTCGATGCCGATGCCTGTTGGGCGATTCGTGAACACCCTGAACTTTTACGGCAGGACTTTTCGATCATCCTGACACCACATATCAAAGAGATGACTTATCTTTGTCATCGAAGCTTATCTGAGATCCTGCAGGATCCCTTTGGAACCGTGCAGGAATTTTGTGCCAGCTATCCTAACTGTACGCTGGTCTTAAAATCCGATATCACATTGATCGGACATAAAGATCAAATGTATGTACTGCATCAGCCAAACTCTGCCCTGGCAAAAGGAGGAAGCGGCGATATATTATGCGGTATCATTGCCGGACTCTATGGCCAATGCCGTAATGCCTTTCAGGCGGCTGCCATTGGTACGTATATTCACAGTTGTTGTGCCAAACAGAAAAAAGATCCTGCCTGCTTTATGCCGGAGGATCTGATTCATCAAATTCCTAGTGTATTTCAATCTTTGCGGGAAGGTTAAGCTTCCCTTTTTTTATCTTCTGCTATCAAAGCTTTCATCGCTTCCACAGCACAGGAAAACATCGGATGAAGGTCATGATCCTGTGGATTGGACAACCCTTGTTTTTCTCGTTCCTGATTGGCAATTGCCATAAACATCGCACCGGCACGAACATGTAATGCGGAAGAAACGATAAACAACGTACTGCTTTCCATCTCCGAACAGATCGTACCTAATGCACAATACGCCTTCCAGTTTTCCACAAGGTGCTTTCCAACCGGCGATTTCAGCGGCTCATGCTGGCCATAAAAGCTGTCCTTACAATGCGCTACCCCAACATGAAAGCGTAAAGAGAGCCTTTGTGCACTTTGTACCTGGGCCTGTAAAACAGAAAAATCAGGTACAGCCGGAAACTCGATCGGTGCATATTCCCGACTACATCCTTCAGCTCTTATCGCACCACTGGCAATACATAGATCGCCGCCTTTGACATCTAAAACCATCCCGCCACAAGTGCCCAGACGTAAAAACGTATGTGCCTTGCATCGAACCAGTTCTTCTATGGCAATGGCCGTAGAAGGCCCACCGATTCCGGTGGAAACTACGCTGACCTTTGTGCCATCTAAAAAGCCTGTATAAGTGACATATTCCCGATTTCTTTGTACAAAGTGGGCATCCTGTAAATACTTTGCCACCTCTTCTACCCGTCCGGGATCCCCGGTCAAAAATACATAGCTTCCTATTTCTTCTTCATTGACACCAATGTGATATTGCACACCGGCCCCTTGTGTATAATCGATCATAAACGCACCTACTGTATTTGAAATTGAAGATAATAAACATGAGGATGAAACATGATGGTATTAAAGCCATAGGCATCACAATCATCAAATTCTCCATCCCAGTCATTATTTAACGTTTGCCGAAGCGTTTCTGCCTGCTCTTTTTCCAGTTGTACGGTAGAATAGAACTCCATACAATTCATCAAAGAAGGCTGTTCTCTGGATGGTGAAAAAGACAGATCCGGACAATATGAACGAAGCTGTTCTTTAATTTCTTCCTCTGTACCTGTATCTTCTGTATCTATGACCACATGCAGACGAACTAACATTGACCATCCTGCTCCAAAATATAACGACAGAATTTTTTTAAGTTCTGATCATTTTCTAAAGTAATGACCTTACCCATACTCAAATTTAGAGCCGCAATGCGGATGTCACCATCCACAACGGACATATTTAAAGTCCCTGTCACATTTTCATAGAATATGTCATATAAATAGCTTGTTCTTTCTTCATTGGCCTTTTTCGACTGTTGTTCAAAGTGCAGGTCTTTCTTGTTCTTTAACATAACCCGAATAGCACCGGCACCGCTGGATGGAATTGATTTTGACATATTGACCTCCTAATGTTTTTCTGCTTCAAATGTAATTTGAATTCCTAAATTGGAATAGACCGAAGCATCGACATGCGCTACATCACATGTGATATGCGCCTGTGTTCCCTTTAACTGTTTTAGCTGCTCCATCGCCTTTTTGGCAAGTGGATTGGATTGAGCACTCAAGCTTAACGCAATCAAAATTTCATTGGTATGCAGTCTTGGATTGACACTGCCTAAGTATTTTGTCTTTAACTTCTGAATCGGACCAAATGCTTCCGGTTCAATCAACAAAGCTTCATCCTCAATACCGGCCAAATGCTTGATCGCATTCATCAATGCCGAAGAGCAGGCACCCATCAAATGCGTTGTCTTTCCGGTAACGATCGTACCATCTGCCAATTCCAAGGCCCCACTGAAAGAATGAGATTCCTTTTCTTTTTGACGAGCCGCCACAACACATTTTCGATCTTCTTCAGTGACGCCGGCCTGCTTCATGACCATTTCCTGTTTATGTACTTCTTCTTCCTTACATTGTTCACGAACAAATCGTGTTTTAGAATTAAAGTATCGGCGTATGATTTCTTGCTTACTGGCATCCTGGCAGGCTTCATCATCACTGATGCAGAAACCGGCCATATTAACGCCCATATCTGTTGGCGATTTATAAGGACTTTCTCCGTAAATGGCTTCAAAGATATTGCGTAATACCGGGAAGATTTCAATATCACGGTTATAGTTGACCGTTACTTTATTATACGCTTCCAAATGAAATGGATCGATCATATTCACATCGTTTAAATCCGCTGTGGCTGCTTCATAAGCCAGGTTGACCGAATGTGTCAAAGGCAGATTCCAGATCGGGAAGGTTTCATATTTCGCATACCCGGCTTTAATACCATGTACGTGATCATGATACAGCTGAGAAAGGCAGGTAGCCATTTTTCCTGAACCTGGTCCCGGTGCCGTTACAACGACCAAAGGGCGCTCTGTCTTGATGTAATCGTTTTTACCAAATCCATCTTTGGAAATGATCTTCTGTGTATTCGTCGGATAGCCATCGATATAGTAATGATAATAACAGTTGATCTTACGACGTTTCAGCTTTTGTTTAAAGCTGTCTGCCAGATCCTGACCGGTATATTGCGTAATGACAACACTGCCTACAAATAAGCCAACCTTGCGAAATTCTTTGATCAGACGAAGTACATCTTCCTGATAAGTAATTCCCAGATCCTGACGCACTTTATTTTGTTGGATATCTTTTGCCGAAATGACGATAACGATTTCCGCCTGATCTTTTAACTGCATCAACATCTGAAGCTTACTGTCGGGTTCAAAACCCGGTAATACTCTGGAAGCATGATAATCATCAAATAACTTACCACCAAATTCCAAATACAACTTATCACCAAATTGTCCGATTCTTTCTTTTATATGCTCAGACTGCATTGCCAAATATTTCTGATTGTCAAATCCAATTTTCATCTTTTCACCTCAAATTTTCAATGTCTATTCTATCACATGCAAGCCTTGAATGCACAAAGAAAAAGGTCGTACTTGACGACCTTATGCATTCTCTTCTGCCAGATTTGATATCATCTTTTCATCCATCATTGTTTCATGAAGACTGGCATCAATTTTATCGATTTCTTCAGCCAGATTGACCGCATGATCATTGATTCGATCATAATCGGTTAAGATTCTAGAGAAGGCAATTCCCAGTTCACTGGAAATGCTCTTGTCTTTTAAGCCCTGAATCTGAGCCGTTCTCCATTCTTGTGTGTTCTCATCGATCTGGTTGTTGTAGTCATCTGCCTTCTGCAGATTAAAGATATAATCATACATCTTAAATGTACGTTTTTTCATCTTACGTAGAATACGTTTTTCGTTTTCGCTCATCTGTTCTTTTGTCGTCACCAAAGCTTGACGATCCATGTTGATCGCATAATCACTGATACGTTCAATATCAACTAACATCGTATAATATGCCGTCAGTGCTTTGGATGTTTCCATATTCAGATTGGCATTTCCAAAGGCATCAGAAATATATTTGGAAATGGCGCTATTCAAGAAGTTAACAGCCGCTTCTCGTTTCTGAATCGATTTGGAACGATCTTCTTTATAGTTGATCAACTGATCAAAGGCATCCGATACATTGGTATAGGCAAGCTTCATCATACGCATTACTTCATCATTGACCTGCTGCACATTGATGGCCGATAAACCAATCAACTTATTGCTCTTTGGTAGTGGCTGCAGATAAATCAAACCTTCGGAATCCACAGACAGCTTTTCACTTGGAAGAACGTGTTGGGCAAAAGCTGCTAAATACGTTCCAAATGGCAACAACAACAGGGTGGTGACCACATTAAACAACGTATGCATATTGGCAATCTGTTGAGCTGCATTATCCGGTGACCAGCCGGCCACAATCGAAGTGAGTGGTGTCAATAAACATACCGTAGTAAAGATGATTGTACCGATGATATTAAAACTCAAGTGAATAATCGTTGTCTGCTTGGCTTCTCGGCCTGTACCAATCGATGCCAACACAGCGGTGATACAAGTACCGATGTTTTGTCCAAACAATACAAAGACTGCACCATTTAGTCCAATCAAACCACTCCGGGCCAAAGCCTGTAAGATACCGACCGAAGCTGAAGAACTTTGAATGATGGCGGTAAATACCGCACCCACCAAAATACCGATGACCGGATTGGAGAAATTCGTAATCAGTGAAATAAAGGTTTCGGATTCACGTAATGGCTCCATTGCGGTGGACATCATATCCATACCAATAAACAGAATACCTAAACCGGCAATGATTGAACCAAAGTAATGAAACTTTGGATTCTTCAAGAAAACAATCAATACAACACCGGCAAAGGCAATCAGTGGTGCAATCTCACTGACATTCAGTGCCACCAGCTGTCCGGTGATGGTCGTACCGATATTGGCACCCATGATGATCCATACGGCCTGCTGCAAAGTCATCAAACGGGCATTTACAAATCCCACGACCATGACTGTCGTAGCACTGCTGGATTGAATGATGGCTGTGATCACAGCCCCCACGATAACGCCAAGTATACGATTGGATGTCAGCTTTTCCAAAATGGTCTTCAACCGGTCACCGGCTGCTTTTTCCAGACCATCGGACATCATCTGCATCCCATACAAAAACAGGGCCAGTCCTCCTAGTAACCCCAAAACCAAAGATATGTCCATAACTCTCTCCTCATCAACGTCTAAATTGATAAAATTGTATGATAGCGCAGTGCGCATATCCTCTTACATAATAAAAGGCAAAGCTATGGATTGCAATAAAAATTTTTACAAAAGGTTAACCAAACCTTAATCTCTTCTTAACAAAACTATTTACCGGAACTTCCTAAACGACCTGATCCTCTCTGGGATTCTATCTGTTGTAAGGCTTCATAGGAAATCTCTTCGCTCTCTAAAGAAGGCATGACTAAAAGCACACCTTGACAAATGGCTTTTTCATAAGGATAGATCAAAATTTGTTCTTTTTCATAGTCGCTCCATGTATCAACTACTTCTTTTTTCGCAATGCGAATCGGCTTATTATTGACATTGGTTACCGGCGCCATATATTCGCCACGATAGCCTGAATCAATAACACCGCTACGCTGTGCCAAGCCTTTGGTACCGGAAGAGCCTCTTTCCTTTAGAATCAGCACATAATTCGCATCAAAGGCACTGGCCACCCCTAAAGGGATCAGCCTGGTCGTCAAAGGGGCAATCTCTATATAATCTTCTTCAAAACAAGGATACAGATCATAACCGGCATCTTCTTCTCGTTTTGTCGGAATGATCGCCTGTTCTTTTACTTTTGCCCAATAAATTTTATTCATGGTCTTTCAATTCCTTTCCATAGATCTCTACTAAATCGTTCAAACGATATCTGGCATTGGCTGCTGATGTAGAAGGACACACCGCGATCGGTATATCCTTATAAAACTTTTTCATTAATGCAGCACTCGTTTTTCCGTTACAGATCACTTTTTGTATTGAATCGTGTTCTTTCAAGAGTTGTTCAATATCATTTGGCATCACATCTCGTATGTCCGCATCCGCACTGGTCTTACGTAAACACGAATGACAAACATCCCACAAGGCAATCTGATTTTGTTCTAATAGAAGTAAGCGTTGTTCAATTGTGTCTGCTTCCTGATCAAAGATCACTTCTAACATCTTCCAAAAGCGATTGGTCTTGTTGGCATAATAAAACGATTGTTTTAGACTTTCCACGCTTGGCATGGAGCCCAGAATCAATACGCGATCGTCTGGATGCGTGATGGGATCAAAGCCTATGATTCGCGACATATTCCGATCAAATCATACGTCTTTGCTTCTGTAATCTCTACAGATACGAAGCTTCCGATTTCCAGTTCTCGATCCGATGTAAAAATGACCTGTCCATCCACTTCATCCGGTGCATCAGCTTTGGAACGTCCACGATATCGGTTCTTTAACGCTTCTTTTTCTTCGACAAGGACTTCAATCACAGATCCTACTTTTTCCTGACTTTTTTTACGAGATATTTCTTCCTGTATAGCCATCAGTTTCAATAAACGACGGTTGGCCACCTCTTCATCGATTTGTCCGTCCATCGAATATGCCGGTGTGTCTTCTTCTTTGGAGTATGTAAAAGCACCCATACGATCCCATTCAATATCCTGAATGAAGGAAACCATCTCTTCAAATTCTTCCTCGGTTTCGCCAGGAAAGCCAACGATCATCGTTGTCCGAAGTGTAGGTTGATCAAACATCGAGCGTATTTTCTCAACCAGTGCTTTGACATCTTCCTTGGTTCCGCGACGGTTCATCGCTTTCAACAATCGCGCATTGGCATGCTGCATAGGAATATCAAAATACGATAATACCTTGTCACATTCCTTCATCGCCACTAACAGTTCATCATCGATTTCATCCGGATACATATACAAGATACGAATCCAGTGCAGTTCTTCTACCGCATTGACTTCCCGAATCAAATGGGCCAGTTGTAAGCTTCCATAGTTATCCAAACCATATTTAGTCGTATCCTGAGCAATCAATGTCAGCTCTTTGACACCGATCGAAGCTAAATGTCGGACCTCTTCCATGACTTCTTCGATCGACTTACTTCTTTGATCTCCACGAATCAGTGGAATGGCACAATACGTACAATGATTGGAGCAGCCATCACTGATCTTACAGTACGCACGATACGGCAGCGATGTCAGCACTCTTTGATCCGGTTCTATATTTTTATCAAAAGAGCCATCCAGTACCTTTTCCAAACGCTTGGCAAACTGTCCATAATCACGAATCGGGATCACCGCATCAATTTCCGGGATTTCCTCTTCCAGACTTTGGGTATAACGCTGGGCCAGACAGCCACAAACGATCAGCTTCTTTAAACTCTTCTCTTTATATTTGGCCATTTCAAAAATCGTCGAAATGGATTCTTCCTTAGCCGATTCAATAAAGCCACATGTATTGATGATGATCACATCCGCCAGTGCCGGATTGGAAATGATCTGATGCCCGTTTGCCTGCAGCATTCCCATGATTTCTTCCGAATCCACCAGATTTTTACAACATCCTAATGATACAAATCCTATTTTCATTCTTCATCCTTCTTTCGATAAATCATACGATTTTCCAAGGCAAAGACACGTGGCCCGAACTGCCCCGGCTTTGTCTGCTCCAGACTCTGTTTCATCATATATAAGCGTGAATCCAGATTATCCAACAAGTTTAAGACTTCTGCTTCCGGAATCATTGGCAAAACCGGTGATCCAAATTCCATCTTTCCATGATGACTTAATATCATGTGTTTCAACAAAGTCACACACTCTTCATCCTGTA
This sequence comes from Erysipelotrichaceae bacterium, assembly GCA_902399855.1. Taxonomy (GTDB): domain Bacteria; phylum Bacillota_I; class Bacilli_A; order Erysipelotrichales; family Erysipelotrichaceae; genus Faecalicoccus. The sequence goes on from CABOGK010000013.1 coordinate 60,650, forward strand.
CGCCTTCTTCCCTGGCTACCTGATCGATATAAGATGCCATGATACTGATGTGACCCAGAAGATTCCCTTCCATCGTATATTCCGGCAAAACCGGTTGTGATAGTTCAACGGTTTTACCGACATCATGAAGCAGGACACCCGCATATAAAAGATCACCATCCAGCCATATATATTCGCTAACTACGTGTTTAGCCATACGAAGCATGCATAAAGTGTGATAGGCAAGTCCTCCCACAAAATTATGATGATTCTTGGTAGCTGCCGGATAGCTGTAAAATTCTTCCTGTTTTTGATCTAAAATACGCAAAACGACCTTCTGAAGCGTCTCATTTTTCATTGCTAAGACCGCTTCCATGATTTCTTCTTCCATTTCTGTTTTGCTCATGGGCGCATTTTGTACATAATCATTGACATTTTTTCCTTCCAATGGAATCAACTTACGCACACGCAATTGAATCGCATTGCGATGAAACAAGATATCACCATGCGCTTCTACGACCATCCCTGTCGTATATTGTGCAATCATTTCCTCTGTCAGATTCCAGAATTTGGCATCCAGCATACCACTTGAATCTTCTAAAGCCAGTGAAAGATACGGTGTATTCTTAGCTGTCTTTCCTCTTTCACATCGAGCAATCAAGCACTCTAAAGTAATCGGCCCTTCTTTTACTATATCCTTTATCATTTTGACTCACTTTCTAATACTTCATCGATCTGCATGACAGAAAAACCTTTACGCAGACAATAAATACGAATCTTATTCGTTCTTTTCGGCTCCTCCAAAGAGGCATACATACGTTTTGCCTTTTTTAGACTGAGGTATAAAGCTTCCTTTTCATCTCCATCCAGTTCAATGGAATCACCGGCTTGTTTGGCCACATCGACCGAATATCCCTTTGAGATCAATTTTTGTATGATCGTCTGTCTTTTCAAGCGATCGCTTTGTTCACGGATCGTAGCCATGATACGCTGGGCACTTTTCATGGCCGCATTCAGCTCATCTTCCGGCTCCACCTGCGCACAGGCTTCCTCAATATAAGACGGTGCTACACCGGCTTCCTTGAGCTTGGAAGCCATTTTTTTCTTCCCATATCCATATGTGGACCAAACCTGTACCTTATCCAAGGCATATTGACGATCATCGATCCAATGACGTTTCTCAAATTCCTCTATGATACTTTCAGCTTCTTCCTGACTGAGATCCAGCTTTCGCATAGCCGATTTTTTGATTTGATAGGCTGTATGATCTTTTTGAAAGACCTTCTTTTTTAATATGCTGTACGCTTTATAGTAGTTCTGCATTGCCAGATAGTCTTCTACGATATAGGCATCCAGTTCCGTTCGCAAAGCAATTTTTAAATCAAAATAATCATCGACCGGCATTCGTAATGTCACTGGTTCTTCATCACTGTCGCGTTTTAAAGTCAGCTTCACAAAATCATCGACCATCTTTACCTTTTCAACGGTAAAGGCACGATGATACGAATCGATGGCCTGTTCATAAACAGCTAATGCCTTAGAGGCAAACATGCTTGTCGAATATGGCTTTGTCTTTTCTACGCATTGTACCTGCATTTCTTGTTTTTCCTGATCTGATAAAGAAAAATACATTTCCCATTTGCTCAACAATTCTTCTTCATCATCAAAGTAATAGCCGGTATTCCCTTCTTCCAACAATTCACTTAACACCTCATCACGACGGCCGAAGATCGGCAATCCCGTTGCCAAAGACTCCAAATACGTCATACCTTGTGTTTCGGTCAAAGAAGCAGAAACAAAACAATCAAAAGCCGCATAGTAATAGGCAATCTGTTCTTTGGGTTTCTTTCCTAAAAAATGAACACGGTCTTCCACATTACATTGCGCCACAATTTCTTTGTAGTAGTCTTCATCGGTGCCTCCACCAACGATGACCAGATGCAAATGTGGATCGCTGCTTTTGGCGATGGCGCGAATCGGCACATCAATGGATTTTTCTTTAGCGATACGACCGACAAAGACAACGACATGATCGTCTTTTCGCAAACCGATTTCTTCCCGAATATGTTCGATACGCTCTTGATCCAGGTTGTCTTTTTTAAACAAAGAAAGATCCAACCCGGTAGGCACGATGTAAATAGGAGTCGTCACACCGTATTGGATCAAAGCTTGTTTTGTCTTTTCACTGGGAGCAATCACAGCCTGTGCCCCATTCCCCAGCATCCGTGATAGGGACTGTACGGCTTTACGTCCCATCTTTTCTATTGTTTCGATATCCAGAGGATTGACATAGTGCGTATAATCCTCATACATCGTATGATACGTATAAACAAGCGGAATATGTAGTTGTCTTGCCATCTGACGGGCAAAAATGCCTACACCGGCTTCCGTTTGTACATGAATCACATCCAGATTCATATCGCGAATATATTTTTCCGCACCGATCTGGATCGGACTGGACATCTTATATCCATAAAACTTTTTAAGTTCCAGTCCTCCCAAACGAAGAACATGGTCCTCCATCACAATATTTGTTCCTTTATGATTGGATACGACATAAACAGTGTGCCCTTTTTTCTCCAAAGCCTCTTTTAACGTCGCAACACTGCTGACAACGCCATTGATATCCGGCAAATAGGCATCTGTAAACAATCCTATGCGCATAAACCCTCCTAATGTATCTGAATGGAATCTTCTTTTCCTTTCGATTCTTTTCGGATGTAATAGTTTTTAGCACCCATAAAACTGATTCCACCTAATAATAAAACAATATGGTATGTCGAAAAACGCCACAGTATCATCACGGCACTGGTCAAAGTGCCCATCAAACCTGTAAACAATAAATTAAATACAACTTCGGTTCCGCCACTGGCACCCGGAATCGGAATAAAGCTATTGGCCATGGTAACAAAGCTACTTAATGCGATCACATCCAGCAGCGAAGAAAATTCCAGTGGAATATGAAGGGCCAAACCGATAAAATACGGCAATGAAAACAACAGCGTTAATCGTACCGTATTGATCAGGGCACAAATGATGATACGTTTGATATCCGTAGAAAGGCTCTTGATCTCCTTTGTGAAAGAAGTCATCTGCAGATTCCACGAATCTCTTGTCTTTTCCGGATTCTTTAAGATGTGCAGCTTTCCTAACAGACGGGCAAAAAAGCCGGCCAGGCGAATATACACCTTAGGAAACAGCGCCATGGTATAAAGCGCCAATATGACGATCGCATTGACCGCATAGCCCAAAAGGATCACATTAAACCATGCCGATTGGGCACTGTAATAGCCAAACCGCAGCAGAAACAAAATCGTCACATAGATCATCATCGTCGTCTGATAGATGATAAAGTCAGCCCAGAGAAGACTGGCCGCATCCGATACCTTCATTCCTTGTTTGTTCATGATATAAGCCTGGGCAAACTGTCCTCCGGTACTGCTTGGGGTAATGCCCGCAAAAAAAGTACCGACAAAGGCAACCAGAATTCCTTTGCCTACGGAATATTTATGAACATATTTTCTTCCCAGCACAAAATACACAAATCCCCATACGACCGTATAAAGGACGCCCCAGCATAAAATAATTGCCAGAGAGAAGATATTGATTTGTGAGATTGCTTCCAGAACTTCCCGATAATTATCTTTTAAGGCAAACCATAAAACGCCAATCGTTAATAAGAAGATAATCAGAAAGTTCAGCACGTATTTACTTTTTTTCATGATCGTTTCTCTTTTTTTACTTTCTTTGTCTTATTCTTGTTTCTCTTCTTTTGACGAAGCGCAAACTGTTTTTCACCATAAGCGCTTAAATAAAACTCACGCCACATTTGAAGAACATGCTCTTTTGAGTAAAACTCACTTAAAATCTGTGATTCCAACTGATACTTCGCATAGATTTCCGGATCGTCTTTTAACGTGTTCAAGCATTGTACAAAGCCATCGTTATCGCTTGCCTGCATATGATGACCAAACAAAATGTCTTTATACAGCTCCAGATCTCGTAAGACCAAAGGTGTTTTAAAGTTGATGGCTTCCAATATCGTCATAGGGAATAACTCGTTATAGCTTGGCACAAACAAAACATCGGACATATTGTAAAGCTCTACCATTTCCTCACGAGGGACGATTCCTAAAAACTTAACATTTTCCGGCGGATTTTTTTGCAGCTTGTGTAATTCCTCATAGCCTTCCGTAATCACACCAAAAGAAAAGCCACCAGCCCATACAAAGGTTGTATCTGGCATTTTTTTGGCCACTTCCACAAAATCCAATACCCCTTTTCGGGTTTGAACCTGACCGGCTCCCAGTACGACAAACGCATTCTTATCAATGCCCAGTTTCTCACGATACGCATCCCGCGCTTCCTTACCTAAAGGATGAAACTTTTCTTTTGAGACGTAATTGGGAATATAGTACACATTTTCTCTGGGGATTCCCAGCTTCACAAGATCATCGATAAAAATAGGGTTGACAACCACTAAACGATCGGCCGACTTATAAAAAGTCACCAAATAATTGGCAAAGATCTTAAAGAACGGTGAAGGAATCTTCAAGCTTTCATCGACCGTTTCCGGTAAAAAATGACAATAGGCGATGTTTACAGCCTTTTTATCTTGCATCTTTACAAAAAATGTAGGATCAATCGTATGAAAATGCTGGATATCCGGTTTTGTGGTCCAGTCATTGATGGTCACATCAAACAAGTCATCAGCGCCCTCTTTGATCAGGGCCACCTGTTCTTCATACGCACTACCAACGCCCTGCCCATCTACTTTATCGGCACTGGAATACATAATCAGTTTTAATTTTGCGTTTTTCACTGTAACACTCGCTTTCGTTTATCCTATTATAACAAATAACTCCTAGAAAGGAAAAGCGCCTATTTATCGCTACAATAAACAGGCGCTTCTCCGGAAAGTTTTTAAGAAAGGGAATTTTGATTATGAAGTGAGCCTCTATCCTTGGCTCGGTTATACTATACAAAACAATATTGAGATTGTTATGGACAGAATATGTGAGAGTTTGTGATAGAAAATTAAACTATTTTACAAGCCCGCTGATTCCCTTTTTTGCCTCTTCAATCAAGGTTTCCTTTAACAAATGCAAATCTTCAATGTGATCTTTTTTAAACACTGCTTCTAAAACCATCGGCATGTTCATGCCACCTATGACGATTGTCTGATCTTGTCTTCCTTTATTTTCTAAAACCGAAAGGGCATTAAGGATCGGCGATCCGCTCAGGATATCCGTCAGTAAAATGATCTGATCGTTTTCCGGAATTAAAGAAAATACTTTTTCACATTCTTCCATAAAAAGACCGGCATCCATATCCTGCTTCAAACAGATTGAATACACTTCTTTTCGATCACCGGCAATCATTTTCACAACAGAATGCATACCTTGCGCCAATTCACCATGACTGATCAATACAATATTACGCATAATCTTTCCTACTTTCTCTTTTTCTCTTTTTTCCACTGGATTTGTTTTTCCTGAATGATCTTACCGATCTTATACGTACAGGGAATCTCCTGACTGCCGGCACTGATTACCAGATAGCTTTTCTTAAATAAACCATCTTTAAACTGTATATCGCGCAATGCCTTAAACCGATAAAACGTATCTTCATAAAAGAAGCCGTCTTTGGCAAAGGAGCATCGATAGCGAATGCGATTGTCCACGGCCAGAGCCAGAAATAAGATGCCCAGGCAAACATAAATGACTGTATAAGATGCCTCGATACCTGTGGTTAAGGTAACACCGCATACAATAAAGATCAACACAGCCAAAACGATCATCCCAACCATCGGCCATAATGAGAGATCGATATCCTCATGATTCGAATGAGCGCTTTGAAACTCCTGCAATGTTTTTTGATAGCGTTGAAATCGCCTGGCGGTTTCATAGATCGTAAACAATGAAATTCCGATAAATAATATTGTAACGACGATACTGATAATACTGTTTCCTTCCATATTGCTTCCTTCCTTTTTCTGACATTATATCATTTTGAAAAGTAAATATGCTACAATGGCGTAAAAGAAAGAAGGAACTTTATGGAAACGGAAAATAATATAGAACTCATGAATCGTTTAAACAGCTCCTCTATGTATCTTCAAAGCAATGATATGAAGGTAACCGAGGTCAGAGAAGGCTATGCCAAAGTGGAGATGATCATCGATGAACAAATCTTAAACGTGCATGGCTTTGTACATGGCGGCGCTTTGTTTTCACTGGCTGATACTGTTGCCGGAGCTGCCAGCTTTTCCAGTGGAAGAGACAGTGTGACACTCACCGGAACGATCAACTATATCAAACCCGGAAAAGGCGGAAAACTGATTGGGATTGCGCAGGAAATCAGTCGCGGAAGAACGACCGGTGTCTATGAAGTCTTTATTTTCAATGATCGAAACACACTTTTATCTCGTGCAACCTTTACGATGTTCTTTTTGGATTCCGACCGAATCAAAGCAAAAAAAGTACAGGAACATGCCCAAAAATAGACGATGCAACCAGTGGTTGACAAAGTTTCAAGCCTGTTTGGTGGTCTGCACCCGGAATTTTTGATGTAATAAAGCCACCAAGGAGGGCAAGATTATGATATTCGCCGATAAAATTATTCAACTTAGAAAAGAAAAAAATTGGTCGCAGGAAGAACTGGCCAGTCAGTTAGGAGTATCACGTCAATCCATATCAAAATGGGAAAGCGGCTCCTCATTACCCGATTTAGATAAGATCATCAAATTATCACAGATCTTTGATGTATCCTGCGATTACTTATTAAAAGATGAAATGGAAGAAGATGGCTCTACTCCCTCTTCAGAAGAGGCACCGAAGTTTTCCAAATGGGGGACAGAAATAAAAAGAAAGGTTCATAAAGTTTCTTTAGAAGATGCTGACCTATTTTTAAAAGCACAACGTAAGTATGCCTTTAATCTCATGATCGGTGTTGTACTTTGTATTCTGGGCTTTTCTTCTGTAGTTTGTATTTCCACACTGGCCCAACAAAGAGTATTACCTCTTTCTCTGGAAGCCGGTGAAGCACTGGGAGCAGCATCCTTATTTATCTTCGTTGCGATTGCGGTCGTTGTTTTTGTGACATCGCACTTAGCTATGAATCGATTCAAATATTTAAGAAACGAAGAATTAGAACTTCTTTATGGTGTTGAAGGCATCGTGGAAAAGAAGAAGGAAGAATTTCACTCCACCTACACCGCCTGTCTAGCTTTTGGGATCATGTTATGTATATTAAGCATTCTTCCACCCATTTTTGCCGATGGCTTCTTCGCACCATTCATAGAAATTCAAGGTGTTTCTATACAGGTAGAAGCACAGGCACAAGGTTTGTTTGTTTCCTTGGCACCGGCATTGATGCTCTTGATTGTTTCTGCCGGTGTAGCCCTGATTGTATATGCTATCATCGTTCAATCCGGATTTGATGTTCTTTTACAGACCGGAGAACATACGACCGATCAAAAACAAGCCGATCAGATCATGCAGCCCATCGCTTCTTTGTTTTGGATCAGTATCACGATAATCTATTTGCTCCTATCTTTCTGGACAGGAAACTGGGAATATACTTGGATCATTTGGGCTATCGCCGGTTTGATCTATTCTCTAATTTCCACATATATAAAATACTTTAAATCATAAGGCCGAATCATTCGGCCATTTTTATATCGCTATTTTTAGACATCGCAAAGCCTTTCAATCGAAAAAAAGAAGATGTTATTGTAAGATAAGAAACGAAATATCTTTTTGTCAAAAAGACATTTTTAGATAGGAGATTTCATTTGAATAATCAAGATTGTCTGGTAAGTGTAGTGATCACTACTTATAAACGACCGCTTTTCATTCTACAGCGAGCCATAGAAAGTGTTTTAAAACAAACGCATACAAATTTAGAAATTTTTGTTGTGGATGATCAGCCTGAAGACCGTCAGCGCATGAAGCAAATCCAGGAAACGATACATGCCTATAAGGATCTTCGTTTGTCGTATATCGGTTTAAAAGAACATGGTGGTGCCTGTAAAGCGCGTAATGTTGGCATACAACATGCCAACGGAGATTTTATTGCGTTTTTGGATGATGATGACTGCTGGCTGCCACAAAAAATCGAAAAACAGCTGGAAGGCTTTATCAATGAGGACATCGGGATGGTTTACAGCCCCTATATCAATATTGCCGATCAAAGTAGTGAAAAAGTATTCATTCCTTGTCAAAAATCAGGAGATCTTACGCAAGATCTTCTTTGGTTCAACTGTATTGGCGGTTGTTCTATGACATTGATTCGCTCAAAAATTTTAAAGATTTGCGGAGTGTTTGATGAAAGTCTTTTATCCTGTCAGGATTATGACTTGTGGATGCGTATCGCCCAATGTTCATCCATTCAATTCGTACCCTTTGTAGGCATCAAAAAGTTTGATCGAAGGGATTCCATCACCAATAATATCCATGCGACGAATCAAGGTTTTAACATTTTTATTCAAAAGTATCAGCACCTGTATCAACAGTTTCCCAACATTTACAACTATCGTTTAAATCTTCAGGGATACCGAATGATCCGCATGAAGTCTTTTAAAAATGCCTGGCTTTATTACAAGCGTGCCCTACATGTAAAGTTTTTCTCTCGATATAATATACTTTGGCCCTTTCGAGGCTATTATCATTTATTAAAAATCACGATCAAAAAGCGTCTCTATTCTGCTGACGCATAATATGTATTCATAAAGTCTTTTGATCGAAGAAAGGAAATATATGAAACTTTGTTTCTGGATAGCCACTATCGCAAGCTATGGCGGTGTACAAAGAGTAACCAGTGTAGTAGCCAATGCATTGGCAAAACATCATGAAGTTACAATCGTTACCATGGATCCTAAGGAAAAAATCAACAACATTCCTTACTATCTAAATTCAGACATTCAGATTATAGCCATGCCCGGTGCGCTTTTTAACAGACCTTTATGGTACCGTATTTTTACTCACATTAATCGTAAAACCGGTCTATTGAATCACTCCCTTACTGCCGATTTATTAAAATGGGCCACGATTCCTAAAGATACCAAGAAAAATCTCCTCGATTTTTTTCAAGCAATTCAACCGGATGTTCTTGTCGGTGTAGCTTTTACGCCCAGTTTATGGCTCACTTTAATTGCGGACCAGTTGGACGCAAAAACCTGCATCTGGCAGCACAACAGTTTTGATGCCTATTTTCATACACCCCACCAATATCTTTGGCACCAACAAGCCCTATACCGGGCAAACGTCCATTCGATAGATTCCTATGTTGTCTTAAACCAGACGACAAAACAAAAGGTAGATCAAGCTTTTGATTTGAATTCGATCGTCATTCATAACCCTAAAAGTTTTCAGACAATCACTAAATCGAATATGAAAAATACGACATTCTTAGTGGCAGGACGTCTTGAAGCCGTTAAGGGTATCGACACTTTAATTCGTGCCTTTTCTATTTTTGCTTGTCAAAACAAAGACTGGGACTGTTTGATTGTAGGCGATGGAAGCCAAAAAGAAAACCTCATCCAACAAGTTAAGAACGCTCATTTAGAAGGTCGTATTTCTTTTCATCCTTTTACCGATCATATTCAGTCTTATTTTGAAAAAGCCTCTGTTTTCTTACTGCCATCTCGCCGGGAAGGGATGCCCCTTGTCGTATTGGAAGCCTTAGAATTTGGCTGTCCTGTCATTGCCTTTGCTATAGAAGCCATGAAAGGTTTGATCGAAGATGGTAAAGAAGGTTTGATTGTCTCATCGATACAAAATGAAAAAGCCTTTGCCAAAGCTATGCTGGAAATTTCTCAAGATGAAAAGCTGCGTTGGCAGTTCCATCAAAATGCGATGAAGAAAGCACAGGAATTTGATATAGATGTCATTTGTGCAAAGTGGGAAGAACTTTTTGCGACACTTACAACAAAAAAATGAATGGCCGGATAGAGTTTTGTCCGGTCTTTTTCATCAAAAGAGCATCTCTGTTGTCAATCGATGATAAATATCCTATTATCTCTATATCGAGATAATGACTTGTTTCTGAAACAAGTCATATCGGAGGTGAGATTTTGGAAAATAAGAATGCAAAAATTCTGATTGGGCTATCCCGTAATCTGCACGCCTTACATCATCAAACTGCGCAATTATTAAACCAACATCACGTAACACTCAGCCAGTTTGGTGTCTTAGAGGTGCTATACAGTAAGGGACCCCTTCGTATCGGTGAAGTACAGGCTAAAATTCTTAGTTCCACTGGAACCATGCCAACGATCTTAAAAAACTTAGAACGTCAACAGTACATTCAAAAAGTTCCGGATCCACAAGATAAACGAGCGACAAAATTGCAGCTGTTAGAGAAAGGGAAAGAAGTCGTTGAGAAAATTTTACCGGAGAATCTGGAGAGAATTGAACAATATTGTTCTACTTTATCTGAGAACGAAAAGGAAGAATTGATTCATTTATTAAAAAAACTGGGAGGAAAATAAATATGGAAAGAAAGATCTCTACTAAAATTCAAGGTTATCGCACCGTCGATGGAGCCGGTGTAAGCTTAGTTCGCGTATTAGGAAATCATACTACAGAAGAATTTGATCCCATTTTGATGTTAGATTCTTTTGACAGCACCAATCCAAATGATTATATTGCCGGTTTTCCCATGCATCCCCATCGTGGTATTGAAACCATTAGCTATATCGCCAAAGGAAAAATGGTTCATAAGGATACATTAGGAAATGAAGAAGCTGTAGGTGATGGTGAAGTTCAATGGATGAATGCGGGATCCGGTATACTTCATGAAGAACAGGTTCCGGCCGCTGATCGTTTATTAGGTGTTCAATTGTGGTTAAACCTGCCATCTGATCAAAAAATGAGTAAGCCAACCTATCGTAGTATTAAAAAAGATGAAATCCCGGAAGTTCAAATTGAAGGTGGAAAAATCAGAATACTGGCAGGAAGTTATAAAGATGTACAAGGCTATCAAAGTCAACATTTACCTTTAGATTATTATGCGCTTGAGCTCACCAAGGATGCCAGGCTTAAAATCGACAGCAGGGAAGATGATTCTGTCATGTTGTTTAGTTTATTGGGTAGTATGAAAGTCGGTGATGAGATCATTCCTGAAAAAACAGCCGTGAAATTATTACCGGGAACCTATGTAAACATCCAGGCGTTGGAAGATGATACACAAGTTTTATATATGTCAAGCAAAGCTTTAAAAGAACCTGTCGCATGGGCCGGTCCAATTGTCATGAATACGCATCAAGAACTGGAAGAAGCCTTTGATGAATTAAATGCCGGAACATTTATAAAAGATAGAACGGAAATCCAATCATGACAAAAAATAGAATGGAAGCCTTCAGTGATGGCGTTTTAGCCATTGTTATCACGATCATGGTCTTGAAATTGGAGGTGCCCAATCGTATCGAGTTACAGGCATTAACGGATACTCTGCCGACGTTAATTACCTATGTGCTCAGCTTTGTCTATGTCGGTATCTATTGGGCCAATCATCATCATTTGATTAGTGCCGTACAGAGTGTCAATGGCAAACTGTTATGGATCAACTTGCACTGGATCTTTTGGATGTCATTGATTCCCTTCGGAACAGAATGGATTGGATATCATCCCGATGCTTTTGCCCCTGTCTTCGTTTACGGAATGATCCTGCTTTTTTGTGCTCTATCCTATTATTGGCTGCAGACAGCTGTAATTCATATCAACGGGAAGGACTCCAGTATTGCCAAAAGTATTGGTAAGGACTGGAAAGGCAAAGGTTCGCTTATTGCGTATGCGCTGGCCCCTCTCTTTGCGTTCTGGATACCTTGGATTTCTTATCTGATCTATGTAGGAATCGCCCTTCTATGGATCATACCGGATTTTCGTTTAGAAAGAATTTCAAAACAAGGAGGTGAAATCATGATTAAAATTCAATTTGAACCCGAAAAACATCGTAGTGCCGCTTATGATCAAGAACAATGCATTGGAGAGTGTACCTATACAACGGAAATTCCAGATACTTGGACAATTGACCATACAGTTGTTGATTCACACTATGGAGGCAAAGGAATTGCCGGTCAATTAGTCGATCGAATCGTTTCTGAAGCCCGAAGCCGTCATATCCACCTTCATCCGACTTGTTCCTATGCCAAAAAACGCATAGAATCAAATCCGGATAATCAAGATGTATTAGCAACACGTTAAAAAGAAACACGAGCCAGAAATTTGACTCGTGTTTTTTACCGTATAAAATCTGTGAATACTTTTTCCTTCCCAGAATCAATATTCTTACTTTAAAAAATCAATCATTACATCTGTTGCGCGGTTTACCGTATTGATCTCAGACTCTCTTGAACGAGA
>CABOGK010000014.1 GCA_902399855.1 Erysipelotrichaceae bacterium
GTTTGCAGATCTCTCTTTTTGACTAGTCCGTTTTTTATTCTGCATCCAGAAGGGATTTTTAACCATAACGGGTGTAAATATCTCTTTCTTGATGCTTTTGTCTTTCTTCATTTTTACATTCCTTCTTTTAGTTAGAAAGTATCCTTCTAAACAAAATATACTCTCTTTGCTTGTGCTTTGTATTTTGATCCTTCCTGTTGGTCTATTCACATCAAATTACCTGCAAAAGCCTTTATCGGATCAGGCAAACCGTCTGGAGCACTTTCTTCATGAAACCTTCCAAGGTCAAAGCGGAGATGATCGCATACTTTCTTCCGGTATGGTATCTTTAGGCAACAACTATGCCAGTGATGAAATCGTATTTACCGCACAGATGGAAACAAAACCTAAATCCAACATTTATTTAAAAAACTTTACCGGCTTTTTATACGAAGAGAATCAATGGAGCCAGGATGATGCGACACGCCAGATTGATAAAGTTGGAGACTTATATGCATCCTATTTATCTCCCTATCAGTATCGTAACTATCAGGCAAGAATTCGAAATGCATTGACCGATCAACTGGATATGGAATCACAAACGATAACGATCCTGCCGGAACAAAAAACCGAATGGGATACAACATTAACACCTTATGATCTACTCACACAATGGAATCATAACCAGAGTACGACTTATTCCTTTTATCCGGAATTGGATCATGTACAAAACTTAGATTCATTAGATCTGGAAGAAGAATTGGAGCAATTCATACAATACGATCAAAGTGCGGCACAACGTCTCTATCAAAGCGTTGATATGGATGCTTTACCAAGGCTGGCAAAGCTGGTAGAAGATAATCCAAAAACAGATTTGAATGAAATTACAGTTTTTATTGTAAAGCTTTTAGAAAACTACACAGAATATACATGAACACCTGGTTATATGTCCTCACAGGAGGATGCCGTAGAATCCTTTTTGTTTTCCACCAGAAAAGGGTATTGTGTCCATTACGCATCGGCTGCGGCTCTTTTATATCGCATGTACGGTATTTCCAGTCGCTATGTAACTGGGTATGTAATCTATCCACAGGACTTTACGTATAAACAAGGCTCCTTTATGGCAGAAGTTCCGGAAAATCATTCTCACGCATGGATCGAACTTTATTTTGCACGCTACGGATGGATTCCCATTGATATGACACCCGATGCTCATCAAAAAATTCATGTAGAATATCCCGGTCTAGATGAAGAAGAACTTCAACAGCTCATAGCACAAGATACATCTGATTTTTCCAGCTTGCAAAATAACCGAAATCTCAACTATGGCTTTTCTTCAGTATTCAGAATTTCTGATCGTGCTTTTATCCTTTTATTTGTGGGTGGTATCAACATCACTGTGATACTCTTGTTGATTCATTACTTCTATAAGAAGCGCAAAAAAGAATCTTTCTCAACAAAGGAATATATGGATCATATCCTTCATCTTTTCAGTATCTATCCAAGTCTAAAAGACATTGATCTTCTGGATGAAAAAAATATAGATGTGATCCACCATACTGTGCCTGCTTTGTCCCTTGATACGATTTGTCTTCTTCAACAAAAAGCGCAGTTGGTTTATTATTCACCTTATATCGTAGAGCGTAAAGATCTAAAACGTCTGGAAAAATGTTGTCAGGATGCGATTCTATCAAAGCTGCCGTTCTGGAAACGAATTTTCTATCATTATATTTATTGTCTATATTAAAAGAAGATGCGCCGCATCTTCTTTATTTGTCTAATTCTTTGCGTTTTTCGTTGATCAAATCACGAAGCTCCTGTAGTTCTTCTTTAGATGAACTGGACTCTACAAACATCATCGCAAAATCCTTTAACGCACTTTGATTTAAGTATTTAGAAATATATTTTGACTGAGAAACCAAAGGAACAAACTGTCTGGTAATTGAGTTTTTTGTATAACCCACTCCACTGACTTCGATAAATCCCTTCTTCATCAATTTCTTCAAGTTTGGTTGAATCGTATTCATGGTAATATCAGGTATCAGATTCAAAATATCATTTGCGGATAATGGCTCATTGGCATCCCACAAAACCTCCATAATATCTAATTCTCTTTTTGATAATCTTTCTTTCATTCCTTATCACCACCTGTCTAATCATTTTTACTGTAAACATTATACATTATTTGTGTAAAATAGTATTTATTTTTGCATAAAAATCGAAAAATTATAATGTTTAACCCACTTTCAAATGAAACTGAATTTGACTATATCATCAGTTTTGATATAATTTTTCTGTATTGTTTAAGGAGGCTTTAACCTATGCCAAGCCAGGTAATCGTTGGAACTCAATGGGGCGATGAGGGAAAAGGAAAAATTGTTGATGTATTAGCCCAGAAAGCAGACATGATCGTTCGTTTTCAAGGAGGCGACAATGCCGGTCATACGGTCATCGTGCAAGGAGAAAAACATGTGCTTCACCTGCTGCCAAGCGGTGTTTTAAATCCAAATGCACTTTGTGTCATCGGACCGGGTGTTGTATGTAATCCCTTTGTATTATTAAAAGAGATGGAAACCTTAAAACAAGGCGGTTTGACTTGTGATCATATCATTATCAGTGACCGTGCTCAAATGTTGATGCCATATCACTGTTATCAGGATGAACTGGAAGAACAAAGCGCCAGTCATAAGATCGGAACCACGAAAAAAGGAATTGGTCCTTGTTACGCTGACAAATACGCCAGACGTGGTATTCGTTTTCATGAATTCATTGATTTTGAAAGCTTTAAAGTTCGTTTGAAAGAATGTCTGGACTTTAAAAATAAACTGTTCACTAAAGTCTATGATGGCAAAGCCATGGACTATGATCAAATGGTTAAAGATTTTGAAGCCATTTACGATCAAATCGTACCGATGATCAAAGAAACGACACATATTGTGAATGAAGCATTGGACGAAGATAAAATCGTATTGTTTGAAGGGGCACAGGCAGCCATGTTGGATATTAACTATGGTACATATCCCTATGTAACATCTTCTTCCCCAACCAGTGCCGGTGTTACGACGGGCGCTTGTGTAGCACCAAACCGCATCCAAACCGTCGTTGGTGTTGTCAAAGCGTATTCTACACGTGTTGGAGAAGGACCGTTTGTAACGGAGCTGAATGATGAAACAGGACAATGGATTCGTGAAAAAGGCTTTGAATATGGTGCTACGACCGGTCGTCCAAGACGATGTGGCTGGTTAGATCTTCTTGTCGTCAAACATGCGAAAATGATGAATGGTTTAACAGATATCGTCCTGACAAAGATCGATGTATTAAGCGGATTAGATAAGCTGTATGTATGCACCGGTTATGAAATCGATGGCAAGGTCTATGATTATATACCAAGTGATCAGTCCATGGTCGCAAAGGCAAAACCAATCTATAAAGAATTTGATGGCTGGAAAGAAGATATTTCCAAAATGGAAAGCTTCGATGAATTACCGGAAAATTGTAAAGCCTATATTCGCTTTATCGAAGAGTTTACCGGTGTTCGTATGTCGATGGTTTCTGTTGGACCGGATCGTGTCAATAATATTTACATTCATGAAATCTAAAAGAAGCTGCGGCTTCTTTTTTTGATGATAAAATGTAACTAAGTTGAGCAATACGCATCCTTTTTAGAAACAAAGTTAAGTACATCTAAAGCAGAGGTTTATGCTATGATTGAACAAAAGGAGGAATTCTATGCCTAGAAAGTATTTTTTCTTTGATATTGATGGAACACTCACCGATCGAAAGACAAATAAAATCGTTGGCAGTGCACAAAAAGCGTTGAATCTGTTACAAGAAGCCGGTCATTTTGTTGCTATCGCAACCGGAAGAGCACATTATAAATGCATCAACTTCATGAAAGAAGTCGGTCTGCACAACATGGTATGCTGCGGCGGTGGAGGTCTTGTCATCAACGATGTTCTCGTGCGAAATATCCCTCTTGATCTAGAAAAGGCAAAAGCTTTGATCAAGGAAGCCGATGCATTAGGAATCGGCTTATTATTACAGCTAAACGATTCAATCGATGTTTATGCCAAAAATGATTTATTTCGCCAACAAGCAGGGCCCCGACAGGAGCCGACCCGTTATTTTATCGATCCAGATTTAGACTACGATGCCCTAAAAGTCATTTATAAAATTTATATGTCGGTTAGTCCTGAGCAGGAAAAACAAGTCACATTACTCGATACGATCGGACATTTACGCTTTGTTCCGGAATATTATATCTTTCAATACGATGCCAAACATCAAGGGATTCTGGATATGATGAAACAAATCCACGGAGATTTAAAAGATGTCGTTGTATTTGGAGATGATACCAACGATTTAGTGATGTTTGATCCACAATGGACCAGCGTTGCCATGGGAAATGCCGTAGATGAACTAAAAGAAAAGGCATCTTTTGTCACAGATGCCAATATCGATGATGGAATTTATAATATCTGTTTGAAACAAGGATGGTTTGAAAAAGTATAAAGCCAAAAGGTACAAGCAAAAACTTGTACTTTTTTAATATGGCTCTTTTTTGTCCGTTCGATTTAAAAGATAGTCAACACTGGTATTGTAGTAATCTGCCAGTTTTACAAGCTGTTCCAGGGGAATCGCGCGGTCATCATTTTCGTACCTAGAGTAGGTTCTTTGCGTGACGTTAAGATACTTAGCGATTTCGGCTTGCGTCAGATCGTTGTCTTCTCTTAAATCTCTTATCCTCTTCAGCTTCATAGTGAATCCTCTAACTCTATTTCATAATAATTATATATTACTTGAAAAGAAAACAGACAGTTTAGGTCAAAATGGACTAATCTGCTATGTTTCTAAGTTCAATGGATTTCCGTTAAGAAAGTGTTAAATCCCAAGCTTTTTTCCAGGAAAGTGGGGCACTATACCCACTAAAACGCTTTCTCTTTCCACTTTCCATAAGCCAGACCAACCGAATCTGCCAAAAACCATCCAATCGGGATCGACCACCAAATGGCCAGTGTTCCAAACCTTGAAGCAAGCATATAGGATAAAACAACACGGGTTCCTAAAGAGATTACGGTCAAAACAACAGATATGCCGGCTTTTCCGATACCTCTGTAGTATCCATACAACAAAAACAAACAACCGATTCCCACGTAACAAGCCCCTTCTACATGCAGATATGTGACACCCTCGCTAATGATCTGGGTTTGTTGAGGATCAATAAATAAACTCATCAATTGGGGCGCAAAGACAAATACCAGAACTGAAATGAAAACACAGAATAAAAATGCGATACCAATAGCACTGCGCAGCCCTTTTTGCATTCGATCGATCAGGCCGGCTCCTTTGTTTTGGGCAATATAAGTTGAAAACGCATTCCCAAAATCCTGCACCGGCATATAGGCAAAGGAATCGATCTTTACGGCTGCCGCAAAAGCGGACATCGTTACAACGCCAAAAGTGTTGACTAGCCCCTGTATCAACAGAATACCAAAGTTCATGACACTTTGTTGAATACATGTCAATAAAGAATAACTGGTAATTCGCCGACAGATGTCTTCATCATAATGCATATGTTTTCTAGAGGGCAAAATCCTTCTTTGTCTGATAAAGACATAAATCAGCATTCCCAATCCACTAAAAGCCTGTGATATAAGTGTCGCAATGGCAGCGCCATCCACAGACATGTGCAAGCCTAAGATAAAATATAAATCTAATATAATATTTGTCACAGCGGCAACCCCTAAAAAATACAAAGGTGTTTTCGAATCTGATAAGGCACGAAGTACCGAGGCAAAATAGTTATATAAAAACGTAAAGAAAATACCTAAAAAGATGTAAAACAAATATGCTTTCGTATAAGCGTAAATTTCCGGTGGAATATTCATAAATCGTAAAATGGGATCCATCCCTGCAAGACAGCCTATTTCCAAAAGCAGGCTTAAAATACTAATGCCCGCAAACGAAAGAAAAAAGGCATTTTTCATACGATCAAAATCTTTAGCACCATACAACATCGAAAATAATACGCCGCTTCCCATACATAAACCAAGGATGATGGAATTCAAAAATGTCATTAGAGTAAAAGCAGAGCCTACAGCTGCCAAAGCATCTGCACCAATGCATTTACCGACAATCAAAGTATCTGCCACATTGTAAAGCTGCTGAAGCATATTGCCTAAGATCATGGGAAGGGCAAACAGAATCAAGGACCGTGTGACCGGTCCCTGAAGTAAACGTGTATCCAAATTCATAATCTTTTCAATCTTTAGAAAACAGCCTTTGAAAGAACTTCTCCTATGGCATCATGAATCACAAGATCAGCCATACCATCTCTATCGGTGCTGGACTTATTGATCAATACAAGATCCTTCCCATGAAAATAATCCAGTAAACCAGCGGCCGGATAGACCACAAGACTTGTTCCTCCCACAATCAACATATCTGCCTGCTCAATGGCCTGAATGGCACCATACAATACATTTTGATCCAAACCTTCTTCATATAAGACAACATCGGGTTTAATGATGCCGCCACACTTTGGACAGCGCGGAATGCCGTTTTCATCTCGTGCTTCAATTGTTTGATGCAGGTCATAATGCGCATGGCAGTGCATACATGTATTTTTGTGGACACTTCCATGCAGCTCAAAAACACGTTTCGATCCAGCCATTTGATGCAAGCCATCAATATTTTGCGTAATGACAGCCTTGCACTTTCCTATTTTTTCAAGATGCGCCAGTGCCAAATGTGCCTTGTTCGGTTTGGCATCCGGATAAATCATCTGATTAAAGTAAAACTCATAAAACTCCTTGGGATTCTGCATAAAGAAGCTGTGCGAAACCATACGTTCTGCCGAGTATCGATATTTCTTTTTATATAAGCCATTATCACTTCGAAAATCAGGAATACCACTCTCTGTGCTGACACCGGCACCACCAAAAAACACAATGTTCTTTGCTTGTTCGATTCTCTCTTTTAAATCCATATTGTCACGCTCCTGTACTTATTATACTCCAATTTTCTTTCTACATGCCGACAAATACCGTTTCAAATGCGTATTCTCTTCCCTTTTCATCCAGGATGCGAATTGTTGGATCCTCCAAGGTGGAAGTATCCAGGCTGAAAATCAATACATCTTCCTGTACGGAATCTTGTTTTTGAAAATGAATAGTGATCGTATTTCCATTCTGCTCAGCCTTCACAGTTTTTGGATCAACATGCATGTGATTCATGACAATCATTTGTTCTTTGGATGAATTGATCATATAGAATCCGGTATCATCAAACATAGATACATCAACAGCATTTACATCCATACGTACCATACTGACTTCCTTATTCTGACAACCTAAACACGCCAACAAAAACAATGCACAAATACTCAATTTTTTCATATGATTTACCCTAAAAAATCTTTCCTTCTATCTTTATACTACATTATTTTTATGCAATAGTATAGAC
This sequence comes from Erysipelotrichaceae bacterium, assembly GCA_902399855.1. Lineage (GTDB taxonomy): Bacteria > Bacillota_I > Bacilli_A > Erysipelotrichales > Erysipelotrichaceae > Faecalicoccus. The sequence goes on from CABOGK010000014.1 coordinate 7,444, forward strand.
GGTATCACTATAGAGAATCTCTCTTTACAAAAAAACAGTCAGGATTTCCTGACTGTTCTTTTTAGACTGTTTGTCTTTCCTGAATGTCAAATGTGTAAGCACCATCCACATAGTCAACCGTTAAATCCGATTCTTTAAAAACACCGACTTCAATGATCTTTTTCGCAATGTTGGTTTCAATCTGACGTTGGATATATCGTTTCATAGGTCTTGCTCCATAAACCGGATCGACACCCATCTTGGCAATCTGGGCATAAACCGCATCTTTGACATGAAGATGAATATCTCTCTTTTCCAAACGCTCTTTTAGCTGATCCATAAATTTATGGGCAATCTTGATAAAAGCACTGTCATCTAAGGCATTGAAGACAATGATCTCATCAATACGGTTGATAAACTCCGGTTTAAAGTGACGTTTAACTTCTTCCATATATTTATCATGATTATTTGCCTCAAAGGCATATTGTGAACCTAAGTTGCTGGTGAGGATAATGATCGTATTTTTGAAATCTACGGTCACACCTTTGGAATCCGTAATTCGTCCATCATCCAGGATCTGTAATAAGACATTAAAGACATCTGGATGCGCTTTTTCAATTTCATCAAACAAGACGATACTGTATGGATTTCTTCGTACCGCTTCGGTCAGCTGGCCACCCTCATCATAACCAACATATCCCGGAGGAGCACCGATCAAACGAGCCACACTGTGCTTTTCCATGTATTCAGACATATCGATACGAACGATGTGTCTTTCATCATCAAAAAGCTGTTGAGCCAAAGCTTTGGCAACTTCCGTTTTACCAACACCTGTTGGTCCCAAGAACATAAAGGAACCGATCGGTCTGTTTTCATCCTGAATCTGCGCTTTACTACGTAAGATCGCATCCGTTACAAGCTCCAAAGCCTGATCCTGACCTACGACACGTTTTTCAAGGTTATCTTTTAAGTGCAACAATTTTTCTCGTTCACTTTCGACCAAACGAGTTACTTCGACACCTGTCCATTTAGAAACAACTTTGGCAATCATTTCTTCATCCACAGTTTCCTGAATCAAAGCATCCTCTTTTTGCAGAGCCTGTTGCTTTTTGATACGTGCTTCCAGTTCCGGAATTACTGAATACTGCAAACGAGCGGCTTCTTCATAACGAGCGTCATTTTGTGCCTGTTCTAAATCTAATCGAGCTTTCTCTAGTGCTTGTTTGTCTTCTTTGGCATGGGCCAATACCGCTTTTTCATCTTCCCAGCGTGTGTACATTTCATCTCGCTTACTTTGCAGCTTACCTAACTTTTCTTCGATTTCCTGACGACGTTCGATTGCCTTTTTATCTTCTTCTTTGGCTAATGATGTCTTTTCAATCTGCAACTGTAAGATCTCCCGCTGCAGCTCATCCAATTCCTGCGGCATGCTTTCCATCTCCACTTTTAAGGTTGCACAAGCTTCATCCACTAAATCAATAGCTTTATCCGGCAGGAAACGATCCGTAATATATCGATCGGATAACGTCGCAGCCGCAATCAAGCTTTCATCCAGAATTCGAACACCATGATACGATTCAAAGCGATCCTTTAAACCACGCAAGATACTGATAGTATCTTCAACGCTTGGTTCCTGTACATTGACCCTTTGAAAACGTCTTTCCAAAGCCGCATCTTTTTCAATGTATTTACGATATTCATTAAACGTAGTGGCACCGATACAATGTAACTCCCCACGCGCCAACATAGGCTTCAACAAGTTAGCGGCATCCATGCTGCCTTCCGTTTTACCGGCACCAACCAGATTATGAATCTCATCAATGAATAGGATGATCTGTCCGTTTGATTTTTTGACCTCGTCCAAAATTGCCTTTAAACGCTCTTCAAATTCACCACGATATTTGGCACCGGCAATCAGCGATCCCATATCCAGCTCGATCAATCGTTTTTCTTTCAACGATTCCGGCACATCCTTTTTCATGATACGCCAGGCAATACCCTCTACAACAGCGGTCTTACCAACACCTGGTTCACCAATCAAAACAGGATTGTTCTTTGTTTTACGTGATAAGATCTGCATCACACGACGAATTTCATCATCACGTCCAATGATTGGATCAATCTTTCCATCCTTGACATCCTGTACCAGATCTCGACCATATTTCTTTAAAGCTTCTACATTTTCTTCCGAATTCGGTGTATCAAATTTCTTACCGTTTCTTCTTTCCAATTCTGCTTCCTTGGCTTGTTCTTCTTTTAAGCCAAATGCTTTAACTAATTGTTTTGAAACATAGGAACGATTAAACATCAGGGCAATCCAAAGACTGGCAACACTTAAATACGTTTCATCATGTTGTGCAGCCCATTGACTGGCCTTTTCCATCGACTGTTGTACTTCATTGGAGAAGTTTAAATTAGCGGTTGAGGATTTCGCAATCCGACTGTTTTCCTGCGCAATAATTTGTAATGCTTTATTTTTATCCACCTGCAGTCGATCATATAAGCCATCCAACACATCATCTTTAAAGATGGCTTCCAATACATCAATCGTATCGACACTGGCATGTTGATATGATTTTGCCAGGTTTACCGATTCCATTAAAATCTTTTGCAGACGTTCTGACATTTGTTCAAAGTTTACCATAGAGCAACCCTCCTTTTAGCACTCTCTATCTATCTGTGCTAAGTGTATTATAGCACAATTTTTAGCACTGTAAAGAGTTAAGTGCTAAAAAATTTAGAAAAGAAAACTGATGCTTGCATCAGAATTCTAATATCACTTTTTATAAAGTTATTATGTAGAATAAACTATTCTACAATTTTAAATCTTTTTTTTATCTTCCTAATAACTATAAAATGCCTGACTATTTGTTCTATTCTTGCTCTATTTTACATTTGTCCACATTTTATGATGGATAGTAATACAAATGTAAATTTTAATGTCTAAAAAAATAGTGATTTCGAAAACCCCCAACAATCACTATTTCTATCATTATCTCTTATAAAACCATGCTTCAAATTTTGCTTGATTCTCTTTAGAATGTCGAAAATCTACGACCTGTTTTTTCTGATTTCTGTCTAAATATTCCAGATGAATTCTGGTACTGCCATCATGTGTCATAGAAACTTTTGATGTCGTAAAGCCAATTAAGGAATCAATGGCATTGCGGTTAAAGATCAGTATTCCCGGCTTAAAGAAACAAAGTAACCATTCTCTTTGATCCTCCGGTATATCCATGTCCTTTCGTTCATCAAATTTTCTCTGGCTTATCCTTTCCTGTTGTCTTAAAAAACGAACGGAACGAATCCAGGGAAAAACTACACTTAAAACGAAAGTCAGGCACACGATGCCGGCAGGAAGAAAAATGGAAGTCTGCCAGCGATCCTTTTGAAAAACATACAGAATGACACCAAATACAAAGAGCATAAAAAGACAAACAAAAAGACTTCCTCGAATCGAAAGAAATAAAAGCTTGTTTAAAGAAAAGCGATAAGGTTCCTTACTTTGTTCATACAGTGTACGTCGATCCATATTATCTTCTCCTCTTCTTTGGTTTCATGATCAAAAATATGCCGGCAAAAATCAAAATACATCCTATAATATTCGTTGCCAAAATCGGATCCTTTAACAGAAACCAGCCACAGAATAGTGATGTCAATGGTTCAAACAGACAAAACAAAGAAGCCATGCCAGAACCAATCAAGCGTGTACCCACCTGCAACAATAAAGTGCCCCCAATCGATAAAGCACTTAACGCAATCAAAGAAACGATAGCTAATCCATTCACAGTGATAGAAAAGCTTCCTAGCACAATTCCGATTATGCCTAAAACGATCACTTCCATAATACAGGCATAAAAAGCCAACACAAAAGGATTTAAAGCTGCCAGGCCCTGCTTATCCAGGATCACCATATAGATGGCATAAGTCAAACCGGAAACAATGGCGATCAACATTCCGATTCCATTGTTCATATTGCCAAAATCAATAAAGAACAAAATACCTAAAATAGATAGGATCAAGGCAATCCACTGAATCTTTGAAAAATGATTCTTATAGTAAAAGTATAGAGTCAAAAATACAAAGATCGGATACATAAAATGCAGAGAGGTCGCATTCCCGGTCGGAATAAACAGATATGACGTGCTTAATAAAATCAGTGTTAGAACTTGAAAAAAGCTGTCCAACGCAATCGATGGAAGTATAGAAACATCAAGTTTTAATGGAACTTTTTTAATCTTGATCATACATGCCGAAAAAATCCCCAAGCCTAAGAACCGGAAGAAGCCAATGGCAATCACATCGTAATTCATAGAGAGGACGATCTTCGTAAATAAAGGCACCAATCCAAAACAGATAGCGCTGATAATCGATAATATCATTCCCTTTTTCATCGTTCCTATTATACCTCAAAAGTCTTTAAAGGTTGAATCGTTTTTTGATCTACATAACGTAGTGCAACCAGACTTAAAAAGGCACACAATATCTCTGTAATCACAAAGGAAAGCCAACAGATATTCAAGCCAAATATAGATGCGAAAACATAGGTAAGAGGAACCAGAACAACAAGTTGTCTTAGTAAAGTGATCCACAAGGAAGTATTCGGATGGCCCAAAGCCTGAAACACGGAGCCAAGCACCATGGAGATTCCCGCAAACACAAAACTAAACGATATGATGCGTAAAGCCGGTATCCCCATTTCCATCATCGACACATTGGCATCAAAAAGTAATAAAAGCTGCGATGGAAAAATCTGAAAAATCAATGTACCCACAGCCATGATCACAATGCTTAATCCCAAAGAAATACGGATGGCCTGTTGAATTCGAGAATAAGCTTTTGCACCATAGTTGTACGCTAAAATCGGTACCAGCGCATTGGTCATCCCTAAAACCGCCATAAAGACAAACTGCTGAAGTTTGTAGTAAATGCTGAAGACGTTGACGGCCAATAAGGAAAAAGGAACTAAGATCTGATTCATAAAGACGGTCATAAAGCTCATGATCGACTGCATCAGAATGGCCGGAAATCCAATTTTATAAATTTGTTTTAATATAGAAAAATCCAGAGAAAAGGATTGGATATGAATTTGGATGGATTGCGTCTTTTTTTGAACGATCCAAATCCCTAACAACATCGCAATGATCTGTCCTAAGACTGTCGCAAGAGCGGCACCGGCAACACCCATGGCCGGAATACCGAAATAGCCAAAAATAAAGATCGGATCAAGAACGATATTCACTATAGCACCAATTCCCTGCATGATCATATTATATACAGGTTGACCGCTGGCCTGTAGAATGCGCTCATACGTAATCTGAATAAAAATACCAAAAGAAAGCGTAGTACAAATCTGCAAATATACAACACCCATGTCGATCACATTTTCCTGTCCGGAAAACAATATTAAGAATGGACGAGCCAATAAAAATCCCAGCACAACAAATAGAAGCCAGTTGACAAGGGCAATCATCAAACCATGTAAAACAACCTGATTGGCTTTATCTGTATTTCTTTCACCCAGGCATCTTGATAATAAGGTATTAAATCCAACACCGGTTCCACAGGCAATCGCAATCATGATCGTCTGAACCGGATAGCACAAGGATACGGCAGCTAAGGCATCCTGCGATAAACGAGCCACAAACATACTGTCAACAATGTTGTATAAAGCCTGCACCAGCATAGAGATCATAATTGGCAAGGACATCGTGATCATCAGCTTTGGCATCGGCATAGTTCCCATTTTATTTTCCATTAAAATCCCTCCAAGCACTTAAAAAAGGACCCCCGGGGTCCTTGTCACTTCGATAGTTTCCAATGTTTTATACAAAGTGGATTCATGGTATGGGGCACCATGTTCCTGCCTAATATACCATAAAATAAAATAGATGTATAGAAGGCAAATACATTGACGTCCCACTCCATTCTCTCTATAATCTATAAGAATTTTTAAAAGGAGAAAAGCACATGAAAGTCTTACCAAAAACACTGCTTTTTTTAGCAGGTATCGTATGGTTTATTGCCGGTGGAAATGTGACGTGGATTGGAATCCAAAGCTATGCAGACTATCTGAACATTCTTCATCTTCTGGGATCGAGCTTTGTTTTTATCTTCTTTTTGTGGATGTTTTCCAAAATCGTACAGAAACATTCACTTAGAATTCAAGGATATACATCTAAACAACCCTTTTATTTCTTCTTTGATCGACCATCTTTTATCATGATGGCCTTTATGATGAGCATGGGGATCATCCTTCGTGTTTTTCACCTTGTCTCCTTTGAATTCATTGCGGTTTTTTATACCGGATTAGGTTTGGCATTATGCCTGGCCGGTTTACAGTTTATGCATCATTTTTACACACAACTAAATAGGAGGTTTTTATGAAAAAGTACATTACATTATCAATTCTCTATGCAGTATTGGCTATGGCTGCCGGCATCTTCTATCGAGAATTTACAAAGTTCTTTCATTTTACACAATACACGACTTTATCTACTGTTCACGTTCACTTATTTGCACTAGGCATGATCTTTGTATTACTGATTGGCCTATATCGTGACAAACTGGATTTGAAACAAAACAAACTCTATACGACCAGTTTTCTTGTCTATAATGTCTTTTTGCTCTTTATGGCTCTTATGTTGCTTATCAAAGGTATTCTACAAGTCAGTGGTTCCTCCATACCGATGCTTTTAGTGATTGGAAGTGGTATCAGCCATACAGGTTTAGGTATTTCGATGATTCTTGTACTTCTTTCGCTTTTAAAAGCCTCCAAACAAAATTCATAAAAAAAGGGAGTCAAAATGGTATATCCCATGTCTACTTGACTGGGGATATATCAAAGTGACTCCCAAATGTTATCTTATTTAAATAATTCTTTGCGATTATAGGCTTTCTGCCAGTTCATTGTAAATTCACCTACGGCAATCGTTGTAGCCGGATGATTGATCATATTGAACAATACATCACATGGTACAGTTACAGCCGGAATTCCCGCTTTGATCAATTCATGAACCTGATACGTATTTTTAAAGCTTGCCGCAACAACCTTTGCCGGCATATTATGAATGCGCAACATCTCGATTAAATCTTTTGTCGTTTCTACACCATCACCATAGTTACACATACGATTGACATAAGGTGCCAGATAATCCGCACCGTTGGCAGCCGCAATGAAAGCCTGCTCTGCCGTATAAATGGCTGTTGCCAAAGTGTGAATACCTAACTTTTTACATTCCTTGATAGCTTTTAAACCATCATGTGTAACCGGAATCTTTACATACATATTCTTAGGACGAAGCTGGGAAATTTTCTTAGCCTCTTCCATGATACCTTCATAATCCGTCTTTACGACCTGGATAAACAATTTCTGATCTTCATCCAAAATATCGATCAAATCTTGAATGACTTCCGTTGCCTCTCTTCCTGATTTTGTCAAAATAGTAGGATTTGTCGTTACTCCTGCTACTGTGCATAGTTCTTTTAGCGCTTTAATTTGTGCCACATCTGCCGAATCAATAATTAGTTCCATAATAAGCCTCCTCAAGCATATTTAATATACCAATATTTTTATTGTTTGTCTATAATTTTTTATTGTTTTTTATTGTTTATAAAAAAAGACAGACTCTTTTAAAATCTGTCTTTTGATCACTCTATTTGTTTAGAAAGCTTCTTTTCCTTTAGTGTATGTCATTTCTACACTGTAATCATCATTTAAAATAACTAAGTCGGCATCTTTTCCAGCCTGAATGCTTCCTTTACGATCATCCACACCTAACATGCGAGCCGGGTTGATCGTACAAGAATTAATGGCGGTTTGCCATGGAACCAATGCCTTTTCCACCAGGATTCCCAAGCCTTTGTTTACGTTCAAGGTAGAACCGGCCAATCCCTTTGTCGATGTTAAGTGTGCACTTCCATCTTCATACAATTCAATTTCATTACCACCAAACAATGTTTTTGTTCCGGCCGGTAAACCTTTGACCATCAATGAATCGGTGATCATAACGGAATAATTGGCACCTTTCGCTGTAAAGAAATCATTTAACGCATCATAGGTGGAATGATTGCCATCACAGATAATTTCGCCATATACATCACGGAATCTAAAGGCAGCTCCTACCAGTCCTGGATCACGATGATGGAACTTGGTCATACCATTATATACATGCGTCATACTTTTGGCACCATGAGCGATGGCCATACGAGCCTGTTTGTAAGTGGCACCGGAATGTCCCTGACTTACGACAATATCATGATCCACACAGAATTTAGTCAACTCATAGTTTTCATCGTGTTCACAAGCCATAGTGATGATCTTGATCAAATGATCACTGGCTTCATAATACCGTTTGAACTGTTCCACATCCGGTTTTACACAATATTGTTCCGGCTGTGCTCCCTTATAGACCTGATCCAAATACGGTCCTTCAAAGTGAATTCCTAAGATTTCAGCACCTTCATACCCTTCTTTGACAACCTTGGCAACATTTTTGACAGCCTTTGTCAAGACTTCTTCGCTCTGTGTAATTGTTGTCGGCAAGATACCGGTCACACCTTCTTTGACGATGTTTTTCATCCAGTTTCGCAAGCCTTCTTCTTCAGCATCGTTGGTATCAAAACCATAGGCACCATGTGTATGTACATCAATAAACCCCGGTACAATTCGTTTATCCCCGTAATCCTTATCGACTGGTTTGGTTTCATAAGGATAGATATTCGCGATTTTTCCATCCTCTACTTCGATCTGTGCATCGATCCAGTTATTCAATACCCAGACTCTTTTACTTTGTATGATCATAGAACAATCCCTCTTTTCTATATGCTTATTATACCTTGTAACCCCCTGATTTTCCTCTGTAACGCCTTATACTTTTTAAGAAACTTTTTGCACAAAAAAGAGACTTTTCTAGAAAGTCCCCTGTTGATTTCGAATATAGTTCAACGCTCCACCGGCCATGATCATATCTAAGTCCTCATTGGTACAATCACAATGTACTTTAAAGCGTTTATCCTGTGTCACATCATAAACCTCAAGAGTTCGATCCTGATATAAATCATGAATGTGATCCAGGATCAAATCGTCCATATCTTCCATCTGATCATAATCGTTTGGATCTTCAAATGTGAGTGGAAGAATTCCAAAATTGATCAGATTCGCCTTATGAATACGGGCAAATGAACAACAAATTACCGCTTTGATACCTAAATACATCGGTGCTAAAGCGGCGTGTTCCCGACTGGATCCCTGCCCATAATTTTCTTTGGCAACGATAATACCGCCATGATTTTCTTTGCAGACTTGATCAAAGTGTTCTTTGTTGTTTTCAAAGACAAAAGTGGAAAGCTTTTCAATATTTGAACGATACGGTAATACTTTAGCTCCTGCCGGTGCGATATGATCGGTCGTGATATTGTTTCCCAGTTTGATGACAACTTTCTTTTCAAGTTGATCCGGCATCGGTGTATTGACCGGGATCGGTTTGATATTCGGCCCGCGTACGATTTCAACCGACTCCGGATCCTTGCTTGGTGCATAGATCAAAGAATCATCGATAATGACCGGTTCTTTTTCAAACTGATCCTCATATTCCAGCTTAGACGGATCACTGATGACACCCTGGATGGCGCTGGCAGCCGCCACTTCCGGGGATACTAAATAAATACCGGCCGATAACGTACCGGATCGACCGTAAAAGTTACGATTGAAAGTACGTAGCGAGATTCCATCGCTCTTTGGACTTTGTCCCATACCGATACAAGGCCCGCAGGCACTTTCCAGGATACGTGCGCCGGCATGAATAAATGTTGCCAAAGCACCACTTTCGATCAGCTTCAATAAAACCTGACGAGAACCAGGTGATACGACTAACGAAACATTAGGGGCAATGGTTTTCCCTTTTAAAATGGCAGCAGCTTTCATCATATCCTCATAACCAGAGTTTGTACAAGAACCGATGGCTACCTGATCAACTTTCGTTCCTTCTAACTCCTGAATCATTTTGATCGCATCCGGAGAATTCGGACAGGCTGCCAAGGGAACCAAAGTATCTAAATGGATTTCCACCACTTCATCATAGGTAGCTCCCGGATCCGCCTTAAGTTCGACATAATCTTTTTCCCTTCCCTGACGCTTTAAGAATTCGCGTGTGATCTCATCGCTTGGAAAAATAGAAGTCGTGGCTCCTAATTCTGCGCCCATATTGGTAATCGTAGCCCTTTGATAGACACTTAAATGCTCCAGGGCATTCCCGGTATATTCAAAGATACGTCCGACACCACCTTTTACACTTAACTTGCGTAGCAGCTCCAAAATAATATCTTTACTGGAAACACCATGATTCAAACGCCCATGCAGACGAACCTCAACAATTTCAGGCATCGTTAATCGATAAGGAATGCCTGCCATTGCTTTGGCAACATCCAGACCACCGGCTCCAATCGCCAGACAGCCAATAGCGGAGCTGGTCGGTGTATGTGAATCACTTCCGATCAGTGTTTTGCCCGGTTTGGCAAAACGCTCTAAATGAACCTGGTGACAAATTCCATTTCCTGCCTTGGAAAAATAAATGCCATATTTACTGGCTACCGATTGCAGATAGGCATGATCATCGGCATTCATATAACCACTTTGCAGGGTATTGTGGTCAACATAACTGACCGAAAGCTCTGTCTTGACCTGCTTGACACCCATGGCCTCAAACTGCATATAAGCCATCGTTCCGGTCGCATCCTGTGTCAAAGTCTGATCGATCTTGATGGAAATCGGCTCTCCTTTGACCATCTTCCCAGAAACCAAATGCGTTTTTAATAGCTTTTGTGTTAGATTTTCCATAACATTCTCCTCATTTAGTGATTATTATAACAAATTATGAAAATAAATGAAAGAATATGCTATAATACATGAAAATAAATGAAAGGAATTGTATATGATCAATTTACAAGCACTGTATAAAGAATATGAAGACGATAACCATATTGATTCTTCTCTTTATGCCAAGTATCGAGTCAAGTCCGGTCTTCGTAATGAAAACGGAACCGGTGTCAAAGTCGGACTAACCAAGATCAGTGATGTTGTCGGTTACGAATACAGCAACGGAAACAAGATCCATATCGATGGTCGCCTGATCTATCGAGGGTATGATATCGATGATCTGGTTGCTATGCGAAAAGATACACCGTTCGGATTTGAACTTAGCGCCTTCCTGCTGATATTTGGAAAACTGCCTACCCATCGACAGCTTTTGTACTTTCATAAAGAACTGATTAAAATGGCCGATGCACACAATGTCGATATTCACTATCAGACATCCAATCTGCTCAATGCCATTCAAATTGAAGTTCTAAAGCTCTATGGGGAAGATGTAGATCCAGATTCCGATACATTGGAAGAAAGAATGTTAAAAGGAATGTATATCCTTGCCAGTATGCCTTTATTAATGTTGAGCCATTATAAACAGAAAAGGATCACGCACTATCCTTTACCCGATAAAGGCATAGCGGAAAATGTACTTTGTATCATCCGACAAAATACACATTACACACAAAAGGAAGCTTCTCTTTTAGACATTCTCTTTATGTTACATGCCGATCACGGTGGTGGAAACAACTCTACTTTTACCAATGTGGTCATGTCCAGTACCGGTACCGATATCTACTCCTGTATCAGCGCCGCCTTAGGATCTTTAAAAGGCCCACGTCATGGTGGAGCCAACATAAAAACCAGTGCCATGTTTGATGCTATCTTTGATGAAATTGGCACGACGACCAATCAAAAGGTTCTTCGTAAGATCGCTAAAAGACTTCTAGACCATGATTTTTTTGACAATGCCGGGTTGATTTATGGAATCGGACATGCGATCTATACCAAGAGTGATCCTCGTTGTCAGGTTATCAAGAAAGCTTGTAAAGAATTGGCACAGGAAAAAGGAGAATTGGAAAAATACAACTGCTTATGTGCTTTTGAAAAAGCCGCTCTTTATCAAATGCGTAAACAAAAACATATTGAAACGTGTGCCAATGTCGATTTTTATTCCGGCTTTGCCTATTCCATGTTAGGAATCGATAAAGCCTTATACACTCCTTTATTTGGTATGGCCAGAACGGCCGGCTGGGTGGCCCATCACCTGGAAAATCGACAAAACAATCGAAAATTGATTCGTCCGGCAAATGTCTATGTCGGAAAAAGAAAGGAAGATTAGATGCAGACAATTACTGTTTTTAGAGGTGACGGAATCGGACCGGAAATCACCGATGCTGTCTTGGAGATATTGGATGCCGCCGGCGCCCAACTGAATTACAAGATCTTTGATGTAGGAGAAGCCGTATATCAAAAAACCGGTGAATTTATCCCCCAAAACGGCCTTGATTCTTTTGACAAAACAAAGGTATTGTTGAAATCACCGATCACTACACCGATCGGCAAAGGATTTCGTTCTTTAAACGTGACACTTCGAAACAAATATGATCTATGGGCTAATATTCGCCCCGCCAAATCCAATCCATGTCTGGATACCTTGTTTAAAGATATCGATATCGTCACATTCCGTGAAAACACCGAAGATCTTTATGTAGGAAAGGAAGAGGTCATCGATGATAACACGGTCATTGCCTATAAGATCATCACAAAAAAGGCAAGCAAACGTATCATCAAAGCTGCCTTTGAATACGCTATTACACACAATCGCAAAAAAGTAACCTGTGTGCATAAGGCCAATATTTTAAAAAAGACAGATGGTTTGTTCCTTTCTATTTTTGAGGAAATTGCCAAAGATTATCCACAAATCGAGGCCAATGCTTTGATCGTTGATAACACATGTATGCAGTTAGTCATGCACCCGCAACAATTCGATGTAATGGTCATGCCTAATCTTTATGGTGATATTATCAGTGATTTAACAAGTGGCTTGATCGGTGGCTTAGGCCTTCTACCAAGCTGTAATAAAGGAGATACACATGCCATGTATGAAGCCGTTCACGGCAGTGCGCCTGATATTGCCGGCAAAGGCATTGCCAATCCTACAGCCTTACTTTTAAGCAGCTGCATGATGTTAGAAGACCTCGGCCAACAAAAAACGGCTATTGCGATCCGAAAAGCCGTAGATAAAGTATTTGCCGATAAAACTTGTCTGACACCCGATTTAGGCGGGAATGCCAGCACAAAACGGTTTGTACAATCAATCATAGATCACTTAAAAAAAGATGAAGGCTAAAATTAGTCTTCATCTTCTTCATCTTGCAGTATTTCATGCGATTTTAATGTCAGGATATACGTTGCTTCTTTTGGATATGCACTTTTTTCTTTTTGATCGGATAAGATTTCCAATTCACAAGGATAACCTAATGCCTCCAATTCATCCAAAAGTTTATCCTTTCCCATCTTCTTCGTGATGTTTCTTCCACAAGCACAATTGCCATACTGATCTAAACATTGTAAGACCCATTCCGGTATCTTAGTCTGTGCTGCCATTCCTTACACCTCTCTTAACATCTCGTATATGATACCAATTTTTTTCAAGAAATCAAGAAAAAAACTGAAGAAACTTAATTCTCCAGTAATTGACGTATATTAGGATAATACGTATATCGATCATCGACAAACTGCAGGGCTTCATTGGCAATCGCTCTGGATTTTTCATAATCAATGTGTTCATAAGCCTTGGCATATCGATAATAGATGTAATCTTTGATTTGGTTTTCACGAAGAATGTAAGCATAGTTGGCATCGCCCAAACCATAATCACCATGTTCGATATACAGGTCTGCCACATCCATCATAGCTTTATTCTCATATGCCTGATAGAGATCGTTAAACTGACTTAATACGGCATAAATAAAGTTTTCATAATACTTCACATCATCGTACTGCCAATTTTTTAATACGGTATAAGCAACATCCATGAATTTTTCGATCAATTTTGTCGCATCAACTGTAACGATTGTCTGTAAATCAGCCATAGTATGAATGTCTTTTCTTTGGGCAATCATCAATAAACGACGAACAAGATCAAAATCGGCATTGTATTCATCGTTATTGTTCAGACTTTCTTCACTGATCACATAACCTTCATGTGCTTCGATTTCTTTACCCATGGCTGCATAATCACTGGCTTTGATTGTTACGGTCTGTGCTACCTTACCAACCAAAACTTCCAGTAAATCTAGATCATAACCATCTTCTTCATAACTAAAGGCATCGGCTTTGATTGGATATTGCTCTAAAATCGTCTTTACGATTTCTTTCATATCGGATTGATCCATTAAAAGCTGTGCATATTGATCATACCCCATGTCAATACCCATAGCCTTAGCCATATCTATGCATGTATCCAATGAGAACTGATTATACTGTTCCATTTTCTGTTTTGTGTCCTCTTTTTTTGTGACTGCCTTCTTTGTTGTTTTTTTGGCAGCTGTTGTCTTTTTCGTTGTCGTTTTCTTTGTTGTAGTCTTCTTGGCAGGTGCTTTTTTGGCAGTTGTCTTCTTTGTTTCTTTTACTTTGTCATCTGCAACAGCTTCCACGCTAGCTTTATCGTTTTTGAGAGTTTCTGTTTTCTTAACTGTCTGTTTAGTTTTCGCTGCCTTTTTAACCGTTTCTTTTGCTTTCGGCTCAGCTTTTTTTGTTGTCTTTGTTCGAGCCGTTGTTTTCGTTGCTTTGGTTTCAACTGGCTTCGTTCCTTTCTTTGTCACTGTATCTTTCGTTTCAGTTTTCTTTGCAGGCATATTCAGATCCTCCTTATATTTACTTTTTTAGTATAGCACTTTTACACACATACGGAAATTAGAATTCGTAAATTCCCCTGTCATTTCCCTTATTTTTACCGCTTTTTTCTTTAAATTTAATAGTCTTAAAGGCAAATTTCCTCTTATTTGTTACCTTATCGTATCTTTATTCTCATAAATGGATTTTTTCTTTGATTTGTGCAAACATTTCATGAAAAAAGTACTCCAAAAAATTTCACATTTTTTTGAAAATCAAGTTAAAAATTACTATCATTTCACATATTACTGTTTGTTTTATGACATAATTTTAGTATATACTACCAACTGTAAAAAGGAGGAATCGATATGATGGATCAAAATCAAACGCCACCGCAATTCGAGCCGCGCAGATCAAAAGCTATTTCCAACAAGATGATCATCTTTGGAATTTGTTTGGTTGTTCTCTGTGCTTTGGCTGGTTTTGGAGGTGCTTTAATAGCAACAAATATTCATTCTGGAAGTGGCATTACAGTCAACAAACAATCCGGTAATGCCGGAAGTGGAAACCAAATTGAAGATGTCAGCGATATTGCCGCCAAGTGTGGGCCCAGTGTTGTCGAAATCACGACAGAAGCTGTGACCAGCGGAAACAGTATTTTCGGACAATATGTGCAACAAGGGGCCGGAAGTGGGGTTATTTTCTCAGAAGATGGATATATCATCACAAATAACCATGTCATTGAAGGCGCTACTTCCATTGCAGTACGTACTCAGGATGGTACGGAATACAAAGCCCAATTAGTTGGTACCGATGCACAGACAGACCTTGCCGTGATCAAAATCGATGCATCCGGACTTACTCCGGCAACCATTGGTGAAAGCAGTTCGCTGCAGGTAGGTGATGCGGCCATTGCGATTGGTAACCCATTAGGTGAATTAGGTGGTACGGTCACAACCGGTATCATTTCAGCTTTGGATCGTGAAATTACCGTAGAAGATGAAACTATGACCTTACTGCAGACCGATGCAGCCATCAACCCCGGCAACTCTGGTGGTGGACTCTTTGATGCCAACGGTAACCTGATTGGTATCGTAAACGCCAAAGAAAGCTCAACCGGTGTAGAAGGTTTAGGCTTTGCGATCCCGATCGATGGTGCGATGGACATCATCAATGAACTGATTGAGAATGGTTCTGTAACCAGTCGCCCTGCACTGAATGTATCTCTATACGATTATAGTTCTTCCAACAGTTTAAGACGTTCCGATATGGAAGATGGTGTTTATATCGTACAAGTTGTACAAGGTGGAGCTGCCGATAAGGCCGGCTTACAACAAGGCGATCGTATCATCAGTTTTGATGGCAAGGAAGTCAATACATCTGCTGAAGTCAAAGCCATATTACGTGATCATAAAATCGGCGATACCGTTTCTATGAGCGTTTCCAGAGATGGAAAAACGATTGATGTACAGATTACACTGCAGCAGCAATCCAGCTAACAGGGGAAATCCCCTGTTTTTTATATGTTTTTAGAAGTGTTTTATTTGTCAGTGCTAACTAAATGAACTATAATGTGATTAAAGTGATAAACAATAGGAGGAGATCATATTATGAATAGTGAAAAGATCCAAAAAAGAAAAATCATGCTTGTCGGAACCGGTTTTGTCGGAATGAGCTTTGCCTACTCATTACTCTCCGAAAAAGGTATTGATGAACTTGTTTTAGTCGATGTCAATGCAGATAAAGCAAAGGGTGAACAAATGGATTTGAGTGACGGCTTGTTGTATGCCAACTCGAAAATGAAGATTACAGCCGGAAGCTATGCCGATGCAGCGGACACAAACATCGTTGTTTTAACAGCCGGTGCTGCTCAAAAACCTGGCCAATCTCGTTTGGAACTTGTAAAGATCAATGCGAATATCACAAAAGGTGTCTGTGAAGAATTAAAGAAAAATAATTTTGATGGTTTACTGGTTGTTGCCAATAACCCTGTCGATATCATGACTTATGTGGCTTGGAAAACAAGCGGCCTGCCAAAGAATCATGTCATTGGTTCCGGTACAGTACTTGACTCCGCTCGTTTGCGTCACGCATTGAGCGAACGTTTAGGCTTTGCCTCTTCAAATATCCATGCCTATATCATGGGTGAACATGGTGATTCCAGCTTCGTTCCTTGGATCCATACATATATTGGTGCAAAACATTTGTTGGAATACCTGGATGAAAACGATATCGAACTAAGCGAGCTGCAGGATATTTATATCAGTGTTCGTGATAAAGCTTACAAGATCATCGAACTTAAAAAAGCTACTTACTATGGTATTGGTTTGGCATTAAAACGTATCGTTTCTGCCATCTTAAATAATGAAAAGGCCATCTTACCAGTATCCAGTTATCAAAATGGTGAATATGGTCGCGAAGGTTACTTCATCGGTACACCAACTGTTGTTGGATCAAATGGTATTGAACAAGTCATTAGCCTTCCATTAAACGAAAATGATCAGCAGCGTTTCAATCATTCGTTTGATACATTGAAAAAGACAATCGACGAAAATTTAAGTGATATCTTATAAAAAAATTTGAGAGGATCTAGTCCTCTCATTTTTTATATCTGTTATGAGTTTAATTTTGCATATATTTCCTGTGCTTTGTTTAGAAAATCAGTATCTTTAAAATCAGAAATCATCTTTAAAGTTTCCATGGCTTTTTCACTTTTAATAGTAGTATAGTAAGTTAATTTTTTCAAAAGTAAATCTTTTCTTTGTTCCTTAGAAAGTACATATTGATTTAGCACTTTAAATTGTTCTTCAATCATTTCTGAATTTTTTTCCAAAATATAACCATTTAGCCTAAGATATTCTAAATTATATTTTGGAAATAGTATTAAATTGATTTTTGAATTTACTAACTTTTGAAATAGACCAATATTCTTCTCTTGTAATGCAAATAACAATTGTTGTAGTCGATAACTTCTAATTAACCTCTTAATAATACTAAATGACACAGATAAAATAATTATCACAATAAATACATATATCGTATCCATATCTTATCCTCCCAATTCTCCTGCAAAAAAAACTCAAATACAACTATCTTTGATTTTTATTATGCTTATTCTATAAAATATCTAACTCTAAAAAATGTTTGATATCCTCAAAACTCCTTACTTCTAAATCCGCATCACTTGTATCCTGTTCAATAATGGAACCTTTGTAGCCAACTGTAAAAATTTTAGAATTTTTGCCAGCTTTGATTCCATTTATAGAATCTTCAATAATCAATAGATTTTTCCGAGGAATGTTCATTTCTTTGGCAGCAAATAAGTAAATATCCGGTGCAGGCTTACTATTTTTAACCATTTCACCGCTAAATACTTCATCAAAATAATTATGAATTTGTAAACGATTTACAACATTTTTTAAATAATTCATATTTGAAGAAGATACAATTGCTGTCTTTAATTGTTTTAATTTACACCATTTAAGAAATTCCAATAGATAAGGCATTGGTTGTAAATTCATTTGGTTAAATTTCTGATCGAAAATTTCCCTTTGTCCCGTAATCAACTCTTCATCAGTATAGTTCTCTAAAGAAAATTTGACTCTCAATGTTTTAATGATACATGGCATTTTCTGTCCTAATACATTTACAACATCTTCCAAATTCGTTTCTATGCCAAGAGTAGAAAGATAATCCATCAAAGAATTTATGTATATAGCTTCACTATCGAGTAAAACTCCATCACAATCAAATAATATACCTTTTATCCTCATTAAAAAGAACTTCTATATTGCTTTAATCTATCCATAAATCGTTTTACTCGTTTCTCATCAACTTCATTTTCAAAAATTCCATCTTTTTTAAAATGTGTTGCTATAAATGCTGCATCTGCTACCTCATATACTTCTTCGATTGTATCATAATTTACTCCTGTTGTTGCAAAAAGCACAGTATCTGGATAATCCTCTCGAATTTCTCTCATGAATTCCATATCAATTTTCTTGCCTGCATTAGCCCCACAAATTCCAATCGCATCTGGAAGGTTACCAAATAATTCTCCATTAACAATAGAATGCTTATCACGTCCTCCAATTTCACAACTGGATTCTGGAATCACATAATGAACCATTTTTAGCTTCTGAGATAATCCTAAATTATTTCTATGCCGCAAGAATTCACCCGGATGAGCATTTGTTAATCCCATATTTCCTGAAAACGCCCCGGCGAAAGTTCCTCGCATTAGCTGTCCTCCTATAACTGCATTTAGTGCAATTGAATCATGAGTATTTGAGATCACATTTGCACCATAAGGTACTTTAATGTCCTCTTTTAAAACCCCAATTACATAAGCCATTCCCGCAATAATTTCTGAAGATGGTTCAGCTTCATAAGGAAAACTGAATTCGTTAGAAAATAAAACTGCGTCAATTCCGCCATTCTGCAGAGCCAATAAATCTTTACGTGCACTTTCAATTACATCAGACATGCCTTTTTCGCTATTAAATAGAGGATCACTTGGAAATGCTTTGAAATGAACTACACCAATAGCTGCTTTTTCTGTACCTACCACTTCACTCAACCATGTTTTTCTCATCATTTTTTAATACTCCTTTTACAAAATTCCAATTAAACTACATACAACAGCAATCACAAACATTATAATCATTATCTTAAATACACTGGTATTTTTCCGAAGGCTCATGAATACACCTACTACTGCTACAACGCTTAATAATCCAGGTAAAATTGAATTTAACAAATCCTGAATGACTATTGTAGAATCACTGATAGTAAATTGTAGAGGTGTTGTAATATTTACATTATTAGCAATCATAGCACCTGCAATTGTAAGACCAATGATACTTAAAATATCAGTAATCTTATTCATAATTCGCTTGTCTGTGATTTTACTTAAGATACTTCTTCCCAGTGTATAACCTTTACTAAATGTGAAGATACCCATAGCCATTAAATAAATACCATAAAGCAAGCAGAAGATAATAGGCCCTAAGGCACTTCCTTTTAATGTCATATCGACACCAATAGCTAACGCAACTGTTTTAACCAATCCTTGTGTAATTGTATCTCCAATTCCTGCTAAAGGTCCCATAAGACCAACTTTGATATTTTTAATCATATCTTCATCAATGTTTCCACCATTAGCCATATCTTCTTCCATTGAAGCCACAAGACCTGGTATAAAAGCACCCCAGTTATTTTCTGTATTAAAGAACATCATATGACGTCTTAACGCTTTAATTCTTTCTTCCTTATTATCTGCATATAATCGATTTATAATAGGTGTCATGGCATGGCAGAATCCCATAGACATTAATCGCTCATATGATAAACATGATTCAGAAGTAGTCTCCCAAATAAGAAAACAACGAATTAAGTCTTTTTTGGTTAACTGTTTTTTAACTGTTGCCTCATTAAGTGTTTCATTCATTTTCGGTGCCTCCTTCTGTCAATTTATCCAATCCTAATGACCAATATAAAATTGCTCCAGCTATACCAATTAGCGTACATGCAATAATATCTAGTTTTAAATAAGCAATTAGTACAAAACCAATTATTGCAAATGCAACAAATTTTTTCTTATATACCGCTTTAAACATCATTCCTATTCCTAAAGCTGGTAATACAGCACCAACTACATTCAATGCATGTGAAATTTGTTCAGGTAAAGCATTCATAAATGTTTCAAAAACATCAGCTCCAAAATAAACACAAATGAAAGCAGGCAGACCATATACAACCATGCATACAAACTGTGGTAATAGCCAGTTATAAATCCATAAATGTTTAGTTTCTCCCGATTCAATATACTTATCAGCCATATGAACAAATGCTACATTGACAGTCATTAAAGCATTAGTCGCGAGTAAGCCCAAAGTTCCTAATGTTACAGCAATCGTTACTCCAACTTCTGGAGTTTGATGAGACAACATAGTAACTGCTGTAGCAATTACGCCAGCATAGCATTTATCAAATGAGGAAACTCCTCCAACTGTAATCTGCCCCATATAAATGAGCTGAATTGTAGCACCAATAGTAGCACCTGTCATCCAATCCCCTAAAATTAGACCTGTGAGCGCTCCCTCAATAATAGGGTTACGAATAATCCATACCAAATATTCGACAAAGACATTTCCACAAATTGTGGCAAGTAATCCAACCATTAAACCTTGTACTAACATTATGATCTCCCTTCTAAAAACAATTAATATACAAATTGTGAACGTTTTTCATCAGGTGTAACTTGGAAATAAACATTCACCCCCATATCTTGAATGCTCTTTAATGTATCTTTTTCACTCTGACTTGCTGATATATTTTTGAATAATTTTTGCCTATCGGAACCGGCTCCCATACCACCTATATTTAGTTCTTTGAGCTTTACGCCAGCTTGAAATAATTCCTTAGCTACATAAGGAAACTTAATCAGGATTAAAACATTATCTGGTTCACTATCGAATTTCTCAACCAATCTTCGAATATCATCCAAACCAGTAATTATTAATTCCCTATCTGATGGAGCAACCATTTGCATTATTCCTTTAATAAAATCATCTTTTGCCACTCCATCATCCACAATCCAAATTTTATCAATTTGTAGATTTTTTGCCCACGCTGTCACGATTTGGCCATGAATTAATCGATCATCGATACGAATCATTTTAATACTCATTTTTCATTCTCCTTTCTTTTTGGTAATGTGTTTGATAGTAATTCTGAAAAATCAATAATCCCTTTATGACCTGAATCTAGCGCAATTTGCTTCATCACATCTAAAGATAAATTTTGTTTTAAAGCAGAAGCAACTTCTACAACCATAGATAAATTCATACCGCATATGATTTCTATGGAAATTTTTTTGCAGTACTTTTCATATACTCTTGTAGAAATCATAAAAGGACTACCTCCAAATAGATCGGTTAAAATCAAAATCCCTTCGTCTTCCGATTCCAACACTTGCTCTTCTACCATTTGTTGATACATATCCATATCTTGCCCGTATGGGAGAGTAAGATATGATATTTTCGGACTTGGCTTACCCATAATTAGCTCCATTGTTTGGTAGAAAGATTTTGATAACTCAGAATGGCTTAATAATAATAACCTACACATTCATTCGTCTACCTCCTTTACGTTTCCAATTGTAACAACCCTATCCCGAAACACAAAATTCGTAAAAAAACAACACAGATTGATACCTGTGTTGTTTTTAATTCTTATATTTTCATCCTATAATAACTAATTTTCCATCCAATAGTAAAGTAAGCGTTTTCATTTTTTAGAATGTGTGTTATTATAAACCTATCATCATAGTATAAATAACACACATTTTTTTATCTGCAAAATAGTACAACACAATTTTCAAAGAAAGGGACACAATTTTGTGAGGTGATTTTCCATGACTACTCGAATCGAAAGAATAAGCAGTTATTTAAAAGAACAAACTGATGCAATTTTACAAGATGGTCTAAATAATGAACCAGGGATTGATGCTTTGTTATGTGCCCTAGATTTACACTTAGATAGAGCAAATGTATCAAAGGACCTGAACCGTTTGTGGAAAGAAGGTAGAGCAGTAAAGGTTCAAGGTAAACCTGTATATTATCTAGATTATACTGTTTTATCTAGGCATTTTCCGAATCAATATATACCTTCTATAATCTCAAAAAATGAAAATTTAACTGACTTTTTATCAATGCAACCATATAAAAAAGTGCATACAGAGAACAATTATTTTAATAATACTCTAGATGATATGATTGGCGCCAAAGGATCATTATCAGAAGTAATCATTAATGCCAAATCAGCTATTTCTTATCCACCTTATGGCATTCACTGTCTTATTTTAGGAAATGCAGGTGTAGGAAAAACATTATTAACGCAACGGATGTATAACTTTGCATGTCAAGTAAGAAAAGCGGATTCCATTCCTTTTATGACTCTATCCTGCCAAAACTATCAAGAAAATCCTCAGTTATTTTCAGAAGCATTATTTGGAAGCAAAACTAAAAATAATTCTCGCTACTCTCCAAGCATTTTTGAAACTTGTAAGAATGGAATCATTGTACTAGAACAAATTGACCGCCTCCCTTTTTCCTGTCAAACACAATTAGCTTCTATTCTGAGCCGTAAAAGGTATCATACTATATATCAACAAGATGAACAGCAATTACAAAGTATGATTATAGCTACTACCTCAAAAAATAATGACGATTGTAAAATAGAAACTCTTGCTAAGTTTATGCCGATACAATTAAAAATGGAAGATATAGATAAAAGAGGAATTTACGAGAAAATAGAACTTATAATGGATCTATTCTCAGAAGAAGCGATTCATACTCATACTACAATTCGTGTACACAAAGATATTATAGCCTGGTTAGCTTCCAAAAAATTTCCTAACAATATTATACAAATGAGAAATGAAATCCAGATTTCATGCAGCAAAGCGTATATGGAAATTAATGATCCAAAAAAGCAAATAGTATATGTATCATTTCAAAGTCTCTCTTTAGAATTACTTAGTCAGACCGAAAATACTCAAAACTTAAATTCTAATATTTTTAGTCTATTATCTTGTATTCCATCTGATTATTTACAGTTTAATCAAGATGGCACATCTAATGCTGCAACTATTTTCAAAAATGCACCAAATATGTTTAAAGAGCATAGAATGCGTCAATTCATTGATGAATTTAATGTCAATGTAGAAGAGCTGAAAGATATTAACCATTATGTCAAAGAAAATATCAATGTGTTAAAAGATTGTCCTTCCCCTCAACTAGAAGGACTACATAAAAATATAAACCCATATGTTTATCAAGTAACGATGCAAAAAATAAATGAACGCCAACTTCTAAAAAAATTAAGCGAGCATCCACAACTTTTATATGGCATTTTATTACATATTACAAACTATATATCACGTATCGAACACGGACAAACAGGAATTGATACCTCTAAATCAATGACAAAATACGTTTATCATAATGAATATTTGTGCGCTAAAGATATTTACCAAGAATTCTCGAGTTTATATAGCTTTACTCCTTCTGAAAGAGAAATAGATTTTTTAGCATCATATTTAGCAATAGCAAACCAATGGATTAATCATATTAATGTTGCCATTTTAGTTATTTGTCATGGAAAACATATTGCTTCGGAAATGGTTGATTATGTAAAAAAATCAGTACAAGGGACATTTTTTATAGATTCAATAGACTTTAACGAGGATATGCAACTTAACGATTTATTAGAGCTAGCTTGCATCAAAGCTAATGATTTAAATCAAGGTGCGGGTGTCTTAATTACGTGTGACATGGAACCTCTGACATCAGTTTCTGAATATATTCACAAACAAACCAATATCCCAACAAAATCTGTTAACAATATTAACCTAATGGATCTATTGAATTTAACGAATCAAACCACATCCCCCCTAAACGATTTAGATCAGATACGAATAAAACCGGATCATGAGCAAAAGAAAATAAGAAAAGAAACACAATCTGAATTTATAGAGCAAATCAAAGAAAGAGTAATATCTAAAACTGTATCTTTTATCGACGTTAACAAATCAACCAGCATACTAGAAACTTGCCTGAAGAATACATTGAAAGAATTGCATATGGAATATACAGATGTTCTAGCCATTAAATATCTGTGTCATTGTACAAATATGTTAGAAAGAATCATTCGTAATGAAACATGGGATTATCAAAAATCCCACTTATTTATGAAAGAAAATTCTTATATGATTCATGTTATAGAACATGGATTAGAATTCGCTGCAAATTCATTTAGTATAAAAATCCCTTTATCAGAGCTAATTTATGTAACTCAGATATTTCTGCCTGAAGAACAATACTAACTTTAAAAAAAATTGAGAAGATCATATCAAAATTCGATCCTCTCATTTTTTATATTTTTCAATTGTCGATACAAACCATAGAATGGTGCATCAGATAAAAATTTTTCTTTGATCTTTTATCAATTTGACTCAATCATAGCTCATTCTCTCTTCTTTTGAAAGAATGTTGAAGCCACTGATCAAGAAAACGCTTTTCTCTTTCAACGCCCCAAATACAAGTGATAGGATGAAAAAGAATAAAGTCAAAAGTAAAGATAAGATGGTACTAGGATTCAGTAAGCTCATTCATAAAGTCATTTAAACAGATGACTTGATCAAACAGACAAAGTACCGGTCGATCTTCCTTTGTTCTATACAATTGATCCGTATGATAATGACCATGGAACCAGACTTTATAATCCACTTTCTTTTCTACCTGTTCTAAAAATTCATGTAGATTTTGTCGATCTTTTCCGTATCCATCTAATGTAGTTTCATATTTCTTAGATAACGGATGAGAAGAAAAGACATCATGCGTTAAAATATAATCCACCTTCCAGTTATGGGCGGCCAAATTCTTCATGGCATTTTCACATTCCTTAAGCGTAGGGATTTCTTCCTGCCACCATGTTTCGTGTTCTTTTCGATACATGCGATCATGAGAAAAACCACCACCAAACGCAAAGAAAGTCTTGTTTTTGAGAGTATAGATTTCTCCACGCATCAGATGATAGATGTTGGAACGAATCCGATGAATTCTTCCGCCATGCCACATTTCTTCCGGATATTGTTGTAATACATCAAAGTTCTCATGATTTCCATCAATAAACAATGTTGTCCATGGCAAAGATTCAATCCAGTTCAACCAGAAACGATCTCCACTGCCACCATCCCAGATACAGCCAAAATCACCGCAGATGATCAAAAAATCATCACGGTTTAATTTTAAGCCTTCCACAAATTCATCTGGATTGATCTTATGAATATCAATTTCCCGATGTGTATCACTTGTCAAATAAATCATAAATCTCTAAATCTCCTAAAAAAACAAAATGCCTGATTGCTCAGGCATACATTTACTCGACTCCTAAGATAAAGGAATATACTGGCTGTTTGCCATCATATATCTCAACTTCGGCATCACTTGTTTCTTCAATATAATCGGCTAAAGCCTGCGCCTGTTCTTTGGTAGCTTCTTTACCATAAATCAAAGTGACAAGTTCACTGTCTTCATCGACCATTTTATCCACAAGCGCTTTGGAAGCTTCCAGACAATCCGGACAAGATACAACGATATCTTTGCCAAAGATACCCATATATTCATCTTTCTTGATTTCCAAGCCTTCATAAGTCGTATCCTTGATCGCATAGGTAACCTCACCGGATTTCACATGATCAATGGCTTCCTGCATTTCTGCCAGATTTTCTTCGAGTTCAACTTCCGGATTAAACATAACACAAGCGCTCAACCCCTGTGGAATCGTCTTTGTCGGCAAGACGTGAATATCCTGATCTTCGCAAACACTCTGTGCCTGTTGTGCTGCCAAAACGATGTTGGAATTATTCGGTAAGATCAAAATATGTTCAGCATCCAGCTGATTTACAGCACTGACGAAATCCTCCGTACTTGGATTCATTGTCTGTCCACCGCCGATCACGACATCTGCTCTTAACTCTTTGAACATCTGGTCTACGCCGACACCCGGTGCTACTGTGATGATCGCATATTTTTGGTGTTCACGTTTCGAAACAACTGGTGCAGCTTCTTCGTTTTCAAGAATGTTGTCATGCTGCTCCTGCATGTTTTCTACTTTCAGTTTGACAAAACGACCCTGGCGTTTTCCCATTTTAATAGCCGTTTTAGGTTCTAATGTATGTACATGAACTTTTACAAGATCGTCATCCTGTACACAGACGATCGAATTACCGATCGTTGCCAATTCTTCCTTAAACTGTTCTTCTGAGAAATGACGAATTCCATTTTCATTCAAGCGCAAAATAAACTCGGTACAGAATCCAAACTCTTCTTCGCCGCCCTGTACTTTTGTCTGCGCATGCTCATTCACTTCGGCCGAATCACTTGCCGCAATGACATTCCCCTGCAAAGCGGAAAGAAAACCTTCTAAAATGACACAAAGACCTTTTCCACCACTATCGACAACACCGACTTCCTCCAAAACCGGTAAAAGCTCCGGTGTTCTCTCTAAAGATGCGTTTGCTTCATCGACCATTTTTTGAAGAACCTGAACGCAATCCTCAATTTCTTCGGTCACGGTATAAGCATACGTATAATCGGCCGCCTCACGTACAACGGTCAAAATCGTTCCTTCAACCGGACGCATGACCGCACGATAAGCAACACGAGATCCATTGACCAAAGCATTGGCCAACTGCATCGCATCGATTTCATCTAAATCTTCGACAGCCTGATAAAAACCTCGAAAAATCTGTGATGTGATAACACCTGAGTTTCCACGGGCTCCCATCAACAAACCGCGAGAAAGTGTTTTACAGATTTTTCCTACCGTATCGGCATCTTCTTTTAAAGCTTCTTTGACCCCGTTTGAAAAGGTCAGATTCATATTGGTTCCTGTATCCCCATCCGGTACAGGGAAGACATTCAAAGCGTCGATCTCGGCAGAATGGTTAGCCAGATTATTCATACCGGAGGTCAACATGTCTTTTAATAGCTGACTGTTGATTCTTTCCATCTTCACACCTACTTCTCCAAACGAACACCCTGAACGTAAATATTTACCTCAAGGCATTTAACTTCCAATGTTTTTTCCAGGACGTATTTTACACGTTTTTGTGCTTCGTTGACAACTTCACTTAATTTGATTCCCTGCAACGCAATGATATAAAGATCCAAGACCAGACCTTCTTCTTTCTGCGTCACGATGACACCACGGGCATAGTTTTCTTTCTTTAAAAGTTCAGCCCATCCATCACGAATCGCTTTCTGGCTTGTCATACCGATCACACCATAGCTTTCGGTAATGGCACCACCGGCCAGGCTGGCAATCGCATCCAGTGAAATTGAAATTTGTCCGTATTCAGTTGATTTATTAATAGGCATACAAATACCTCCTGTTCGTATTGTTAATTATACCGTATTCAAAGCTAATTTACCACATCAAACGATAGTGTCGTATCATTCCATTGATAATAAGTTCCTGTACCCGGATCATAGTATAGATTCAAAGAGGCGCTATACTGCAAGCCAAAGTTTGGATCGGTCTGCCAGTCCGATGCCTTGTCGATATAATTTCCGGTTTCTGTTTCCGGCTGTTCTTCCTGCTGCGATGTTGTCTCTTCGGTATCTTCTTTTTGTGAAGTATCTTGTTTCTCCTGCTCTTCTTCACTTTCTTTTTCTGTTTCTTCTTTTGGTTTATTTCCGCTTAACTGATCACAGTTGATCTTTTCAATCGCAGAGTTATCCTTATCCAGAACCAGACATACATTTTTTCCTTCCAGCTGATTTAACATGCTGGAATAATTGGTGATCATATATAACGATTCCAAGGTCGTATAGACCTTATTCCCATCCTGCATCGTGATCTGTAACATATTTTTATCATAGCTTGATTCATAGGGGATGATTTCCGCCATCTTTTCAATCACATCACGAGACAGTTCCTTTTTATGCTCCTGAAACTGCCTGGCAATATTTTTTCGCTGTTTCTCATCAAATCCACTCAACAAAGGAAAATGCACGATCTGCATCAGATCCTCTTCATTGATCTTGAGGGACTCTCCCTTAGACGTCAACACATAGTTTGAATCATCCTGCACATAATAGCCGATCACCGTTTTTTCCTGTACATCGATTTCCAGTTTTCCACCCGATCGATGAATCTGCACAGAATCTATCAAAGGCAGTGTTTCTACGGCATCGGAAACCATGAACATAGGTGTAAGCCACAAACGCGTCTGTGTACCTACATGCGCTGTGCGCAAGATCTCCTGATCCGAATAGTAATAATTTCCGGTACAGGCAATAACCTTGACCTTTGAATCATTGGAAAAAAAATAAACTAAGAAGCTGGAAAGAAGAAAGATGATCGCACTCAATACGTAACAAGCTTTTAACCCAAACTGAAATTGAAACTTTTTTGTTTTCTTTACCAAACCAAATGCTCCACTTCTGTGATCAAATCGATCCCATATTCTTCTTTTGCCTTTTCCTGGATCAATGAAATCAGATCCAGTACATCTTTTGCCTTAGCTTCTCCGTTCTTATTGACAATAAAGTTGGCATGCTTCAAGGAAACCTGCGCGCCACCGATTTCATACCCTCTCAAGCCCAACTGTTCGATCAGTTTCCATGCCGGAATCGACTCCGGATTGCGAAATACACTGCCGGCACATGGCATATTTAAAGGCTGTGCATCGATTCTTCTTTGACGACGTGAATCCATCAAAGCCTCAATTTCTTTTCGATCGCCTTTGTTCAGCTGAAAACAAGCCCCTAAGATCAGCCAGTCTTTATGCTTCTGAAAGATCGAATGTCGATAGTCATAATCTAAATCTTTTGGATCCATCCATTCTATACATCCATCTTTCCATACATAGACACCCTTTAATAAAGAAGCAATGTTAGCTTTATAGGCACCGGCATTCATATAAAGTGCACCGCCGATAGACCCTGGTATTCCGGAAGCAAACTCCAAACCGCTCATGGAACGTTTCATTGCTTCTACTGAAAGATTGATGATAGAACAACCTGCCTGTGCAAGCAACACCCCATCTTCTTCAAAGAAAAAGTCATTTAACGTGCGATCTAAATTGATGATTGCACCATGAAAATGGGCATCGCTGCATAAAATATTAGAACCTCTTCCCAAAACATGGTAAGGTATGTTTTCTTCCTTTAAAATCTGAAGAATTCTTGTCAAAGCCAATTCATTTTTCGGATATATAAAATAATCCACCGTACCACCAATGCGATACGTTGTATGTTTTTTCATAGATTCGTTACATAGCACCCGGCCATAAACAGCCAGTTTTTCCTGTACACTCATTTTCTTTCCCCCTGTTGGATACATGATCTGCATAGATCAATGATATCGTATGCGGCATTAGGACGCCCCAATTTTAACGCCTGTTCATGAACACTCTCCATCTTTTTTGGATCCATAAACAATTCTATGATACTTTTATTCAACGTATTAGCATTAAGATCCTTTTCCTCTATCATCAAAGCAGCCCCTTTTTCTACTAAGACATTGGCATTATAAAACTGATGATTATTCGCCACATAAGGACTGGGAATCAAAATCGATGGAATTCCTAAAGCCGTAACTTCCGCAAGTGTTGTCGCACCCGCACGACAGATCATACCATCTATTTTTTTATAAATTTTCAAAGTATCCACATAACCGGTGACATGAACATTCTTTAATTCTTTAAACAAAGTCGCATCCTGCAGATTATCTTTTCCACAAACATAAATAAACTGTATGTTGTCCTCAATGCCTTTCAAAGCCTCTTTCATTAACTGATTGACACTGCTGGAGCCAAGCGAGCCCATCATGATCAAGATCGTCTTTTTTTTCGAATCTAATTGGAATGTATCATAATAAGCTTGATCAAATTCTGATTCTTTAGCCGTTGTCGCTCTTGGATTTCCCAGTAAGAATGTTTTTTCTTTGGGAAAAACTTCTTCGCACTTTTCATAACATGTAATGATACGATCCACTTTATTCATGACCAGCTGATTGGCCTTTCCGACAATGGAATTCTGTTCATGGATCAAAGTCGGAATGTGCAAATGATGCGCTGCCAAAATGACTGGCGCACTGACATAACCACCAAAACCAATGACAAAATCAGGATCAAAATCCTTTAAGATTTTTTTACATTTTTGATAAGCGATAAAAAGCTGAAGTATGGCTTTCATCTTTTTTAATGGTGATCCGACTAAACCCGATGTATGCAAAGATTGAAAAGGATATCCCTTTTCCGGAATCAACTGCGCTTCCATACGATCATCATTTCCAATGCAACAAATTTCACAAGATGGATCCTGTTCTTTAAATTTATCCAATAAGGCTAATGCGGGGTAAATATGTCCTCCCGTTCCGCCTGTTACACAAACTATTTTCATATCTTAGAAAGTATAACATAAAATCATAAAAAAAGTGGACTTTTAGTCCACGATTTCAATAGATTCCTGCGTAGGTTCCAGTTTGCCCATCAACACTAACCGCTGATTACTGTCAAATCCATAATCCAGATCACAAGTTGATAAAGTGATGAAAGAACCATTTGATGTATCAACCTCATTGGCATATTGTGCCGAAGCCATCATTTCCGATAAACGCTCATTGCGATAGCTGCCAAAGGAAGTCGTGTAATAAACCGAACCATCGGTCGTCTTGGCAAAACACACGATCGAGCACTTATAGTTTTGCGTAGGTGTCAGTAAATAAAATACCGAATGCTCGTTAAAAAAGCTTTGATCATCAAAATTGGCCAGATTAGTAAACATACCACCGATATCTACGGAGTGCCCATAGACAATCGAATTATCCTGACTAAAATCACTTGAAGCCTGTGCATCTAGAAAAATCGATCCCATACGATTGTATTCCCCACTGATCGTATGATCCAGATAAAAGCTGTTATCGCTTCCCTGTACGACCGGATACGATATTTCACACCCCGGAATATAGATCCAACCGACAATATCCGGATTTTGCGCCAACAGCTGATCCCAATCTGGTTCTAACAAATTGGCATCATCCGATGAAACAACCAACTTTTCCAATTCTTCCGTTTCTTTCTTTACAGTATCTTGTGTGTTATAGATTGTCCAAAGTTGATAGGCACTAAATGCAAATACGCCAATACAAATAATCATTAATATTCGATAAATCCATTTTTTCATAGCTTTATATTAAACTATTCTTTCATACAGAGCAAATGATTCTACTCCCTGCATGAAAAAAAAGCAGATTCAAACGAATCCGCTCTTAACACTTTACTTACTTAATAAGCTTGCAGCTGCTTCATCAACAACCAAAGTAACATCCGGATGATTTTGTAGAACTGAAGCCGGCATATCTGTTGTGACAGGACCTTCTACAGTTGCCTTAACAGCTTCTGCTTTTTCCGGTCCGGAAACAACCATCAATACTTTCTTGGATTTCATGATCGTACCAATTCCCATAGTGATAGCTTGTTTTGGCACTTTGTTCATATCATTGTCAAAGAAACGAGCATTGGCTTCGATCGTACTTTGTGTTAAATCTACGATATGTGTCATTTCATCAAATGGTGTACCTGGTTCATTGAATCCAATATGACCGTTACGACCGATTCCTAACAACTGCAGATCAATTGAAACCTTTTCCAGTTCTTTTTCATAGCCTTCGCAGTCTTCTTTTGTAGATCCATAAGGAACGTGTGTATTATTTGGATCGATATCAATATGATCAAACAAATTTTCTTTCATGAATGTGTAATAAGACTGTGGATTGCTTCTATCGATACCAACATATTCATCCAAGTTATATGTTACGACATCCTTATAGCTTGTTCCATTTTCTTCATGATCTTTGATCATACATTTGTACAATCCTACAGGGGAACTTCCTGTGGCAAGCCCTAATACAACACCTGGCTTGCTAGTGACAACTTCTTTCATGACTTCAAATGCCTTCTGCGACATTTCATCATAATCTTTACAAACAACTACCTTCATATAATACCTCCATATGTTACTCAAATTATAACATAGCCTACCCCTCTTCTCGTATCTTTTTTCGTAAACGTTTTATCTTTTTCAACAAGTTTTATCTTTTTGTCTTTTTTATTTGTATATTTTGTGAAAAAGATGAACTTGTGCAAATAGAATAGTATAATGATTTTGAACAGGAGGTTACATTATGCCAAAACAAAATCCATTATTAAACATCATAAAACGACAAAAACAAGGAGAAGCTGTCGGAATTTATTCTTGTTGTTCCAGTAACAGCTTTGTC
The DNA here is from genome assembly GCA_902399855.1 of Erysipelotrichaceae bacterium. Classification (GTDB taxonomy): domain Bacteria; phylum Bacillota_I; class Bacilli_A; order Erysipelotrichales; family Erysipelotrichaceae; genus Faecalicoccus. Next base: position 39,980 of record CABOGK010000014.1, read on the forward strand.
ATTGAAGCGGCTATTGAAACCGCAAAAAAACAAAATTCATGTGTATTGATTGAATCAACAGCCAACCAGGTGGATCAAAACGGCGGTTATTCAGGAATGACACCTAAAGATTTTTATAAATACTGTCTGGATGTCGCCGGTAAAGTAGGTCTGGACAAAGATCGCATTTTCTTAGGTGGTGATCACTTAGGCCCACTCACTGTCAGCAACAAACCGGAAGCCGAAGCCATGGATTATGCCAAAACACTGGTTCATGATTATGTTCGTGCCGGATTCACAAAGATCCATATCGACACCAGCATGAAAGTGGCCGATGATGATCCAAATACACGTTTAAGTGATGAGACGATTGCCCGTCGTGGTGCAACACTGGCAAAAGTTTGTGAAGAAGCTTATCAGGAACTTTTACAGGAAAATCCTGATGCGATCCATCCGGTGTATATCGTAGGAAGTGAAGTACCGATTCCAGGCGGAGCTGTAGAAGAAGATGCCGGTATGCAGGTGACAAAGCCGGAGGACTTCAAGTCAACCGTACAAACCTTTGAAAAAGCCTTTGAAGATATGGGTATTCAGAATGCATGGCAATACGTTATGGCAGCGGTTGTACAACCCGGTGTAGAGGAAAAAGATGCTGGTTGCGAAGAATATGACAGAGAAAGAGCCAAAGATCTTATGGCCAGCATCAAAGAATTCGATAACTTGGTATTTGAAGGTCATTCCACAGACTATCAGACAAAATACAAATTAAAAGAACTGATTGAAGATGGTGTAGGCATCTTAAAAGTAGGACCAGGTCTTACATATGCAGCTCGTGAAGGCATCTTTAGCCTTTGCTGCATCGAAGAAGAACTAGCGCAGGTTTACGATTTTGAAACCAGTCACTTCAAAGAAGTCTTAGATGAAGTCATGTTAGAAAATCCAGGTAAATGGGCACCATATTATCATGGCACCGAAAAAGAAATTGCCTTTAAGAGAAAATATTCTTTCTCCGATCGTTCTCGCTACTATATGCCAAATCCAAAAGTACAAGATGCTTTAAACAAATTGCTGAATAACTTAAAAGAACATCCGGTATCACTTCCATTGTTGTCACAATATATGCCAATCCAATATACACTGGTTCGTGAAGGCAAGCTGGAAAACACACCGGAAGCATTGATCAAAGCACGTGTATCATATACAATCGAAGAATATACATTCGCGACAAAACAGGAACAATTAGTAAACGAATAAGGCTGATACATTTCAGCCTTTTCTTATGCTAAAATGAGGATATGAACAAGAATACTTTAAAACAGATTATATTAGCCATCAATGAATCTAGTTTAGAAAGTCAATCAAGAGAAGAATTGATTCACAGAGTCAAAGAAAAAACACAATTAGCAAGAACGACTATTTTACAAGCTATTGATATATTATATCAACACAAAGCTTTAGAATGGCTGCAGGAAGAAGTGGACCTATTCCCTTGTGCTGTTATTTTTGCGCGTTCTAAACCTAACAGTATTACCGAAATCTTGTCCTATTGGCAAATGTTTCATACAGATGCATCCTTCTGGAGAAACAATGGTTTTGAGATCAAAGATAAAAAAATATTGTATTATATCGAACAAATGGAAAAAGAAGACCCAGAAAAGATTGTCAGTGATACATTATCAATCTTATATACCGATTCCATCATCCATAAAAGTAAATACATTCCTTATAAAAATGAAGACCGAACAATCGTGCCTTTAAAGAATAGAGACTTTTTATACAACGTTATGCCAAAAAAAGGAATTCCTACCAACCGAGACATTTCAAAAGATCTGCAAGTCTATTTCAAAGACACTTTAATGCACGAATTTGATCGCACTTGCCCAATTTGTGGTATTCATATGCCTCATATGTTGATAGCCAGTCATATCAAACCATTTAGAGATTGCGCCCATATCTTTGAAGCCGCTGATCATAATAATGGACTATTGCTTTGTCGAAACCACGATTTCTTATTTGACCAAGGCTACATCAGTTACCAGGACGATGGTACATTGATCATCTCTAAACATTTAAAACATCCGGAACATTACAATCTAAAAGATTTGAATTCTAAATATATGAGTGAAAATAGAAAGCTCTATATGAACTATCATAGAAAACACATCTTCCAGGACTAAAGTAGCTGACTTTTTATTACCGAGTTCAATTATAAAAGCCCAGGAATCCTTATGAATCTATACTTTCTTACTGAGCTCAAACGTAGTAAAATAGGAACAGATTAGGAGGAAACTATGTCAAAAAAATATCCTGCCTTATATACTACGAGTACCAAAGGCACATTTTTTAAACATTGCAGCATAAACAAAACGATTTATTTTGAATTGCTCATGAATGAAGAACAAGCATTGAAAAATTCTGAATACAAAGAATATATGAACTATATTCAACAAGAATGCTATGATGCTTTGGTTCACAAATTCATCACTTCACAACCATTGAAGGTGACAAACGATAGAATTCCTTTTGTGATTTTTAAAAGTAATGCTGATTTCTCAACGATTCGTTTGTTCTGTAAGGCCATTTTAGATGAACTTTATGCATCTACAGGTATTGATCCAAAAGCCAAGTATTATGAAACTGAAACTATTTTTGTAGAAATCAATAAAACTCCAACAATGTTACGAAAAAATAATATTGGAGAAAAATTGACACAAAGTCCTGGATTCAAAAACAATATAGAAATATTGGAAGGCTCCCATGAAAAGATCGACTCTGGTATTGTAACTTCTTTTAAAGAATATGAGATTTTGAAAGCAGAAAAAGAAAAAGTTGATGATGATGAAATTGTAGAGTGGTAATCTATGCATTATCACTCTTTTTTGGTGCTTTAAATTCTGTTGGGGTTTCCACAAATTCTATTTCAATCAAAGTGGGGTAAAATCACCCCGCTTTGATTTTAAAGGTTTGATCCTATCTTTTCATATCCAGACAATTTTTAGTTGGATTTTGTATATTTTTCTCTTGGTTTTCTTTATATTTATTTCTATTCCTACCTTGCTTTTTGATAGAATCAAACATACTGATTTTATCAAGAGAGTAACGCCATTTTTGAAACCCTAACATAATTTAATATATCTCTTTTTTACAAAAAAAATGAAGAGCTCTTTAGAGCTCTTCTGAAATTCGAGAGAATTAAATTTTTTTATTAAGCAACTACTTTCCAAGGAACTGGTACTAATGGAGTATAGCTTCCTGCCCAAATACCGAAGACACCACCAATGATACCAATCAATAAGAACAATCCGATACACTTAACCGGTGTCCATCCTTTTTTAGAAATCAAGAAGTAGCACATCAAAGTGAACAGTAATGGAATCAAACAAGGAAGGATCATATTCAAGTAATCCTGAATATTGATGAATACATCTACCATTGTTTCTCCATCTTCAGCTACTGTTTGACCATTAGGAATGGAAATACCTAATTTAGTTCCAGCACCGTAGTTAGAAATCAAAGCACCTACAACGAATACACCTAATACACTAGCAGCATGTGTAAATGCTTTTGCGTTAGCTGTCATCATCTGAACAGCCTTCATACCTAAGTTATAAGACCAATACATCAGTCCATAACGCAAAGCCATTTCAACACCAAAAGCAATGATGAAATACAGAACTGGTCCTAAGAAGCTTCCTTCAATTGCCATATTAGCAGTCAAACCAGCAGTAATAGGAATCAAAGTATACCAGAACAATGCATCACCAATTCCTCCTAATGGAGCAGCAACAGAAATACGTACAGAACGAATCGTCTGAATATCCGTCTTCATCTGTTCCATTGAAAGAACGATACCCATAACAAATGTTACGGCAAATGGATGTGTATTGATAAAGTCCATATTGTGCGTCATTGAAGCAGCCAAGTCATCTTTATTAGTATGAATTTTCTGAAGACCTGGTAACAAGGACCACAACCAACCAGCAGATTGCATACGTTCATAGTTGAAACATGCCTGCAACTGGCAAGAACGCCAAACCATTTTATTTAACGTTTTATTGTCAAGTCTAGGAGCTGGAGTTGTATCTTTATAAGAAGTCATTACATTAGATTCCATCACTTACACCTCCTTGTTGAGCGTTCTTTTCAATAGTTGTTAGTTTGAAGTCTAATAATGCGAAACAGATACCTACAAATGCAACTAAGATTAATGTTGCGCTTGCAAGAGGTGCGATATTTCCGATTACCAATGCGAACACGAAACCGGCCAACAACCATCCCCACAAATCATTAGACATCATAATCTTTAACAGGATACCGAAACCTACGAAACGCATCATTCCACCAGCAGCACTTAAACCACCCATAAACCAGGATGCCTTTTCTGCCAAAGACTGTAAAGGTTCAGACATTGCTGTACCACCAACATAAGCGATGATAGCGATAACAGCGAACAATCCACCTAAACATACCATATGGATATTCAAGGCACGAGTAATTCCTTTTGGATTTGCTTCAGCAGCCGCTTTATCACAAGTTGACATTAAACCAGAAGCAGCCGAGAACAATAAAGTAACAATGTACTGACCAAATGTAGCAAAGATCATACATGCACCTAATGCAGCGTTTACGTCCAAGTTTGCTTTTACAGCAAATACCATGGCAACAACACTACCTAATACAGCGTTCGGAGGCTGTGCTCCACCGACTGGCATATTACCAATCATCATTAGTTCGTAAGTACCGCCTACTACAAGACCAGTCTGAACATCACCCAAGATGATACCCATGATTGGACAAGCGATAATAGGACGGTAAATAATTTCTGTCAGTGAGAACTGGTCAATCGCAAAGATAAAAGTAACGATGGCCAACAACACTAACTCGATAACATTAATGTCCATATTCTTTTCTCCTTAAACACTTTAGATTATTTCCAAAGCTTATCTAGGCTTTCCGGTGCGATATCAGGTACACGCTGAATTTCTAATTCAACACCCAGTTCCTGCAATTTTTTAAAGCAGGCAACATCATCATCGTTTACAGCTACAGAAGTAGCTACCTGACGTTTACCTTCGGCCATGTGCATGTTTCCAATATTTACTTTTTTAATTGGAACGCCGCCTTCCACAAGTTTCAAAACATCTTGTGGAGTTTCACAGATGATAAAGATTTTCTGCGCAGGACTTGCTTTTCCGATAATGTCGATCGTCTTCTGAATAGAGAAGAAACGAGTCTGAGCATAAGCCGGAGCAGCCATGTTCATCAATCCCTGACGGAATTCATCACCTGCAACTGCGTCATTGGCAACTAACAGTAAGTTGGCCCCTAAAACACCAGACCACTGTGTCGCAACCTGACCATGAATCAAACGATTGTCGATTCGAGTTAATAAAATGTTTGGCATATTCTCTCTCCTTTCATGATAGCGCTTTCTTTCCACGAAAATCTATCTGATATTATTATAATACAACCTTTCATTTTTCCTTTACACATTTTATTTATAAGTTTATACTTTTTATTAAAGAAATGTAATTTATAATTAAAAGCCATAAACATTAACTCTTTTAAGAGCAAAATATCACAAATTATCTTTAATTAACGGAAAGGTTGTAAAAACTATGTTAAAAAGAACCACTAATTATCTCTTTCAAACATTTGGAAGTGTATTCTATGACATGAAATCAGCCATTCAAGGTGAATCTACCGTCTCTAATTCACTATATTTGTCCAATAAGGAATTTGATTCTTTCTACTATTCCCATGCACCGGTCTATATTACCTGTGAAAAAGGAATCGTCTTATTAGTTGTCAGTAAAGATGGTGTTCAATACGATGAATTTGTCATTCATCGGGCTATTCGTCTGCAACCGGGTATTTATTTTAATTTTGTATCCATCTCCAATGACAGTAAAGTGCAAGTCGTCTATTCTCCCTCTGGTTTAAACCAGAAGAAAATGAAGGAACCTTTTATCTATCAACGCATGGTTTCCAAGATCAATTTAAAAGAAATTTTAACTTGTTTTTATCAGGTGCGTAAATCAAACTATGTATTTCCTGGTGAAAGCCACGATTATTATGAATTGACCTATATTGATCACGGAAAATTAGATATGACCCTGGATGGTAAGGAATATCATCTAAACAAATATGATTTGATTATCTATTATCCCGGACAATTTCATACACAAAGTACCGATAATGAAAGCACATGTTCCTATTTGACCATCATGTTTGATATGGAAACCAAAATGGATGTTTCTTTAATGAATCGTGTCTTTAAGACAAGAAAAGATATTTATAACGTTCTCTCGGCTTTTATGAAAGCCATTCAATCCAAAGAGTATTTAAACGAAGAAATGGCCATGGCTTATTTAAAAGAAGCATTGATCCTACTCTATCAGTTTGATACGAAAACCGATGAAGAATCTAATGTCAATCCGATGCAGGAACATTATGAAAACACCTTGTTAAATGAAATTCTGGTCTTTATTCACAATAATATCTTTACCGCTTTTACCGTAGAAGATCTCTGCCAGAAATTCTCCATTTCCAGAAGCAGCCTGCAAAGCTTATTTCGAACCAATATTCATATTACGCCAAAGCATTATATTTCAAATTTAAAGCTCAATCAGGCAAAACTCTTAATTCAGGAGCATAAATATACCATCTCCGAAATATCGGATATGTTAGGGTTTACTTCGATTCATTACTTCTCTCGAAAGTTTAAACTCCAATATGGATTATCACCTACCGACTATGCGAAATCGATCAACCAATAAAAAAGATGCGTACTGAAGTGAACCCTCCAGTTGGTTGCCCAACTTTCTGGGTTCACTTCAAAGTACGCATTTTTTGATTAAATTCCGTCTGTAGGTTCTACTTGTTCCACTGGCTTATAGACAAAGCGCATTACTTGTTCTTTTCCTACATTCACAGCGGATTCTGCCAGATCTTTTACACTTTCCGCAAAAGTACGTGTTAAATTGATTTCTACCAACATACCTAAGTTGGTTCCGGCAATCACTTCTACATTCTGACGTGGATATCCGATTTCCACAGCGGTTTTGAACGGAGAGCCTCCGGCCAAATCACTCAACACGATGATTTCTTCGCATTCTTTTAGCGAATCCATGGCATCTGTCAATTTTTTAGCTAAATCCTCCGTAGAATCTGTTTCTTCAAAATCGACTGCTGCATAGTTTTTGGGTTCACCGGCAATCAGTTTCAGACTGCTTGTCAATCCGGAAGCAAAATGCCCATGTCCTGTTACGATTAAACCAATCACTCTTTTGTTCCTCCTTCTTATTCTGCTGTATATTTATAGATTGTTACACCCTGAACAACACGGTTTACTTCTCCGGTTGGACATGGATTATCTGGTGTGCATCCCATAGAGATCGATTTAAACAATCCCAGAACCTGCGCTGCCAAGATATAGTCCAAACCTAAGAAGATATTGTCTTTATCTGCATTCAGATCAAAATTAACATACGTATCGACCAATTCACGAATTTCCGAATATTCATGCGCAGCTACAGCCAAAATACGGTTTTTCTTTCTCTGCCCGCTCATTTCTTGGATCAAATCATATTCATATTGTCTTTGATACGCATCATCCGATACATAGACAACTGTCAATGCTTCATCATTGATCACTGATTTTGGTCCATGACGGAATCCTAATGGGCTATCAAAGAAAGTCGCAACCTGTCCAGCCGTCAATTCACATGTCTTTAACTGGCTTTCCTGCGCTACCCCTTTTAAGCAGTTGGCTCCTAAATAAATCAAACGACGATAATCAAAATCATTGATTAAATCCACTAATGTAGCATATCCTTCATCCAGGAATTTCTGTCCTTGTTCAATGACGGTCTGCATTTCGCTTTCCATTTCATCTAAAGCATCCAAACGGAAGCACAATACGCTTGCCAAATACATATTGGAGAAGCTGGAAGTCATCGCAAAGCTTTGATCGTGTGTTTCCGGTGTCAAATTGATGCAGTAGGCATTATCCATTTCTTTTGCCATTTTTGATAAAGCCCCATTTTCATTACAAGTGATAAACAAATGAGATACATTTTCTTTGCAGACTTCTTCAGCCATCTGTACACTCCCTACACTTTCCGGAGAATTTCCAGAACGCGCAAAGTTGATCAACAGCGTTTTCTTATCTCTTGATAAATAATTTTCCGGTGTTTCTACAATATCAGTTGAAGCATAGCTGCTGGCATGGAAGTCGGTATAACGGTTTACATAAGAATATACCGCATTTCCAACGTATTCACTCGTCCCGGCACCGGTAAAGATGATTTCTACATCTCCCCCAGTCAATACTGGTTCCAAGAAATTCTTCAATGCTTCTTTTTCATTTTTGATCTGTGCAATTGTTTTTGCCCAAGTTGCAGGCTGCTGGTAGATTTCCTGTGCTGTATAAATTCCTGTCAGTTCTTCCCAAGCTTTTTTTTCTTTTCCAAACATCATTTTGCCTCCTCTTTCTCGACTGTTTTGTACTGATTTCATTATAAACTATTTTTTAACTTTTTAAATAATATAAAATGATTATTATTAAAATGTACAAATTTGTTGTATTTTTTCTATTCCATTTGTATTCCCTTTCAATTTCTCTTATAATTACCAAAGGAAAGAGAGCGTGAATTATGGCAAAAAAAACAAACATTCAACAAGAAATCACACCTCCCGTAGGTTTTAATATCTATCAAGATAAAAAGAGCAGAACAATCTATAAGCACCCTTTTTTAAAGAAGGCTGTTTATATACCTGTCTATGATTTTAAAACGTTTGACTTATACAGAAAAAGGTATATTTTGGTTATTTCGGTATTTGTTGTATTATTTACCCTATTAAGTGACTGGTTTAGCATTCCCTGGTGGGTTACTATATTCATTTCGTTGTTGATCTGGATCTTCATGGAATTTAAATTTTATAAATTCCTGCAAAATGAACAGCCCGTAAAACACTTTACACCGCAGGAATATAGTGGTTATTACGATAATTTTGAAATGCAGGGAACAAACAAAGTACTCCTCAAAACAGTTCTATATGTGGCAATTGGCGTACTGATTGTCTATAACAGCTATTATTCCGGATATACAGGAATTTATACTTTGGCTTCCTGGGCAGTATTAGGTGTATGTCTGGTTTATGCCGTATTTCAATTATTGGTTTTATTGAAAGTGAAAAAACGTCAGAAAGCGAGAAATTAAATCTCGCTTTCTTTTTATTTATAGAGCTTCAAAAGAGTATCCAGTCGTAAATGTTTCCTGTGGCTTTAACAACATTGTGCCTTCTCTTTGATAGAAATCATCATGTCCGGGTTCAAAGTCGGCATGACCATACCATGGTTCGATACAGATAAAATCCGATGTGGTTGGATGTGTCCAGATCGCAAGGTATGGGAATTGCTCGAAATCAAAGCGAAGACGTGGTTCTTTCTTCCAACAAACTGTTAAATACTTGGACTGTAAATCTTGATAAATGATCGTTGCTGCTTCTTCAATATCTTGACGACTGCATTTCCATTCTTTAAAAGTCACATCCTTTAAAGAATACGGTGTTTGTCCGGTTGGATCCATCACAAATTGCTTGGCATGTTCTTCTTTTTCAAACACAAAAGCATAGTCTTCAAACGCTTCTCCTTTTTCTTGCGGGATACGGAAAGCTGGATGCAGACCAAAGGTAAAAGGCATGATTTCGTTTCCTGTATTTGTGATCGTATAATCAATATATAATTTTTTACCTTCCAGACGATATTTCATCTCATAATGAAAATCAAAAGGATATTGTTTGCGCGTTTCTTCATTGGAATCATAGGTGAAGACGATGGCATCTTTTTCCTGTTTTCCGACAAGATCGGCATAGCGAATCAAACCATGGTTTTTCATCGCATATGTTTGTCCATTGATTTTATAGTCTTTTGCCCATGTATTTCCTACGATGGGAAATAATGTCGGATTTAATCCGGACCAGCCTTGATCTCCCTGATACATGATTTCCACTTGACGATCTTTATCCAGGAAATGCTGAATCTGTCCGGCTCTTTCTATACATTCCACTCTACATTGTTCATTTTCTAATACGTATGCCATATCGCTCGCCTCCTATATTCTATGACTTTCTTTTAGAAACTGATAAATTCCATCTTCACTGACATCCCCAATCACAAGATCAGCCACCTTTTTTAAATTCGGATGTCCGTTCTGCATACAGATACCTAAATCGGCCTGTCGTATCATCTCAATGTCATTTTGTCCATCTCCAAAACAGATCAGCGTATCTAAATCAAATCTTTCTTTACACCATTGAATGGCTTCAATTTTATCAACATGATTGGCTCGTATCTCCATCGCATGATCAAAATGTACAATACCACAATCTTTTAATAAAGGCTGCAGTTTCTTTTGATCCTCAGCCTTTAAAAAGACAAGTACATTTAATACCTTGTCATTTTGATATGGTTTATAGGATGGCGCACAAAGATAGAGATCAAAATAAGCGCGATGTGCATACAGATTTGGCTTAGTACCCCAAAGATTTTCTGAACATGTGCTATAGCGATAGATCAAATGGTTTTCTTTACAGAACGCATCGATCGAATGCATCGTTTTTGATGATAGAAATACACACCGTAAATCATTTTGATCGGCATCCATGATCCGACTTCCTCCATCCATAATACGGGCATCAAAAGGAAAATCTCGCATGGCTTGCGGTAAATGATCCAATTCTCTAAGGGTACGACTTGTCGCCAAAAAGACTTTATTTCCCTTTTTTTGTAGTTTTGATAAAGCTTCTATCGTATGATTGCTGACGGAATGTGTATGATTAGAATACAAAGTTCCGTCTAAATCAAAAAAATATCCTGTACTCATACTTACATTATAATTAAAAAAATCGAGAATTCACTCGATTTCTAAAAATTCTTTAATTTGATCCAGTCGCTCCAGTGTCTCATCATAGCCTAGCTGAAACCACGGTCGAAGCTTTTTGGGATCTGTTGTATAACGAGTCACTCCCAGATCCTTATGGGGTCGAAGAACAAGGGCCTTCCCTTCTTGTTCCAATGCGTGAATCGTGTTCCATTGTTCGTTATATCGTTCATGACGCTTTTTTAGATCTTCTACGATCCGCTCATCCTTGTATAACCATTTTGCCAGTTTTAATTGATACGAAGGAGCTGGTTTTCTTACATATCCTTCTTCTTTGGTGGAAACAATGATATGTTTTTGATTGCCATGGCGAATGCTCTGATGGATACTGATCATATCGATCAAGCCGGCATCCATATATTGAATACCTCGAAACATGTAAGGCCGACACAATATCAACAAAGCACAGCTGGCTTTGATCAATGTCTGACTCTGATCGACATAACTTTGATCATAATATTCCACCTGATGCGTTTCCATATTGTATAAACCGATCTCCATGGTCGTTGTGCTTTCTTTTAAAGCCTTAAAATCTAAAGGCGCCTTACTTTCGATAAAATCATTTGTAGCTTCAATACCAAAGATATTTCTTTCTTTTAGAAAAGGGCGAAGACCAACTACACCTTTTTGACAAGGTGCTTCGATACCGGTTACCTCCATGCGATACATCTGTCGAGAAGTATAGCTCAACAAAATTTCGCTTCCTGCCGAAATACCGACACAATAAGGTACATAAATCTTATGTTCCAGAAAGCATTTTAAAGCACCGGCCGAATAGGCGGCTTTCGTGCCTCCTCCTTCGCAGACGAGCCCTGCCTGAATCATTCGTTTTCCCACTTTCTAATGACACCGGAATCAATGGCGGCTTGCTTGACGGCCTTAGCCACGACCGGCACTACTCTTTTATTCAAAGCCGAAACAATGATATGTTCAGGACACAGTTCCTTTTCATCCACCATAGAGGCAATCGCATACACAGCAGCCTTTTTCATCGCATCGTTGATCTGTGTTGCCTGAGCATCCAATGCGCCTTTAAAGATGCCCGGAAAGGCTAATACGTTATTGATCTGATTTGGATGATCGCTTCGTCCGGTTCCTACAATATAAGCTCCGGCTTCTTTGGCATCCTCCGGCTCGATTTCCGGAATCGGATTGGCCATTGGTAAAACAATAGCCTTTTCATTCATACTGGCAATCATCTCTTTAGAAACAATATGGCCGGCACTGACACCGATAAAGACATCGGCTCCTTTTAAAGCCTCACTTAAATCGCCTTTTTTATGTTCCTTGTTCAATCTTGAAAGAAGTGCTTCTTGTCCACTTGTCAGATTCATTCCTTCCACAAGAATGCCTTGTCGATCGACTAAGATCACATTGCCCAGCTCTAAATCTAAGATCAAACGGGCAATCGCACAACCGGCACTGCCGGCTCCATTGATCACAATGGTCGGATTCTCTTTTTTTACTAAGCGCAAAGCGTTGACCAAAGCAGAACAAACCACAATGGCTGTTCCATGTTGGTCATCATGGAAGACCGGAATGTTCATACGCTCCTGTAAGCGTTTTTCAATTTCAAAACAACGAGGGGCCGCGATATCCTCTAAATTGATACCGCCAAAGCTTGGCTCCAAAGCTGCAATAATATTGACCAGTTCATCCGTATCCTGTGTATTTAAACAAAGTGGAACAGCATCTAGACCACCTAAAGCTTTGAATAAAACGCATTTTCCTTCCATGACCGGCATACCGGCTTCTGGTCCAATATTTCCAAGCCCCAGTACCGCACTTCCATCACTTATGACCGCAATCGTATGTCCTCTACCCGTGTAGATATAAGATTGACTTTTATCTTTTTCAATTTCCAGACACGGTGCCGCAACACCTGGGGTGTAGGCCAAAGAAAGATCATCTTTTGTTTCAATCTTCATCTTGGCAACCGTTTCCAGTTTCCCCTGCCATTCTTTGTGTAAACGTAAAGCTTCTTTTGCGTAATCCATAAACTCTCTCCTCTCAAACAGAAAAAACATAGACTACTCTATGCTTTTTGCTCCATGATCTGTTTTATTGAATCTTCATAAGGTGTACCGGCGCAATGCTTCAAAGCCGATGCAAACACCTTTTTCATGTTTTCGGTATCATTTTTATAGGAATACTGTAAGCCCAATAAATACTCTAGTGTTCCCACCGCCAGTTCCTTTTGCGGTTCCATTTCACTTTTTCCATCCCATAAGTGATCAATCTTAGCCACAACTTCAGGAATATACTTACTTTCTTTTTTGATCAAAATACTATACTGTATATCTAAATCTTCGGCCCTTTCTGCATCAATAGATCGTACCAATTCCATCATGTCTTTGGTTTTTTTGGCTCGTCCTAACTGCAGATAATAATAAAACGCACGTTCATAGACCGCCAATTTCTGATTTTTTTTGATACGCATATTCATCATCATAGACAATTGCTGTTCCACATCATCTTTACGATCCTGCGCAATATAACCGCTCAAACGCATGTTTTCTCTTTCAAATGCACTCATACTTAGCTGTGCTTTGAGTGAATCAATCGTAAAATAATAGGTATCAAAATCATTGTTCATGATTTCCAAATTTAAATTTTTCCATACTTTCCTGCGCATAAGATAGGGAATTCCCAGTAAGCATAATACTAACAATACGGTTGCAACGACATAATACATAATTTTCACCCTTACTAATTTTGTCTGTTTACAGAATAAACTAAAAAAGAGTGTTTGTAAATAAAAGGTGATATTTTAGATTCTAAAGCATTAAAAAGTACAAAAAGCCTCAGAATTTCTAAGGCTTTTGCATCAATGTTTTTAAAACCTGAACCATGGTTTCCATCTGATTGATACTGCAGAATTCATATCGACCATGATGATTATAAGATCCTGTACCAAAATTCGGGCAAATGCATCCTTTTTCCGTCAACATAGCGCCATCGGTTCCACCACGTGTTGGTATGGAAACCGGATCAAGACCACAGGCTGCCAAAGCTTCTTTGGCCCTTGTCACCGAACGCATGTCGCCATGCATAAATTGTACCATATTGTAATACTGATCCTGCATTTCCAACTGGAAACGATCGCCATACTTCTGATTCAAAGAATTGATTACATCTTGAACAAACTGCTTCCTGGCTGTAAATTTTTCAAAATCATGATCACGAATAATATACGCCAAGCTGGCACTTTCGCAAGTTCCTTCCATCTCCAACAAATGGTAGAAACCCTCTCTGTTTTCTGTATGCGCCGGTGTTTCCTGTTTGGGGAATGCTTCGATCAACTCGTGCGCTAAAAGACACGCATTGATCATTTTATCTTTGGCATAGCCCGGATGGATCGTATTGCCGGTAATCGTGATTTTAGCCTGAGCGGCATTAAAGTTTTCATAATCAATGGCATCAATTCGGCCCCCATCAACGGTATAGGCAAAATCAACCTGGAATTGTTCTAAATCAAAATTCTCTGTTCCCCGTCCCACTTCTTCATCAGGGGTAAAGGCCACGATGATCTTTCCATGTGGCAGATTTTCTTTGATCATTTCATCTACGGCTTGCATGATGATCGCAATACCCGCTTTATCATCGCCACCAAGCAAAGTATTTCCATCGGTCACAATTAAATCATCACCGATACAGTTGGATAAAGCCGGATACTTTTTACAATCCATTTGGTATTGATCGTTTAAAACGATCATGGAACCATCATAGTTTTCAATGATTCGAGGACGAATGTCTTTTCCGCTTAATTCGGTAGCCGTATCCATATGCGCACAAAAGCCAAAGGAAGGAAGACGATCATCCGTGGCTTCCAATGTCGCATATACGATCCCATGCGGATCCACCATTACCTTTTGAAATCCCAAAGCCTTGCATTCTTTTTCTAATTCTTTTGCCAGCACCACCTGTTTTTCTGTACTTGGCGCTGTTGTACTTTCCGGATCGGATTGGGTATCAAACGATACATAATGTAAAAATTTTTCTGTAACACTCATAATTACGCTAACTCCTGAGCCAATCTAGGCACGATTTGTTTTTTACGCGATACATATCCCATTTTGGTAAAAGAATCCACTAATCCTTTTATCGCATGAGAAAGCTCTCCGACATAAAGGAAGCGACTTCCCTTGCCCTCCACATTGGTAAATACCATCAGTAACAAATCTAAATGACGCATTTTATTTTCTTCTTCCATGTACTTCAAAAAGTCATCTCGAATCTGATCCACTACATCCAAATCAAAAATAAATACCTGTGAGATCGCCACACGTTTTCCCGATAAAGTATATTCTTTAGAATCTCTATGTAAAATCGTATCGAAACTTTTATCCTGAATCGTAGCGGTATTGGCAAATAGTTCTTTAGCCATCGCATCAAAATCGATACCATGTTCTTTTTCAATACGTTTTGCCAAATCTTTATCGATCTGCGTACATGTCGGTGAATTAAAATTCATTGTATCACTGATAATGCCATAGGCAATCAAACGCGCTGCCGTATCCGACATTTTGATATTCATTTCATGATACATCAAACCAACGATCGTACAGGAACTGCCTACGATCATATTTCTAAACTGGATTGGATGATCCGTCTCGATATCACCTATACGATGATGATCGACAATTTCCATGATATAAGCACTGTCAATGTCGTTGATTGCCTGTTTCTTTTCGTTATGATCCACCAGAATAAACTTTTTCTTCTCTGCTTTTAAAATATGATAACGCGCCACGGAACCAACGATTTTTCCTTTTTCCAATACCGGATAGCTGGAATGACGAGATTTCAACATTTCCCGTTCTACATCCTCCAAAAACTCGCCGCGATTAAAGGATGTAATAGCACTGGCCGGTGTCATGATCAATTCGATTGGGATGCTTCGATAGATCATTTGAATGATCTTCATTGTATTATAGTTGGTCGAAATAAGAGTTACCCCATACTTTCTGGCCATTTCAATAATATAATCGTTAGGAACAAAGCTTTCCGCGATCACGATCACAGCACAACCTTTAGCCATACTCTTGATCATATCATCCTCATGGTCGCTTAAAACCATGATGGCACCTTCCAAATCACGCTCCATGAGCTTTTTATCCGAAATGCGAACTTCTCCACTCATTGGTAAAGTTCCTTTTAAGATGAAACTCCCCTTCAAACATTTTACAATATTTTCTAACGGTGTTTCCTTTAACAGATCCTTCGTGATATTTAGATCCTGCATCTGCACTTTGGAAACATCACCAATGGTAGCCATACCAATATAATTATCATTATCATCCACTACATAGAGTGCTTTGGCCTTATCCAGACATAAATCCCATCCATGGCGCAGAGTTTCATGGCGAGGAATCGTGATTGCCTCGTCAATCTCTATTTCAGCCAATGTATTTTTGGCCGTCGTCATATACAAAGGTGGATCCAGCTCTAATTTTTTTAGAATAAAACTGGTTTCCGGATTTAAATGTCCGATACGAGCAGCAACCGCATGCATTCCCATTTTCTGCTTGAGCTCGGCTAATGCCATAGCAGAACAAATAGAATCCGTATCCGGATTTTTATGACCTACAATATAAACCGGTGAAGTCATGATACATCTCCTTTTCAACTATATCTCATTATACCAATAAATGACCAAAGAAAAAAGCAGACAATTTTGTGTCTGCCTTAACTTCATCTATCTCTCAAACAATAATTATGTGGTAAGGATAAGCCTTATTTTACTGCATCTTTTAAAGTCTTGCTTGGCTTAAATTTAACAGCGTTGGATGCCGGAATTTCAATTGATTCTTTTGTCAACGGATTGATTCCTTTACGTGCAGCTCTTTCCGTTACTGTGAATTTACCGAATCCATTCAAATCAACTGTTCCCTTTTGAACAAGTGTATTTGTAATTTCATCCAACAAGAATTTAACATATGTAGTTGCATCTTTTTTAGATACTCCACATTCTTCAGCCATTTTTTCAATTAAGTCTTTTTTGCTTACTACTTCTGACATGAATATGTCCTCCTTTTTAACTACGGAGGAAATCATATCATTATCCATAACTTATTGCAATATTTTATCAACGGGAACTCACAATTTTGTTCCAATAAAAAGTATTTCATAATCCTCAATTTATATTTAATAAAAATTACAAATTTGTTAACAAGCAGCCCTTCATCTTCTTTTAATTTATTATTTTGCCTTTTAACTTAGTCAAAGTTAAAAGCTAAGTTTTTATGATTTCAGTTGATTTTTTTTGAAATCAATGGCACAATAGAAAGGCCTTAAATGCCTGCATAGTATAATGGTAATACACATCCATGGTAAGGATGAACTCGTGGTTCAATTCCGCGTGCAGGCACCAGCATTATATTATTTGCGAACTGCCTATTAATATGTATTAATATGTGGTTCGTTTCTTTATATCTATATAATGACCGATATTAAATTTTGAGTCATTTAGGACGTTGAGAAATCATGTAAGACCCTGTTCAGGGAGTGAAATATTCTAAAAATCCTTAGTATAAAGCCGTTAGGGCCTCGTGCGGAACGGAATTAGAAAGGGGTTGCCTATGATGGATAGAGCGATAAACCTGTTAAGAGAGATTAGGCTTCTGATTCATGCAATTAGAAGACTGGTTGAAATCATTATTAAAATGACAAAATAAAAAGAGTGACTCGCCTTTCACTCCCTGAACATAATATATCAGATTGCTAAGAATTGTGCAAGGATATTTGCTGATTAAAAGACTAAGTGGTATTGACTGATAATTCTTTACATAAAGTTTATATGTCATCTTCCTTTAGCGTTTTCCTCCTTAATTAAATCTTATACAGAAGAATTTTTTTATGGCAGCTCTTGAAAGTGACTCATTTCCCTATGTTACAATAACTAGGAAATGAGGACACGATTATGATAAGAGCTATTTTTTTTGATTTTGACGGAACCATACTTTCTCACACTACCAAACTAGTGCCAGACTCCGCCATATATGCATTAAATCAGTTAAAAAAACAAGGGATTTTAACTATTGTCGCCACCGGAAGACACATTACAGAAATTGAAGAATTTGATTTTTGTCAAAATTTTAAATTTGATGCCTACATCACATTAAATGGGCAATATTGTTTTAATGAAACCGAAACCATCTACAGTAATCCTGTCAGTAAAAACGATGTGGATGCGATATTAGATCATATCCAGGAAGATCCCTACCCTTGTGTATTTGTGGAAAAAGATCGACAGTATATGAATTTCTATACTGGTTCTGTTATCGAAGAGTATAAAAAATTAGGAACTTCTTTGCCGCCTTTAGAAGATATTGAAAGAGCTAGGATTCAACCCATCTACCAGTTGTCTCCTTATCTAAGTGAAAAGCAGGAAAAAGAATTGTTTACAAGATGCCATGACATTAAAATCGATCGATGGACTGATTATGTGATCGATGTATTACCGGCTATCGGTGGCAAAGATATCGGCATTCAAAAAGTGATGAAATACTATGATTTAAAAGATACAGAAACGATGGGCTTTGGTGATGCGACCAACGATATTCCTTTATTAAAAAGCGTGGGCATTGGTGTTTGTATGGGAAATGGCAAAGAGGAAGTGAAACAAATTGCAGATTATGTTACAGATTCTGTGGATGAAGATGGTTTATATAACGCATTAAAAAAATATCAGATTCTAAAATAAGCGACATTTAGCCGCTTATTTTTTTCATCATTTCTACAATGCTTTCTTTGCCTAAACCAACTACATTGGTCATAGAACCTTCTATGTGTGAGATAAAGTCACTATCTTGTATGCCATAAGCACCGGCTTTATCTAAGGCATTATGGGTATGAATGTAATCCCATATTTCTTCATCACTCAAATCACGAAACCAGACTTTGGTGATATCGGTATGACAAAGTTCTCTTTCCTTATATAGAAAACAGATTCCTGTCATAACTTCCTGATATTTTCCACTGAAATCTCTTAAAAAAGAGAATGCTTCCTGTTCATCCTTTGGTTTTCCGTAAATCTTATTTTGAAAGCTGACTATCGTATCGGCGCCAATAACCAGATCATCCGGATATTTCATATGCACATCCGCAGCTTTCTGATAAGCTACCTGCTGAATGGCTTTTTCTAAAGGCAAAGACGGATCAAAGTATTCCTGTGTGTAGGAAGGAATTACTTCAAATTGATATCCAATTTCTTCTAAGATCTCTTTTCTTCGAGGAGATTGACTAGCTAATATGATCTTCATATTCAAAACCTATAGGCGCCCTCTTTCGCTGATAATAAATTGAAAAGACAATACAAGGTATGATCAAAACACAAACCATGAGAACACAGCTTAACACCAGCTGATAAAAAATCGTTTCCGGCAGCATATTGATCATAAAATCCGTAACTGGATTCAATAGCCACAAATTATTCGAAAAAAAGATCGTATGAAACCATGTCCAAAAGCCGGTAAAATCAATACCTATCCATATACCAAAAAACACAAAGACCAGAATCAAACAAACCGAAGCTTGTATAATACCTTTTGTCAGATAGGCAACTGTTTTCTTCTTTTGCGTTATAGCCAGATAAAACAAAATCACCAATAAACAAACAAAGCTGGCTTTTCCGACCCCTATGGCATTTTGATATAATGCCTTTACATCAACCATATGACTTTTTTCTCTTTCATTAAAGGTATTTTGCGTGTATCCATTGATGGTAATCGTATCCTCTAAAGAATCGGTATCATCACGAATATAGTCCAACAATAATTCAATACTTTTGTTTAGATCGTCCTGGGAAACATGCAAAGACTTGGCTAAATTCATTTTCTCATAGCGCTGGATGTAAAAATCCTCATTTAACGCCATTGTATTTACACTGCCAACCACACAAACAATGATCAAAAGCCAGCCCCATACAAAGGCCAAGATCCTATTCAATCGCAACAAGATCCACCTTATCGACAAATGCCATCGCTTCAATCAGATCTAAAAAGGCCTGAATGTCCCCTTCTAAATCACTGATATCCAAAGTAAAGCTGACATTATGAATACCATTGATTGGAATGGTTTGATTGATAGCAAGAATATTCACTTGTTTAGCGGAAATCAAAGAGGAAACTTTGGATAACGTTCCCTTTTCACTTCGCAACGTCATCGTGATTACGGCTTTGCGGTTATTTTGTTCCTGTGAAAATGAAAATACTGTATCCTTATATTTATAGTACGTTCCCCGTGATATGCCCACCTGCTTAACGGCTTCACTGATTCTTTTTACTTTTCCAGATTGTAAAAGCGTTCTTGCTTCTAACACCTTTTCCAGCACTTCCGGAAGAATATCGCTGGAAACCACATAAAATTTACTCATATTCTACCCAGGCTCCTTTGGATGCGATTGACATCTGTCTGCATTGTATGGAAAGTTTTGTTTCGACATCTTTCTGTAGTTGATTCAATTTCGTCGGATCTAATGATATCGCAAGCATCGTACTGCCACTGCCGGAAATCCACATCGCAAGATCCATTTCCTGGCATTGCTCATGAATCGAATCATAATCCGGAATCAGCTTTTTACGATAGGGTTCATGCAGATGATCAACACATGATTTTGCAAGGATCATCTCATTTCCTACCTGCAGGGCTTGTAGAAAACATAGCGCATGTCCCACCTGTGAAACAGCATCCTTATACTTCAAAGTAGAAGGAAGAACTTTTCGTGCTTCATTGGTTACGATTGGATAATCCGGTATCATGGCCAAACATTTATAATCGGCACAAGGTACGATCATCATGCGTGGCTTGCCTTCTTCCATAAAGCTGCAGACAGCTTTCCCAAAAATACAGGGTGCCACATTATCCGGATGTCCTTCAATATCCGTGGCAATCTCTAAAATTTCCATCTTATTCAAATGCGTCTGAAACCAGGCATCGCATGCTAAAATACCGGCCACCACACAGGTGGATGAAGATCCTAGTCCTCTGGAAAAAGGAATATCGGAACCGATATGAAGATGAAATGTCGGCATTTCCTTTTTTAGATGCTGACATGTCTTCAAAAAAGACTGTACCACTAAATTTTCTTCATTGGCGTATTCTTTAGGACAGCCTGTGATAATCAGTTCATTACTTGGCTCAAATTGAAAGGTTGCCCACCAGTCTAAAGCCATACCTAAACTGTCAAAGCCGATACAACAGTTCGCACTGGTAGCAGGAACATGTACTTGTATCATAGAAGAGCCCCCATATTCTTTTCCACAACATCTTTCATCTGTTCGACGGAAATCACTTCTTTGTGTCGAATTTCCAGGCTTTCCAGTGCTTTTAATCCTTTCGGAATCGGATCTGAACAAACGGTTTGAAGCTGTTTCATCGCTTCCAGTTCATCCGTACTGTTTTGATGTAAGGCGTCCAGTACATCCTGTGAAAACTTATAAGGAGAAGCTGTCGCAAGGGCAACGATCGGTCTTTCTTTTGCATCTTTGGCAACCTGATACGCAATGGCCGAATGCGGATCTAAAACAACCTTGGATTCCTGATAGACAGACGCTATCGTTTCTTTGGTCTGTTTATCATCCAGATAGGCACAACCAAACAAAGACTGAATCTTTTGTAGAAGCGTATCCGGAATTTGATAGCGACCTGTTGTATTCAAATCACTCATACATTGCGATACCAGTTGGGTATCCTTTCCGGACATATAATACAAAAGTCTTTCTAGGTTCGAAGAAATCAATATATCCATACTTGGAGAAATCGTTTGTACAAACGCGCGGTTGCGATCATAGACACCGGTTGTCAAAAAGTCCGTTAACACATGATTGGCATTGCTGGCGACATAAAATTTCTTGACCGGTAATCCCATCATACAGGCATAATAGCCAGCTAAGACATCCCCAAAGTTTCCTGTCGGTACACTAAAGGATACAGGATCTCCCAGCTGTATTTCACCATGGTTGACTAAATATTTATAGCTTTCAAAATAATAAACGATCTGTGGTACCAGTCTCCCTATATTTATAGAGTTGGCACTGGTTAGGATCACGTTTTGGGCTTCGGCCTTCTTTCGCAAGTCTTCATCCAGGAACAAAGATTTTACCTTGCTTTGGGCATCATCAAAGTTTCCTTCGATCGCATAGACTTTCACATTCTTTCCTTGTTGAGTCGCCATCTGGCGGTATTGAATCTGGCTGACTTTTTGATGCGGATAGAACACGCAAATACCGATGCGATCCACATCCTTAAAGCCTTCCAAAGCTGCCTTTCCGGTATCTCCACTGGTGGCCGTCAAGATCATTGCCTTTTGATCACCGGCTTTTAAAGCCGCTGACATCAATTGTGGTAAAAGGGTTAAGGCCACATCTTTAAAAGCGCTGGTCGGACCATGAAAAAGCTCTAATACATATACATCCCCAACTTTTTTGACCGGTGTAATATCCGGTGAAGAAAAAGAATGTCCATACGCATTTTCAATACATTCTTTTAGTTCTTCTTCACTGAAATCCGGCAGTAAAGGCTGCAGGATCGTATATGCATTTTCCTTATAAGATTGTTCACAAATCGTATGCAAGTCTATCTGTACCGAATCAATGTCCGGCCATACATATAAACCGCCATCTTTGGAAATTCCTTCCAAAATTGCTTGTTTAGCGGTCATTTTTCTGTTTTGATCACGGGTTGACACATAAATTTTTTCCATAGATTCCTCCTTGAAAAACCATATACCATATGATACAATGTTCACATTCTAAAAACAAGTGTTTTCTTTAATTAAACAAGGAGGAAGTCATGAACGCAGTTTTATTAGGATATGGCACCGTAGGAAAAGGTGTGGAAATACTTTGTAAGAACGTAGAAGGCATCCATTTAAAACAAGTCTTTGTTTTACCGGAATTTGAAAACCTTCCTTATTTCTCCAATGATGGAAAAGGTATGGTTACAGCCGATGATGTCGATATCGTTTTTGAGTGCTTGAGTGGTACAGAACCCGCAAACACGTTGATCACATTAGCTTTGGAACATGGTAAACATGTCATCACCTCCAATAAGGCAACCGTCTCTCCAAATTTGGAGCGTTATGTGGAAATTGCCGAGAGAACCGGTGGTTCTATTCAAATCGAAGCCAGTGTTGCCGGCGGTATTCCTTTTTTAGATGCGATTTTAAAGCTGCAGAAGTTAGAAGAGATTCGCGGTTATCAGGGAATCTTTAACGGTACTTCCAATTATATATTAGATCAGATGCAAAAGAATGGTATGGAGCTAAAAGTGGCTTTAAAGCAGGCACAATCCATGGGATATGCCGAAGCCGATCCAACCAACGACATTGAAGGTATTGACGTCTTCTATAAGACAAACATCACCAATATGTTGGCGTATAACACAAAAAACGATGCGATTCGTAAACCAATCGGCATCACGAAGCTGAATACCGAAGATATCAAAATGGCTAAAGCAAACGACAAAGTCATTCGTCATATTTCATTATCCAAACAAAAAGATGGTGAATTTGCCAGTATCATTGCCCCGGCCTTTTTGGATAAAGGACATTATCTTGCCAATGTACCAGATAACTACAATGCCCAATTGATCTATGCGGACAGCTTTGATTACTTAGGCTATTTTGGTCAGGGCGCCGGACAGCTTGCCACCGCACAGGCTATGTTGGCTAATGCCATCGATACATTGGAAAACAGAGAACGTAAGATTTGTCTAAACCATGAAAAGAAAGTTAATGAATCGATCTTGAAGGCAAACTGGATCGTACGTGCCAAAAAAGGCTTGATAGCCGATAAAGAACAAAGTATCAGTGAAAATGAATCGTATTACTGGTTTGAACATAAGGATGCAACGATTATCGATACCATTCAGGCATTTGATGCGGATGCGATGATCGCCTTATGGGTGTAAAGAGGATAGAGTAACATGTTAAAAATCACAAAATTTGGTGGAAGCAGTGTGGCCAATGCGACACAGTTTAAAAAGGTCAAAGCCATCGTACAGGCAGACCCATCCCGAAAATATGTCGTTGTCAGTGCACCGGGTAAAAGAAACTCTTCTGACAATAAAATTACGGATTTATTGTATCTTTTAGATGCGCACCGGCAATATCATGTCGATGCCAGCAATGTCTATCGTTTGATTCGTCAGCGTTTTGTCGATATCAAGACGGAACTGGGATTAAAACAACCGATTGAAAAAGAATTGGATACATTTTATACCAATCTAAATACTTATACACAAGCACAGATCGTATCTCGTGGTGAATATTTTTGTGCCAAACTAATGGCGGAATATCTGGGATATGATTTTGTCGATGCCAAAGATATCATCCGCTTTAATCTGGATAAGACGATCGATATGCAGGCAACAGCGTCCAAGCTGCAGGCAAAATGTGCGCAATATGAGCATTTTGTTTTCCCTGGTTTCTATGGCTCCAGCGCCAACAACCAGATTCAAGTCTTTTCACGAGGTGGTGGCGATATCACCGGATCGATCTTGGCAAAGTGTCTGAATGCGGATATGTATGAAAACTGGACCGATGTCAGTGGATTTTTAATGGCTGATCCAAAAATTGTCGATCATCCAAAACAAATCACACATATTACGTATTCGGAATTGCGTGAACTTTCTTATATGGGAGCCAGTGTCTTACACGAAGAAGCCATTTTCCCTGTCAAGGAAGCGAACATTCCGATTCATATTTTAAATACTAACCATCCGGAAGATCCGGGAACGATCATTCAGGAAAGAACCAATATCAAAAATCCATATGCGATTACCGGAATTGCCGGAAAAGAGGGCTTTGTCTCTATCTATATTTATAAGAAACACATGTCCAGTGAAGTCGGTTATATTCGTAAAGTCCTCAGCATTTTGGAGATGTACAATGTCAGCGTGGAACATATTCCAAGCGGTATCGATTCATTTAGCGTTGTCGTCAATAAAAGCGATGTACAGGATAGTCTATATGAAATCCTGGCACGAATCAAAACGGAACTGAAGCCTGATGAAATTCATACCGAAGAAAATCTGGCTTTGATCTCCACCGTTGGTAAGAGTATGTCCGATTCACCGGGTGTTGCCGGTAAATTATTTAAATCGCTCGGAGATCAGAAAATCAATATTCGCATGATTGCGCAAAGTAGTGATGAAATCAATATTACGGTTGCTGTATTGTGCAAAGACTTTAAGGCAACCATTCGATCGATCTATGACGCATTTGTCACAAAGGAGGATCAAAATGTCTAAGGAAACCATTGCCATTGTAGGGGCTACCGGCGCTGTCGGCCAGCAGATGTTACAATGTCTGGAAGAAAGAAAAATTGACTGTAATCTAAAGCTGTTGGCATCGGCTAGATCCAAAGGTAAAGTTTTTACCTTCATGGATCAGGATATTACTGTTGAAGAGTTAACAGAAAACAGTTTTGAAAAGGTAGATTATGCGTTAGGGGCTACAGAAAATGACATCACTAAGACTTGGATGCCATGGGCTCAAAAGGCCGGTACGATCGTTGTCGATAACTCCAGCGCCTATCGTTTAGATTCTAATGTGCCATTGGTCATCCCGGAAATCAACCCGGAGGATATTCAAAAGAATCAGGGCATCATCGCCAATCCAAACTGTGCTACGATCATTGCCTTAGTGGCCCTCCATGTGCTGCATCAGGAGTTTAAGATCAAACGTATGATCGTATCTACCTATCAGGCAGTGTCCGGTGCCGGTGTCAAAGGAATTCAGGATTTAGAAAATCAGGTCAAAGATCCAAGCATTCCTTCTCAGGCATTCCCGTATCCGATTGCCTACAATTTGATTCCTCAGATTGGTGATTTTGATGAAAATGGCATTTCCAAGGAAGAGTGGAAGCTTCAAAATGAGAGCCGCAAAATTCTTCATGACCCGGATATTCTTGTAAACTGTACTTGTGTTCGTGTTCCTATCATGCGTTCTCATTCTGAAAGTATCACGATTGAATGTGAAAAAGAAGTCGATGTACAAAAAGCGCGCGAGCTGCTTGCCCACGCACCAGGCGTTAAGCTTGTTGATGATCCACAAAACAAGATCTATCCGATGCCATTAGATACATCCGATCAGGATTTAGTCTATGTCGGACGAATCCGTGAAGATCTATCCGATCCTTCCAAACATTCAATGATTCTATTCTGTTGTGGTGACCAGATTCGTAAAGGGGCCGCCACCAATGCCGTACAGATTCTTGAAGAACTCTTGAAATAAAAAGAAACACACGTCGATTATGGCGTGTGTTTTCGTTTACTTTTCCACTTCATCAATAGCTTCGATGATAATACCTCGAAACGCATTTTTTTCCAGACTGGCAACACCTTTGATGGTCGTTCCCGACGGTGAACAAACCGCATCCTTCATGATACCCGGATGCTCTTTCTTTTCCAGATACAATAAACTGGTACCGGCCATCATCAAAGCAGCTAAATCATAGGCCTGTTGACGCTTTAAACCATGTTTGACTCCGGCATCGGCCAAAGCCTCCAAATACATGGCTGTATAAGCCGGTGCACAACCGGCAATCGTGGTCGCAATGGATAACTGCTTAGCTTCCACCCATTCAATCTGCGCAATTGTTGAAAAAAGCTGAACAAAGCTTTCCAGGGATTCCGGCTGTAAAGAATGTTTTTGTTCTGTGACAAGAATTCCTTTTCCAACCGCAATAGGTGTATTGGGAATAGCCGAGATGTGTTGCGTCTGCGGCTCTAAGATTTCTTCATAAAAATCATAAAAGCAACCAGCTGCGATCGATACAACAATTTTAGAAACCAATGCCTTACGAATCGGTTCAACGACTTCTTTGATCTGATACGGCTTAACGGCCAGTACGATCAATTCAGCATTTTCAACAACTTCCAAACTTGAAGCATGGGCACAAACCCCATATTTTTCGGCATTCTTTTGGCAGGAATCAAAATGAGCGGAGCAAACATGAATTAAAGATGGATCAATGTTTGCCTTGTTGACCATTCCATTGACAATGGCCTGTGCCATATTTCCAAACCCGATAAATCCGATATTCATACCTATTCCTCGTTATATCCGTTTGGATTCATCGTTTGCCATTTCCAGCTGGAAGCACACATCGCATCCAGATCATATTCAGCCTGCCAACCCAGTTCTTCTCTGGCCAAGTCACATTTGGAATAACAAGTAGCGATATCACCAGCACGGCGTGGTTTGATTTCATAAGGGATATCATGCCCACAGGCCTTAGAGAACGCATGGATCACATCCAATACGCTGTACCCTTTTCCTGTCCCCAGATTATAGACCTTACATCCGGCTTTTTCTTTGATCTTATCCAACGCCTTGACATGCCCTTTGGCTAAATCGACAACATGAATATAGTCACGTACTCCCGTACCATCCGGTGTATCATAGTCGTTTCCAAACACACCGACACATTTCAATTTTCCGATAGCTACCTGGGCAACATACGGTAAAAGGTTATTTGGAATGCCTTTTGGATCTTCTCCGATTAATCCACTTTCATGGGCACCGATTGGATTGAAATAACGCAATAAGATCACATTCCACTCCGGATCGGAAGTATGCACATCGGTCAAGATCTGCTCCAACATCCATTTTGTCCATCCGTATGGATTGGTACAAGTTCCCTTTGGACATGCTTCGGTAATCGGAATCTGTGCCGGTTCTCCATATACGGTCGCACTCGATGAAAAGATAATATTCTTACATCCATAAGTACGCATCACATCAATCAAATTCAAAGTTCCTGCGATATTTACGGTATAATATTCGACCGGTTTTTGTACTGATTCTCCCACCGCTTTTAAGCCGGCAAAATGAATGACCGCATCAATTTGATTTTCGGAAAAAATCTTCTTGAGTGCTTCTTTGTCTAAAATATCTTCCTTATAAAATTTCACTTTCTTTTGTGTGATCTGTTCAATTCGATCAATGGCTTTCTGATTCGAATTATATAGATTATCCACTACGATGACATCATACCCGGCATTTAACAACTCCACGCACGTATGACTACCAATATAGCCGGCTCCCCCGGTAACAAGTATCTGCATATTTTTACTCTCCTTTTTGTTCTATTATACTATGAACATAATTCTTTTTCTTCCTCTTTTGTAAGGATCATCGCTTTATATTCCTCTTTTACCTTGATCCAAAGACAATGATGAAGAGGATCGTAGCGATCAAACTGCGCTTTGTTTGTCCACTTCTTTTCCCATTGGCGTTTGAAATGCACCATTTTCTTTAAATTTAACTGCTGATGCAGCACTCTGTAACAAAACACAAGCTGCTCTGGATCTTTACAGCGCACAACCAGTTCATCGTCAGGAAGATTGTCAATTTCTTTTTTATCACTTAAGATCAAGATAAATTTTCTTTGCGGATCGCGAAATAAAAAAGGATAGATCATATAAAACAAGTGGTGACAATGATTACACTGATGATAGAAATACGTTCCATCCTGCAGTCTTTTTTCGATGTTCTCACTGATTTTGGCAATGGCCAGCGTATCTCGCTTGATGTGAAAAACATGTCCACAATGCGGACATGTCATTTCAATCATTCTTTCCTTCATAGAGCACGAGTGGCATTTTTGAGCCAGTCTTTTTCTTCATCGTTTAAATAAGGCTGCAGCGTGTCATACACTTGTGCATGATAGGCATTTAACCATTCGATCTCATCTTGTGTCATCTTGGATTGATCGATGCCATCTAAATCAAACGGAACAAACGTCAATGGTTCAAAATGCATGAACTGTCCATAGAAATTCTTAGTTCCCTTCACGACAAGAAGCTCATTTTCATGACGGATACCAAATTCTCCTTCTTTATAAACACCTGGCTCGTCGCTTTGTATCATACCTTCTTCTAATACACAGGAATCGTTTCTTTCCGGTACGATTCGCCAGCGAAAGCCGTTTGGTGCTTCATGGACATTGGAAAGATGCCCGACACCATGACCGGTTCCACACTGATAGTCCATGTCTTCATCCCATAGAGGTCCACGCGCTAGAATATCTAAATTTAAACCACGGCATCCATATAAGAAATGCGCTTTGGCCAGACGAATAT
The DNA here is from genome assembly GCA_902399855.1 of Erysipelotrichaceae bacterium. Taxonomy (GTDB): domain Bacteria; phylum Bacillota_I; class Bacilli_A; order Erysipelotrichales; family Erysipelotrichaceae; genus Faecalicoccus. Next base: position 68,995 of record CABOGK010000014.1, read on the forward strand.
GGGAACGCATAGCCAGCGTAAACCAGTGCTTTTCTTCCTCGCTGATCTTTCCTAAGACAAACGTACGCGTAATATCAGTTGTTCCTTCCAGGTATTGACCACCGCTGTCAACCAAAAGCATACCTTCCGGCTTTAAGGTAACATCCGTTTCCGGTGTGGAACTGTAATGCATCATAGCCGCATGTTCTTTATAGGCACAAATGGTATTGAAGCTGTCTTCCAGATAATTTTCCTGTTCTTTGCGATACTGCTTCAGCTGATCCTGTGCACTGCATTCCGTGATTTCCTGTGATTTCACATTCTTTTTTAACCAGTACATAAATTTTGTACAGGCTACACCATCTTTGATATGCGCCCACTTTGTATTTTCGATCTCTGTGGCATTTTTTTGCGCCTTCATCAATACGATCGGATCGATTGCCTCAACCAGCTTTTCCTGCACCAACAAGGCCAAACGACTGTTGACAAAATGTGGATCGACCAAAACCGGCCCTTGGAGAGAACAAACATCCTCATAAATCGAATTATACAGTTTTACGCTGATTTGATTTTGTGCAAACAAAGCTTTACTTTCATCATCTAAGCGAGAAGCGTCAATATATAATGTTGCCTTTTCTTTTTCAATGGTGGCATACGCTAAGGCTACCGGAAAATGTGGAATATCATGGGCTCGAATATTAAAGAGCCAGGCGATCTCATCAATTTTTGTGATAATAAAGGAAGCACATCCTTCTTTGGTCATGGACTGACGAACCTGGGCAAGTTTATCTTCCATCGAGACACCGGCATAGCGTAAGGCATAATGGAAAGTTTTTGTCGCCGGTAAAGCCGGGCGATCCTGCCAGATTTCATTGACCAGATCCAAATTGGCGACAATATCGATCTGATGACTGTTAAAAATCGCATGATATCGTTTATAATCCATATAATTGATCACACGACCATCAAAGCCCACTTTAGAGCCTTTGGAAAGATTTTGACAAATGTAATCTTCGATGCTTGGTGTTTCCGGCTGTCCCATCTTCATCAAGGTAATGCCTGTATCCTGCAGCTGGGCCTGGGCCTGAATAAAATAACGGCCATCCGTCCACAAACCGGCTTGATCGGCTAAGACCACCAGTGTACCGGCACTACCGGTAAAACCGGACATGTACTTACGACAGGCAAAATAATCACTGACATATTCTGTTTCATGAAAGTCACTGGTTGGAATGATATAAGCCTGCACTCCGTTTTCCTGCATCTTCGCACGCAAATTCTGTAAACGTTCTTGAATCATTTTTATACCTCCACATGATCAATATAATAAGCCCAGTTCAATACTTCGATGCCACCATAGCTCAAGGCGACCATCACCAGGCAGATAAACAAGATTTTTATCGTAAACAAGCCGATATTTCTGGATTTGTATGTGTTTTCCAGTCGCATGTATTTAAACTGCGCCCACATACAATACATCGGCAGCATATATAATATCCCCTGCAACAAAACCATCATAGGGGCAAAGCTGTGTAAAAAGTACAACACTTCAAACACCTTACCACCGGCGATATCCTGCCGCAAGACAGACGCACTGTCAAAAGTCACAAAACCATTAAAACAGCCTAAGGCACTAAACAAACCAAAGAAAAACATCATGGACACATCAAATAACACCAGCATGCGATGTACTCTGTCCATTTTTGCCGAAATCTTGTTTGTCCATGCCAGAACACACAAAAACGATACCAACAATAAAATGCCATAGATGATAAAACTTGCCGGAATCAGCCAGTGAAACAAAGAAAAAAGCAGAGCGATTCCTAAGCATACGTTGGCAACGGTGTCGGTCGTATCACGGCGACGGCGCATCTTGCGTAAGCCATTTTTACCAAATGAAAAAACAGAAGTGATCGGCTTGAGTGCTTTTTTAGGTAAAAAGCTGATACAGATCGATAATAAAATCGCTAAAAAACTATATAGTGCAACATCCATCATATTGATTCCTCTTTCTTACGCATCCAAATGACTGAAAAAACAGCCCATGCCATCGTCAACAATACCCAAAGCCACAACGGGCAGGAAAACCATGTTCCTTCTACGTGATTCGAAATATAAATTGATCCTAAATAAAACCCAAAACAAACCATCAAAATAAGCCAAAAACCCAGTGTTGAACGTTTGGGATCGGTAGCCATATACGTCAAAAGTCCTTTATAGATCAAGTAAACAACTATGGTCTGCAGGCATAGAGACCATCCGATCAAAACCGTTTGCATAATGGGCTCCTGTTGTGAAACAGGAATGAGAACTTGATTATACACAACATTGATCAACGTTGTATATATAAACAAAAACAAGGGAAAGTCAGAAACTTCTCTTAGAAAACAAGTGATTTTATCAGGCTTGATCGAATTTAAATAAGCTTTAAAATCGCTTTTAAATCCATCTTGTGCCTGTTGGTCATCCTGAAGCTGATGACTTGCCTTTTCCATACATTCTATCTGTTGTTTATAGGTGAGTCCGGCCTGTCGAACCTGAAAGCCGGCCCAGATCAATAATCGTTGATTCTTAGATGGGACACCCTGTACTTTTGATAACAGAGGTCGAAAATAATTGAAACTGTTCATGCAGATATTGTAGAATAAATCCATTAAGAAGTCTATAAAAGGAGATTAACTATTAGAAATCAAGTAAAAAATCAAAAA
>CABOGK010000015.1 GCA_902399855.1 Erysipelotrichaceae bacterium
ACAATGGATGTCGTCCGCCAAAACGACCTCGTGGATAGAAATTAGAACAATAGGAGGTGTCCCAATGGCAAGCTATACAATTCAAACGATAGAAGAATCTAAAACGCAAGGAAAGTTTGTTTTTACCCCATTACAGAACCGCTTCGGTACGACAATGGGAAATGCATTGCGCCGTGTCTTACTTTCTTCTTTGCCGGGTGGATCCGTGTTTAGTATCCGTATTGATGGAATCTATCATGAATTCACTGGTGTAGAAGGTGTAAAAGAGGATGCTGCTACAATTATTTTAAATATTAAACAGCTTTTACTAAAGATTGATATTAATGATAATGATGTTTATACACTTCGTATCAATAAAAGCGGACCTTGTGTCGTTACGGCAGCTGATATTGAATGTCCGACAGGTGTTGATGTACTGAATCCGGATTTAGTGATTTGTACATTGGCACAGGGAGCTACATTCAATATGGAAATGCAGGCACGTTTGGGTCGAGGCTTTAAAAGAGCAGATGTAAACAAGCATCTTTATCAGAATGATGGACAACCTCTGGGAATTATTTATACAGACTCTTTATATTCACCGGTTAAAAAAGTAAGCTACAGTGTCGATGTTAACGCTGATGATACAGAAACACTGACGATGGTCATCGATACAGATGGACGTTTGATGCCTTCGGAAGCTTTATCAATCGGTTCAAAGATCCTTCGCGATCATTTTGCGATCTTGAAAGACATTGATGAGGCCAAATTAGAGCACATTGATGAAACAGAAAATGAAACGGAAGAAGATACAAATTCTATTCAACATAAGATGATCGAGGATCTGGAATTATCCGTTCGTTCTTACAACTGTTTGAAACGTGCCGGTATTACTACCGTAGAAGAACTGACACAGAAGACCGAAGAAGAAATGATTCATGTACGGAATTTAGGTAAGAAGAGTCTAAAAGAAGTGAAAGATAAGATTTATTCACTTGGATTAAGTTTCAAGTCTAGTAACGAGTAGGAGGAAGTCATATGTGGAATCGTAAATTAGGACGTACCGCCGATCATCGAAAAGCGTTGTTAAGAAACATGGCAACATCTTTGATTGAAAGCGGGCAGATCGAAACAACAGAAATGAAAGCCAAAGAATTAAGTGCTGTAATGGATCAGCTGGTGACACTGGCCAAGAGAAATGATCTGCATGCCAGAAGACAGGCAGCTGCCTTTGTACGCAACGTAGAAGTGGATGACGAAGGAACAACGGCATTACAGAAACTGTTCAATGAAATCGGGCCAAGCTATGCCGACCGCAACGGAGGATATACACGTGTAATCAAGACACGTATCCGTAAAGGGGATGCGGCACCGATGGCAATCGTACAATTTGTGAAGTAGAGCAATCTACTTCCTTTTTTATAAGGGAGCCTATGTATGAATAAGTTAGAGACTATTAAAAACTATGCGCTAGAGAATGCAGTACCTATTATACAAGATGAAGGCTTTCAGTTCTTAAAAGAAAAATTTCTGGAATATCATTGTCATTCTTTTTTAGAAATTGGAACTGCTATTGCTCATACCGCTATTCAAATTGCCTTGTTGGATGAAAGTATCCGTGTGGTTACGATTGAACGAGATCCTAAAATGATTGAACAGGCTAAAAAAAATATCCAGAATCTTGGGCTTGAAAATCAAATTACGTTGATCGAAGGAGATGCTTTAGAGGTAGAAGTACAAGGCGTATTTGACTGTATTTTTATTGATGCGGCCAAAGCACAATACACACGTTTTTTTAACAAATTTTCCCCATTGCTTGCGCAAGATGGTATAATACTCACAGACAACATGAATTTTCATGGACTGGTAGAACATCCGGAACGTACAAACAATCGAAACACAAAAAGTTTGGTACGGAAAATTCGTGCATACCATGATTTTTTAACAGAGCTGGAAGATTTCCAAGTTGAATTTTATAATGTAGGAGATGGTATCGCTCTGGCAAGGAGGAAAAAGAATGCGTAAATGGATCAAGGTTTTATTGGCATTAGCGGCTGTTGCGGCTGCTTTGACGGCAGTACTGACAAAACTTCATTTGGATAGAGAACGGAAAAAAGAACTGGATGCGTTCTTATTACCGGAGGATGAGGATACAGTCGTTGTCGATGTTCCTGTTAAATCCGAAGCTGTACAGGAAGAAAATGAGTTTTTGGCATAAGAGGCAAGATTGAGTCTTGTCTTTTATTTTTGTCAGGTTTAAACTTAATATGCTTAAGTATTTGGGGTGATCGAATGAAATTAACATTATCGAAAGAAGTAGATCTTGCCAAAGAACCTATTGGACATTTATTGTGGGTTCTTGCGGTACCGGCCATTACTTCACAAGTTGTCAATGCCCTTTATAATATGGTGGATCGAATGTATATTGGGCATATTCCGGAAGTAGGCAGTGTAGCCTTGACCGGTGTAGGTGTTTGTTTTCCATTAATCATGATCGTAAGTGCATTTGCCTATCTGTTTGGTATGGGTGGTGCTCCCAGAGCCAGTATCTACATGGGAAAGAAACAAAACGATATGGCCGAGAAAATCATGGGAAACAGCTTTGTAGCCTTATGCATCATTGCGATTTTTCTGACTATAGCTATGTTGATCGGCGCCAGACCACTATTGTATTTATTTGGTGCCAGTGACAATACGATCGGTTATGCCATGGACTATATACAAATCTATGCGATTGGTACGATTTTCGTACAATTGACATTAGGACTCAATGCCTTCATATCCTGCCAGGGATTTTCTTTGATCAGCATGTTTACCGTATGTATTGGTGCGGTTACGAATATCGTGCTGGATCCGATATTTATTTTTGGCTTTGGCATGGGTGTACAGGGAGCTGCTTTAGCTACGGTAATTTCACAGGCTTTTAGTGCCGCATGGGCTATTTACTTTTTATGTTCTTCTAAAAGTGTTTTGCGCCTGCAAAAAAAGAATCTTCGTTTGAGCGCATCCATCATGCTTCCATGTATTGCCTTAGGTGTGGCTCCTTTCCTGATGCAGGCAACAGAGAGTGTTCTGGTTCTTTGTTTCAATTCCTCACTTTTAAGATATGGTGGCGATTTAGCGGTCGGTGCGATGACCATTCTGTCCAGTGTGATGCAGTTTGCCATGTTGCCACTGCAGGGAATTACACAAGGTGGGCAGCCGATCATCAGCTATAACTATGGAGCAAAGTTATCGGATCGTGTGAAACGCTCTTTTCGTCTTCAAACACTGGCTTGTCTTGGATATTCGACGATTTTATGGGCCATGGTTTTATTATTTCCCGGGTTGTTTGTGGCAATATTTACCAATGATACTGAATTAGCGGAAATCACTTGTTGGGCTTTACGGATCTACATGTCCACAGTCTTATTGATGGGAATTCAGATTTCCTGCCAACAAAGCTTTATCGCATTTGGAAATTCAAAGATCAGTGCTTTTTTAGCTGTATTGCGAAAAATGTTGTTGTTGATACCTTTGATCTATATTTTGCCGATGTTGATTCCCGATAAGGTTTTTGCGGTTTTTCTAGCTGAACCGATTGCGGATACGATTGCCGTTGCCACGACTGCCATTCTGTTTTACAGAGAATTTAAAAAAATGATGCGTGAAATGCAACGAAAAGAAGGGGTATAACCTTCTTTTTCTTTTAAACTGTTAGACTTTTCGCTATAATGAACGAGTTGGGAGGAGTGCAAAATGGATGCAATCCAAGTGATGAATCTGACATTTTCCTATGATGGGCAAAATGATGTTATAAAAGATGTTTCCTTTTCGATACCCAAAGGAAGCTATACGACAATTATCGGTCATAATGGTTCCGGTAAAAGTACGATCGCAAAGTTGTTGATCGGCTTATTGGCGGCTAAAAGTGGTGAAATCCGCATATTAGGAAAAACACTCAATGAAGAAAGTGTTTATGAACTTCGTAATCATGTGGGGATCGTCTTTCAGAATCCGGATAACCAGTTTATCGGATCGACCGTAGCGGACGATATTGCCTTTGGCTTGGAAAACCATTGTGTTCCTCAGGAAGAGATGCAGGCTATTATTGAGTCTTCAGCACAAAAAGTCGGAATGATGGAGTATTTGGACAGTGAGCCTACAAAGCTTTCCGGTGGTCAAAAACAGCGTGTGGCCATTGCGGGAATTTTGGCCATTGAACCGGAGATCATCGTATTTGATGAATCAACCAGTATGTTAGATCCTCAGGGAAAGGCCAGCATCAATGCACAGATCAAACAGCTTCATACGAAAAAAGACAGAACGATTCTTTCCATTACACACGATATGGAAGAAGTGGCACAAAGTGACTTTGTCATCGTTTTAAGAGATGGCAAGGTAGCCATGACGGGTTCACCTATGGAAATTTTCGCCCATGCCAAAGAAATGGAAGAAATGAAGCTGGATATTCCATTCGCATTAAAATTCTCAAAAGAATTGATCAAAGAAAAAATCACAGACCAACCGGTCTGTACTTTAGAAGAGGTGGTGAAACAGTTATGTCAATTGAAATCAACCACTTAGAACATGTGTATAATGCAGGTACCCCTTTTGAACACAGTGCTTTACACGGCATTGACTTGAGCATTCCTGAAGGAAAGGTCACTGCCATTATCGGACAGACAGGCTCCGGAAAATCCACCCTGGTGCAGCATTTAAACGGTTTATTGATTCCCAGTGCCGGTACCTTGGATATTTGTGGATTTCATATTCAGCCTCTATTAAAGATCAAAGATGTAAAAGCATTGCGTAAAGAAGTCGGACTGGTATTTCAGTTTCCGGAATATCAGTTGTTTGAAGAGACGATTGAAAAAGATATAGCATTTGGTCCTAAAAATTTTGGAGTGGAAGAAGAGAAGGCCAATGAACTTGTAAAGAAGATTCTTCCGATGGTAGGTCTGGATGAATCGTATCTACAAAGATCTCCGTTTGAATTAAGCGGCGGTCAAAAAAGAAGAGTGGCGATTGCCGGAATACTGGTATTAGATCCCAAAGTTTTGGTACTGGATGAGCCAACGGCCGGTTTAGATCCTCAGGGGGCTAAAGAGATGATGTCTTTGTTTATGGATTTAAATCGTATACACAACAAGACTATTCTTTTAGTTTCCCACGATATGGAGCATGTCATGCGTTATTGTGATCATGTCATCGTACTGGATCATGGAAAAGTATTACAGGAAAGCGATGTGCATACATTCTTTGAACATCCGGAATGGATGATCAAGGTAGGAATCAATCCGCCGGCAATCATTCGTTTAAAATTGATGTTGAAGGAAAAAGGCTTTTTGATACCGGATGAGATCCTGGACTTAGATGCTCTGGTGAAATGTGTTAGAGAGCAGGTGATGCTCCATGAATAATATCGCGTTAGGACGATATTTGCCATTGGATTCTAAAGTTCATGCGATGGATCCAAGAGCCAAAATCATGATCTTGTTGTTTGTGATGATTGCGGTCTTTATTCCGGCAGGCGCTATAGGCTATGTTGTGATTGGTGCTTTTATTTTAGCTTGTCTTTTCTTATCAAAGCTGCAGATACGATTTGCCCTGCGTGCCATGAAGCCGATCATATGGATGATGATTTTTCTTCTGGTAATCAATGTCCTTGTCATCAAAACAGGCAGACCATGGATCGAATGGGGATGGTTTTCCGTCTATTCCGATGCGGTGTTTCAAACCTTATATATTGCCGTGCGACTGATGTTCATGATCGTGCTTACGACCATTTTGACCGCAACGACAAAACCATTGGATTTAACGCTGGGAATTGAAAAGCTGTTAAAACCGTTTGAAAAGATAGGATTACCGGCTCATATCATAGCGATGATGATCAGTATTGCCTTGCGTTTTATTCCGACATTGATTGAAGAAACACAACGCATCATGAATGCACAGGCCAGCCGTGGTGTCGATTTTGAAAATGGGAGCTTAAAAGAGAAGGTAATGTCGATCCTTTCCTTGATCGTTCCTTTATTTGTATCGAGCTTTGATCGTGCTGAACAGCTTGCCAATGCGATGGAGGCAAGAGGATATGATCCCAATAAACAAAGAACAAGATACAAAGTGTTAAAAATGCACGGAATCGATCGTTTAGGCATGTTCTGCAGTGTCTGTATATTGGGTGTCTGCATAGGAATTTGGCTATTATGATCATAAAATGTACGGTAGCTTATGACGGCTATAATTATGCCGGTTGGCAAAAACAGGAAAATGCTTTAGGTATTCAAACGATCATCGAAGAAGCATTGGAAAAAATACAGAAAAGTCCGGTTGAAATTGTAGCCAGTGGGAGAACGGATGCTCATGTGCATGCGCTTGGCCAGGTATTTCATTTCCAAAGTGAGATAGCTATGCAGCCATGGCAATATGTAAAGGCTATGAATGCTTTGTTGCCACAGGACATACGAATCCAAAGTGCTGAAATCCCACCAGAAGATTTTCATGCTCGTTTCTCCTGTAAATCCAAACAATATGCGTATATTGCGACTTATGATGTCACCGATCCATTTGCTTATCGATATAAAGCGCCGTTGTATCAAAAGCTGGACATGGAGAAAATGTTGGAAGCTGCTTCATATCTTATAGGAGAACATGATTTTACCAGCTTTTCCAGCAGTCGAATCGATTCCAGAAAACCAAGAATCAAAAATGTGTGTATGATCGAGATACGAAATAAAGGCAAAGACGTTCATTTTTTATTTGAAGGAAATGGTTTTCTACGCTATCAGGTTCGAATGATGACGGGGACTTTAATCGAAGTTGGAAAACAAAGAATCCAACCATTGGATGTTCAACACATGCTTCTGGAAAAAAATAAAGAAGTTTGTCGATATAATGCGCCGCCACAAGGCTTATATCTGATGAAAGTGAGGTATTAGGGATGAAAAATTATCATACACATACAGCACGATGTCATCATGCGATGGGAACCGATGAAGACTATGTACAGATTGCCATACAGGAAGGCTATACCACGCTTGGATTTTCAGATCATGCCTGTTGGCATTATCCAAGTGGTTTTCATCCGCATATTCGCATGTTGGAAACAGAATTTGATGGCTATCAGAAAAGCATTTTAGATTTAAAACAAAAATATCAGGATCAAATTGAGATCCTCTGTGGACTGGAAGCTGAATACTTTCCAAAATCTATGGATTGGTTAAAAAACTTTTGTAAAGAAAAACAGTTGGATTATCTGATCTTTGGCAATCATTATTATCAAAGTGATGAAACCGGTATTTATTACGGGAATTGTCCGCAGAATCATATAGAAGATTATTTTACATCTACATTGGAGGGCCTTAAGACAGGCATGTATTCTTGCCTGGCGCATCCGGAATTGATCTTGTTGAATCCGCGTTTAAAATGGAATGATCAGCTGGAAGAGGGCTTTCATAGTATCTGCAAGTTGGCCAAAGAATTAGAGATTCCCTTAGAGTACAACGTACTTGGATTCCAGAAGGCAAGACAAATGGGATTTGTGGCTTATCCACATCCACGCTTTTGGCAGATTGCTTCTCAATATAAAAACAAAGCGATTATCGGTATGGATGCTCATCAGCCGTTTGGACTGGAAAAAGAATTATTTCTTGAAGCTTATGAAAGTCTTTTAAAGTATGACGTAGAAATTGTGGATACACTTAAAAAAGTTGATTTTTCAATGATGTAGAAACCAGTTTGATGACATACTGGTTTTTTTATTATGTATAAAACCTATATAAAATATATTATTTATATTGAAAATATATTTAGAGGCACTATAATAGAATTATAGTAGTTACCTAAGGTAGCGCATAACAAGAAAGACCTTGGTTGACACTAGGAGGATTTGGTATGTCTGTGATTGAATTATTAAAAAATTTTCAATTCACAGAATCAGAGGCAAAAGTGTATGTCGCATTGTCACAATATGGTCCGCAGACGGGTTATGAAGTCAGTAAGACTTCCGGTGTTCCTCGTTCTAAAGTTTACAATATCTTAGAATCCTTGGAGAGAAGGGGAATTGTCTGTTTTAGTCAGTCAAAGCGCACAAAGCTTTATAAAGCAGAATCCATTGATATGGTATGTTCTTTGATGGAAAATACAATTCAGGAAACACGAACAAAGCTGAAACTTGAAATAGAACTGGATTCGTATCTTCGGGAAGATGAACAAATATGGGAGTTAAATGACTGGAATCTTGTAAAAGTTCGCTGCTTGGAATTATTGAAGCAGTCAAAAAAACAAGTGTTGATCCAATTGTGGTCCCAGGAATTAAATGATGAAATGGAACATGCTTTGGCAGAAGTACAAAGAAGACTGAAAGAAGTTTTGATCATCCTATATGATGAAAAACAGGAGTATAAAACAAACTTAAAGCATGTTTATCGTCATGGATATGAAAAAGAGAAGCTGGAAGATATGAATGGAAGATGGCTTTTGTTGACGATAGACGGACGAGCGATGTTGTATGTGACATTTGATGAAAAAGGAATGAGTCATGCGATTTATACAAAAAAAAGAGAGATGTCTTTTTTTGCCAGAGAATATATCATGCATGATGCATATTGCCTCAAGATTCTGAATCAGATTGAAGATTTACCGGTCATGGATCAATTGAAGGATATTCGTGATGTTTTTTATAAAAATTAGGAGAGAAATGAATGGATGGAATCAACATAGTTCAAGTGATCTTGATCTTAGTGGTGTTGGTGAATGGGCTTTTTGCGATTCGCTTTGTCTTAGATGTACTGCAACATAAAGAAGAATTGAAGGAGGAACCGGGAAATCCTGTTGCGATGGCCATTGTGTCTTTTTTCATGTTCTTTCTTTCGACGTTTGGAATCAGTGATTTTGCGATCGGATCAAGTTTGTATCCCAAAGCAAAATGGGTTTCGGATAAGAAGTTGCCGGGAACTTTAAATACAGAATGTGTGATTCCGGTTGCGGTGATGGCACTGGCTTATATATCCAGTATTGAGGTTGGCTTGTTGACGCTGGTCACGGCAATCGTTTGTCAGGTGGTGGGTGCCTATGTATCTCCTCGTTATGTAACAAAACTGCCTGCAAATCAAATCAAACGTTTTGTGGCAGCTGGACTCTTTATTGCGGCCGGACTGATCTTGGCAGGAAAATTTGGCATTTATCCAAGTGGAGGAGAATTAAGCTCTTTAGAAGGTGGCTCTTTGATTTTGTTTGCGCTTCTTTGCATGTTATTTGGAGCGTTAAACAATATCGGTATCGGTTCATATGCATTGACGATGGCTACGGTTTATGCGATGGGACTTAATCCATCAATTGCGTTTCCTATTATGATGGGCGCCTGTACTTTTTCTGTGCCGATTGGTTCCATGCAGTTTATAAAGCTGGATAGCTATTCACGTAAAATTACATTGTTTACTTCCACCTTTGGAGTATTAGGCGTTTTGGTTGCCGCTTTTGTGGTCAAAAGCCTGGATGTATCTGCTTTATTATGGGTCGTAGTGATAGTCGTATTGTATTCGGCTATAACCATGTTGAAAAGTTCATTTAACAAGGAGAAATAGAAAATGGAAATTCGTATTCTTACACAAGATGATATCAAAGAAGTAATGCCAATGAAGGAAGCCATCGAAGCCGATAAAGAGGCCTTGAAGATGTATTCAGAAGGAAGTGCCAACATTCCTTTGCGTGCCAATTTAGATGTTCCTGAGCATGAAGGACAAAGCTTGTATATGTATGGATATGCACCAAAAGCCAATGCTTTAGGGGTAAAGATCGTATCCGTATATCCTAAAAATATTGAGAAAGGACTTAACTCTGTGCCGGCCACTATGGTTAACCTGGATGCCGAGACAGGGCAGGTCAGTACCCTGATGGATGGAACCTATCTTACACGCTTACGTACCGGAGCTATTGCCGGAGCCGCTACAGATGTTTTAGCTCGTAAAGACAGTAAAATCTTTGCACTGTTTGGTACCGGTGGACAGGCAGAAACACAGCTGGAAGCCGTTTTAAATGTTCGCGATATTGAGTTAGTCAAGGTATTTGATATATCCAGGGAAAGAGCACAGGCATTTGTGGATAAGATGACAGAACGCTTTAAAGGTGTTTTCAAAGCTCGTTTGGTGGTGGCTGCTTCCAGCGAAGAAGCCATTCAAGATGCAGATATCATCACTTCTGTAACAACAGCCAGGGTTGCGACTTTTGATGGTACACTGGTAAAACCGGGATGTCATATCAATGGGGTTGGATCTTATACGCCAGAGATGGCTGAAATCAATGAATATACAGTAACTCATGCCGATCGTGTTTATGTTGATACTCGAGATGGAGCTTTAAAAGAATGTGGAAGTTTGTTGCAGCCGATTCAAAAAGGAATTTATCATGAGGATCAAGTGAGTGGTGAGCTTGGAGAAGTCCTTTTAGGAAAAGTCGATGGTCGTAAAAATGACCAGGAGGTGACTTTATTTATCACAACCGGTTCTGCGGTGCTGGATCTGGTATGTTCACAAAAAATCCAGGAAAAAGCGGCTGAACAAAACAAAGGAACAATCATAGAATTATAAAAACAGGATGTCTATGATATTGTCCCGGAACTAATATAAACAAGAGAAGATGCCTTTTGATCAATAGATTTTTTAGAGGCATCTTTTCAAATAGGGATAGAAAAACAAAGCAAAAAGAAAAGCTGAATATTCAAAGTTTTAATCAGAGAATGTATATTGTGTTTTCATTACATAATACTGTAATTTTGATTGACTTTTCGTTACTTTTTGCATAAGATAGTACTTGGCTAATCTTCGGCCGTTTCAGCCCCGGTAACGCTGAAATCAAGGAGGAAAAGAGAATGCGTCAAACTACAATGGCAAAACCTGCCGACGTAACACGTACATGGTATGTAGTAGACGGTGAAGGACAAACCTTAGGTCGCTTGGCCACTACTTGTGCACATGTATTGAGAGGAAAACACAAACCTACATACACACCAAATGTTGACTGTGGTGATTATGTAATTGTGATCAATGCGGACAAAGTCGATATGACTGGAAACAAGTTGAACACGGAGAAGTACTACAACCATTCTGGATACTTTGGAGGGATGCGAGTTCGTACTGCCAAAGAAATGAAAGAAAAATATCCAGTGGAATGGGTAGAAAGAGCTGTAAAAGGAATGTTGCCACACACTAAATTAGGTGATGTAATGCGTGGACATTTGTTTGTCTATGCAGGAAGCGAACATCCACATGCTGCTCAGAAACCTGTTGAATTAAAGGTGAAAGGATAAGGAGGAATAGAAGATGGCAAATACAAACATCGTTCAGTATCATGGTGTAGGACGTCGTAAAAAATCTATTGCTCGTGTATTCTTACGCCCAGGAACAGGAAATATTGAAGTCAACGGAAAAACTTTGGAAGAATATCTTCCATTGGAAACATTGCGTATGGTTGTTCGCTCACCATTAGAACTGACAAATACTTTAGATCAGTTTGATGTTGTAATCAACGTACATGGTGGTGGATACACTGGACAGGCCGGTGCTATGCGTCATGGTGTAACACGTGCTTTGATGGAAGCAAGTGATGATTATCGTCCAGTATTGAAGGCAGCCGGATTCGTAACACGTGACCCTCGTGCTAAAGAACGTAAGAAATACGGTTTAAAAGCAGCACGTCGTGCTCCACAGTTCTCAAAACGTTAATTTTTGGGAATATTCAAAACAATTCAAAAAAACTCAAGTCGCTCAAAGCCTTTATTTATCGGCTCAAATACGATTTGAGTTTTTTTGTGTTTATAGAGTTTTGAAATGGTAAGCAACACGTATGCGATACAGTAATTATTTTGGAGAAACCATCAATTGAAAATGTAAAGTACCTATGTTATTGAATGTATCTTGAACGATAGACTGCATAAATGGAATTCTCTCAAAAATTACTTACTTTTATCTCACTATAATAATATCGCTTCGAAAAAATGAGAATAATTCAAATTTGTGAAATATAGAATCAAATACAAAATATTTCCAATAGAAGAATCCATGCACGTTAATAGCACGTAAAAGTCTTTAAATAGTCTCTATTTAAAGGACTGTACATTTAAAAAAACGTTAGTAAAAATTATTGTGAGAAGCTTAAATACTTTTAAATACAGTATGATTATTTATAACCATTGTTGGCAGAGACGTTTTAATAATTAATGTCTGAAGGAGAAATTTACTAAAGTGATTTGCTATTGTATCTTGACAAACAAAGAAGGCTAGAAGTATTATAACGGTGTTATATAACAGTGTTATTCGGGGAGGAAGATATGGAAGAAAAGACAAGTGCGACTTTAGAGAGTATTGAACAGGCAGCTATGCAGGAATTTCTTGAAAAAGGATTTCAGGGAGCTTCGCTTCGACAGATTGTGAAAAATGCTGGAGTGACTACTGGAGCGTTCTATGGCTATTTCTCCAGCAAGGAGGCCTTGTTCAATGCGCTTGTGGAACCTCATGCAGCCGCTTTGATGGGACGCTTTATGAAGGCGCAGACTTCTTTTGCGGAGTTACCGGAAGAAGAACAAGTTTCTCATATGGGAGATGAATCCGGAAACTATGTAAGATGGATGGTGGATTACATCTGTCAGCATCGAGATCCGGTGAAGTTACTTCTTACCCGCTCAGAAGGAACGAGCTATGAGCGCTTTGTTCACAACATGGTAGAAGTAGAAGTGGAATATACACTTCGCTATATAGAAGTGCTTCGCCATTTGGGCAAAGATGTTCCAGAATTGAGCAATTCCATTTGTCATATCATTGCAAGCGGTATGTTCAATGGTCTGTTTGAAATCGCAATCCATGACATGCCTAAAGAACAGGCTCTGCAATGTGTGGAACAATTTCGAACCTTTTACACTGGCGGATGGCTATCATTAATGGGGCAATGACCCCTTTAAATTTTAGTCATTAAGTTAGACTAAACTAACTAAAAGAAGGAGGCTTTTGGATGAAACAAAAGAAAAAGAGTGATGTAGCGATCTTGATGGATTATGCTGGAAGTCATCGAATCTTGACTTATATCGGATTGATCTTGTCGGCTGTATCGATGATCTTGAGCATGATCCCTTATGTATGTATCTGGTTAGTTGCCAGGGATTTGATTGCGGTAGCACCTAATTGGAGTCAGGCAGAAATGATTACTCAATATGGATGGATCGCCTTTGGATCGGCAGTCGGCGGAATTCTTATATACTTTGTTGGTTTGATGTGTACACATTTGGCTGCCTTTCGTACCGCAGCCAATATTCGTAAACGTGGTGTCGCACATTTAATGGAAGCTCCGCTTGGATTTTTTGATGTCAATGCTTCCGGATTGATTCGTGGGCGCTTAGATGCAGCGGCAGCGGATACCGAAACTTTGTTGGCTCATAATCTGGCGGATATTATAGGGACGATCACTTTATTTATTGCGATGTTAGTGTTGATGTTCGTATTTGACTGGCGTATGGGATGTGCCTGCCTTTTGGCAGCTGTGATCTCAATTCTTTCCATGTTTGCGATGATGGGCGGTAAAAATGCTGGTTTTATGGCTCAATATCAGGCGGCTTTAGATCGAATGAGCAAAGCCGGGACCGAATATGTACGTGGAATCCCGGTCGTTAAGATCTTCAAACAGACGGTGTATTCCTTCAAAGCTTTTCAGAAATCAATCGAGGAATACAGTTATTTTGCCAAACACTATAACTCAAATGTCTGCAGCAAACCACAATCTGTGAATTTAACATTTACTGAAGGAGCTTTTGCGTTCTTAGTGCCGGTCGCCTTATTTTTAGCACCTGGGGCATTATCCGGTGGTGCCTTTGCAGAGTTTGTAACCAACTTTGCCTTTTATGCTGTTTTTTCAGCTATCATCTCTACTGCTTTGGCACGTATTATGTTTGCATCTTCAGGAATGATGCTTGCACATACTGCTTTGGGACGTATTGTTCAAGTTATGGATGCACCTACATTATCGGTAAGTAAACAGTCAAAACATCCAATGGATAGTTTTGTAGAATTTAAGGATGTCAGCTTTACATACGAAGGTGCACAAAGAGAAGCTTTATCTCATGTTTCTTTTAAGGCAGAACCCGGACAAACGATTGCTTTGGTTGGACCTTCCGGTGGCGGCAAGACCACAGCTGCCAGTCTGATCCCAAGATTTTGGGATGTCAGCTCTGGTGAAGTGCTGGTAGGTGGTGTGGATGTAAAAGAAATGGATCCGCATGAGCTCATGGATCAGATAGCATTTGTATTCCAAAACAGCCGTCTTTTTAAAACCTCCATTTATGAAAATGTGCGATCTTCAAGACCCAATGCCACTCGTGAGGAAGTATTATCGGCCTTAATGTCAGCGCAGTGTAAAGATATTCTGGAAAAACTCCCTCAAGGAATGGATACCGTAATAGGAACGGAAGGAACATATCTTTCTGGAGGAGAACAACAGCGTATCGCTTTGGCCAGAGCTATATTAAAAGATGCTCCAATTATTGTACTAGATGAGGCAACTGCATTTGCCGATCCGGAAAATGAAGCATTGATCCAAAAAGGTTTTACGAAGCTTATGAAAGAACGAACTGTCATCATGATTGCTCATCGTTTATCTACGGTAGTGGGGGCTGATAAGATCATTGTCTTGAATGAAGGGAAGATTGCTGAACAAGGCACACATGAAGATCTTATTAAAACAAATGGCTTATATGCAAAAATGTGGACTGATTATAATAAAGCAATCCAGTGGAAAATTACCGCTCAAAAGGAGGTGGCATAAATGTTTGGCGAAAAGTTTCAACGTACCTATGCTTTAACAGATCAAGGTGTCAAAAATACAAAACGTGGGACTTTCTTTACTGTGATCACCAATTTAGTCGTCATGGCAGGAACCGGTATTTTATATCTGGTTATGGGAAACTTTATGGAAACTTTGATTGGCGAATCAGCTGTAACAAATATCCTTGTGCCAATCTTATTGATCGTTGCATTTTTACTTCTATCTTTTATAACACATTATCTGCAGTATAAAGCGACCTATGGTCTGGTGTATGGAGAAGTTAAAACAACACGTCTTCATTTGGCAGAGCGTTTGCGCAAACTTCCTTTAGGGTACTTTGGTAAACGTGATCTGGCCGATCTTACCGAAACATTGATGGGAGATGTCAACCGAATGGAGCATGTATGGAGTCATGTTTTGGGATATTTGTATGGTGCTTATATCTCTACTGCCATCATTGCGATTTGTTTGATTTTCTTTAACTGGAAATTGGCTGTTGCCTGTCTTTGGGGTGTGCCGGTAGCGTTTGCTTTATTGTTTGGAAGTCGAAAACTGACGGAACGAAGTTCACAAATCACAAAAGCTGCAGCTATACGAGTATCAGACGGTATCCAAGAAGCACTTGAAAATGTAAGAGAAATCCGTGCTACGAATCAGGAGAAACGATATTTGAGTGGATTAAACGAAAAAATCAATCAACACGAAAAGGTTACGATCAAGGGTGAACTCACAACAGGATTGTTTGTCAATGCAGCTAGTGTGATTATGCGATTAGGTGTAGCAACAACGATTCTAGTAGGAGCCAACCTGATCTTATCAGGACAGATCGACTTTATGTTGTTGTTCTTGTTTTTATTGGTTATTACGCGTGTGTATGCTCCATTTGATCAAAGCTTGGCTTTGATTGCGGAAATGTTTGTTTCACAGGTATCGGCAGATCGCATCAATGAAATCTATGAAACAGCAATTGCGACTGGATCAGATACTTTTAAACCCCAAGGGCATGATATTGTGTTTGACCATGTAAGTTTCTCTTATGATCACAAAGAGGTATTGCATGATGTAAGTTTTACTGCGAAAGAGGGACAAGTAACGGCTTTAGTTGGACCTTCCGGTTCAGGTAAGAGTACTTGTGCAAGACTGGCGGCACGTTTATGGGATATAGATAGCGGTCATATTTGTGTAGGTGGCGTTGACATATCCACGGTCGACCCAGAAGCTTTATTAACCGACTATTCAATGGTATTCCAGGATGTCGTGTTATTTGATGATACAGTAATGGGAAACATACGTCTCGGTAAGCGCGGTGCCAGTGATGAAGAAGTCCTTGCGGCAGCCAAAGCGGCTAACTGTGATGAATTTGTAAATCTATTACCTCAAGGCTATGCCACACCGATTGGTGAAAATGGCGCTAAATTATCAGGTGGAGAAAGACAACGCATTTCGATTGCCCGTGCTCTTTTAAAAGATGCGCCTATCGTACTATTGGATGAGGCAACCGCATCATTAGATGTTGAAAACGAAACTAAGGTGCAGGCAGCATTATCACGTTTGTTAATGGGTAAAACGGTACTTGTTATTGCACACAGAATGCGCACGGTAGCCGGAGCGGATCATATCGTAGTTTTGGATAATGGCCACATAGTTGAACAAGGATCCCCATCAGAGCTGATGGAGAAGAATGGCATCTATCGAAGGATGGTTGATTTGCAAAGCGAGAGTGCCTAGTGGAAAATGAACTAATGTTTGAAATATAAGCGATATTAATGAAAAAAGATGGCTGGAACCGAAAATGTTGACAACCATCTTTTTATTTGTTGATTATTTAAGATTGGCAAATACTACACTTTATAGATGCTGTTAAGTTGACCAAGGGTATAAGTTTTAGTTTGCCAATCTTTTTAGCTTCTTGGAAGGTGTTGGGTTTACCATCAATGTTGCCTTCCTGTATGGTAATATTTGTGCCATCTCATGCAATCAAAATACCGACATGATTATGTCCAACACTAGAGAAGACAGCGCCTGCCTTTGGAGTGCAGGATTTTCTCAAATTTATCGGGATGTACTGCGACAAGTTGATTGACATATTGATTGCCGTTTCCGGCAAATCAAAAAATCTATCCATAGATTTCATAAAACCTTCCCCAGGCAAACCAGGTGCATTGGTCATATAATTCAAGTTGACTATAAAGGTGTTCATGCCTTGGATTTTTATAGTTGAGTTTTTCCTAAATATTGCCAGATTCAAAACTAACAGAGCGTATAGATTATTTACATGATTTAGAAAGCCGAGTATGCTTTAACCACTAGAATTGATTGTATTTAAAAAAATCGAAAATTATGTAATTTATATAAAGGAAAATGCTTCCGCAACTGCATTAGGATTACCTAAAAAATAGGAATTGTGAAAGAAGCCAGATGGCTAATCAATAAGTTAGTATTAACCATGATGATATGAGGAATTTATTTTTTGCACAAAGATTATACAGATTTCTGGGAGAGATTATTGTCAGGTGTTGAAGTTTTTATTGGCAATGCAACAGGTAAGAAACAAATATGCTATAAAACCTTAATTTTATAAGGTTTTGAAGTTCTCAAAACGTTAGTCATAATAGTTGTGAGAAGATCAAAGAAGTATTTAGACTTTGTGAGAAGTTTAGATACTTCTTTTTTGTTTTAAAAATACGAAACTGTAAAGAGTAAAAAAAAAACTTCTTACTAGCGTATGCTAATAAAAAGTTTATATTTAACTTCTTGCTAGCGTATGCTAGAATAAAGTTGTGAGGTGATATCAAATCTATGGTGAATTATAGAATAGATGAGGATGTTAAATTAATTAGGGAACTACTTAATTTATCTCAGAAACAATTTGCTGAAAGAATAGGTGTTGATGCGATTACAGTAGCAAGATGGGAAACTAGTAAAATGGATACAAAGGAAAGTAATATTGAAAAAATATATACTTTTGCATTTAATAATAATATCTTTATAAATGAGATTAAAGCACAACTGTATTATGAAGATTTAACAAATGAGAATAAATTAGTATTATACCATGGAGCCAAGAGCATAATAGAAGGTCATATTGATATTGAACATTCAAAAAACAATAATGATTTTGGTAAAGGACTTTACTGTGGTGAAAGTTTTGAGCAGTCATCATTATTTGTAAGTGGATTTGATACATCTAGCGTATATATATTAAGTTTCAATCCACAAAACCTTTCTAGCATTGAATATAAAGTCAATCAAGAATGGATGCTGACAATAGCATATTTTAGAGGAAGACTAAATGGTTATGAGGATCATCCAACTATCAAAAACTTAATAAACAAATTAGAGAACATAGATTATTTGGTAGCGCCAATCGCTGATAATAGGATGTTTAGAATTATAGATAGTTTTATCGAAGGCGAAATTACTGATGAACAGTGTATACATTGTTTAGCAGCTACTAACTTAGGATTTCAATACGTTTTTAAAACAGAGAGAGCGTTGAATCAGGTGAAAATTGTCGAAAGATGTTATTTATGTAGTAAAGAAAAAGAAAAGTATCAAATCAAAAGATTAGAGGATAATAAAATTGGAGATACTAAAATTAAAATGGCTCGAAGGCAGTATAGGGGGCAAGGTCAATATATTGACGATATATTATGAAAAGAAAAATGGATCAAGTAGGTTTGTCACTATGTGATATACAAGGTAAGATTTTTGAACAATCTGTTATTAGAGAAGAATGCAGTTCAAATATATTTATCCGGCGATATATGAATTCTAAATTTGTTTCTAGAATGGATAACTTAACCTTTATAAATGAAAGTATGACAATTGAAGAGATTTTCGAAGAATTAGATATAGAATATGGTAAAACCAGTTATGGAAAAATAAAGTTTTCAGTTAATGAGATGTATTGGATAGGGTATATTTATAGATATCTATCATATGTTTATCAAATTGATAGTAAAAATGCTTATAAGATTATAAAAGGTACAGAGCTAAGACATTTATTCTTTGCATATCATTCCCTAGATCCAATGAGTGCAATTGATAGAATCTTAGAAGCAAAATCATTAGTATTAGATAAAGATAGTTCCCAATTGACCAAAGAGGGGGTAAAAATACTGAGAAGCATAAAAAAATTGAAGAATTAAGTGTTAAGTAAATAATTTAGCAAACTATTTGACTTGTTTTAAAGATTTTTGGCAATGCAAAGGGGGAGAAATAAAAACGCAAGGAAGCCCTTATTTTATAAGGCTACGAAGTTCTCAAAACGTTAATTTTTGGGAATATTTAAAACAATTCAAAACAATTCAAAAAAACTCAAGTCGCTCAAAGCATTTATTTATCGGCTCAGATACGATTTGAGTTTTTTTGTGTTTATAGAGTTCTTAAACGGTAAGCAACACGTATGTAGTACTAAGTTTGAATGTTTACTTAATTATTTTGTATATGCTTATGTAATGAATATAGAATAATCTGGATGATGATAAACAACATCATTTTCTATAAAAAAATCTAGAAATATTTATTTAAACAAAATAAAGCAAAATCTATAAATTGGTAGTTAAGCTGATTGTTAAAAACTATAAAATCCATAGAACTTATAACCGGTCATTTAAAAGTTACTTGTTTTTAAAATTTTGCTTTTATATACTTTATAAAGAAAGTGAGGCTTTTGTCGATGAAACGGATATATGACAAAGATATCTTGTTTGATTGGGGTCAAAAAGCGGACTTACAGTCTGTATTTTCCAGTACAGCCATTGATTATTTCGGTTGTCTTTATGAAAAAGGAGAATTTTTATCACAGCCTTGTGAAGAAGCAGAGTATTTACAAATTGTGGTTAGTGGTACAATCAGTATTTATCATATACGTGAAGATGGTACTCGTTATTCTTTGGCCCAGGGGACAGGGACCTTTCTTACTGGGAGATATGGAATTTTATCAACCTTCTCCGTCCTTATTTTTTGTTGAGGCCTTAACGGATACGATGACTTTGGCCATTTCCTTAAAGAAATATCGTGAAATTTTAAAAAAGGATACAAGATTTTTAAATTATTTGGTGCGTAATTTATCAAGAAAGCTAATTTCGGTTGCTTGTTTAGAATCAGATAATGTTTCGTTAAAACATAGAGTTTTAAATCATTTAAAGTACCATTGTGAAAATGGGATTTTGATAGGAATGGAAAAACATGCCTTTTTACTTCGATGCAGTTCTCGTCAGCTGTTACGTGTTTTAACGACATTGGAAAAAGAAAAGAAAGTAAAAAAGATCGGTAAAGGCGCCTATCAGCTTTACTGATCTTTTGTTTTAAGTATCCAATGAAAGTGTCTGTAAAATAAGAAAAGAGCAATGAGTGCAGTCAACAAGTCTGCCAAAGCCTGTGCCAGCAGAATACCCGAAGAGCCCATTAAACGAGGTAGAATATAGAGTCCAATCATAAATATTACACCTTGTCGGCAGATCGACAAGATTAAAGCCGGAATTGCCTTTCCAATAGATTGAAACAATATGGTAGCTAACATGATCAAACCTACACACACCATGGAGATGACTTGAAACTGAAGCATAGGTGTTCCAATACGAATAAATGAAGCATCGGACAAAAAGACAGATAATAGTTGTGGTGCCAATAGTATGACAAACAAAGACAATCCTAAAGCAGCGGCACTGGTAATCAAAGTAGCAAATAAAATGGTTTTTCTTAGTCTTTCTTTGTTGTTGGCTCCATAATAAAATCCAAATAAAGGCTGTCCGCCAAAAGTAAGACCGGTGATAATCATTAATACGATAAGACTGACTTTAAGAGCAATCCCCATGGCCGCAATTTTATCGTTTCCATAAGGTAAAAGGGCTAGATTTAGAAAAATAACACCGACACTTTGCATGATATTGGTAATCGCTGCCGCAACTCCAATGGAAAGAATCTATTTTTGATCCTGTGAGGAAATATGGAATTTATGGACGGAAGCAGAAAGACAGTCACTTTTTGTTTGAACGACATAGAGGCTATAGCACATGGTAAAGATGTACCCGATAACTGTCGCAATGGCTGCTCCGGCAGCACCAAGATCCATAGTTGAAATCAAAAGTGGATCAAGTAGGATATTCACTATGGCACCGCCAATCGTACTGATCATTGACTCTTTTGCCAATCCTTCTGTTCGAAGAAGATTGGTATGGACAAAGGAGTTCACAATGACAGGCGCCCCTATGGCCAGCCAAATGTAATATTCTTTGGCATAGTCGAAGGTTTCTTTGTTAGCTCCTAAAAGAGATAACATCGGCTTTTGAAAAAGTATCAACAGTATACCGATCACAAAGCTAACCATTAATGAGAGATAGAAACACCATACGCTGACATGGTGTCCATCTTCTATTCGATTTTGACCTAACAAACAGGCCAGCAGGGATGATCCACCCTGACCAAAAATATTACCTAGAGCCATTAAAAAGGTAAATACGGGTGCACCTAGGGAAACACCGGATACCAAATCGGTATTGGCTGTAGCTGCGACAAAAAAAAGTATCGGTCAGATTATACACTAAAGTGATGACCATAGAAAAAACTAAGGGAATGGCAAGCTGCATATAAAGTTTGGATACAGGTTGCTCATGATCGATTTTTGGATTCATAATTTTTATCTCTCCTTTGGAAATCTCTTGTTATTGTAGTAGAGAAACTATATTAAAACATGGACATATGTCCTGTAAATTGTCATAAGATAGAGGAAAAATTCTTTTCATCACAAACATCCTTTGCACCTTGTTATTTAAATGATCTATAAATGTATTCTTATAAGCCAGGATAGAAGAAAGTCATATCGACAAAATAAAAAGAACCGAGTCCTGTTAAATGAGAAATCAGTTCTTAACAATAAATTAATGAATTTTTTCGATACGCTAGAAGATTTCAGGTTGCCGGTTAAGGGCAAACTGTACCAGCTTTGTATCATTCAAATCTTGATCGTGCATACTGATCTTTTGGATGGCAGCATTCTCATAAGTCGTATAGTAATAAATACCTTTTGTGGCATTGATGCAACAAGAGTAAAGGGTATGATCCATAGTATCTTTATCTGTCATAACCGTTCCTTTAACCATGGCGACTTGTTGAAGAACACGAAAATATTGTTGAACATTATCGCTTTCGGTACCATCAGAATAAAGGTTGTGTTTTAAGAAAGCCGTCTTGACAAATCGAGACACACTGCTGGCATCTCCCGGAAGTCCTAATGCTCCCATGCCTACAGCATAGGGTTTTAAATCGATACTTTTATCAAAACGATTTTCAGGATAGGACTTGGTAAGGTTAAGATATTGTGTCAGGTTTAAACGATGAAAATCAAATGGAGGGTTGTTTGTTAAAACACCGATAGGGTTTTCATAGACTTTTAATCCTTCCTGGACTGACTCTACAACAATCGCTTGTTCTTTATCGGCAATGATCCAATGTAATGGCGAATTAGGAACCGATTCTTTAAACGCAATATCTAAGATATTAACATGTTCTAATAACTGCCAAGCTTGATGAACAGTTTCGCACTGGGATAAGATCCATGGAATGATCTCAAAAGAGGCAATATTATCCTGATCTTCTTTGTATGGGAAATAGACGGCATTTTGACTGAATTGCAGTCCTGCCATACCCAGCCCTTTTTCATTGACTGCTTCGGCATATAAAGGCGTATTATCGATGACAGTTGCCATACCGATCATCGCATAGTGATTGGTGATTGTTTCTTTATGATGAAAGGTGAAAGGATAATGACGAGGTGTTATCACAACTTCTTCACCAAAGCCACAGTCCAAGTCCAGATTTCTTCCAAAGTAAAAGTCTTGATTGACATAAGTAAAACTGGTACACATAAGATCATCTCCTTCTTCTTTTTAGATTTTATCACGATTTGACTAGAAAAAGAATTGATTCTTTTTAACCTGGGTATAATTGGTTTCCAACATTTGCACATGTGATAAAAAAGATGGATCATCAAAATACTTTGCTTGTTTAGGACAAATCTGCAGACAACGCTGACACTTGATGCAGATGCCAGGTACTTGAGATGGATCTTGTAGATTGATGGAATGCATAGGACAGTATTTGGCACAAAGACCGCATCGATCACAACGACTCATGTCTGTCATCGGTTTGGCTTTTAAAAAATTAACAGGCTTTCCATCGATTCCTTTTGGAATATAGTAAGGTGCTTTGGGATCACCGGGAATCGGCGTAGAAAGTGTCCGATGATTTTGTATATTATCAAGAATATTGTTTAAAAAGTCATCAATTTGTTGAAAATCTTTTGCATTGGGATGGCCGGTGGCAATCTTTTTACTAAACGCATGTTCACAGACAAGGGCAGCTGCGCCTGTGATACAAAAATGATTTTCGGATAAGAGAAAACAAAGTTCAGCTAACGCATGATCAAAGCTTCGGTTTCCAAAGGTGACGATTGGAAGTACGTAAGTTTGGTTTCCATGTATATGTTCTTTAATATAAGGCATGATCTTATTAGGTAGCTTTCCTGCGTAAGTAGGCATCCCAAAAACAACAAATGAAGTGGAAGGAATTTCAAGATCATTTTGTCGTGCTTCAAAGGAAGTAATATCTGTTTCACATACAGGAAGATTTAAAGACTGTGAAAGAAAGTGGCAGATATGAGTTACAATTTTTTTGGTGTGACCGGTTGCACTCCAGTACAGACCGTGAATTTTTGTAATGTTCATAATTTAAGTATAAAGAAAACCCGTGAGAGTTTCACGGGAAAATTATTGAATTTCATCTAATACGGCTTTCGAAGCGCTGATTCCGATACGTGTCGCACCGGCTTCCAACATGGCTTGGCAGGTATTCCAGTCACGAATACCGCCAGCCGCTTTGACTTCTACTAAATCGCCGACTGTTTCTTTCATCAGCTTTACATCTTCTACGGTAGCACCTCCGGTACCAAATCCGGTGCTGGTTTTGATAAAGTCAGGCTTTACTTCTTTGGCAATTTCACTTAGTTTTTTAATTTCATCTTTCTCCAAATAACAGTTTTCGAAGATGACCTTGATCTTTACCTGATGATCATGACAAAGCTGTGTCAGCTGATCCATTTCTTTTTGGATATAATCCCAGTTGTGCATTTTTGCCTGTCCTACATCAATTACATAATCGATCTCATCTGCGCCTTGTTCAATGGCATATTTACATTCAAACAACTTTGTTTCCAATCCGCACTGTCCTAATGGAAAACCAATGACCGAACATACTTTTACATCGGAATCTTTTAAGTTCTCTTTGCATGTAGATACCCAACATGCATTTACGCATACGCTGTATGTATGAAGTTCTCTAGCTTCCTGGCATAAGGTATCAATTGTCTTTTTAGTTCCGAATGCCTTTAAGAAAGTGTGGTCAAATTTTTTTGCGATTTCTGATTTTGTGTACATAAGTCCTCCCCTAATCAATGTGTGTGGCAATATAATGGCTGATTTCCAACGGTGAATCCAGATCCACGATTTGATCGATACTTTTTTTCTTGGAGAAAATATCGAGTACATCGTTTAGAATACGAATGTGTTTTGTCTGGTCTTCA
This sequence comes from Erysipelotrichaceae bacterium, assembly GCA_902399855.1. Lineage (GTDB taxonomy): Bacteria > Bacillota_I > Bacilli_A > Erysipelotrichales > Erysipelotrichaceae > Faecalicoccus. The sequence continues at coordinate 24,350 of CABOGK010000015.1, forward strand.
GCCGCCAATACTAATATAATTCTAGCATACTTTCCATTTAGAAAACGAACCGGTTTTTTAAAGGTACAAAGACTGACATCCACATGATGAACACCGTTTTCAATGGCAGAATGGGCAAGCACCAGATCATCGGCCAGGAACATATAAAGTCCTTTATATTTTTGATCATTGATAATGGCATTGACATAGTTTTCCGAAATAGATTGATCTTCTAATAAAGGCTTGCAGGAAATACGTAATGCTTCTTCCCAATCAACTTCTCTGGAACATACTTGAATATGATTTGAAGACAGATAATACGATAACGTCTGTCCGAAGTTTCGGTGCGGTACTTTAGGAATCTGAATGCTTGAGTAATATTCCTGGAGACTTTTTTGAAATTTGATCAAATTGGTATGGTTCATATAACTGCTTGCGATTTTTGTAATCTCATCAATCTGCATTTTCGCATGAGGATCGGTGTACATACAATTCCTTAAGATCGTTACTCGATCCTGATCGGTCAAAATAGGATGCACGACAACAAGCTTTTTCTCTTTGGGAAGAATGACCGTCGATATGACGATATCATAACCATGATTTTCATTGTATAAGCTTAATGGCAGGCTACAGATTTCTGTAGCCTGAGGAATCAAAGCTGTGATTTCATTGCGCAGCATATTTCCGGTTCCAATACCATTGGGGCAAATGATCAAAATGCGAAATTCTTTTTTATCATCTTGATTAATGGTTAAAAAAGCACCGAAATGAAGAGTCAGATAAGCCACTTCGGCATCACTGATCATCGTACCGATTTTCTTTTCCAGAACATGACAGGCTCGCTTTGTCAGTTCAAACAATTCTTCATATTCTGTTTTTATATTGTTCAGTAAAGGATTTCCTAATTGAATACCGTATCGATAACGATACAATGATGTTTTTAAATGCGCATTGATCGGTTCATCTTCCTGTTTAAAATAAGTGTATGAAAGTCTTTCAAACTCAGAAACCAATAATTTAGACATTTCATAGGTTTCTCCTTGTTCTTTGGAAACATTTACCGGAATCGTCTGTAATCGAGAACCTAAAAGATGCAGGGTCACATAGATCTTTTCATTGGTATCTAAAGTGGAAAAGTATTTTTGGACCAGGTTGTATTCTTTGGTTTGTACAATTTCTTCTTCATCCATATCCGCAAAATTTAACGTGTCGTGTTGATTTGGCAAGGTGGCCATAAATAAAGCCAAAGTAGGTAAAATTCCACTGACATATTCAGTATCCAATTCTTCTTCGATACGTCGAAGTTTGGAAAGGACAGGGACGACTTCTTCTTCATATTCTGTGAGTATCTTTCTGTTTTGATAATGATTTAATATTTGCGGAAACAACATGAAAAAGATGGCTCTTTTTTTGACAGCCTCTCCTATAATTTCATAACCGGATTTAATATCATAATGCAGTTCTATATTGTATTGTTTCAAAAAGCGGATCACAGCTTTTAAATCATTAATGATGGTATTACGGCTGACCTGACATAAGTCGATAAAATCTTCGATATACAATTTTCGGTTTTTACAGATCATCGTGCAGATTTCAATGTATTGTCTATCTTCCGGTGTGAAGTCTTGAAGGTTGCCCATATCTTGCGAATCCATTTTCTTCTGAATCAAGGAAATGGCCTGGGATGAAACTAATACGCCTTTTCCTCTTTCCTGGATCAGTAATGGAAGATCGTTGTCTGTCAACCATTCATTGATTTTCGTCAAGTCGTAATAAATACTTCTTTTGGAAATATGAAGCTCATCGGCCAGATCCTGTGCTTTGACATATCCTTTGGCATACATGAGTATCTTTAATATTTCCTGACATCTTTTATCCAATGTATAGATAATCGACATAGAATCTTCCTTTCTCTTTAACCGTGTGCGATAAGTTGTTTTGCCTTTCGGTAATAGGGCGTGTTTTTCAAATTATTTCTGGCTTTTCTGGCATAACTTTCTTTTTTTGATGTATTTCCCTGATATCCATATTGCAGAGCCAGTAAATATTGGAGCAAGCCGATATGGAATGCATGATCTTCCCGGTCACTCTTTTTTACAACATCCTTTTCCTTATTGGAAAGCATTTTTTCGATCGTTTCTATATCTTTACTCTCTTTTTCGATCATGATCCGATATAACATACAGTCGTATTCATATTCTTCGGGGTGGTTGGAATCTTTGATCTTTTCCAAAAGAAACTTAGACCATTCTTTATTTTGCGCATCCAGAAAATAAAAATATGTCTGACTTGCGATCTGATAAGTTTGTCTTTCGGAAAGAGGCTTTTGAAACATCAACTCTACTTGTGCGGCAATTTTCTTATAATCTCCAAGCGAGATATACACACGAAGAATATTCCAGTTTTGATCATATTCGCTGAAAAGAAGCTTATAGCTTTTAGACCGTAAAATGGAAAGGGCTTTTTGTGCATCTCCTTTTTTCATCTGATTGATAAAACGTGACCAGACAATACTTCGCACGATAAAGGGAATGGCCAGTGCGATAAATAGCAGGGTCACGAAAACAGCCGCTTGCATGGTTGTCATAGAAATTTACACTCCTTTTAACATGTTTAATATTACCAACTCCAAAAAGGGAAAACGAGTACAGATTTTTTCGCATTTCCTAGATTTTTTGTGCAATCAAAATACGAAAATGTTTGTAGAAACAAGGTGCATATATAAGGAAAGTGTTTTATTTTGAAGATATTTGCAACTAATGCATTGCACAAGTTTGGTTAAAAATTTAGGAAAAAAACTGTTTCATGATCGATAGCGTTTCCGATTGGAAAGAAGCTGTCAAAGTAGCCTGCCGGCCGATGATCGAGCAGGGATTCTGTACCGAAGAATATGAAAAAGCCGTGTTTGAGAGTACAGAAAAATTTGGTCCATATTATGTGCTGTGTGAAAATCTGGCGCTGATTCATGCCAGTCTGGCAGCCGGTGTCAACGAGACACAGATGGCGGTGACCGTATTAAAGAAGCCGGTAAAATTTTCGTCGGATGGTTATGATGTCAGAGTGCTTGTGACTTTGGTTGCCAAAGACAGAGTGAGTCATATGGAAGGAATTCAATCCGTAAGCAATATATTTTCAGATCCTGAAAAGGTTCAAAAAATTTTGGACGCACCAAGTACAAAAGAGATATATGACCTGTTTATCTCCAGTACTTGCGAAAATAAATAAGCGTTGAGTAAAGAGGAGGAAAAAGAGATATATGTTATATTTTGTCATTAACATATTGTCAACCCCGGCCATTTTAGTAGGTCTATTATCATTATTGGGGTTGGCGCTTCAGAGAAAACCCATTGAAGATATCGTTAAGGGAACAGTAAAAACGATCGTTGGGTTTTTAGTACTGAGTGCAGGTTCCAGCTTCCTGCAGACAGGTTCATTGAATGCATTTGGTGATATTTTCAACTATGCGTTCAATATGCAGGGCGTTGTGCCAAACAATGAAGCTATCGTTTCATTAGGATTGCAGGATTTCGCAACAGATACAGCGTATATCATGTGTATCGGTATGATCGCTAATATCGTGATCGCCCGATTCTCCAGATGGCATTACATCTTCTTAACAGGTCACCACACATTGTATATGGCATGTATGTTAGCGGTTATTCTGAATGTCGGTGGTTTAACAGGTGTTCAGTTGTGGATCGGCGGCGGTCTGCTTCTGGGATTTATCATGGCTTTCTCTCCGGCAATTTGTCAGCCTACCATGAAAAAGATCGTCAAAGTCGATGGTTTAGGTTTTGGACACTTTGGTGGAGCCGGTTACTGGTTTGCGGCACAGTGTGGAAAATTGTTTAAAGGCAGCAAATCCAGTGAAGATATCAACTTCCCACAGCGTTTGACATTCTTGCGTGATACAACTGTAGCTATTGGTCTGACCATGGTCGTATTCTTTTTGATCGTTACCGGTATTGCGGTAGGTAAAGGAATCTTGGCCGAAGATCCGGAAGCTTTATTGGCAACTTATACAAACTTAGGCGGATTGTTGAATGTGGGAGCTGAAACACAGACACATTGGGCTGTATGGGCCATCACATCTGGTTTAAGCTTTGCCGGTGGTGTTTATATCATCTTAAGTGGTGTACGTCTGATCGTTGGTGAAATCGTTCCGGCTTTCCGTGGTATTGCGGAAAAACTGGTTCCAGGTGCCATTCCGGCTATCGACTGTCCGGTTGTATTCCCTTATGCACCAAATGCGGTACTGATCGGATTCTTAGTATCTTTCTTAGGTGGTATCGTAGGTTTATTCATTCTGGTATTCATCAACAGTGCCTTTGTCCCGGTGGCATTGATCCTGCCAGGTGTTATTCCACACTTCTTCTGTGGTGCCACAGCCGGTGTATTCGGTAATGCCGAAGGTGGATTAAAGGGTTGTGTATTTGGATCCTTCATGCACGGATTATTGATTACTTTCTTGCCAGCTATCTGTATGCCGGTCATGGGTGCATTGAACTTTGCCAACTGTACATTCTCCGATGCCGACTTCTCATGGATGGGAATCGTATTTGGAAACATCGCACAGTATGTGCAGGGATCTGCCTTGTTGATCGTATGTATCGTTGTATATCTACTGCCTATTATTTATAACTTTGTAGCACCAAAAAAGAAAGAAACTACGGCAGCTGAATAAAAGAAAGAAGGATTGAACTTTATGGAAATCAGAAAAATTATGTGTTGCTGCGGCCAGGGATTGGGAAGCAGTATGATCGTTGGGATGAACGTTGAAAAAGTTCTTCAGAAGCTTGGAATCAAAGGTGTAAGCGTGGAACATACCGCCATCGGAGAAATCACAGAAGGAAGTGCTGATTTGTTTGTGGTCGGAAAAGATTTAGAGCCACAGGTTACACATTTAAAAAATAAGATCATTTTAGACCAGCTGATGGATCTTAACGAAATGGAAACAAAACTCAGAGAAAAATTTGGTCTTTAATCAATCGGAGGGGCTGAAAGCTCCTCCCTTATTCTAACTGAGGAGGATGACATATGAATCAAGAGCAAAAACGAGATTTAGAACTGTTGGCTGCCAGGATACGATTGGATGTGCTTAAAATGCTGCAGCATCGAGGATATGGACATCTGGGAGGCTCTCTTTCTATTGTTGAGCTGATGAGTGTTTTATATGGTAAGCAGCTTCATATAGATCCTAAGAATCCCCAAATGCCAGATCGTGACAGAGTGGTATTGTCCAAAGGTCATGCCGGTCCCGGATGGTATAGTGTATTGGCCGAAAAAGGATATTTTGACCCTTCCTGGCTTTATACATTAAATGAGGGCGGAACGAATCTTCCCAGCCACCCGGATCGTTTAAAAACACCGGGCGTGGATATGACAACCGGTTCATTAGGACAAGGTACAAGCTCGGCTGCCGGAATTGCGACAGGATTAAAATTAAAGGGCTCCAAAGCTTATGTGTATTGTATTGTCGGGGATGGAGAACTTAATGAAGGACAATGTTGGGAAGCTTTCCAATATTTGGCACATTATCGTATGAACCATTGTATCGTGATCATTGATGACAATAAAAAACAATTGGATGGTTATACCAAAGATATTATGAATCCATTTGATATTGCGGAAAAGATGAAAGCGTTTGGCTTCCATGTAGAAACCGCAAAAGGAAATAGCGTTGAAGCAATTGATAAAGCTATCGAAAAAGTCAAACAAGTGCAAGATCAGGCAGTATGTATCGTCTTAGATTCGATCAAGGGAGCCGGAGTGCCTTATTTTGAAAATATGATGGCCAATCATTCGGTTAAATTTAATACGGATGAAATCAATGCGGCTACCAACCAGGCGATTCAAGAGCTGGAAGCATACATTCAAAAGGAGGAAACTTCTCATGTTTAAACGGACAGAAGATCGTACAAAGAAAGGGAAAGAACTGCGTTCTGTTTTTGTCGATACATTGCTTAAAATGATGGAAACCGATGAGAATATTGTCGCCCTCGATGGGGATCTTGGCGGTGCCAGCAAGTTTACCGATATTGCCAAGACTTATTCAGATCGTTTTATTCAATGTGGCATCAGCGAAGCCAATATGGTGGGTGTCAGTGCCGGAATGTCAACGGTTGGCTTTAAACCGTTTATGCACACCTTCGGACCTTTTGCGACAAGACGCGTATATGATCAGATTTATTTATCCGGAGCCTATGCCAGAAATACGATCAATATTTATGGTTCTGATCCAGGCTTTTGTGCAGGTCCTAACGGCGGAACGCATACAACATGGGAAGATATGGCATTGATGCGAGCAATTCCTAATACCATCGTTTGTGATGCTGCGGATGAAGTACAGTTAGCCTGGATCATTGAAGAGTTTGCGAAAAGAAAAGGTGTTCATTATATCCGGGCCAATCGTAAGGCATGCCGCAATGTCTATCAGGAAGGATCTACTTTTGAACTGGGAAAAGGAAATCTTTTACAGAAAGGATCGGATGTACTGATCATAACAGCCGGTCAGATCGTCAGTGATGCCCTGGATTGTGCACAAAGCCTGGAAGGACAAAATCTTTCAGTTTCTGTAATCGATATGTTCTGTATCAAACCATTGGATAAAGACTTGATCATCAAAGAAGCAAAAGAAAAAAAAGCAGTTGTGACCTTTGAAAATCATTCGATTACAGGCGGTTTAGGAAGTGCCGTTGCCGAAGTGCTTGCGGAAAATCAAATCAATGTGTCTTTTAAACGCCATGGTGTAAATGAAAGGTTTGGTCAGGTGGGTACACCGGAATTCCTTCAAAAAGAATTCAAGCTGACAGCACAAGATTTAGAAGAAACAATTCAAACATTGTTACAGTAAGATTGGATCAAAAAATCCAATCTTTTTTATAAGGAATAAACATTATAATGTTATGATAATTATGAGGTGAGATCATGAAACTTTCCATCATCAGCGATCAGGTGAGTCAGGATTTAGAAGAGGCTTTAAAAATTATAGTCAAAGAGGGCTATGAATATGTAGAGCTGCATAATGTATTTGGTCATTCTATTGAAACATGTACCAAAGAAGAAGTGGAAATAATCAAACATCTGTTGAATCGATATCATGTCAAAGTATCCAATATTGCCAGTACTCTATTCTTTTTATGTCCTCTGTATCAGGGGGATGAGGTTTCTTTATTTAATCCAGGCTTTTATTCGATACAAGGGGATTTGAAATATCATTTGAATGTCTTAGAGCATGCGTGCGGGATTGCCAACGAATTAGATTGTCCAAAGATTCGTATTTTTCCATTTCGCTCGCCGGATAATCGAAAAGGTCCTTATGGAACCAAACTAGATTTTGAGAAGATCATCGAGAACATTAAAAAAGCTTTGGATATTTCTAAAAAACATCATGTGACATTAATGCTGGAGAATTGTCCCTACTCCCATTTACCAAAAGGAAAAATGACACTACAAGTCGTACAGGAAATCAATGATCCGTATTTAAAGCTGTTATGGGATCCGGCCAACTCTTATCGTGCCATTCGAGAAAATGTGCCTAAAGAATATATGGATTGGAGCCTGGAAGAAGAACTGCTGCATCTATATCCATATATAGGGCATATTCACTTGAAAAACTATCATTATGTTTCCGGGCTTGTAAAACCGTTTGTGCATGTTCCACTATTGAATGGGGATATTGACTATAAAACATTAGTAAAGTCAATACAGGAAACATGTGATTGTATTCTTTCCCTGGAACCGGAAGTGGATACACAGGGAACAATTCAAAGTATGCGACAATTGATACAATTATAATTCTAGACAACATCTTAAAAGATGTTCTTTTTCGTATTTAATTTTGGTATGATTAAGACATGAATAGAAATAAACGTGTATTTTTATATTTATTAGCAATCTTAGTTGTGCTGTCAGTGGGATCAAGCATTGTTTCCGGTGCTATGTATTTTATGCGCCCTAAACAAGAGACTGTGAAGCAGGAAACCGAAACAAAGTCTGAATCGAAAGAAGAAAAAGGCAGTTCATCCTTTACCTTTGCGGGCGTAGGCGATAATTTGATTCATCAGGCTATTTTTTCGCAATATGAAATGGGTGTCACCGATTATGATTTTAATGAAGACTATGCCTTGATGAAGCCTTATATTGAACCGGCCGATCTTTCTTTTATCAATCAGGAAACAATTTGTGCGGGTGAAGAGTTCGGATTAAGTCATTATCCGCAGTTTAACGGCCCGACACAAATCTTGGATGCGGTTGCCAATACAGGATTTGACTGGTTAGCTGCCAGCAGTAATCACAGTTTAGATAAAGGCAGCGATGCCTTACTGGCGGAATTAAACTATCTTCATGAAAACTATCCGGATGTTTCGGTGACAGGAGCATATCGTAGTGAAGAAGAATCTAATCAATACATCGTCCGTGAAGTGAACGGTATCAAGGTAGGCCTTTTAGGCTATACCTATGGTTTGAATGGAATTCCACTGCCGGAAGATATGCCATGGTTAGTGGAATTAATCGATGAAGATCAAATTCAAAAGGATATGGAAACATTATCGAAAATCAGCGATGTGCAGATCGTCTCCATGCATTGGGGAACGGAATATCATACAGAAATCGAAGCAGATCAACAAGCCTTGGCACAAAAGATGAATGAGTGGGGCGTTGAAGTTATTATTGGAACACATCCGCATGTCATCAAACCGGCAGAAATCATCCAAGGCGAAAAACAGGATACTTTGTGCTATTATTCTTTAGGAAACTTTTTAAGTGCACAGGATACCAATGAAGGTATGGTTGGCGGTATGGCCAGCTTTACCTTACAGTATGATTTTGATACGCAGGAAACATTATTTAAAAATGTGAAATTTACACCAACGGTGATGTATTATGATCCTGCTTTTACTACTTTTAAAGTGATGACGATCCATGATTACAACGATGATTATATTCCAACACATTATGTAGCTTCTTTGGGCTATGATATGTCTAAGGCTTGGATTCAAAATTATGTAAAAGAAATCATGGGATCACCGGAAGGAATCGAGGTGGTAGTTGAATAATGAATCAGAAATTAGTTGCGGAAAATCGTAAAGCACGTCATGAGTACGAGCTGTATGATCGATTTGAAGCCGGCCTTTGTTTAAAGGGAACGGAAATCAAAAGTATTCGAAAAGGAAAAGTACAGTTAAAAGACTCTTATATTAGTTTTTATGGCAACGAGGCTTATATCAAGGGAATGCACATTGCACCGTATGAGCATGGGAATATATTTAATCATGAGGAAACAAGAGATCGAAAACTATTGTTGCATAAAAAAGAGATTTTGAAGTTGGAGCAGTCGGCACGTATAAAAGGCTATACGGTAGTACCTACACGACTGTATTTAAGTAAAGGCTTGGCGAAATTAGAGATTGCTCTGGCTAAGGGTAAAAATCTGCATGATAAACGAGAAGCGCAGAAGAAAAAGGATGCGCAAAAAGAGATTCAGAAGGCCTTGAAGAATGATTATTAGTGCGTTATAATGGCTTTCCTGGGGATGTTTATGGTATTCGATGAGTAAACGTTTGGATATGACCACAGCCACGAAGGACACGTGTGAAAACCACTTAAAATTAATTGCTAAAACTAAACTTGCTAATGTTTTTGGTGTAAACCAGAGCATGGCTTTCGCTGCTTAATTTAATTGCCTACGTTTGGCTTGCAGCCCCAATGGTCTAGGTTCGCTTTCTTATTAGCTATTGCAGGACACATAAAGAAGATAAGATGAAGTAGTGATCCGATACTTCATACGAAAATTTTAGGATCACATCTTAAGATCTTTGTTCTTATCCAAAGCTTAGGATTATTTTGATAAGAAAAGCTGTAAACGTTGTATCGTGGGACTTTGCTTAGACAGGAGTTCGACTCTCCTCATCTCCACCAATAGCTTGTAACTCCTTTATGTAAAGGAGTTTTTTTAATTTTTTAATCAAAAATTGCGAAAAAATTGCAAAAATTTGCGAATTTTATTCAATTTTACATGTTTCATCCAATATTTTTTTCATGTTTTGTCTCATAGAATCATATATATGTGCATAAGTTTTTCTTAGCTCTGTCACTGTATGTCCTAATCTTTCGGCAATCAAAGAATCATCGATTTTGTTTTTGATCAAAAAAGAAGGTATCAGAATATGGACAAAGATAAAGTAAACCAATCTCTGCTTTTCATGGTGGATATACAAGTCCTATAGCCATTTTTACGGAAGAAGGTAGGATTGAATCTGAAATTAATTATTACAGACGAAGACTCAATGAGTGTAAACCCATTGAGCTTTTTCTTTAGCGGACCAGAATTTTTTGTTTGATTTACATTTCTTCTTTTTAAATAGTTGGAATGTAGTCGAGAAATATGGTTATTCAAGAAAAGGTTTATGGAAACATATCAGAAGTGAGATAGCAAAGCTAATTTAATGTATACGTATAAAAATACGTATTAATATATTGACGTACGTATATAAAGGCGTATAATATACTTGCAGGGAGGAAAAAAGATGCCAAAAACTTTTAGAGAAATTGTGAAAATCTTGAAAAAAGATGGGTGGTATCAAGTTGGACAGAGCGGATCTCATGTGCAATTCAAACATCCAACAAAATCAGGAAGAGTTACAGTTCCTAAACATGGCGGACGGACAATCGCTCCGGGCACTGAAAAAAGTATCTATGACCAGGCTGGACTAAATAAAAAATAGCCCGGCAGGTCATAGGTTTGGCATCTCAATTATAAAAAAGAAAGGACGGAGAAAATGCTATGAAAGGATTAACTTATTTAGCTGTCTTAGAACCATCAGGAGAAAAATCGTATAGTTTGTATTTTCCGGATATGCCTGGTTGTTATTCAGACGGAAAAAATCTAGAGGATGCTTTAAAAAATGCAAAGGATGCGTTGGAATTACATTATTATGGCATGGTAAAAGATGGAGAAGAGGTACCCAAATCAACAGGAAAGGTATCAAAGGAAGATGCAGAGGGATGTATTGTATGTCCGGTTACAATCTATCCTGATGTTGTAGTGGAAAAGTACAATAATAAAAAAGTAAAAACAAATTGTACTTTACCGGCATGGCTAAAAGAAATAGCAGAGAATAATCATATTAATTATTCACAAGTATTGGAAGCTGCCATTAAACAAAAGCTTGGATTGAATCAGTAAGAATTATAAAGAGTACACACTGTGTACCAAAAAGAGAGTATATTAATATCATCAAGAAGTCTCAGATAAAAAGTTTGAGGCTTTTTCTTTTGGAAAGAAGTGATTTTGTGGAAAGAAATAGACATGATCAAGGTGGTACCCACCGCCTAGCCTTTGAGCGGAATAAGAAAAAGATATTTGTTATTCAAGAGGTGTGTGGATTATGTGATAAGCCTGTCGGCTTTAGCTGCAAGTATCCTCATCTTTTATCAGCATGTATTGATCATATTATTCCCGTCAATTAAGGCGGACATCCAAGCGACATAAACAACTTACAGTTGGCTCATTGGACTTGTAACTGGCAGAAGCCTGATAGATTATGAAGGAGTAAGGGATCTAAAAAAAAGCCAAGAATATTTGAAGTGGTTCCCAAGCTAAGGATAAGATAAAAACCTACTTTATAATCGTGATTTTTTTCCATTTGGTTTATGATCAGCATAAACACATGAAAAAAGTTATCAAAAAATTGCTTTAGTTCGTTATCTTCGTTTTTATTGAAAGAGGTGGAATCATCATGAATTATCAGGATATTGGAATACTGTTAAGATGTAGTTAAAGCTAATTTTGCAGTTATTTTATCTTTGTATCTATTCAATATGCTATATCAGTCTATTTAGTGGATGTGCTTGCCTGACTCATCTGCAAGTGGCTCGAGAAGAAATTAAAGAAGTAGTGTAATAAGCACAAAAAAAGAGAGTTACTCTCCCTTTTTATGTTTCAGGCACTTTGCTCATTTGACTACCTGAATTACAGCATAGTATCAAGCATGGTCAATTTGTTAATCACACTCAATTTTGTCATTAAATTTCATATGTATATCAGCAGTGTTTACAAATAAAATAAATATGCAATTTGTTATGAAACAGCGCCTTCTGGAACAGATATATGTTCTTCTATCATCGTTTCAAGTAAGCCTTTATCTATTTTATCGATTTCTTCAGCCAGGTTGACCGCATGATCATTGATTCGATCATAATCGGTTAAGATTCTGGAGAAAGCAATTCCCAGTTCACTGGAAATAGTTTTGTCTTTTAAGCCCTGGATCTGAGCCGTTCTCCATTCCTGTGTGTTTTCATCGATTTGGTTATTGTAGTTGTTTGCCTTGTTTAGATCAAAGATAAAATCATGCATTTTGAAAGTTCTTTTTTTCATCTTTCGCAAGATTGTTTTTTCGGCATCATTTGTGGTTTCTTTCGATATAACCAAAGCCTGTCGATCCATATTGATCGCATAATCACTGATACGTTCAATATCGACTAACATCGTATAATAAGCGGTAAGTGTTTTTGAAGTTTCCTGATTTAAGTTGCCATAGGCAAAGGCATCGGTAATATATTTGGAGATCGCACTGTTCAAGAAGTTAACAGCCGCTTCTCGTTTCTGAATCGATTTGGAACGATCTTCTTTATAGTTGATCAGCTGATCAAAAGCATCCGATACGTTGGTATAGGCAAGCTTCATCATACGCATTATTTCATCATTGACCTGTTGCACATTGATGGCTGATAAACCAATGATTTTATTGCTTTTGGGTAGAGGCTGTAAATACATTAAACCCTCCGAATCCACCGATAATTTCTCACTTGGAAGAATATGTTGTGCCAAGGCAGCCAAATAAGTTCCAAATGGCAATAAGATCAATGTTGTGACCACATTAAACAATGTGTGCATATTGGCAATCTGCTGGGCTGCATTATCCGGTGACCATCCGGCAACCACGGAAGTGAGCGGCGTCAACAGACAAACCGTGGTAAAGATGATCGTACCGATGATGTTGAAACTCAAGTGAATAATCGTTGTCTGCTTGGCTTCTCGACTGGTTCCAAAGGATGCCAAAATGGCTGTAATACAAGTACCGATGTTTTGTCCAAACAATACAAAGACTGCACCATCCAAACCAATCAAACCACTCCGGGCTAAAGCCTGCAAGATACCTAAGGAAGCCGAAGAACTCTGAATGAGAGCGGTGAATAAAGCGCCTACTAAAATACCGATGGCAGGATTGGAAAAGTTTGTCAACAATGAGATGAACGCTTCGGATTCTCTGAGTGGACTCATAGAAGAAGACATCATGTCCATACCAATAAACAAAATACCCAGACCGGCAATGATCGAACCAAAATAATGAAGCTTTGGATTCTTCAAGAAAACGATCAATACAACACCGGCAAAGGCAATCAGTGGTGCAATCTCACTGACATTCAGTGCCACCAGCTGTCCGGTGATGGTTGTACCGATATTGGCACCCATAATGATCCAAACAGCCTGCTGCAAAGTCATCAAACGGGCATTTACAAATCCGATGACCATGACCGTTGTAGCACTGCTGGATTGAATGGCTGCAGTAATCAAGGCACCTACGATCACACCAAGGAAACGATTGGATGTCAGCTTCTCCAAAATGGTCTTCAACCGGTCACCGGCTGCTTTTTCCAGACCATCGGACATCATCTGCATCCCATACAAAAACAGGGCAAGACCCCCAAGTAATTTCAAAATTAAAGAAAGATCCATAGTTTTCTCCTTTAAGGTTTACTTCTACATAATAAAAGGCAATGCCTATGATTTCAATAAAAAATATAAAAATGAATAAATAAATGGAAAAGAAAAAAGGTTCTTTAGATGATATAAAATGAATTTGGATGTACAAGAATAGTTTTGATAAATTTAAAAGAGGACTGTATTCAAAATTGTATTCATAGAGTGAAAGGTACAGGATAAAATAGTGTATTAAAAAAGTAAGCTTTAAAAGTCATAGTCTTAATCAATCATATGACAACTCTCTCTTATCCAAGTTCTGTATGTTTATACGTAACCCTTTTCATGTTACAATATTAACATCAGGGAGGTGTTCTTCATGATTCAAAAAGAACAAGTTTTTATAACACCTTTTTCAACTTATCGAACTTTGCACATTCATCTTCCGCAAGACTACAAAAACAGTACAGAACGATATCCTGTCATGTATATGTTTGACGGGCATAACCTATTTAATGATGCAGATGCGACCTATGGAACTTCTTGGGGCCTGGAAACATTTTTAAATTCTTATGACAAACCGTTTATCATTGTAGGCTTGGAATGTAATCACGAGGGAAATCAACGATTGTCAGAATTTAGTCCTTATACATTTTCAACGCCGTATTTAGGCCATGTTTACGGTAAAGGCGATCAGCTGATGGATTGGATGGTCAATGAACTAAAGCCTTATATTGACTCTCGGTATCGTACGATACCTTTACGTGAATGTACCGGCATTGGTGGAAGCAGTATGGGAGGTCTTATGGCTTTATATGGTATTCTTTATTACAATTCGATTTTCTCAAAAGCTGCTTGTCTTTCCAGTGCTGTGTTTGGCTGTAAAGAAAAGATTCTTTCAGAATTTCGGAAGATCAGTCTTTCACCGGATACAAGAGTATATTTAAGCTGGGGAACAAAGGAACTAGCAAAAAGTGTATTTCAAGATCAAAGAATCAATGATATGAAGATGCTTGTCAATGAATTTACAGTGCGTAATGCATCTGCTATTTTTCGTCTGATCGAAAACGGTCAACATAATGAAACAACATGGGGCCAACAAGATAAAGCTGTCTTTGATTATTTGTGGCGCTCCTAAAAAATCTCAAAAGAACGAACAAATTTTAATTTGATATTCAATTGATCAATAAAGGTTGGAAAGCTTCCGACAGGAGGCTTTTTTCCTTTCTTTTCATTCATCAAAGAATGAATAAGTTTATCTTGTAAAAAGTCATAAATCTTTTCTCTCTGTATGTCGTACTTGTGCTAAAATAAATGATAAAAGAGGGATACAGATTATGAAGAGAAGAAACAGGGAAAAATACATAGATCATGTCATAAGAATTAAGGGGGAATTTTGATGAAGTATGGTTTATGGGCCGCCAAAGGTGTTGTGTTTCTTTTATTGATCATACTCATGTTGAATGTCTTTAGCGGTCCAAAGATGAGTAAAGAGGATTTTGGTGTTGTGTTATCCAAAGTACAGGAGAATTTAGATTTAAGCGCTCTGTTACAGCAGGATAATCAGGCAATACGAAAAAATTTGGGATTAGATCCGGAAGCATATGAACGAATCGCATATTTTAAGATCGATGATGTCATGCAGGCCAATGAATATGTATTGGTGCAGTTTAAGGATCCGGATCAAAAAAATGCGTTTCAACAAGCCATTGAAAGTCGTATTGCCGAGCAGACAAACTTATATGACGGCTATGCGCCGGATCAGGTGCAGTTATTAAAGCAGGCTGTTGTGGATATACAGGCGAATTATGCATTGTATGTGGTCGATACGAATGCCAAAACAATGGATGAACAATTCTTGGAAAGCTTATAAGGGGGTGCGTGTATGGTATTTAATTCATTGATTTTTATATTTTGTTTCTTACCAGTATCCGTGCTTCTTTATCGCTTCCTGCCGTCACAGTTTTTAAAAAATATTGTGTTGTTTGTGCTGAGTTTGTTGTTCTATGCATGGAATGAGCCTTATTATGTTTTATTGTTGTTGCTGAGCATCGCATGGAATTATATCAGTGGTCTGCAGTTGATGCAGGAAGAAGATGAGCGGCAAAGAAAGATAAACTTTTGGTTATCCGTTGCCGTTAATCTTTTGATTTTGGGTGCTTTTAAATATACGAATTTTTTATTGGGCATAGTAGGGCTGGAAGGCTTTGATATCACATTGCCGGTAGGGCTCTCCTTCTTTACTTTTAGTGCTTTGTCTTATCTGGCTGATGTATATAAAGGTACCAGCCCGGCACAGAAAAATCCATTGTATCTAGGATTGTATATTGCGTTCTTTGGAAAGATCACCAGTGGCCCGATTGCCTTTTATCATGATATGGAACATCAGTTTTCGTATCATCCTTTCCAAAGAGAAATGTTTTATTCCGGCACCTTGTTGTTTGTCAAAGGCTTGATCAAAAAAGCGCTTCTGGCAGATCAGTTTGCTCTGGTATTTTCCAGTCTGTCACAAAATACAAGTATGTTGGGAGCCTGGCTTTATGCCCTTAGCTATATGTTGGAAATCTATTTTGATTTTAGTGGTTATAGTGATATGGCCATTGGAATTTCACGCATGTTTGGCTTTGATCTAAAACCAAACTTTGATCATCCGTATGTGGCAGTCAGTGTACAGGATTTCTGGCGAAGATGGCATATCAGCTTATCAAGATGGTTTCGTGATTATGTCTATATTCCATTAGGTGGGAATCGTCATGACTATGTACGAAATATCTTGATCGTATGGTTTTTGACCGGTTTATGGCATGGAGCCAACTGGACATTTATATTCTGGGGACTTTATTATGGTGCCTTTCTCTTGTTGGAGAAATTTGTGCTTCGTCCTATTTTGGAGAAACTGCCACGCATCGTAGGTCATCTTTATACTTTAGTTGTCGTATTGATCGGTTGGGTATTTTTCTGTAGTCCAAGTATTATGGATGCGTTTGGAACGATTGGTCGTATGTTCCACTTCGCAGAGTTGGTTAACACGGAAGCCTTATTTGTGCTGACCGGGCATTTAGTATTATTTATAATCGGTATCCTGCTTTCAGGTACACTGTTTGATCGCATCGAAGAAAGATTGATGCAGGTCAAAGGAAATCGAATGGTGTTAGCCTTTACGGTTTTATATCTGGTTTTCTTTGGTATCAGTATCGCTTTTGTGGTAGGTAGCACATACCAGAGCTTTTTGTATTTTGCGTTCTAGATAGGGGATGGGATGAATATGAAAGATAAAATGACAAAATTATCGAAAAAAATGAGTCCGATTCTTGCGGTTTGTGTCGTGATCGTATGTGTATTGAATTTGTTGTGGCCCGATGCCAAGACATCTTCGATGGAGAACCGTTCGCTGCAGCAGTTTCCGACCATCAGCTTGTCTTCTATCAATGATGGTCAATTTTTTAAAGATGTCAATAACTGGTATTCGGATCAGTTTGTAGGACGAGATCAATGGATTCAGTTAAAGTATCTCATCAGTAAGATGACAGGTGTTAAAAAGATCGATGATGTATATTTGGGTAAAGGCGCATTGATTGAAGATACCAGCGCTGTCAACGAAGAACAAAAGGAAAGAAATATTCAGGCAATCAATCAGTTTTGCACAGAATCCGGAAAAGCATCGTATTTTCTGTTAGCACCGAATGCGGTTAGTGTGCAATCGGATAAGCTGCCTTCTTTTGCGACGCCATTGGATCAGAATGCACAAATCGACGATTATCTATCTAAATTAGATGCATCGATTCAAAAGGTGGATGTTCGTGATTCCTTTAAAGAGCATAAGAATGAGTATTTATATTATAAGACTGATCATCACTGGACTTCTTTAGGTAGCTATTATGCCTATCAAGCCTTGTCTTCCAGCATGGATCTTGGACAAACGGAGATCTCCGATTACCATGTGTATCCGGTTTCCACAGATTTTAAAGGGACTTTATCCGGTAAGGTCGGAAGTGCCTTTATGGAAGATCAAATTGATATTTATGTGCCAAAAGAAAACAGTGAATATATCATGACCGATGAAACAAGCAGGGACTCTTCACGCTCTATTTATTCTATGGATGCCTTACATACCAAAGATCAATATACGGTCTTTTTGTCAGGGAACACCGGAAGAATTTCATTAGAAATGGATAATGACAGTGATCGGCATCTGTTGTTGATCAAGGATTCCTATGCCAATTCGATGATACAGTTTTTAATTCCGCATTTTAGAACGATTGATATCATCGACCCTCGTTACTACTTTGAAGATGTATCAAAGCTGTTGGATTCTCAATTGATTACCGATATCTTGTTTCTATATAATTCAAATACATTGATGCAGGATACATCCATCGCGGATTGTCTAAATGTTTCTGCAGAGGAATAAAAAGTCGTTTCGGCGGCTTTTTTTCTATACAATTTTGAAAAAACGAGTATAATACGGCCTGTGAAAGAAGGATGTTTATGAAGCACGCAAGACAAATGGATATGATACAAGGGCCGATCTTTTCCAAATTGATCGTCTTTTCTATACCAGTTATACTGTCCGGTGTCTTACAGCTTTTATTTAATGCGGCTGATGTCATTGTGGTAGGACGATTTACCGGCAGCAGGGCTTTGGCAGCGGTTGGCTCGACATCCAGTCTGATCAATTTACTGATCAATCTGTTTTTAGGAATTTCTATTGGCGCCAATGTGTTGGTTGGGCAATATATCGGTGCCAGAGATGTAGAGAATGCGCAAAAAGCTGTTCATACCGGCATTTTATTTGCCTTGTTTGGCGGATTGTTTATGGGTGTATTTGGCTTTTTTGCGGCCGGGACTTTGTTGAGCTGGATGGCTACTCCGGAAGATGTATTGCCATTATCGACAATTTATATGCAAATCTATTTTATCGGTTTGCCTTCTTTACTTATTTATGACTTTGGGACTGCCTTATTAAGAGCTGTCGGTGACACGAAAAGACCACTCTATTTTTTAATGATCTCAGGTATGGTCAACGTTGTTTTGAATTTGATCTTTGTCATCGTGTTTGACTGGGGCGTAGCCGGTGTAGCTACCGCAACGATCGTTGCCGAAATAATCAGTGCCATTTTAGTGCTGCTTTGCCTGCATGCCCATGAAGGGCCTATTCGCCTGCAGAGAAAGAGTCTTCATTTTTCTTTGGATAAAGGAATCAAGATGGTCAAGATCGGTGTTCCGGCCGGTGTACAGGGAATGTTATTTAGTATATCGAATGTATTGATTCAATCCAGTGTCAACAGTTTTGGATCGATCGTCATGGCAGGAAATACCGCCAGTTTGAACATAGAAAACTTTGTGTATATTTCGATGAATGCGATCTATCAAACCAATTTAAGTTTTACCTCGCAAAATATGGGTGCCAGACAATTTAAAAGAATCGATAAAATTCTTCTGGAATGTTTGGGAATTGTGGTTTGTGTGGGACTGATTCTGGGCTGGGGTGCTTATTTAGGCGGTAACTTTTTACTGCATATTTATTCAGCCGACCCTGAGGTCATCCGGATCGGTTTGATTCGATTGTCATTTATTTGTACCACGTATTTTTTGTGCGGCATCATGGACGTATTTGTGGGTAGCTTACGAGGAATGGGGTATTCGATTTTGCCTATGCTCGTATCTATGATGGGGGTCTGTGTATTTCGTATCTTTTGGATCTTTACCATCTTTCAGGCACATCGAGAATTATCAACGTTATACATATCCTATCCGATTTCCTGGATATTGACGATTGCCGTAGATATTGTTTGTTATATTTATATTCGAAGAACGATTGAAAGGAAGACAAGATGAAAACTGTAGATTTGCGTATAGAAGATGAAAACCGAAAGGCGGAAGGAAAACGGACAAAAGCGTTGTTGTTTGAATGGAATCAATGTGATCCATCATCGCCTAGATACAAAGAAATTCCAAAAGAACTGTTTGGTGAATTCGAAGAAGGCTCTAAGGTACATACGCCTTTTTACTGTAATTTAGCTAAAAACATCCATATTGGAAAGAATGTAACGATCATGCCGTATTTTAAATGTATGAGTGCAGGGCAGGTCTATATGGAAGACGATGTTCGTATTGCCTTGGATGTAAAGGTGATCACAAACAATCATGATTTTTACGATCGAGATATCTTAACAGTGGAAGATGTGCGGATTTGTAAAAATGCCTGGATCGGAGCCGGTGCCACGATCTTGCCGGGCGTGACGATTGGAGAAAATGCCATTGTCGGTGCCGGAAGTGTTGTGACCAAGGATGTGGAAGCCGATACGATCGTTGTGGGGAACCCGGCCAAACCCATCAAAAAATTAGATTCAAATCGGTTTTAGTATGTTATACTTTTTAAAAAAGTGAGGAAATGTATGGAGTATCAGGCTGTATTATTTGATTTAGACGGAACATTGCTTCCAATGGACCAGGAACAATTTGTGAAAACATATTTTGGATTATTGGTTCAAAAGGTTGCCCCTTTAGGGTATGATGCCAAACAACTGATCGATTCGATCTGGAAGGGAACCTATGCGATGATTCAAAACGATGGTTCGTGTATGAATTACGATCGTTTCTGGGAAGTGTTTGTTTCGATTTACGGAGAAGAAAAACTGAAGGACAAAGAAGTATTTGACTCTTTTTATGCCCATGAATTTCAAGCGGCCAAACAAGTCTGTGGGTTTAATCCATTATCAAAAAAGATCGTGGATGCCTGTAAAAAAAAGGGAAGAGTGGTATTGGCAACCAATCCTATCTTTCCACAGGTGGCCACACATTCAAGGATTCGCTGGGTAGGGTTAGAACCGGATGATTTTGAATACATCACAACGTATGAGAACTCCTGTTTCTGTAAGCCGAATCCATATTATTATCGGGAAATCCTGGAGCAAAGGAATCTGGATCCTCAGAAATGTTTAATGGTAGGCAATGATGTACAGGAAGATATGATCACCATGGAACTGGGAATGGATACGTATTTGATTACGGATTGTCTGATCAATTCTAAAAATAAGGATTTAAATGTGTATAAAAAAGGGAATATGGAAGATTTTCTACAGTTTATAGCGTCTTAAAGGCGCTTTTTTTCATGAAAAAAGGATCGCGAAGATCCTAAAGTATTTGAATATTGTTTTTGTAACATTCTTCGATCATATCTTCCGGCCAGATGCTTGCCTGTACTTCACAGATATGAGCTTTCTTCAATAATAACATGCACAATCGAGATTGACCGATACCGCCTCCGATCGTATAAGGCAATCTTTGTTCTAAGATGGCTCTATGGAAAGGAAGCTGTAATCGTTCTTCTTTTCCTTCTTTACGAAGCTGTTCCACCAGACTGTTTTCATCGACACGAATTCCCATGCTGGAGATTTCTAAAGCACACTGTAAAGGTTCATACCAGAATAAGATATCCCCGTTTAACTGCCAGTCATCATAGTCCGGTGCACGACCATCGTGCTTTTCACCGTTAGATAACTTGTCGCCAATCTTCATGATAAAGACACAGCCCAGTTCTTTGGTGATGGCATTTTCACGTTCTTTAGCCGTATAGGTTGGATATTTATCTAAAAGCTCCTGCGTTGTGATGAAGTGAATCTTATCCGGTAAATGGTTAACCGCTTCTGGATACTTATACCAGACTTCATGCTCCATATGTTTGATGACTTTAAAAATCGTGCGAACATGTTGCTTGAGAACATTTTCTGTTCTTTCTTCTTTTGTCAGTATTTTTTCCCAGTCCCATTGATCTACATAGGCAGAATGCAGGTTATCTAATTCTTCATCTTTACGAATCGCATTCATGTTGGTATATAAGCCTTCATGCAGCTGAAAGCCATATTTCTTTAAAGCCATACGTTTCCATTTAGCTAAAGAATGTACGACTTCTATACGTTCATCACCAATATCCTTCATTGTAAAATGAACCGGTTCTTCAATGCCGTTAAGATCATCGTTTAACCCGGAACGTTTTTCAACGAATAACGGGGCGGAAATACGAAGCAGATTCATCTCTTTTCCAAATTCGTGTTGAAAAGTATCGCGAATATATTTAATGGCTTCCTGTGTCTGACGAACGGATAGAACAGGATTGTAATGCTCTGGAATTGTTAATTTCATAGTCTTTCTCCTTAAAATATGAACTATTATATCATATCAAATGTAAAAATATATGAAAAGTTTCATCGTGTTACATTGACTTACATCTTTTGAAAGAATACAATGTAACCATGACTTATAAACGCGGAGGATGAGATTATGAAAAACTTATTAAAATGTGGTCTTGCGCTGGCGGCGGCTTTCTCTTTGGCAGCTTGTTCAGGTGGAGGCCAATCCGAAGACACAACGAAAATTGGAATCATTCAGCTGGCCGAGCATCCGGCTTTGGACCAGGCCTATGAAGGCTTTATGGATGGTTTAAAGGAAGCCGGATATACAGAAGAGAATACGACATTTGATTATCAAAATGCTTCAAACGATCAGTCAAACTGTGCTACGATCGTGGATAAGTTTATGAATGATGGTGATGATCTGATTTATGCGATTGCGACACCATCAGCGCAAACAGCAGCTAAAAAAACAAGCGATATTCCTATCATTGTCAATGCCGTGACCGATCCGGCAGCTTCAGGAATCGTTAAGGATAATGAAGAACCGGGAGGAAATGTAACAGGCGTTAGTGATTTAACACCGGTGGAAAAACAAATTGAGCTATTGACACAGATTGTACCGGATGCCAAAAAGGTAGCGGTTATGTACTGCAGCAGCGAGGATAACTCCAAGATTCAGGCTGAAATGGCCGAAAAGGCATTGGACGCTGCTGGATTGGAATGGCAGGAAGCTACTGTAGCGGATTCCAGCTCTATTCAGCAGGTGACAGAATCTTTAATTGGTAAAGTCGATGCGATCTATATTCCAACCGATAATTTATTAGCGGAAGGTATGTCTGCAGTAGCTCAGGTTTCCAATGCGAATGGAATTCCATGTATTGTCGGAGAAAGTGGCATGGTAGAAAACGGTGGTTTGGCAACTTATGGTATTGATTATCATAAACTGGGTGAAATGGCAGCTAAACAGGCTGTAGAAATTTTAAAGGATGGAAAATCACCAGCTGAAATGCCGATTGAATATCTAGATCCGGAAAACTGTGTTTTGACGATTAATAAGAGTGCTGCAGAAGAACTTGGTATCACTATTCCGGATGATTTAGCGGCAAAAGCAGAAATGGTAGAAACGGCAGCATAATCATGAGTATTTTATTGGCTATGCAGGGTGCCTTGAGCCAGGGGATCCTATGGGGATTGATGGCTTTAGGTGTCTATATCACGTTTCGATTATTAGATATTGCCGATTTGACGGTAGATGGCTCTTTTGCGACTGGCGGAGCTGTCTGTGCTGTCTGTCTGGTCAATGGTGTAGATCCGGTCTTGTCTTTGATTTTAAGTACGATTGCCGGATTTATCGCCGGTTTTGTGACAGGCTTTTTACATACAAAATGTCAGATTCCGGCTATTTTGGCAGGAATACTTACGCAAATTGGTTTATATTCGATCAACTTACGAATCATGGGGCGCTCCAACACGCCGTTACTTCAATATGATAATATTTTTGAGGGATTGGAAAACCTGACAGGTCTTTCCAATAACTGGATTGTTTTGATCATTGGATTGATCGTTACGATTTTGGTGATCGTAATCTTATATTGGTATTTTGGAACAGAGATTGGCTCCAGCATTCGTGCGACCGGAAATAATGAGCAGATGGTACGTGCCTTAGGTGTGAATACCAATGTTACTAAAACTTTGGGCTTGATGATCTCCAATGGTTTGATTGCCTTATCCGGTGCTTTGGTCACACAACAACAAGGCTATGCGGATGTGCGTATGGGAATCGGTGCTATCGTTATCGGGCTGGCTTCTATCGTAATCGGTGAAGTAATCTTTGGTCATAAAGGTGCATTTGGAACGCGTCTAACTTCTATCGTTGTCGGTTCTGTAATCTATCGTATCATTGTAGCGGTTGTTTTACAGTTAGGATTAAATACGGATGATTTAAAGCTTTTGACGGCAATTTTAGTCGCAATAGCCCTGACTGTTCCAATCGTTATGAATAAACACAAACAGCTTTCTATGTATAAGAAGCTGACCGGAAAGGAGCGTTAACATGCTGAAGATCAATAAGGTATCGAAGACGTTCAATCCGGGAACCGTCAATGAAAAGAAGGCTTTGAACGCGATTGATTTAGTGGTAAATGAAGGTGATTTTATCACGATCATCGGTGGAAACGGTGCCGGAAAAAGTACGATGATGAACATGGTTGCCGGTGTATATCCAATCGATTGTGGAACTATTTATTTGGATGGAAAAAATATTTCGCTTTTGGCAGAATACCAGAGAGCGCAAATGATCGGACGTGTTTTCCAGGATCCGATGTTGGGAACAGCTGCCGATATGGCCATTCAGGAAAATCTGGCCATGGCGAATCGTCGAGGCAAGAAAAGAGGCCTGCGCTGGGGTATCACACCTAAGGAAAAGGAAAATTTCCATGAACAGCTAAAGCGCTTAGGATTAGGTTTGGAAGATCGTATGACATCAAAGGTGGGTTTGTTGTCCGGCGGGCAAAGACAGGCTTTAACGTTATTGATGGCTACATTGATCAAACCAAAGCTGTTATTGTTGGATGAACACACAGCGGCATTAGATCCAAGGACGGCGAAAAAAGTATTGGATTTGACGCAGGAAATCGTCAGTGAACAAAACCTGACAACTTTGATGGTTACGCATAACATGCAGGATGCGATTCATATTGGCAATCGTTTGATCATGATGCATGAAGGGCAGATCATTTATGATGTTAAAGGAGAAGAAAAGAAGAAATTAAAAGTTTCGGATCTTTTAAGAAAATTTGAAGAAGCCAGTGGTGAAGAATTTGCCAATGACCGTATGATGTTAGGATAGGAGGAATCAAAATGAAAATTCGTTTTGAAGAAAGAAAAGATCTAAAAGAGAAACCAACCGGAAATCTGGGATTTGGTAAGTATCAGACTGACTATATGTTTGTCATGGATTATGATGAAGGACAAGGTTGGCATGATGCGCGTATCGTACCTTATGGACCGATTGAATTTGATCCGGCCAGTATGGTCTTACATTATGCGCAGGAAACCTTTGAAGGAATGAAAGCGTACAAAGCCAAAGATGGACGTATCCTGTTGTTTCGCCCGGAAATGAATGCACGACGCTTTATCAATTCCAATAAACGTTTAAGCATGCCGATCATTGAAGAAGATGATTTTGTACAGGCTGTAGAAGAAATCGTTCGTGTGGAAAAAGACTGGATTCCAACAGGTGAAGGCGAATCTCTGTATATTCGTCCATATATGTTTGCGACGGAAAAGGCTATCGGCGTACATCCTTCGCACTCTTACAAGTTTATCATTATTTGTTCACCGGTCGGTGCATATTATCCGGAAGGTGTCAATCCGGTTAAGATTTATGTAGAAGATGAATTTGTTCGTGCGACAGTGGGTGGAACCGGATTCACAAAATGTGGTGGAAACTATGCCGGTTCTTTAGCGGCACAGGTCAAAGCCGAAGCTTTAGGCTATACACAGGTATTATGGTTAGATGGTGTAGAACGTAAATATGTGGAAGAAGTAGGTTCTATGAACGTAATGTTTGAAATCAACGATACGATCATTACAGCACCGACCGAAGGAACGGTTTTGCCGGGTGTTACACGTGATTCTATCTTACACATCTTGCGTGACTGGGGTTACAAAGTCGAAGAAAGACATTTGGCCATCGACGATCTGATGAAAGCAGGACATGATGGTACATTACAGGAAGCCTGGGGAACCGGAACCGCTGCTGTTATCAGTCCGATTGGGGAATTGTATTATAAGGGTGATGTCGTGCAGATCAACGACTTTAAAACCGGTGCTTTGACACAAAATATTTATGATACACTAACCGGTATTCAGTGGGGTGATCTGGAAGATACCTACGGTTGGACACATGAAGTAAAATAGAAAGAAGAAGTTCTGTACAGGCACGGAACTTTTTTCTACGGGAGAATGTATGGATTTAAAAAAGAGGATTCAAAGCAAAGACGGTTATGTCGCTCATTTTACGAAAACACCTTTTATCTTACAGGAAAAGACAAGAAATCTTTGTCAGCAACATAATCAAGATCCAGACAATAAAAACATCTTACAGGCTTTGTTTGGTACTTGTAACGATTATGTCAATATAGCACTGGGATTTCATTGCGATTATGGCTTTAATATTCATTTTGATGGATTTTGTGTTATCAATTATAATTGTGTGATATTAGATACATCACCGGTACGTATTGGAAATGGCGTTTTTATTGGGCCGAATGTCACAATAACTTGTGCCGGGCATGGAGTGTTTCCAGCACAGCGAAAAGAAGGCATGAATACTTCCAAACCCATCATCATTGGTGAAAATGTGTGGATCGGAGCCAATTGTGTCATTTGCCCTGGCGTGACGATTGGAAAGGATTCTATCATCGGTGCAGGAAGCATCGTGACTAAAGATATTCCAAACGGTGTCATTGCGTTTGGCAATCCATGTCGGGTGCAACGCAAGATTACGCAGGAAGATCGCCTGGAATACAGTGAGGGAATGGAAAAAGAATAAATTGAAAATTTCTTTCATAAAAATGTTGCGTTTTTTTCATTTATGGAGTATCCTATAATAAACCAAGGCGGAAGAGATCAAACAGAAAGATGTGCGCCAAGCGAGTCAGGGGTGGTGAAAGCCTGATCGTAACAGTTCTGCAAATGGACTTCCAAGGGCAAGGTGAAAACGAGTGAGTAGCCAAGACGTGACTTGTACGTTACAACAAGAGAAATGTGATAGCATTTTATATGAGTGGGTATTTTTACCAATACAGGTGGTACCGCAGATCAAGAAACGATTTGTCCTGTGTCAAAGTATTTTGACATGGGACTTTTTTCTTTTATACCCGCGAATTGCTATCCAAACAATGATAAAGAAAAGGAGAAGACAAAATGAAAACTTTATCAAAATTGGCAGCTGCCGCATTGACTTGCAGCGTATTGTTTGGATGTTCCTCATCCGGTTCGGATATTCCGACAGTAGGTGTTTCTCAGTTAGTGAGCCATACTTCACTAAACACGATTCGCGATGCGTTTGTAGAACAGATGGAAACGCTGGGGTATAAAGACGGAGAGACGATAAAATATGATTTTACTGATGCTTCCGGACAGACAAGTAATTTGACTTCGATCATGTCACAATATCAGGATGAAAAGGTTGATGCGATCGTTGCCATTGCCACACCGACAGCGCAGGCAGCGGCTAATGTATCCGATGAGATTCCGGTCGTATTCAGTGCCGTCAGTGACCCGGTTGGGGCAGGATTAGTCAAAGATATGGATAAACCATCCGGCAATATTACAGGAACCAGCGATGAAGTACAGATCGATCAGATCTTAGACTTAGCTAAAGAAATCAATCCTGAAGTCAAGACAGTTGGATTCTTGTACAATGCCAGTGAAGCCAATTCCAAGGCAAACTTAGAAAAGGCAAAGAAATACTGTGAAGAAAACGGATTGACATTACAGGAAGGTACCGGCTCTAACTTAACCGAGCTGCAGAGTGCTGCCAGTGTTCTATGTGAACAAGTGGATATCTTATTAGCACCAAATGATAATACGGTTGCCAGTGGTATGGCAGCTCTATCACAAATTGCACTCGATGCCGGTGTTCCATTCTATACCGGAGCTGATTCCATGGTGCAGGACGGTGGTTTTGCGACGGTTGGTATCGATTATGAAAATTTAGGTAAAGAAACAGCCAATATGGTGGATGAAATTTTAAAAGGTAAAAGTCCTGCCGATATTCCGGTAAAGGTCTTTAAAGATGATTTGAATATTTATGTGAATCAAAAGGTATTAGATACTTTAGGAATTACCTTACCGGAAGATATTCAAAATAACGAACATTTAGTGGTGATGTAAGATAGGAGTGAGCTTTGTGTCCTTGGCAATACTTGAAAGAGCGTTAGAGTTAGGATTGATCTTTTCCATCCTTTCTCTGGGCGTATATATTTCGTTTCGAATTTTAAATATTCCCGATCTGACAGTAGATGGAAGCTTTACGACCGGTGCGGCTACATGTGCGGTATGTACGGTACAGGGACATCCGATACTGGGACTTTTGTTAGGGTTTCTGGCGGGCTGTGTGTGTGGCTTGATCACAGCATTCTTACAGACAAAAATGAAAATTCATGCGTTATTGGCCGGAATCTTGACCATGACCGCTCTTTATTCCATCAATCTTAGGATCATGTCCGGCTCTCCCAATATTGCCTTGTTGAATACGGATTCCGTGTTTACGATGATTCCGTTTACTTTGTTGGTTCTGGTAGTAATCAGTGTTTGTGTGGGGCTACTCTTATTTGCCTTCTTTAAGACCAATACCGGTTTGATGTTGCGGGCGACCGGCGACAATGAAACGATGGTCAAATCCAGCAGTATCAATGTAGATACCATGAAATTTTTAGGTATGTCTCTATCCAATGGACTAGTTGCCTTATCCGGTGCTTTACTGGCCCAATACCAAAACTTTGCCGATGTGACCGGAGGAACCGGGATGATGGTATTAGGATTGGCTGGTATCATTATCGGAGAAGCGATTCTGCGCAAAAAGACGATTGGTTTTGGCCTTGCCAGTGCCATCGTGGGGGCCTGTATTTATAGAGTGCTTTACACGATTGCCCTGCAGTTTGGCATTCCGGCAACCGATATGAATATGATGTCTGCCATTTTAGTTGCCTTGACTATTTCCATTCCGTATCTAAAGAAAGTGAGGGAAAAAGAAAATGCTTAAATTAGAAAATATATCGGTCATTTTCAATAAAGGCACTTCTTTAGAGAAAGTCGCATTGGAGGATTTCAGCGCTACGATCCAGGATGGTGATTTTATCACGATGCTGGGCAGTAATGGGGCCGGAAAAAGTACATTGTTTAATGTGATTACAGGTGCATTAAAACCGGCGAAAGGAAAGATTTTTCTAGATTCGGAAGATATTACACGACAGAAGGAGCATGTACGGGCTCGCTATATCGGTCGCTTGTTTCAAAACCCGGAGCATGGAACAGCCCCGCATCTAACGGTGGAAGAAAATCTTGCTTTGGCGTATTCTTCCGGGAAATATGGAAAGTTTTCTCTGGCGGTGCATAAACAGGATCGTGCCTATTTTCAGGAAAAGCTGAAAACCTTGGACATGGGCTTGGAAGATCGTTTAAAGACACCGATCGGACTTTTATCCGGTGGGCAAAGACAGGCGGTAGCTTTGATGATGGCTGTGTTAAATCCGCCAAAGATCTTATTATTGGATGAGCATACAGCGGCTCTGGATCCTAAAAGTGCGCAAAAGATTCTGGAAATTACCAATGAACTGATTCAAAAAGAGCATATGACAGCGTTAATGATCACGCATAATATTCAGGATGCTTTGGATAATGGAAATCGTCTGTTTATCTTAAATGAAGGGAAATTGATTCAGGATATGGATTTTGCCCAAAAAAGTCAGTTAAAGCCGGCAGACATTCTAAATTACTATGCGGTTTGACAAACGGTAAAAAACAGATTAGACTAAAAGCACGAGGTATATGAATATGAGTGCAATTGATGAATTGAAATCTATTTCTACAAAAAAACATGTTGTGACCAGTATTGAGTATGACTGTCCATCTCAGGAAAAAGAAGATGAGGTTTTTGATACGGTACAAGGTATCTTAAAACATCATTTGGATGAAGTCGCAAAGATCACATATGATCTGGAAGCAGAAAACAAAGTAAAAGTTGAAGTGACACAAAATTTGTAGAAGAGACATCTTCTACTTTTTTATTGAAACCAACGATAGAAAGGTGAAAAAATCACCTTTCTATGTTTTAATGTAATATCTTATTGAATTAATGGGTTTACTATAGTATCTATAATTTCTTTTAGTGTTGTGCAACTTTTATGAAATTTATGTAGATCTTCTTCGGATAAATCTAATTCTAAGATTTCTTGGATACCTTCTCTAGTAATTAGAGCAGGTACTCCATTATAAAGTCCATGAAAACCATATTCTCCATTTTGATAAGCGGATATAGTGAGCAGCGTATGTTCGTCGTTTAAGATTGCATTGACTAAGCGATTGAGTGATAATCCGATACCATAGTAAGTTGATTTCTTTCGATTTACAATTTCGTAACCAGCATTTTTTACATCTTCATAAATTTTATTTAAACTATCTAAAGATAAGTCTCTTTTTTCTATGACTTCTAAAAGTTTTTTACTGCCAATAAAAGCATGGTCCCAAGGAACGAAACTTGTGTCTCCATGCTCTCCCATGATGTATGCGTGAATATTATTGGTTGATATATTTAACATTTCACTTAACATAAATCGTAATCTGGCGGTGTCAAGCAAAGTTCCTGTTCCAATTACTTTTGTGGGTGGAAGACCAGATACTTTCTGAGCTACATAAGTCATAATATCGACAGGGTTGCAGGCGACGATGAGAACTCCATGAAATCCAGATTTCATAATATTTGAGGTCACATTTTTTACAATTTTTGTATCAGTAACGGTTAAATCCAATCGTGTTTCGCCTGGTTTTTGGGTAGCGCCTGCTGTTATGACTGCAATATCTGCGTCTTCACAATCATCATAATTTCCTGCTTTAATATCTATCTTTCGTCTGGCATAGGGGAGTCCATGTTGAAGATCCATAGCTTCTCCAACTGCTTTTTCTTTATTAATATCAATTAGTACCAGATCGTCGATATCTCCTGTCATCAGCATACTGTAAGCAAAGCTCATTCCAACAAAACCGGTTCCAATCAAAACAACTTTTCTTTTTTGCTTCATAACTTCGTCTCCTCTCTTAAAGAATCATCTCAAGTATAAAAAGGAGGAGTATAAGATAAAAGGTTCATTTTTACGAGTTAATGTGAAAATGTGATGTTCTTGGATTCTGCTTTCTGTCTTAAAGAAAATGGATAAGGGACACACATGTAATATGAATTTTTTTAAATCATCTGAAATAAGGAAATAGAAAGAGGGTTTTAGTTTTTGCATAATAAATATTTTGCACTTTTACATGAAAAAAGTGCACTTTATGGATGGCACATACAGATGCTAAGGTATGTGTGAGGAAAGGGTGAGAGGATATGCGTTTATATTTTATAGTTAGTGATTTAATAACCAAAGACGATTACCTAACTGTAGAATACTTTGCGAAAAAATTTGAAGTGTCAAAAAGGACTATTCAAAATGATTTATCCTACCTGAACCAGATTTCAAAACAAAAAGGATTTGTTCTTCAACAATTTAGAGGAAAAGGATATTTATTAAAAATCCAAAACAAAAATCAGTTTTCAGAGTTCTGGATGTCTTTGTCCAACGATGATGTTTCCATCGGAAAGAACCGAGTGGAAAATATCATGGCCTATATCGCAATACAACAAGACTATATCTCTATGGATGCCATTGCGGATTATTTTAAAATCAGTAAAACTTTGGTCAAAAGAGAAATGGAAAAAGTGAGTAAGCAATTTCATAAATATGGACTCACTTTGGAAAGGAAAAACCATTACGGTGTTGCATTACAAAAAATGGACATTCCTTATGTAAAAATGCTTACAGAATTATATCAGCATGAAAACAGTATCCTAATAAAAGATTTAAAAGAAACGATTGGCGATTTTGAAGTCATCTATAAAACATTAGTAACAGAATTTGCCAAATCGCATCTCATTATTAACTATGCAGAATTAAAAGAGGTATATGAATGGTTGCAAGTGAGTACATATTATGCCTGTTTGCATCCGGATCAACATTTTCATAAACCAAGTAAGGACAATTCTGTATCCATTATTGTGAATCATTTAAATCGATGGATCTTTGATGTGTATGGGGTGTATTTGAATCAAGATTTGGTGAATACCTTACATAAGAAAATAGAGCAATGTACAAGGCCTAAAGTTTCAACGAAGAAAAATATCGAAAATCTTCAAAAGGATATCGATGATTTTCTATTGGAGACAGACGATTTAAATCATACGTATTTTTTCCAAGATAAAGAGTTTAAAAAGTTGCTTTTCAATCACGTTTCGATGCTGATTGATCGTTTTTATCAAAAGATAAGCTATAAAAATACTTTATTAAATGAAATCAGTATTCGTTATCCAAGAGTGTTTAATATTGCGATATCTTTTAGCAATATGTTGGAGGAAAAGTATGGGGTTATAGTGAGTCATGATGAAACAGCTTTTATCGCTACTCATTTTGCGGCTCATTTTGAAAGAGAAAAACAAATGAAGATACATCGCTTTAACCGTGTTGCAGTTGTTTGCTCATCCGGTGGTGGTTCTGCATTTATGATCAAAATGCAAATTAAATCCTTATTCCCAAATGAGGATGTAGAATCATTTAGTTTTTTAGAGATGGATACATTACGAATGTTTAATCCTGACATTATTTTTACTATAATGCCGCTTTCTGAAGATTTTGAAGTTCCTATTATTTACATTCATGAACTTTTGGATGATGAAGATTTGCTGAAAATAAGACAATTAATGGAACATGATCAAGTTAATTCAGTAGCACTAGGAGAATTTCCAAGTATTGTGAACACTTTGTTTTCAAAAGACTTTTTTGAAATAGGAAAAAGTAACTCGTATGAAGAATTATTAAGAAGAATGGCTTTAAAGATAGAGAAGTCTGGATATGGAGATAACAAATATGTTGAAAACATATTAGAACGAGAGCGATATATGAGCACTGTGTACATGAATGGAGTTGCCATACCGCATCCCATTGAAATTTGTGCAAAGCGAAATGTCATATCTACCTTTATAGTTCAAAATGATTTAAATGAAAAAGGAAAAGAAGTTAGAGTTGTATTCATGATTTCTCTGACGAAACAAGATTATCAGCGACATCAAGATATCACAAAATTACTTTATCTTCTGATGAAAGATGAAGCACGGTTACAAAGAGTAATTGGTTCTGGATCATTTGAAGAAATGATGGTGGTTTTAAGAGAAATGGAGGGAATGATACGATGAACGATGATTTACTTGTATGTTTGAGTAATGCAGATGCAGTGGCTTCGAAAGAAGATGAGGTTCGAAACATTTTATGGAATGAATGTAAACCGTTCGCGTCAAAGGTAGATTTTGATGGTTTGGGAAGTATTTTATTTCATAAGAATTCTGAAGTTCAAGATCCCTTAAAAGTCATGTTTACAGGACATATGGATGAAGTTGGCTTTTTGGTTCGACATATTTCTGAAATTGGCATGCTCTATTTGATACGTGTAGGTGGAGTCATTGATAAAAGCTTAGAAATGCAAAAAGTCAGAATTACTACGGCAAATGGAACAAAAGTTTACGGACTAATGAATGCGGTGAAAGATGAAACAGGATCCGTTAAAGAAATCTATGTAGACATTGGTGCAAGTTCAAAAGAAGATGTAAAAGCCATGGGTGTTGAAATTGGAAATATGGTCACATTTGATTCCAATTGTCATTCGATTGCGCAAGATTCTATTTTGGCAGGTAAAGCAATGGATGATCGAACAGGATGCTATGTCATCGCGGAAAGCCTAAAACAATTGCATCACCAAAAGTGTGAAGCAGAGTTGATTTTTTCGGCAACAAGCAGTGAAGAAGTCGGAATACGTGGTGCAAAAACTGCAGTGACTTTAGTGGATCCGGACATTGTATTTGCCATTGATGTAGCGAATCATCCGGAATTGGTAAGAGATTATACCAACCATCGACAGATTGGAAAAGGCGTGATGATCGTTTGCTATGACAAAACATTGGCACCAAATGAAAAACTGTTAAAGTTTGTCAAAAAAATCGCAGACAAGGAAGAAATTCCCTATCAGTTGGACATGTTTAGTGGTGGTGGAACGGATGCAGGAAGTGCTCATTTAATAGGAAGGGGCAAACTGGCTATGGTGATCGGTATACCACTACGCTATTGCCATGGTTCTGTGTCATATGTTCATAAATCGGATTTAGATGCTGCAGTGAAATTAGTATGTGCCTTATCAAAACAATTAACAAGAGAAAAGTTTAATGAGTTTACCAATTTTATAGGAGGATAGAAGATATGACCGAATTGGAGCAAAAAATTGTTGGAATTATTTCATCAGCAGGAGACAGTAAGACAAAAGCTTTTGAGGCTTTACAGAAAGTCAAAACAAGTCAATATGATGAAGCTAGAGCTTTATTAGAGGAATCAAGAAAAGCCGATTTAGAAGCTCATAAGATTCAAACAGAATTGATTGCAGCTGAAATGTCCGGCGAAAATCGTCCAGAAATAGGGTTACTAATGGTTCATGCACAAGACCATTATATGACTTCTCAATTAGCTAGAGATCTGATTGAGGAGCTCATCAATATTTTTGAAACAAAGGAGGAAAAATAAGATGAAAATTGTATTGTGTTGTGCGGGTGGTTTTTCCACTACTATGCTGATGGACAGTATGAAAAAAACAGTTCATGAATCTACAAAGCTAAAAGATGAGGATTTTAAGTTTGTAGCGGTTCCAGTTGATATTTTACAGAGTGAAGTAGAAGACTGCGATGTATTGGTTGTAGGGCCTCAAATTGCACATCGTATGGATTATATTCATCCTATTATTGATCCTTACAAAATTCCTCATGTGATTGTAGACAAAGACACATATGGAAAAATGGATGGGGCTACGGTTTTAAAGATGGCGTTGATTGCTCGTAAAAAAGCAGATATGTCGAAATAAGAGAAAGATATTTATCAGGAGGAGAAAAATGTTTGATAAATTTGAAGCATTCATGTCTAAATACTTAACTCCAATTGCAAATAAAATGGATAAGCAAAGACATTTGAGTGCTGTTAAAAAGGCTATGGTTGCCATGACACCATTATTGATTATTGGTAGTTTCTGTTTGATTCCAGAAGCGATTCCGAATATGATTGGAGAAAATAATCCGGTCTCACAATGGATTTTGGCCAATTTGGATATTATTTATGTTCCTTTTAAAGTAGGTATGGCTTTAATGTCTTTATACGTTTCTGCCATTATTGCCTACCATTTAGCTCAGTCATATAAACTAGATGTACCTGGTACGCTTTGTATGGCAGTGATCGCCTTTTTAATGATGGCTGTAGATTATACAGAGGATGGAGGAATTTCAACCGGTTTCTTAGGACCGAAAGGACTTTTTGCCGCTATGTTTTCTTCCATTATCGCAGTTGAACTTTATCGCTGGTGTAAAAAGAAAAATTTTACCATCAAGATGCCGGATTCAGTACCAGATTTTGTATCTCGTTCCTTTGAGATGATTCCAATTTCTGTGATTATTGTCGGATTCTTCTTAATTATTCGTGTTGTTTGTATCAATGGATTGAATACACTTCCACCATTGATCTTTACAAATTTGTTTGCGCCATTGGTAGGATCTATGGATAATCCATTTGCGGTAACGTTCTTACAAATTCTTCGTTGCTTACTGTTTTTCTTCGGTATTCATCCATCTGTGCTTTCACCAATTACCAGTCCAATTTCGACACAGTTCTTGGCTGAAAACATTGCAGCTGTACAAGCAGGTGGGCAGGCAATGCATTTCTTTGCGCCTGGACCAGAATCTGCTTTTGGTAACTTTACTGGAACCGGTGTTACATTCGGACTTGTATTTTGGTGCTTGTTATCAAAATCAAAGGCTCAAAAACAAATTGGACGAGTTGCTTTGATTCCTGCTTTATTTGGTATCAATGAACCGATCCTATTTGGGGCTCCGATTGTGTTGAATCCGATTTTCTTTATCCCTTATGTTATTTGCGGAGGTATTATTGGTACGGTACCATATTGGATGATGTATTTTGGATGGCTAAAATGTTCTACATTTACACCGCCATATGTTGGCGTTTTCCTGGAAGGATATTTAACAAATTTTGATGTGATGTCCTTGGTTGCCAATGGTATACAATTAGTGCTTTCTATTTTGGTATGGTATCCATTCTTCAAGCTATATGAAAAGCGTGAATTAGAACAAGAAAACAAAATTAAAGAAGAAAAATCCATTTTCACTAAAGAAGATGAAGCATTATTGAATGACTTAGATTTAGACTTTTAAAATGGGCAAGCTTAGCTTGCCTTCTTTTCGTCGCAAGGAGAGATAGAAATGGCAAAATATATTGAGAAAGTTCAGCAAATGCTTCAAAAACAAGGAGCAGATGCAGTCATCCTTCAAAGTAAGACTATGAAGAAATACATCCACACCTTAACAGGTAGCGGATGCAAGATACTGATTACTAAAGATAAAGGCTATATTTTTTTAGATGGCCGATATTTGGAAGAGGCTAGAGAAAAAGAGAAAGATTTAGAGATTTGGCTTGTTAAAAATGACATGCATACTGAAATCATCCGTTTCTTAGACGTATTACATTGTTCGACTATTGCATTGGAAGATTCAACAACTTCGGTTTGTATATACCAAAAATATATAAATAACAATTTAAAAGTTCAACTTTGGGATGAGGAATTAGCGATGCTTCGTATTATAAAAGAAGAAGAGGAAATTGAGAAAATTCAGTATGCAGTAGATGTGGCTGATGATGTTTTCGCATGTGTAAAATCGCAAATTCACGCAGGAATGAGTGAATATGAGATTAGTGCTTTATTGCAGTATCATGCTATTTCAAAAGGAGCAACACAGATGTCTTTTGACACGATAGTATCTTCCGGCCCTCGAACTGCTTTTCCTCATGGCAGACCCACGGATCGAAGAATTAGAAGAAACGAACCCATTATGATCGATTTCGGCGTTCAGATGAATAATTATCAGTCGGATATCACTAGGATGCTGTTTATAGGAGCGCCTGCGCAAGCGATTCTTGAGATTTATGAAACCGTTTATGAAGCCCAGACCACCGCATTGTCTAAAATACGAAGTGGAATGAGAGGAAAAGACGTTGACGTCATTGCCCGAAGTATTATCGAAAATCGAGGATATGGTGAATTCTTTGGTCATGGTTTAGGACATGGTATAGGTATTGGAGATGGAAGCGAGCTTCCATATTTAAATCCTTCTTCAAACACGGTTTTACAAGAAAACATGTTGATGTCTTGTGAGCCGGGAGTGTATGTACCGGGAGTCGGGGGTGTAAGAATAGAAGATGATGTTCTAATCAAGAATGGTATAGGGATAGCCTTAAATCATACATCAAAGGAACTATGTATATTATAGGAAGGATGGCATTGTATGAAATATAATTTTGATGAAATCAATAATCGCCTAGGGACATACTGTACTCAATGGGATTACATAGAGGATCGGTTTGGAGAAAAAGATCTTTTGCCATTTTCTATATCCGATACAGACTTTAAGATTCCTAAACCGATTTCAAAGACGATCCAAAAGGTATCCCAATCGGAACTATATGGATATACACGATGGAATCATGAAGACTTTAAGGGCAGCATCGCTCAGTTTTATAAGCGTAGACATGACTGTGAGATGAATTTAGATTGGATTGTTTACAGTCCATCTGTGATGTATTCGGTTTCATTACTGATACGTCTTTTATCCAAACCAAAGGATAAAGTGGTTACGTTAAATCCAATGTACGATTCCTTTTTTACAGTCATTCAGGATAATGATCGACAATTGGAATCACATTATCTGCAAGCACAGAACGGAACGTATGAAATCAATTTTTCATTATTGGAGAAGCAATTAAAAGATGCTACCATTTTTTTACTCTGTTCACCGCATAATCCAACAGGAAGAATATGGACGTATGAAGAAATGGAGAAAATCATTTCAATTTGTAAAAAATACGGAGTTAAAATCATTTCAGATGAAATCCATATGGATATCAAATTAAAAGAAAATAAACACATCCCATTGTTGTCCTTTTTGGATATATATGATGAACTTTATACAGCTTCTTCTTGCAGTAAGACTTTTAATGTTCCCGGATTAATAGGGTCTTATGCCATTTTACCGAATTCGCAAGTAAAAGACGAATTTTTACATATGACCAGAAAGGTTGATTTTTTAAATTCACCTAGTATTTTTGGAATGTATGCTACTATGGTAGGCTACACAGAATGTGATGATTATATTGATCAAATGAATGATTATATTCGAAAAAATATGGAATATGTACAGCAGTTTTTATTCGAAAATCTTCCGGACTTTCATTTTAGTATGCCGGATGGAACGTATTTGGGTTGGATTGATGCCAGAAATGTTCCGTTTACTTCTGAACAAATACAGGATGCTTTCGTTCATGTAGGAAAAGTAGCTATTATGAAGGGAGAAACGTATGGGAAAGCAGGAGAAAAATATTTGAGATTAAATTGTGGGTGTCCAAAAGCAAAATTAGAAGATGGTTTACAAAGAATGAAAAAGGCAATGGATTGGTTATATACCAATCAAAAAGGTGGAGGACCAAAGGAATGAAGCTGGGAGTATTTAATGCCTTATCAAGATGGATTGACAGCACAAAGAATGATTTACCATTCAATAAAAGAGTAGGAGCCTATATTATAGATTGGATTCTTGGTGGAATCTTCTCAGGGCTTCCCGCTATATTGTGCTACGGATTCTTGACAAAACGATCGGACATGTTTAGTAATTTATATGTTTTTCCTTCATTGGGATATAAGGTCTATTGGTCATTTTTAGCCGGTATTTTATGTGTAATGTTTGCCTTGTTTTATTATGTATACGTTCCTTTAAAAATATATCCTGGGCAAACTTTAGGTAAAAAATGGATGAAAATCAAAATTGTTAAAAAAGATGGAACGGATCCCGGTTTAAAAGAATTACTTTTGCGTTATGGCTTGGGAATGTTTTTGTTGGAAAGTGGATCGGTCGTAGTGTGTCAATACATTAGACAGATGATTACACTGGCTTTTTCGTTTTATGTGGATTATATATGGCAATGGATTGGTACAATTTTGATTATTTTTTCCGTGATGTTGGCAGCAGGAACAAACAGTCATCGCGCATTACACGATTATTTTGGAAACACAAAAGTGATCAGTGCTTAAGCACCAGAAAAAAGAGGCAGGTTAAGTAAATGCCACTTTTATGATTTTTTTTTATTCATCCGAGAGTAAATAACGGCGATGATCAAAATGATGCATCCTGCCAGAACGGTCGGTGTCTTAATAAATACATAAAGTAGAAATAATAGAGCGGCTAAAAAATAGAGAAGCATCGCAATGATATTTTTATTCATACAGACCTCCATTTCTTTTTATCCATTATAAAAAAGGGACTTTGTAAATACAAGCGTATTGTATCTATACGAAATATTAATTTGTAGATAATGTCTTTCTATGATATATTTCATACATGGTTTTTTAAGGAGGTACCTATGATAAAGATGATTCTTCAGGGAATGATTGTTGGTATTGCCAACATTATTCCGGGAGTAAGTGGTGGCACGATGATGGTGGCCATGGGATTGTATGATAAGTTGATTCACTCTATTACTCATTTAAAGAGCGAATTTAAAAGTAGTATGAAGTTATTATTGCCAATTTTCTTTGGTGCTGCTTTGGCTATTGTTATTTTATCCCGCCTGTTTGAATTTCTCTTACAGAACTATCCCATTCCGACAAATTTTGCGTTTTGCGGCTTGATTGTCGGAAGCCTGCCATTTATTTTAAAAAAGGTAAAAGGATCAAATCCCGTAAAATCAAGTAATTGGATTCCTTTGTTGATTTTCTTTGCTATTGTGGTTGGTATGGCTGTTATAGGAGAAGATAGTGGTTCAGCACAAAGGCTTCAAGTGGATCTTTTACAATTTCTTGTTTTGCTGTTTGTGGGAATCATTGCAGCGGCTACCATGGTTATTCCTGGTGTGAGCGGGTCTATGATGTTGATGCTTTTAGGTTATTATGAAACGATTTTATCTTATGTAAATCAAACTGTAGATGCTATTACAAGTTTTGATATACCGGCTTTCATCAACTGCTGTATGGTGATGATTCCGTTCGGTGTTGGCGTTGTTTTTGGTATTTTTGCGATTGCTAAGCTAATTGAATGGATTTTAATGCGTTGGGAAATATCAGCGTATTATGCTATCATTGGTTTGATAACGGCCAGTCCTGTAGCAATCCTATTAAAAACGGACTGGAGTCAATCCTCGATTATGATGATCGTTATAGGTCTGATTACTTTTATTGCAGGATGGTTTGTCGCCAGCAAACTGGGGGATGAATAATCGATAGTAAATGAACTTGCATGTTGAATTTTAGACATGCAAGTTTTTTACATAAAGAATCGATGAGATTTACTAATATCAGAAATTAGTCCTTAACATATTCAAATTGAATGGGAAAGACTTTCTTTACCAATCAGACAACAACAATCGGTTTATGGTATAGTGGTTCAAACGAATAAACGAAAGGAATGTAACGATGAAAAAGATACTGATCGTAGAAACCAATATAAGCACATATGGAGCAATTGATAAGCCGACCGGTTTATGGTTGGGAGAACTGATTCATTTTTATGATGAAATGGTCAAGATGAACTATGAGGTGGATTTTGTCAGTCCGGCAGGTGGCTATGTGCCTATTGATCCGGTTTCCATAAAATATGCTGATTCTATCGATTATAAATGGTATAAAGATAGAGATTTTATCGATCGAGCTTTGGCAAAGACCCAAAAGCCGCAAGAGATCGATCCCTGTGCCTATCAGGCAATCTATTATAGCGGAGGACATGGTGTCCTGTGGGATTTTGTAGAGAATACAGAACTGAAACAGATTGCGGAAACGATTTATGAACAAAAAGGATATATCAGTGCCGTATGCCATGGTGTAGTTGGTTTATTGCCTCTAAGTGATGGTAACGGGCAACCTCTACTAAAAAATAAACATGTGACAGGCTTTACCAACACAGAAGAGTTGTTAAGCCGGAAACGAAATCTGGTTCCTTTTTCTACGGAAGATGCTCTTAAAGAAAAGGGAGCATTTTATTCAAAGAAAAGATTCTTTACAAGCTATGCGATTGAGGATCAAAGACTGATTACCGGGCAAAATCCATGGTCACCCAGAGCTGTCGCAAAGCTGTTGATTCAAAAACTGGAGGAAGTAGTATGAAACATGACATAAAGATTGATGTGCAAAAATGTATAGGATGCAGACAATGTATCAAAGATTGTCCGGAGCAAAATATCAGACTGATGCAAAACAAAGCACAAATTCAATCGCAGGACTGTATGAAATGTGGTCATTGTGTGGCAATCTGTCCACAAAATGCGGTAACGATGACAGGCTTTGATCAAGAACCCATTCAATGCGATCAAAAGGAAATGGATCCTAAAGAACTTTTATACACTATTCAAACAAATCGTTCTGTACGCCAATTTCAGAAAAAAGAGATTCCAGACGATGTGATACAAGATCTCCTGGAAGCAGCTCGTTATATGCCTACTGCCAGAAATATGCGAGATGTGGAACTGATCTTGTTGCAGAAAGAGCGGGAGCAGGCAGAAAAGATTGCCGTACATTTGTTTCGAAAACTTTTAAAAGGGCTGAATTTATTTAGTAAAAGATATAGAGAATTTCTAATTGATGATCATTTCTTTTTCAAAAAGGCACCTTTGGTAATCGTTGTTGTCGGTAAGGATAAAACGAATGCGGTATTGGCGGCTTCGGCCATGGCACTTATGGCCAAAGCACATGGTCTTGGCGTTTTATACAGTGGCTTTTTTACACTGGCAGCTCATACTTCTATAAAGTTGAAGCGAATGTTGAAAATTCCTAAAGGTAAAAAAGTACAGACAACGCTTGTGATAGGGTATCCTTCTATAAAGTATGCACGTGGTGTACAAAGAGAGGCGCTTCATGTCCAAAGTCGATAATTCGTTGCAGGAAGCGTGTAAAAAAAGGATCGAAGATCTTCGCAAAGATTTTTTAAGTTTGCGGACAGTCTTTTTAGCCCTAGGCGATGAAACCAGACAGCTCATCCTTTTAACATTGTTGGAACAAGAGCCAAAGGAACTTCGTGTTAATGAGCTTGCACAACATACCTATCTATCAAGACCGGATGTATCGCATCATTTACAAATCTTAAAGAATGCCGGTCTTCTTGAATTGCGAAAAGAAGGAACAAAGAACTACTATTCTATAAAGAAAGAAACAATGATTTTTTATCAAATGAAAGAAATGTTCTCTAAAATTGAATGTACTATCAGGGACAAACAAAACCAAGATCAATAAAATTAGAGTTAATATATAGTTTTTATAGGTATATTCGTATACAATAGATAAAAATCAACAACAAGGAGAGTTTTAATGAACCAAAGAAAAGTTGCCTTATTTACTCTATGTACAGGAATTATGATATGTGGTGTTGTTCTATGGATCTTGATCAATAAGCAACAGGAAACAAAGACTGAGACTCCGAAAGGTTGTGAGGAGCAGTCTGCCTGCAGTATTGATGAAACGGATAGCCAAAAAGACGATTGGTTTATAGCATTAACGATGGAAGATGCGTTACAAAAACTAGAGGATCAGGAAGATGGCGTATATTATTTTGGCTATGAAGATTGTCCATGGTGCCAGGATGCTGCACCGGTTTTAAAAGAAGTGGCACAGGAGCATCAGAAAGAGGTTTACTATATTAAGACCAGAGATGAAGATCATAATCTTTTGTATGATGATGAACAAAAGGAAAGAATCATCAATCATTTGGGTGAGTATATGGAAACGAATGAAGATGGTCAGCTTACCTTGTATGTACCGATGGTCGTAGAGATGAAAGATGGAAAAGTAAAGAATTCTCATATTGGAACAGTAGATAGCTATGATCCTAATGAAAGAGAAATGACAGAAGAAGAAACCAAGCAACTAAAAGATATTTATGAAGCATTCTTTAAGGAGTAAAAAAATATCAGCCGATTATAATGGAGTTAGTCGGCTGATTCTATTTATTGGATAGAAAGTGAAATATGGTTTGTATTGAATTTGTCATGAACAGGAAAAAAATAAAAAAGCCTTCATCTAAAGGCTTTCGAGACAATGTGGAGCAGGTGATGAGAATCGAACTCACGTAGTCAGCTTGGAAGGCTGAAGTTCTACCATTGAACTACACCTGCAAAGTGGTGACCCGTGGGCGATTCGAACGCCCGACCCTTTGATTAAAAGTCAAATGCTCTACCAGCTGAGCTAACGGGTCAAAAATAATGGTGCCGACTATAGGAATCGAACCCACAACCTACTGATTACAAGTCAGTTGCTCTACCAATTGAGCTAAGTCGGCACAAAATAATAATGGTGGAGGCTAACGGGCTCGAACCGCTGACCCTCTGCTTGTAAGGCAGATGCTCTCCCAACTGAGCTAAGCCTCCAATTGCCATACAATAATAGCAGATGTTTTTAGGGCAGTCAAGCATAAAATACACTGGAGCAGGTGAGGAGAATCGAACTCCCGTATACAGCATGGCAAGCTGTTGTTCTACCATTGAACTACACCTGCATTTAGTGGCTGGGGTAACTGGATTCGAACCAGTGAAATGCAGGAGTCAAAGTCCTGTGCCTTACCGCTTGGCTATACCCCAAGAAATGGTGGAGGAGGACAGATTCGAACTGCCGAACCCGAAGGAACAGATTTACAGTCTGCCGCGTTTAGCCACTTCGCTACTCCTCCATGTTAAATTGTTGGGGCTAAAAAATGGTGGAGGCTAACGGGCTCGAACCGCTGACCCTCTGCTTGTAAGGCAGATGCTCTCCCAACTGAGCTAAGCCTCCATTCATTTAGCGCTTTCTTATACTAACAAATTCTTTTTTGGATGTCAATTTTTTTCTGAAATTTTCCACAAAATTTTTATATTGGATATCCAGTCCTTTTAAATAAGCCTCTCCAATAGCTTTGTTGTGGGTACGAATCGACTTATAAACAAGCGTATCCTGATAAAAAAGATAAATCGCCGGATCTAAGATCGTATAAGTTTTTCCAAAAACAAATTTTTGACGAATACAGCCAAGTTGATCAAATAAATCTTTATTGGTACTTTTTCCTGCTTGAAGACTGGTGGCATACGTATTCAAAAAATTCTGTATGGTTGTGCTTTCATCTTGCGTTAGAATCCATATGGGCAAATGAATTTGGGTAAATAATTCTTCCCAATCCAACCAATAATCCAGAT
Organism: Erysipelotrichaceae bacterium; assembly: GCA_902399855.1. GTDB lineage: Bacteria > Bacillota_I > Bacilli_A > Erysipelotrichales > Erysipelotrichaceae > Faecalicoccus. The sequence continues at coordinate 68,278 of CABOGK010000015.1, forward strand.
ATTGTTTTCCTTTTTCCGTTTCCAAATGCTCTACGATCGTCAAAAGTGTAAAGTCGGTTGGAATTTCCATTTTTTTATTCTCTGAAGAAATGATTTCTATTTTCATGATTTATACATGAATGCGCACTTATAGTATAACATAGAGTCTGACTTTTAACTATGCTATACTTATATTATATATAGAAAGTGATGAAGATTATGATTCGAGTAGGTATTGATTTAGGAGCCGATAAAATTCGACTGGTCATGGAAAACGAAGGTTTGCTCTTTGATGAGGCTTGCATGGTCGCATTAGATCAAAAAGACAATGTACTTGCCATCGGTGATGAGGCAAAGGAAATGAAAGAATCTTTAGATCAAAAAATCCGTGTCATTTCGCCTTTATCACAAAACAAGATTGACTTTGATGCCTTACATGCTTTGTTGGAACAGCTGATCTATGACTATAAAGTTTTTCGAATGTTTAAGAAGACGGTTCTATTGTTTAGTTATCCGATGGCGCTAAATCGTCAACAAAGAGAAGAATTGAAACAGCATTTATTAGAGTTTGGAGCCTATCGTGTTTATTTTGAACAGGAAATCTGGGTGGCGGCTATCGGTGCGCAGTTAAATCTGTTTATTCCTGTTGCCAGCTGTGTATTAAATCTGGGTTCTTCTAATTGTGATATTGCCGTATTCAGTAACGGGCAGATGCAAAGAAGCAGTCAGTATAAAGTAGCGGGAAGGCATGTTAATTTGCTGATCCAAAAATGGCTGCGTCAAAGTTGTCATATGCAGATCAGCGATTCCATGGCTGAAAAGATCAAAATCAACATCGGGCAGACACAGATGCAGAAACAACCGAAAACCATGTTGGTGCAGGGTGTGAATATGCAAAGTCAAAAATTGATGTCTTTGCAGTTGGATGAAAATATGCTGGTTCCGGTGTTATATCCATTGTGTGAACAATGGGCCAGATGGATCTATCAGTTTTTGTCCGGCTTGAGTCCTGAACAACAGGAAGATGTACGCATGCGAGGAATCATTTGTTGCGGCGGGACCATGTTGTTAAAGGGATTGAAGGAAAACCTGCAGAGTTTAGTCAACTGTCCGGTCTATGTAACGGATGATCCACAAAGTACCGTATCACAGGGCTTGGAAATCTTATTGGAGCGTATGGGAGAAAACGATGCTGGAAGATGAGATCTTTAAAAAGTATACGGTAGATTGGAACTTGCTTGTATCTTATGGCTTTATCAAAGAAGAAAAGGGATATTGTTATGTCAGAAATCAGGTTCCCGGTTTTAAAGCGATTGTATTTGTGTTTAAGGATGGTCATGTAAAGGGGACGATATGGGATACGGCCTTGGATGAAGAATATGTTAACTATCGAATCGAAAGTCAAAACGGGACCTTTGTTTCCGAGATTCGGGAAGCATATATCGCATTGTTAAAGGATATACGAGCACACTGTTTTAAGGAAACGCCTTTTGTATCCAGACAGGCCAATCGAATTGCACAAAGGATATTGGAGGAATATCAGGTTAGTCCGGAATTTTTATGGAAGAGAGATCCGCTTAGTGGTGTATTTCGCCATCCTAAGAATGGAAAATGGTTTGGGATCATACAACATATCAAAGCCGATAAATTAAAAGAAAAAGCACCGGGCTTTATCGATATACTGAATGTGAAGCTGGATGAACAATGTGCTGTAAAGATACTGGAACCCGGCTTTTATCCCGCCTATCATATGAATAAAAAGAGTTGGATCTCAGTTTGTCTGGATGATACGCTCAGTGATGAAGAAATCATGGATGTGGTTAAACAAAGTTATATGATCAATAGTCCTGATCCATATTGGCTCGTGCCTGCCAATGCCAAATATTATGATATGGTCCATATTTTTGATAATACCGATACCACGCTTTGGAAACAGTCGGTACCTATGTATGAAAAGGATATTGTTTTCTTATACGTATCAAGTCCTTATTCCAGTATCTTCTATCAATGTGAGATCATAGAAGCCAATCTGGATCATGTATTTGAGGATGAAAATATTCATATGCAGAAAGCTATGCGTTTAAAGCTGAAAAAGCGTTATGATATTTCAGAATTTACTTTGGAACGCTTAAAAGAATATGGGATCAAATCGGTGCGAGGGCCTCGTCATGTGCCAAAAGCACTGGTAAAATTGTTGAAAGAATAAAAAAGTCAGGAAAAAGTGCATGTTTTCTTGGCTTTTTTTGATTTTGTTTGGTAGAATGATAGATGGCTATTTATGCCAAGTCATTTCATTATTCAGTAAGGAGGCGTTGTAGAATTCATGTCGAAGCAGGATAAGATCGAGATCGATGGGATCGTTGTTGACACATTACCTAATGCTGCTTTTAAGGTGAAATTGGAAAACGGACACGAAATCATGGCTCACGTTTCTGGTAAAATCCGTATGCACCACATTCGCATTTTACCAGGTGATCGTGTAACTGTGGAAATTTCACCCTATGATTTAACACGTGGGCGTATAACATTCAGAAGAAAGTAGGAGGGATTAGACAAATGAAAGTAAGACCATCCGTAAAACCGATG
>CABOGK010000016.1 GCA_902399855.1 Erysipelotrichaceae bacterium
CTGCGGACAAATTCTTGGACTATTATAATAAATCCAAGCTTTGTCGGTATTCATAAGGGCTCATATAATTCAAAGTTTGTTTTATTCTTTTTGTATTGTACCATATGATGTATTCATTTAATATTTTTATAAATTCTTCAATACTGACTTTTAGCCAACTTTTGCCATAAAACATCTCTGTTTTTAAGTGACCAAAAAATCCTTCGCAAGCTGCATTATCACAAGAGAAACCTTTTCTGGACATACTTCTTGTGAATCCATATTCTTTCATCCGTTTAATCCATCCCGGCCATCGGTAATGGACTCCTCTGTCACTATGGATAAGGGGAGTTTCTTCTTTTAAATAATCATGATATTCATCAAGCATTTCATTTACCAACTCAGCGTTGGGCGATGTTCCTATTCTCCATGTAGGAACCATTCCGTCAAAACAATCAATGATTGAAGATAAATATATTTTTCCTGCAGGAATTGAAAACTCCGTTATATCGGTAAGCATCTTTTCATTTGGCCTCTCTGCATGGAAATCTCTTTCAATTATATTTTCAGGAGCTGGTGTTATTTCGCCCTGATAGGAATTGTATTTTTGAGTTTTCTTAACTTTTACTATTAGGTTATTCTCTTTCATGATTGAGCGAACTATCTTTTCAGAAATACAGATATTTTCTCTTTTTAGAAGTGCATGGACCCTTCTGTATCCATAAACGGCTCTATTTTCATAAAATATATCAATTATTTCTTCTTGTAAGGTTTCATATTTATTAGGTAATTTTGATATCTGTTTATGATAGTAGTAACTGCTTTTAGAAAGATCAAGTTTTCTGAACAACAAAGACAATGAATACTTATCTTTAAGGGCATCAACGATCATTGTCTTTTCCCGATTTTTCAGTTTTAGCCAATCGATGCCCTGATCTTTTTTTAATACATTGATGGTTTCCCTCAATATATCGTTTTCTAATTCCAATTCTTTTATCTTTGCCAACAACTCAGTCTGATTCGTATCAGATTGGGATTCTACAGGAACTAACTCTCCTCTAGGTAAATGTTTCTGTTTACTCATAAGCGAAACGGATCCTCCTGAAAGATATTTTCTTCTCCATAGATAGATACTGGTTCTAGAATATCCTGTCTCTTCTGATACTGATAATATATCTTCTCCCAATTCAAAGCAACGACGAAGAATATTCAGTTTAGTTTCCAAAGATGGATGTCTTCGATGTTCAGGAGGATCAGAACAATCCGCCTTTTTTCTTTTTTTCTGTTCTACATTTCGTTTCCGAATCCAGGTATACATATTTTGTCTACTTGGAAACCCTAACTTATTGATTACTTTACTAATTGAACCTAATTCATCGTAAAGGGCTAGCGCTTCCTGTTTTTCTTGTTCTGTGTATGACATAATCATCCTCCTATTTCAGTCCAAGAATTTGTCCGCAGGCCCATTGGGCCTTTTTAGTTTATTTTTTAACGATAGGTAAAAAATTTTTGACTCCCGGTGATACATCCGATCCAGAATACTTAAAAGAATATACTGAAAAAGAGCCAGGCTATAAATTTAGTCCATTGAAGGGTACGATCTGCATCGTTGTATTATTGGCCTTATTAGTGGCAATGGTTTTTGCAGATAAAAGTTTTCCAATGTATTTTATTGCAGCATTAGCTTGTGTAATTTTGATAGCTACCGGCTGTATATCCGAAAAGCAGGCTATGAAAGCAGTGGATTGGCCAACACTTTTCATTGTTGGAGGAATGTCAGCTGTATCTAAAGCAATGAGTAGTTCAGGAGCCGGTGCAATGATTACTGATTTAGTCACAAATATGCTGGGACAAAATCCAAATAAATTTATATTTTTGTTGTTTGTCTTAATTCTAACTATGCTTTTAACGAATATGATGATGAACACATCAACAGTTGTTCTTGTTACTCCATTGTTAATACCAATAGCTGTTAGTCTGGGAATCAACCCTGTTGCCGTTGGTGTTGCTATCTGCGTAGCTGCATCTGCACCATTTCTTACTCCGGTGGGATCCGGAACCAATACTTTGGTTATCAAACCGGGAAATCTTGGTTTTAGAGATTTCTTTGTTCCCGGTGTTGGATTATCACTCGTTATTTTAGTAGTAAGTATGATTTTTATTCCAATGTTTTGGCCATTATAAATTCAGGAAAGGTGAAAATTAGAAATGAAAGCAATAGTAGTTGATAAGGATTATGGTTCGGCAAAACCGGAAGAAATCGAAAAGATTCGTAAGATATATACAAGTCAAGGAATAGAATTTGAAGCCTGTCATTTTATTTCAGAAGATGAAATCATACAGGGATGTAAAGAAGCGGATGCCATCTTATGTACGGGCAATCCACCCATTACTAGAAAAGTTATGGAAGCATTACCAAAATTAAAATATATTCAAAGATTTGGTATTGGTGTAAATTCCATTGATTTAGAGGCAGCTTCAGAATTGAACAAAATTATTTTAAATATTCCAGGATTTTGTGCCAAAGAGCTTGCCGATCTATCATCTAGTTTCATTTTAGGTTTAATACGTAATACAGTCTATTATGATCGAGAAATTCGGAAGGGAAATTGGCCCAAGTGCCAATACTTACTTCCTTTAGATCTTAGAGAATTGACATTAGGATTATATGGATTTGGCTCTGCCGGACAACATTTATATCAAACAATTCATGGTGGATGGAAAACAAAGACAATTGCTTGTGATCCTTATCTTCCAGAAAATATTAAAGAACAGTATTCTGATATTGAATTTGTTGATTTTGATACTTTGGTTAAAGAATCAGATATTATTTCTATTCATGTAGGTTTAACAAAGGAAACCAGACATATTTTTAACAGGGATGTTTTTAGACAAATGAAGAATAATGCCTTAATCATTAATACGGCGAGGGGGCCAATCATTAATCAGGAAGATCTAGCGTGGGCACTTGAAAATGGTGAAATACGGGGGGCCGGACTGGATACGGTTGAAAAAGAGCCTATTGATCCTAAAGATCCGTTACTAAAGATGGACAATGTGGTTTTATCTGCTCATTGTGGTTCCTATGGAGTCGGTGCAAAGAAGACACAGATCGATACAGTTTGTACATTGATCCCAAAAGCGATATTTGAGAAAAAATTGCCTGCAAGAAATGTAGCGAATAAGAGCGTTATGAAAAAATCGTTAGGAATAAAGTTTTTTTAAAGGAGTGTATGAATAATGAGTATTGGGAATATTATAATCAAAGATTTTAAACGACCGGATCCGGATCTGGTAAAAAAATTTGAAGGGATGCCAGTTGCAAATATTGATGACAACATGAACCGTACAGCTGCAATTGATGCAGGTATTAAACCTATTGGATATAAAGGATCGATGGTAGGTACTGCTTTTACTATTAAAGTTGCACAGGGAGACAATTTAATGTTAAATGCAGCTATGGATTTGGCCAAGCCGGGGGATGTTATAGTAATCGATGCTGGAGGCTATACAAATAGAGCAATTTTTGGAGAACTTATGGCAACTTATATGAAGGTTCGAGGTATCAAGGGAGTGATCTGTGATGGAGCTATTCGTGATTATGGAGGATTGGCTGCTTTAGAAAATTTTAGAGTCTATGCACGCGGCGCTAATCCGAATGGCCCCTATAAAAATGGGCCGGGCGAAATAAATACTCCGGTCGTTGTAGGAGGGCAACTTGTTCATCCAGGAGACATCGTTGTAGCCGATGATGATGGAGTTTTATTTATTCGGCCAGAATATGCAGAAAAGTTAGCAAAAGCAACTAAAATGGTAGAAGAAAAAGAATCGAATATTATGAAGCACATTTTAGAAGATCACACATATATCCGCCCATGGGTTGATGCGAAAATTTCAGAAATTGGAACAGAGATTAAATAAACTGTTTTAAAATAGAAACAAAAGGATAGATACAAGACTCTCTTTTAAGAACCATACTTGTTTCTATCCTTTTTTCTAATCAAGATTTTTGTCTTTTAAAATTTGATGGATATATGATTTTGCGATGGCTTTCGCAATTACTTTTTGGTTTTTGCTTTGTTGAAGATCGGTACACTCCTGATAATTGCTCATATAGCCAGTTTCAAATAATAAAGAAGGAATAGTTTGTTCGCTGACAACATATAAAGGATATTGTTCAACAAATAAAATGCCACGATTGTACTCCCATCCGCTTTCATCTAATTCTTCGGCGATGTTTTCTGCGATTGCCTGAGAAGTTGCATCGTTTTGGCGCACATAGCTTTCGTAGCCAAAAGCACCCGGATCTTCATTGGAATTCATATGAATGCTCAGATAATAATCCGCTTTGTTCTCTTGTGCAAATTGAACACGTGCTTTTAGATCCTCTTCTTCATTTTCGGGCCAGGTAATCTCATCACTGTCTCTTGTATAGATGATTTTAATTCTAGGCTCTTCCTTTTCTATCTCTTTGCCAACGGCTAACGCAATTTCTAAATTGATGTCTTTTTCATACGATCCATCGGCACCAATCGTTCCCGCATCATATCCTCCGTGACCGGGATCAATACAAAGTGTGGCAACTGTTTCCACAGGCTCATCACTCTGCGTATCCTGATTTATATGGAGCCAGGAAAAAACGCCAATGATACAACATAGGCATAAAATTACCAGCAAACCGATTTTAACTTTTGGTTTTAATCTTCTTTTTTTAGACATGCGCTTAGTATATCATCTTTTTTTTACAGAAAGCAATTTTCACACGAAGTCACATTTTTTAATAAAACGTTATTCAAACAAAGCCGTTCCGATTCGAACCATGTTGCTTCCATGCTCGATCGCAATTTTATAATCATGACTCATTCCCATAGACAATGTATCAATCTGTGGATAAATAGCTTTCATTTCTGTATAGAGAGAGTGCATAGCTTCAAACTCTTTGGCTACCAGATCCATATCTTCTGTATGGGTGGCCACACACATAAAGCCTTTTACCTGAATATGTTTTAAAGTGCTGATCTTTTCTAAGAAAGAAGCGGCTTCTTCATAGGCAAGTCCTGTTTTTAAAGGATCATTGGATATTTTGATCTGCACAAGAACTTTCTGAACCAGATCTTGTTTTGAGGCTTGTTTTTCAATCTCCAAGGCTAACTTTTCAGAGTCTAAAGATTCGATCATATCAACTTTTCCTATAATATATTTGACTTTATTGGTCTGCAGATGGCCGATGATATGCCATGTGTAGGCAGGATCATACTTTTCAAGAAATTCCTGGACACGATTTTCACCAAATGTTGTAAGTCCGGTTTTAGCCATTTCATCGATCTGTTCTTTTGTTCTTTTTTTCGACACCGCAACAACCTGCAGATTTTTATAACTTTTAAGTTCTTCAATTAACTGTGTATTCATTGTACAACCTTCTTTCGAGTATCATTATAATTCTTCGTTTAGAAGAAAGATAGCTGTTTTTGTCTTTGCTTAGACTGCAGTAAAGGGGGAATACTTTGAAGGATGGAAATCAGGGCAGAAGAGTCTTGCAGCCAGGCGCGACATAGCTTTTTATCTAAGATCAAAGGCATGCGATTGTGTATAGAATTGACCGAAGGATTTGCTTTTGTCGTCAATATCACAAATTGATCGTTTTCATAAATTCCTGCCATATACAACATTTGATCATCAAGATAAAACGAAGCCTTTTCTTTTAGTTTTGTCCATTCATAATAACAAGTACAGGGAACAATACAACGATTTTTATAGATCGTATTTCGAAAAGAAGGCTTTTCCAATATCGTTTCACTGCGAGCATTGATCAATAAAGATTGTTTTTGCCATCCAAACCGCATAATCTTTCCCTGTATTCTTTGATTGGATGTGATCCAGGTAAAGGCAGGATCGGTTGGTCGAATCAAACCTTTTGGAATCGAAGGAAGAAGCGATTGTTTTTGTAGGGTTTTGGCATCTTTTTCATCCACATAAAATTGTCCACACATCGTATCACCTTTTTGATTAAACCTAACAGGAATTCATGAAATTTTCAAGACAGGTGCAGTGTTATACAAGTATTCATGAACTATAAAAGAATGAAAATTGAAAAGATGAATAGGAATAGTTTGGCAATTAGGTAAAGTGATGTGATAAACTAAAGGAGATTCTGATCAAAAAGAGTCAGAATTAGAGAAAAGGAAGATTTACACTAGGTTGGTGACAATATGAAACAAGGTGTTTTTATTACATTGGAAGGAAATGACGGTGCCGGTAAAACGACGGTCTGTATGGGATTGAGAAAAGAATTAGAGGCAAGAGGGTACTCGGTTGTTTATACAAGAGAACCGGGAGGATCCAAGATTGCGGAGGAAATACGAAATATTCTTTTGAGCGATGAAAATGAGAATATGGATCCCAGAACGGAAGCGTTGTTGTTTGCCGCAAGTCGTCGTCAGCACCTGGTAGATATCGTACTTCCGGCATTACAGGAAAAAAAGATCGTGCTATGTGATCGGTTTGTTGACTCCAGCCTGGCTTATCAGGGATACGCAAGGGAAATAGGCATTCCGGAAATCTGGGATATCAATCAATTTGCGATTCATGATTGTATGCCTCAAAAAACCATCTTTTTAAAGGTGTCGATGGAAACCGGACAAAAACGAATGAATCAACGAGGAGAAAAAAATCGTCTGGATAATGAACAAAGTGATTTTCATAAAAAAGTGCGTCAAGGTTATGAAACATTGATTCAGATGTATCCAGATCGAATCTGTGTCATCGATGCAGAGCCGGAGCCTGAAGTAGTTCTTCAGTCCGCTTTACATGAGGTTTTGAAGGTGATTCAAAGCTATGAATAAGGAACAGTTAAAGAAAGAACAGCCGGTCGTATATCAAACCTTGTCAAACGCCTTAAAAAGAGATCATCTGGCCCATGCTTATCTATTTGTCGGACCTAAAGGTAGTCCTAAAAATGAGATGGCTGTGCTGTTGGCACAAAGCTTGGTTTGTCATCATACGGACAGCGATGGTTTTGCCTGCCAGGAATGTGATGTCTGCCAGCGTATTCAAAAAGAAGAAGCCATTGATTTTAAGTGGATACATGGTGATAAAAATCGAATCAAGAAAAAAGATATTTTAGATTTACAGTCTTTTTTTGAGGCTACCAGTGTGGAAATAGAAAATCGAAGGATCTATTTTTTAGAACAGTTTGATCAGGCAACACCGGATGCTTCCAATTCACTTTTAAAATTTTTGGAAGAACCTAGACCGGGAATTTTTGCGATCATCAGCGCCGATGAAAAATCAAATGTATTGCCAACGATTCAATCACGTTGTCAATGGATTCAGTTTCGACCGGCATCCAAGCAACACTTTATAACAATGTTGGAAGAAATGACGGATACTGAAAGTGCGAAAATGTTGGCACAGTTTGGTTATACGATGGAGCAGGCTAAGGAAATCCTTGCCTGGCCGGACTTTGATCTGATCAAAGATTCTGCTAAGAAATATACGATGAACTGGGATGATCTTTCTATGATTCTTTCCATGCAAAGAGAAGTGTTTGTCGCAAAGTCAGAACACATGCAGAAAGAAAAGATTCGATTTTGGTTGGAATGTGTACTGTATTATACAAAAGAAAACAAAAAGGGCATTCCATTATCCAAACAAATTCGTATTCAGGAAATCCTTATTGAAGGAATGGATATGCTTCGCCGCCCGATTGAACTCGCGTTATTTTTAGATAAACTGTATAATCAGATAAGAAAGGTTGTGATATCTTGAAAAACAACGAGACTCAAAACGAAAATCGTAAATATAAATATATTGTTTATATCCAGTTTGAAGAATCTAAAAAAGCCTATACTTTTGGCTCCGATATACCTTATAAAGAACAAGATATGGTCGTTGTAGAAACGGTTCGTGGAAAAGAGCTGGGAAAAGTTTGTTCTGATTCCATCCTTTTCGATGCCAAAAAAGTAAAAGGAATTTTAAAGCCGGTTTTGCGTTTAGCTACGGAATATGATCTGATCCAAAAAAATGAAAATGATGAAAAGGCAAAAAAAGCGATGAAGATCTGTCATCAGTGTATCGAAAACCTGGAGTTGGATATGCATTTGATCAGTGGTGAATATACATTGGATCGTTCTAAAGTCATCTTTACTTATGTCAGTGATGATCGTGTAGATTTTCGCCAGTTGTTAAAAGACTTGGCTGGTCAGTTACACTGTCGCATTGAGCTTCGTCAGGTCGGACCTAGAAATAAAGCTAAAATGGTTGGTGGTTTGGGAAACTGTGGAATGGAAACTTGTTGTTCGCGATTCCTTACCGACTTTGAAGCAATTTCCATCAATATGGCTAAAAACCAGCTTTTGGCTTTAAATATTCAAAAGTTGAGTGGACAGTGCGGAAAGCTGATGTGCTGTCTGCGTTATGAAAATGATGAATATACGAAGCTGCGAGAAGGCTTGCCAAAGATTAATTCACAGATTACTTTTGAAGATACTCGTTATCGCATTACTTCGATGAATGTTCTTCAAAGACAGGCAAAGTTAGAAAATAAAGAAGAAGTTCGTTTTGTTTCTTTTGATGAGCTTTGGCCGGATAGGAAAAAGAAAAATGAAAAGGCAAAAAAGCTTCCAAAACAATAATTCAACTTTGTATTTAGTGCCAACACCGATTGGAAATCTGCAGGAAATGACACCAAGAGCATTAGATGTGCTAAAACAGGTGGATGTGATTGCGGCAGAAGATACTCGCAATACAAAAAAGCTTTGTATGGCATATCAGATTCAAAAGCCTCTGATTTCTCATCATGAACACAATCAAGCTACCAGCATTCCGGAAATTCTGAGTTTGTTAGAGCAGGGAAAACAGGTAGCTGTCGTCAGTGATGCGGGTTATCCGTTAGTTTCAGATCCGGGGCAGAGACTGGTAAAAGAAGCGATTGAAAACGATTTTAATGTAGTTTCTTTATCCGGTGCCAATGCGGCCACCAATGCTTTGGTAGCCAGTGGTTTATCGACAGAGCATTATTTGTTCTATGGTTTTCTTGACAATAAGAGCAGTCGCCGAAAGAAACAACTGGATGAACTCAAGGATTTTTCATATACGATGATTTTCTATGAAGCGCCTCATCGAATTGAGGATATGTTACAGGATTGTTTAGAAGTATTAGGCAATCGAAATATCGTCTTAGCGCGTGAGCTGACGAAAGTATATGAGGAATATATACGAGGAACGACAGAAGAGGTTTTAGAAATCGTATCTTCTTTAAAAGGTGAAATGGTGGTTTTGATCGAAGGAAAGAGACAGGAAACAAAAACCTTTGATATGGAAGAGGCACTCAAACAAGTACAAGCTTTAGTGGATGAAGGAATGAAAACCAAAGAAGTTATCAAACGGGTGGCACAGGAAATGAACGGTTCTAAAAATGAACTGTATGAAGCGTATCATAAACAATCTTGATCTTGCGAAAGCAAGATCTTTTTTTGTATAAGGGGTGGAAAAATGCAAATTTTAGGGCTGAAATAGGGTGGAAAAATGCAAGAAGATTACAATTTTATTTCGAATTTATCAAAAATCCAATAAAATGAGCTGCATAACTCAATATTCTATACATGTATAAGGAAGAAATAATTAGAATCATTGAATAAAGGGATGTTAAAGAATCTTTGCGTGACAAATTGACATGATTTTACCATACTGTAATTGAAGGAAGGTGATCTTATGTCAAATCTTTCTCAAAATATCCGTAAATATAGAGAACAGAAATCTATGTCACAAGAAGAACTGGCGCAAAAGCTTTATGTGACAAGACAGACCATATCTAACTATGAAAACGGAAAAACAGAACCAGACTTAGATAGAATTGAAGAAATGGCTGTACTGTTTGATGTGGACGTTCAGGAACTTCTACAAACAAAAAATAAGTATCCATTCCCCGAAAAGAAATTCATTCTATTGATTTTATTAGCTGCTGTTTTGGTAATTTGGATGATTATTGTATCTCATGACATAGATCAGATGAGAAAATATTATACGGTGCCATGGTCATTCTTAATTCTATGTCCGTTTGTGGCTTGTGTCTTATTATCCGGTATTGGTTATCTGATTGGTGATGTATTGACGGAAAGTCGGCTGTTGAAACGGGTATCAATGCCTTTATGGGTACATCGAGTGTTTTTGATCTTAACAAGTTTGATCTGTATAGGACTGATTATTTCTATATTGATGTATAGTTTTTACCATGTGTTTTATATCGAACTTCAAATACAAAATACAAATCAATGGATATCGCAGGGGTTTGCGTTTTGGAATCAGGTGCGCGCAAATATCATGGTGATGTTTAGTTTTCATCCTTTATTATATGGCATTTTTCCGATATTGGGATTCATATGTTCCTACAGCAAGAAAGTTGTTTCTAAAAAAAGAAATGAAGCTTAAATTTTAAAAGTTATTTCTTTTAAAAGAAATAAGTTGTTCTGTAGAGTGTTTATATTTTATGAAATCTGAATATCTTGTGGAAAAGGTAGAAGTTATGATTCCTAAATATGTTATCAGCATGGATACCATGGATTTTTCAAGAAATGGAATCCATCATATGAATCTACTGGATTTTTTACAGGGAAAACCTGTATAATCGTTTTCGAAATGAGGGATGAAAATGAAAAAGATAGGAATCACAACGTCACAGATTATTATGATGGATCCATCTTTATGTGGATATAAAAAAATGAATGTGACCACAACGTATGTACATGCTGTACAAAAGGCCGGTGGTCTTCCCATCATCATTCCATGTATCTGTTCTGAAGAAGAGATGAAACAATATATCGAGTTATGTGATGGTTTTGTGTTGATCGGCGGTATGGATATTGCTCCGGTTTTATATGGCGAAATGCCGCATGCCAAGTGTGGTGCTTATGATTATGATGTTGATGTATCTCAGTTGGCTTTTACTAAGCTTGTGATCGAATCGAAAAAACCGGCACTGGCGATTTGTCGAGGAATGCAGCTGGTCAATATCGCTTTAGGCGGTACTTTGATTCAGGATATTCCTTCTTTAAGTCAGGAAATCAATCATGCCTTTGATTATGATGGCAATATCGTCCATACCGCATCACTGGATAAGGATGGTGGCTTATATAGACTGTTACAAACTGATACGATCGCAATCAACAGCCTACATCATCAAGCTGTGGGTAAATTAGGTCAAGGTTTACATGTAGATGCCAAAGCACCGGATGGAATCATTGAAGCTATCAGCTTACCAGAGCAGCCACTATTAGGTGTACAGTGGCATCCGGAAATGATGGTGGATACTGATCCTTTGATGGCAAAGCTGTTTCGTTGGGTCACTAAACACTAAAATGTGCAAATCTTCTTCAAAATAGTTATTGTATTGTAAAGAACCTTCATGTAAAATAACGTTGTAGGAAGTTTGTTTTTTGGAGGTCTTACTTATGGTCTTAAGAAGATTTACAAAACTGAAGAACATGGACTGTTTTAAGCGTGCCTAAAAAAGGTGCGCTTTTTTTGATGAAAGAGAGGACAAGAAAATGGACACAAAAAGAGTTTTGATCGTGATGGGATCACGCAGTGATCTGCCAAGCATGGAAGGCTGTATGAAACAGTTGGATGATTTTGGGGTAAGCTATACAGTACGCGTGTTGAGTGCCCACCGCACACCGAATGCCGTTATCGAATTAAGTGAACAGGCGGTAGAAAATGGAGTACAGGTGATTATTGCGGCAGCCGGAGGTGCAGCTCATTTGGCCGGTGTATTGGCAAGTTCTACGCCGTTACCGGTGATCGGTATTCCGATTCAAACCAGTGCTTTAGGCGGTATGGACTCTTTGTTGTCCACAGTACAGATGCCTCAGGGAGTACCGGTGGCGACCGTTGCCATTGGGAAAGCCGGTGCTCGCAATGCGGCCATCCTTGCATGTCAGATGATGGGCTTAGCCGATAAAGATCTTCAACAGAAGATCGTGGATTTCAAAAAAGCGCAGGCTGAAAAAGTATTAGCCGATTCTGTCGTAGAGTAGGAGGACGCATGAATACACGAATTTTTGTACGAAAGAAGGAACAGTTTCAGGTTGAAAGTGAATCGCTTTGCCATGAATTAAAGACTTCTTTAGGATTAAGCGATGATTTTGGTTTGGAACAATACAATATTTATGACATTTTTGAAGCGGATGAAAATGATATTGCTCTTTTAAAGAAAAATGTCTGTAGTGAAGTTGTCACCGATGAAGTGTTGGATACTGTTGATCTGGAAGGAAAGACGTATTTGGCTTATGAATATCTTCCGGGACAATACGATCAAAGAGCTGATAGTGCCATGCAGTGTTTGATGTTGCTCAACAATAAACAAAGCGTGCGTATTCATTCGGGAACATTACTGGTATTCTCTGGAACGATAGATGAAGCACAATTGGAAAAGATTACGCAGTATATCGTGAACCCGGTTGAAGCTCGTGTTAAAGATCTTTCTGTTTTAGAAGATGATCAGGATGTAGAAGTCGCAGAAGTACCGGTATTGGAAGGGTTTATTACATTATCTAAGGAAGAGTTAGAAGCCCTTCGTCAAAAAGAAGGCTTGGCGATGAGCTTTGATGATATCGAACATGTGCAAAACTACTTCCGAGATGAAGAAAAACGTGACTGTACGATGACCGAATTAAAAGTGTTGGATACGTATTGGTCGGATCATTGTCGTCATACGACCTTTGAAACAGTGTTGGATTCTGTCGATTTTAAATTGTCGACTTTAAAAGAACAGATTCAAGCTTCTTATGAACGATATTTAAAGCTGCGTGAAAAGGTGCATGGCAATAAAAAAGAACAAACTTTGATGGATATGGCCACGATTGCCGGTAAATATCTTAGCAAGGAAGGCAAGCTGGATGATCTGGAAGTCAGTGACGAAATCAATGCCTGCTCGGTTGAAATCAAGGTTGATGTCAACGGACAGGACGAAGACTGGCTGTTGATGTTTAAAAACGAAACACACAATCATCCTACAGAAATTGAACCATTTGGTGGGGCTTCTACCTGCATCGGTGGTGCCATTCGAGATCCATTGTCGGGTCGAAGCTATGTATATCAGGCTATGCGTATTACCGGTGCCGGAGATATTACCAAACCGATCGAAGAAACGATGGAGCATAAGCTTCCACAGTCCAAAATTTCAAAAACGGCGGCTCATGGCTACTCCAGCTACGGAAACCAGATTGGACTGGCCACCACATTTGTCGAAGAAGTCTTTGATGAAGGCTATGTCGCCAAACGTATGGAAGTCGGTGCCGTTGTCGGTGCGGCTCCTAAAAGTCATGTGAAACGAGAAAAACCACTGCCTGGCGATATCATAGTGTTGATCGGTGGTGCAACCGGTCGTGATGGAATCGGCGGTGCTACCGGATCCAGTAAAGAACATAATGAAACATCCTTGGAAAAATGCAGCAGTGAAGTGCAAAAGGGAAATGCCTTGATCGAACGTAAGCTGCAGCGTTTATTCAGAAATCCAAATTGTACAAGACTGATCAAAAAGGCCAATGACTTTGGAGCCGGTGGCGTCAGTGTGGCTGTGGGTGAATTAGCCGATGGTCTGGATATCAATCTGGATGCGGTACCGGTTAAATATCAGGGCTTAGACGGAACGGAACTGGCAATCAGTGAATCACAGGAGCGTATGGCTTGTTGTATTGCGGCCAGTGATTTTGAAGCCTTCCAAAAAGAAGCCGAAAAAGAAAATCTGGAAGCCATCAAAGTGGCCGATGTTACGGATACCAATCGTCTGGTGATGCATTTTAGAGGCAAAACTATTGTCGATATGTCCAGAGCTTTCTTAGATACCAACGGTGTTCGCCAACATCAAAACGTAGAAGTTGTGGAAAGTACCTATGATGAAAAACCATTTGCACCAACACATTCTAACTTGATTGATACGCTGCAGGATCCCAATGTGGCCTGTCAGATCGGTTTAAGTGAAATGTTTGATGCTTCGATCGGAAAATCAACCGTTCTGATGCCATTTGGTGGTTTTTATCAGCTGACACCGGAAGAAGGAAGCGTACAGAAACTGCCGGTCTTTGGCATGACGCATACTTGTTCTTTGATGACCTATGGCTATGATCCAAAATTAAGCAAATATTCACCATATTTAGGGGCAAGCTATTCTGTTGTGGAAGCTTTGGCTCGCATGACCGCTTTGGGTGCCGATTATAAAACGTGTCGTTTATCCAATCAGGAATACTTTGAGCATTTAGGAAAAGATCCTGAAAAATGGGGCAATCCGATGCAGGCTTTACTGGGATTGATCGATGCCCAGCTTGCTTTTGAAACACCAAGTATCGGTGGTAAGGACAGTATGTCCGGTACCTATAAAGATATTCACGTACCACCGACATTGATCACCTTTGCGGTTACGTCCGAAAAAACAGAAAATATTATTTCAGCCAGCTTTAAAAAGCCGGGTAACTATGTCTATTTGATCAAACATGATCCAAAAGAAGACCATACACCAAATTATGAACAGTTAAAGAATAACTTTGAAGCAGTTCGTAAAAGGATGCGGGAAGGTAAGATCGTTGCGGCCAGTGCCGTTAAATTTGGCGGTATCGGTTATGCGATCGCCAAGATGGCTTTTGGAAATAAACTCGGTGTTGCCATTGAAAGCGATGAAGATCTGTACGGCTTTAACATCGGATCGTTGATTGTAGAAACAACCGAAACGATTCAGGATCCACACTTTACTTTATTGGGCATCACCAATGAAGAAAAACGCATTGTGTTAAATGGTGAAAGTGTAACGATCGATGAGGCTTTAGAAGCTTGGATGAAGCGTTATAACGAAGTGTATCCGGTTCGTGTCGATTTAGGAAAAGAAGTATTGGATACACCACTCACCGAAGAGAAAGTACCACAATCTAAAGTGGTTGTAGAAAAACCAGTCGTGGTTATTCCGATTTTCCCGGGACAGAACTGTGAATACGATACAACACAGAAATTTGAAAGAGCTGGAGCCGAGGTTCATCAAGTCGTCATCAATAATCTTACGGTAGAAAACCTGCAAAGAAGTATTGATACGCTGGCGGATGAAATTTCCAAGGCGCAGATCTTAATGATCGTCGGTGGATTCTCCAGTGGAGATGAGCCGGATGGTTCGGGTAAATTTATTGCCAATGCCTTACGTAATCCAAAGATCTGGCAAGCCATTTGTACGATGCGAGAAAATGATGGATTGATTCTGGGAATCTGTAACGGATTCCAGGCTTTGATCAAAGCAGGGCTGCTTCCATACGGAGATATTGAAAAGCTGGACGCCTCGAATCCAACCTTGTTTAGAAATAATATCAACCGTCACGTTTCCCATATCGCCAGAACACGCATCACTTCAAATAAATCACCGTGGTTAGCTTCTATGAAACCGGGTGAAATTCACAGCGTGGCCATGAGTCATGGCGAAGGAAAGTTTGTGGCTTCTACCGATGTGATTGAAAAACTGGTACAGAATGGTCAGGTGGCTACGCAATATGTCAATGAAAAAGGGCAGCCGACCATGGATGGTTTAGATAATATCAATGGTTCTACGATGGCTATTGAGGGCATCTTGAGTGAAGATGGAAAGATCTTTGGTAAGATGGGGCATAGTGAACGTTATGAACCGGGCCTGTTCCAAAATATTGCGGGAAACAAAGACCAGAATATATTTGAAAACGGTGTGCGTTACTTTACGCATAAATAGGATTGTCTATGAAACAGACAAATGTGATTCAAGATTCTTCAGGAATCTTAGGGATCTTTGGCAGTGAGGATGCGGCCAACAGTGCATATTATGGTCTTCATGCGATGCAGCATCGAGGACAGGATGGCGTTGGAATTGCCGTATCCAATGGAGAAACCGTTTCCTGTATCAAGGGATTAGGGCTGTTATCGGAAACGATATCCAGCGCTTCCCTACAGGATTTAAAAGGTTCGATTGCCATAGGACAGGTTCGTATGGCGACAACCGGTGATTCTCAGCTGGAAAATGTGCAGCCGATCATGGTTCGGGCCCATCAGGGACATTTTGCGATCGTCACCAGTGGCATGATCACCAATGCGATCACACTAAGAAATCAGCTGGAGGAAGAAGGATTGATCTTTCAGGGAACCAGTGATGCGGAACTGATTGCCCATTTGATTCAGATTCATCCGGGTAAATTTGTCGATAAGATTCGCGGTGTAGTGCAGATGATCGAAGGGGCGTATAACTTTATGATTGCCACAAGGGATTCTTTGTACGTGATACGAGATCCCTATGGCATTCATCCCTTAAGTATGGGAAAAAGCGAACAAGGCACGATCTTCAGCAGTGAAACCTGTTCCTTTGGTATCTTAGGCGCTCATTTTGAACGGGAAGTCAATCCCGGCGAACTGCTCTGTCTTTGTCCGGATAAAGTGGAATCCATACAACTGGTTCCAGCCCACAAGCAAACAACATGTGCCATGGAGTATGTGTATTTCTCTCGTCCTGACAGTATTGTCAATACACAGACGGTACATGAAGTGCGTACCCGTTGTGGAGAAGCCTTGGCAAGACAGGAGGATGTACAGGCAGATATGGTTATCGGTGTACCGGATACCGCTACCTCGGCAGCTGTAGCCTTTGCACGTATATCAGGGATGCCGTACGAGATCGGCCTGATGAAAAACCGGTATATCGGTTCGACCTTCATTCGACCGACCAAGCAGCAGCGCCAGGAAGGAATGCGCGTTCGTTTAAATGCGATCTCTTCGGTCTTGAAAGGAAAACGTGTGATCCTGGTCGATGACAGTATCGTTAAAGGATCAACGGCCAAGCGCCTTTCGGTATTGTTGAAGGAGGCCGGTGCCAAGGAAGTGCATTTACGTATCGCATCGCCTAAGATCAGCTATCCTTGTCTGTATGGAACAGAACGTACAAGACAGGAAGAACTGGCAGCCTATAATTATACCGAAGAAGAAATGTGTGCTTTGTTTCAGGTGGAATCCATTCGATTTTTAAGTTTAGAAGACTTTAAAAAGTGTATTCCCGATACAAGCTGTTTGGCTTGTTTTAACGGAAATTATTCCGCAAAGCTTTGCGATTATATAAAAGAGATAAAGGAGTAACGTATGGCAGAACAATATAAAGAAGCGGGTGTCAATTTAGAGGCCGGATACGAAAGTGTTCGTCGTATCCAATCTCATGTAGCCCGTACTAAAGTCAAAGGCGCCATTGATTCATTGGGTGCTTTTGGCGGTATGTTTGATTTGAGTGTTTACAATTTAAAAGAACCGGTACTGGTATCTGGTACCGATGGCGTTGGTACAAAACTGATGTTGGCATTTGAAATGGATAAGCACGATACGATCGGAATCGATGCGGTAGCCATGTGTGTTAATGATGTGTTGGTGCAGGGAGCCAAACCTATCTATTTCTTAGACTATATTGCGGTCGGACAAAATAAGCCCGAAGTCATTGAGCAGATTGTTAAGGGTGTGGCCGATGGCTGTGTACAGTCTGCTTGTGCTTTGATTGGTGGCGAAACCGCAGAAATGCCAGATATGTACGATGTAGATCACTATGATTTGGCCGGTTTCTGTGTCGGGGTTGTCGATAAAAGTAAACTAAAAGATTCCCGGAATTTAAAAGTGGGCGATGTATTGATCGGCTTGCCAAGTACTGGTGTACATTCCAACGGATTCTCTTTGGTGCGTAAGGTCTTGTTCAAGGATAATCATCTGGATGCACATGCGACTTATGAGGAATTGGATGGTCAGGTGTTAGGCGATGTACTTTTGACACCGACTAAGATCTATGTCAAAGCTGTATCCTCTCTATTTGATCAGGTGGATATTCATGCGATGAGTCATATTACCGGCGGTGGTTTCTATGAAAATGTACCGAGAATGTTAAAAGAGGGAATGGGTGTTCGTATCGATACCAAGTCTTTCCCACGACCTAAGATCTTTGATTTCATCCAGCAAAAAGGAAAAATCGAAAATCAGGAAATGTACAATGTCTTTAATATGGGTATTGGTTTTGTGATGGCAGTCGATCCAAAAGATGTACAAAAGGTGCAGGATGCTTTACAGGCCATTGGTGAAACCAGCTATGTGATCGGCGAAGTCACGGACAGTGGCGAGGTTAATGTACAATGGTAAACATTGCGGTTTTTGCCAGTGGATCGGGAACGAATTTTGAAACCATTCTTCAACATATCGAGGATGGTTCGCTTCCGGTACAATGCCAATGTCTGATTGTGGATAAAGAACAGGCATATGCTCGTACACGTGCCCAACAACATCAGATCGAGGACTACTATTTTAATCCGAAAAGCTATCCAAACAAAGAAGCGTATGAAAAGGATATTCTAAAAGTACTAAAAGATAAAAATGTGGATTTGATCGTATTAAGCGGTTATATGCGCTTTATCGGCAAGGTACTTTTAGAAGCCTATCCGAAAGCAATCATCAATCTGCATCCGGCCTATTTACCAGAATTTCCAGGGGCTCACAGCATTCAGGATGCCTTTGAGGCCGGTGTATCTCAAACCGGTGTTACGGTGCATTATGTAGATGAAGGTGTCGATACTGGGCCGATCATTCGCCAGGAGCGTGTACCGATCGATCCAAACTGGAACCTGGAAACATTGGAAGAGCATGTACATGCCATGGAATATGACTTGTTCTGGCAGGTCATCAAAAGTGTTGCCGAAGAAATGGAGGGAAAGAAATGAAAAGAGCATTGGTCAGCGTGTCTGATAAGACAGGCTTAGTAGAATTTGTAAAAGGATTAGTGGATTGTGGTTATGAGATCATCTCGACCGGAGGAACAAAAAAAGCATTGGAAGAAGCAGGATTAAATCCAATCGGTATCAGTGATGTAACCGGTTTTCCGGAAATTATGGATGGACGTGTAAAAACATTGCATCCAAAAGTGCATGGAGCTTTACTTTGTGTACGCGATAATCCCGAACACGTCAAACAGTTACAGGAATTAGGCATCGAATATATCGATCTTGTTTGTGTAAACTTATATCCATTTAAAGAAACCGTACAAAAGAAAGGTGTAACCCACGAAGAAATCATCGAAAACATTGATATCGGTGGGCCAAGCATGTTACGAAGTGCCTCGAAAAACTATAAGAGCATCACGGTTGTCTGTGATCCAAAAGATTATGATAAAGTCTTAAAAGAAATTCAGGAAAATGGAGATACATGTCCGGTAACTCGTGAATTTCTGGCAGCTAAAGTGTTCCGTCACACGGCTCGTTATGATGCGATGATTGCCGATTATCTGACCAAGAAAACCGGCGAGGAATTCCCGGAAAGTTTAACCATTACTTTTGATAAGGTACAGGATCTTCGCTATGGAGAAAACCCACATCAGAAAGCGGCTTTCTATAAAGGTATGAATCCGCAGTACTCTTTGGCCAATGCGACACAGCTTCATGGTAAAGAACTTTCCTACAACAATATTCAGGATGGCAATGCGGCTATTGAAATCTTAAAGGATTTTGAAGGTCAGTGTGCTGCGGTTGGCTTAAAACACATGAATCCATGTGGTGTAGGCATCGGTGAAAATATCGAAGCGGCCTGGGATAAAGCATATGAAGCCGATCCTGTCAGCATTTTCGGTGGTATTGTTGCTTTAAACGATACGGTAGAAAAAGGTTTGGCGGAAAAATTATCCAAGATTTTTTTGGAGATCATCATCGCACCGGACTTTACACCGGAAGCTTTGGAAATCTTAACGCGTAAAAAGAATATTCGTTTAATGAAGCTGGATACGACATTGTCTGTGAATACGTCTTTGAAATATACGAATGTCAACGATGGCTTGCTGGTACAGGAAATGGATATGCATCAGATCAAGGAAGAAGATCTGCGTTGTGTGACCAACCGAAAACCAACACCGGAAGAAATTAAGCAGTTGTTGTTTGGATGGAAAGTTGTCAAGCATGTGAAGTCGAATGCGATCGTATTGGTTAAAGATGATATGACGATTGGTGTCGGTGCTGGCCAGATGAATCGTGTCGGTTCTGCCAAGATTGCGATTGAAGAAGCCGGAGAAAAAGCCAAAGGTTCAGTTATGGCCAGTGATGCGTTCTTCCCGATGCCGGATACGGTAGAAGAAGCAATCAAAGCCGGTGTAACAGCAATCATTCAGCCAGGTGGATCGATTCGTGATCAGGACAGCATTGATGTCTGCAACGAACATGGAATTGCGATGGTTTATACCGGAATCCGTCATTTTAAACACTAGAGAACAAGAATCATATAAAGAAAACAGAGAATTCTCTTATTTATTGGGGATTCTCTGTTTTTTATAGTTTGTAAAAAGAAATATGCGACAGATGATGTAGCAAGTGCATAAGTATGAGTGAGAGGTATAATTTTGAAAAAATTTCACTTTTCATAGGGTCTCAGTGAAGTGAGGATACATGATCATGAGTTTCTGCTTCTTTGTTTTTTATCTCCAGACTTCATGAAGTGAGCACGGATAATGAAATCATGGGGTTTATGGAGTGCTATGAAAGCAATACAAATACGATTGGAGTTGTTTGTGCCAATGCATAGATGGAAAAGAACAATGATGTTGTATGGTAGAAGAAACATTGACAGGCAATGCTGTTCCAGCAACCGCAGCGACGAAGGGGATAATGTAACACTAACGACATCGGGTTGAGTATTATTACTATTGTAAGAACAGAGACTATAATACTAGTTTATACAGATGATGGTAAGGAAGAAATTGAAAAAGTAGAAGAGGAAAAACATCACTGCACGATAGAAAAAGCCAAGAAGGACAAATCTACATCAAAAGCTAAGTGGAATGTATGGCCTTTATTTATATGATTACAGACACAAACAAAGTATAGATGGTATTGATATTGTTGTTGCCAAAATGTTGTAGAAGTGATGAAGAATGTTAAGAAAAAGAACAGGTGCTAAAACGAAGGTTGATTTGCATATATTTGACGTTATTGTGGTAGTATTCTTTATCTTTACGGAAGACATGAGCTTATCAATGTAGATGACTGCCAGTGGATGATCAGGATGATCATCATCGCTGTGATCAAAATGGTATTAATGTCATTTGGAGGATGCTGGAAAAACGTGGATAAATAAGGACAGGAAGAGACCTTAACAAAGAACATAGAGAGAAATTAAATTTCCTTTTTTGTGGAGGTGTGTATGAAGCAGATATTTTAATAATAATTCATCTCTTCTTACTCTACGCTAAACAACTTACTAAACAACCGTATTGACAACGCTTACATTTTGGCTATAATTATAAATGTAATTGGTAGAGTTGTTATTATCGAAAAGATAAGCAAAGTCTATTTACAAAAAAAGTACATTACTTTTTTCTGTAGATAGACTTTTTCTTTTTTAGGAGGATTGTTTTATGAGTGAAATAGTATATAGTCCATTAGATGGTGAAGTTATTTCTATTACTAATGTGGATGATGAAATGTTTGCTAAAAAGATGTTAGGAGATGGCGTCGCTTTTATTCCTACCGAAAAAAAATTGTATTCTCCAATTGATGGAGTTGTTTCTATGGTTTATGAAACGCAACATGCAATTGGAATTAAGACTAAAGAAGGGAAAGATCTATTAATACATATTGGTATAGAAACAGTACAACTTCATGGAAAACCATTTAAAACAAAGGTTAAAGTTGGGGATAAGGTTAAACAAGGTGATTTATTAACCGTGGTGGACTGGAACTATATTAAACGAAATGGATGTGATCCAGTTGTTCCAATCGTGATTATGGATTCTCCGATAGTTGTGCTTAAAGATGCTGGAAAAGTTAAAAGCGGTGATCCGATTTTTAAGATCTATTAGTTTTAAAGGTAAGTGATGAAAGATGAAATATATAGCAAAGAGAGTCTACAATAATAATGTAGTACTTTCTGAGAATAAACGTGGAGAAGAAGTTATATTTGTTGGCAAAGGATTAGCTTATGGATTGAGCAAAGGGGATACTATTGATTTAGAAAAAGCCGAGAAAACATTTGAATTGTCTAGGGAATCAAATCAAAAGTTTATTGATTTAATTAAAGATGTTTCACCTGAAGATATTTTACTTTGTGAAAGAGTAATTACTTATATAAAGGAACAAAGCAACAAAGAGATAGATGATTCCATATATGTTACTTTGACAGATCATATCATAAATATGATTGATAGAATTCGTATGGGAATTGACTTTGATTCAGCTATTCTTCTGAATATAAAATCTTTATATAAACAAGAATATTATATTGCGTTGCAAGTTGTAAAAATTTTGCGTAAGGAATTAAATATGAAAATAGATGATTCGGAAGCTAGTTTTATTACACTTCATATAGTGAATGCGGAAATGAGTTCAAATATGATGCAAATGTATGAAATTACAACCATTATGGAAGGAATTTTAGGGATAGTGAGAAACGAATTTAACATAACTGAAAACAATTCAGATTCATATGATAGGTTCATTACACATTGCCGTTTCTTTGTACAGCGTGTGGTAAATAGAGAATACTTAGATAAAGATCCTTCCACTTATGAGCAAATGTTTAAAGTGATGTTAGATTTGTATAAAAAACAATATAGTTGTGTTCATAAGATAGCAGATTATATTGAGAAAAAATATAATTATTTAGTCGAGGATGATGAAAGAATGTATTTACTGATACATTTAGTAAAGTTAACAAGTTAATACTTCTGGATTCCAGAATTATTATAATTTCTTTTTAAAACTTAGAACTTAAAGAAAGAGAGGTGAAAATACATTTTGGTGTGAGAGCATCAAATAAAATTGGATGGTAACGGTTCGTCCGGCCAAACCTCTGAATAACGTTATTTCGTTAAGGAGGAGAAAAAATGGCAAAATATACAGAAATGGCCAAGGGTGTTTTAAATGATGTTGGTGGTTTGTCAAATATAAAGTTTGTCGAACATTGTGCTACAAGGTTGAGAATTCATTATATCAACAAAAATAAAGTTGATATCGAAGCCTTAAAAAAGGAAGATAAGGTTGTAGGCTTAGTAGAAAAAGCTGGCCAAGTCCAAATAATTATTGGCCCGGAAGTTAATGATGCATATAATGAATTTTTAGATATTTCAGGATTTAAGCCGAATGATGATCATCCAATTTCAGATACTGCAGAAGAACCAGAAGAAAAAAATTTTATGTATTATCTGAATGTGTTTGGGAATAAGTGCGCAGCAATTTTTATGCCTATTATTCCTGCAATGATTACAGGTGGTTTGATTCTGGCTATTAAGAACTTGTTGGTGAACTATTTTGGATATAGTGCAGATAGTGGAACGGCATTATTGCTATTAAATATCTTTACTGCAGGTTTTTCTTTCTTCCCAGTATGGATTGGCTATTCATTTGCTAAATCCTTACGTATGGAACCTATAATGGGTGGTTTCTTAGGAGCTGTTCTCTATGTATGTAGCGATGCTCAAGGATTGGATTTTTTAGGAATTGCAGTTCCTACTGTTACATATCAAAGCAGTGTTCTACCAGTTATTTTAGGTGTAGCTGTGATGTATTGGGTGGATAAAGGACTGAAAAAAATCATTCCAGAGATGTTTATTTACTTCTTGAAGCCAATTTTAACAATGATTATTGTAGTGCCAATTACATTGATTGTATTAGGACCAATTGGAACTCAATTAAGTAATGCAGTAGGATATGGAATTCAAAGTGTCATGAGTATAGCTGG
This sequence comes from Erysipelotrichaceae bacterium, assembly GCA_902399855.1. Lineage (GTDB taxonomy): Bacteria > Bacillota_I > Bacilli_A > Erysipelotrichales > Erysipelotrichaceae > Faecalicoccus. The sequence goes on from CABOGK010000016.1 coordinate 23,707, forward strand.
ATGGATTGCTATGCCAATTTTATCAGCTTTATATCCTTATATGGTTATGCTGGGTTTAGACAAGGCTTTTACACCAATTATGGCACAATCTATTGCGGAAATTGGATATGATCCCTTCAATATGGTTATGGGATTAGTATCAAACTTATGCGTAGGTGGTAGTGCACTAGCTGTTGCTTTCCATTTAAAAGATAAAGCGCAAAAAGGTATGATTTCTTCTTTTGGTATAACAGCGCTTTGTGGCGTTACAGAACCTGCATTTTACGGTTCTTTAATTATGCGTCCAAAATGTCTTATAGGAACAGCTATCGGAGCAGTGTGTGCAGGTTTGGTTGCAGGAATTTTTGGCTTGCAGAATTATGTTGTAGGTGGCTGTCCAGGATTATTATCATTCTTCTATTTTTTGCCGGCAGATGGTTCAACTGGAAATATAATCCTCTATTTTGTTGTTTCTATTGTTGCAATTATTGTCTCTTTTTTAGCTACAACAATTATCTTAAAAAAGACAAGTCCTGTTGGGGAAAAATAAATAATATTAAAATAGCTCCAACATTTTAATGTTGGGGCTGTTTTAGAAAGGATATAGAATCATGAAAGTAATGATAGGAGAATTCGTTACAGAATCAAATGCAAACATACCAGATTTGTGTACTTTAGATCACTATGATTTAGGTTATGGAAAAGACTGTATATGCAAAATGAGAGTACAGAAGGTTTTTGAAAGAGAGAATGTTGAAATTATTCCTTCGATTTTCGCTAATGCTGGACCAGGGGGGATTGTAGCCAGATCGGCTTTTAATTATATAGAATCAGTATTCTTGGATACAGTAAAAGAAAATAAAAAATATATAGATGGTATTTTTTTAATGCTTCATGGTGCCAGTGAAGTAGAAGATATTGGCTCAGGAGATCATCATATTGTTAAAGAAATTAGAAAAATTGTAGGACCGTATCTTCCAATAGCTGTTGTATGTGATCCGCATGGAAATTTATCGAAGGATTATGTAGAATCTTTACAAATTATTCGGTCCTATCGAGAATCTCCACACACAGATGCAGATCAGACAATGGAATTGGTAGCAAAAATGCTCTGTGATTTATTAAAGAATAGACAGAATATTTATTCTGTTTATAGAAAATTACCTATGATTTTAGGTGGAGAGCAAAGTGTGTCAGCTGACGAACCGGTAAAGTCTATCAATGAATATATGAACAAATTAGAAGAAGATTCCAGAATAAAAAGTTGTTCTTGGCATGTGGGATATATTCGTCATGATACGGATGTTGCTGGGTGTGGCATTGTTGTTATACCAGAAACGCAAAAATATCAAGGTTATGCAGAAGAAATTGCAGATCAATTATCTAAGTATATATGGGATAGAAGACATGAATTTCATTATACAGGATTGACAGCTAAGCCGGAGGATGCTTTAAAATTAGCTTTAAATTTTGAAGATAAACCAGTGTTTATAACAGATTCAGGAGATAATGTGACTTCTGGTGCAGGAGGATGGAATACTTTTGTATTGCGTCAATTTCTTGATGTAGAAAAATTAAAAAAGAAAACACTATTTGCAACGATATGTGATCCTATGGCTTATGACGTTTTAAAGAATCATCATGCAGGAGATGAAGTTCAGATTCATTTGGGAGTCGGTTATGATGATTTGTCATCTTCGATTGATTTAGAAGTTATTGTCAAAGAACAAGGAGATTTAGTGGGGTTCATGATGCACGATCCTAATTCTGTTTTTGGACATTGTGTAAATGTAAATATAAAAAACACAAATATTGATGTAATGGTTGCTGATACAGGATGGGCTGTTTGTGAAGTTCGTCAATTTGATGTGATAGGTATCAATATAACCAATTATGATGTAATTGTTGTTAAGCAAGGATACATTTTCCCGGAATTTAAAGAACTGGGTAAACTTTGTATTATGTCATTGACACAAGGAGCTACTTTACAAGATACAGCATCATTACCATTTAAGAGAGTTATGCGGCCGATGTTTCCAATCGATAAGATCTAGTAAAAGGAGAGTAAGAAATATATGAGAATATTAGTTGCCAAATTTACATTGGAAGCGAATGAACATGTCCCAATGATGTGCGATTTAAATGATACAGCTATTTCATTTGGAAAAGAAGCTCTATCCCATATGCAATTGGGTAATGTCTTTAACCATGATGATATAGAATTGATACCTGTTATTTGTGCGGATGCTGCGTGTAGTGGAGTAATGAAACAAGAAGCATTTGATTATATTGAAAATTCAATTTTGAGAGCCGTGAAAGAAAATATTAAGACATTAGACGGTATTTATTTACATCTTCATGGAGCGAGTGAAATTGAAAATGTTGGTTCGGGTGAGCATGACTTAGTTCAAAAAATCAGAGATTTGGTAGGTCCATATTTACCTATAGCTGTTTCATGTGATCCACATGGAAATTTATGCAAAGAGTATGTTGAAAATACAACATTTATCCGCAGTTATCGGGAAGCCCCACATACTGATATTGCTGAAACTGTACAAAGAGTTTGCGAAACGTTAATTGATTTGATTAAGAACCCTAAAAATATCAAACCAGTTTATAGAAAATTACCAATGATACTAGGTGGGGAACAAAGTGTATCTACGGATGAACCGGTGAAATCTATTAATCAATATATGGACACATTAGAAGATGATCCTAAAATTTTGAGTTGCTCTTGGCATGTAGGATACTTGCGACATGATACGCCTGTTGCAGGTTGTGGAGTTGTGGTAATACCGGCAGATCAAAAATATCAATCCTATGCCGAACAGATTGCCGATCAATTAGCAGAATATGTTTGGAACAAACGACATGAGTTTCACTATACTGGATTAACTGCACAACCGTATGAAGCCATTGAAATGGCATTAGATTTTGATGAAAAGCCTGTTTTTATTACAGATTCAGGAGATAATGTGACTTCAGGTGCTATGGGAGCTAATACTTTTTTGCTTGATCAATTTATGAATACAGCAAATTTAGAAAAGAAGGTTTTATTTGCTGCAATAAATGATCCGGAAACTTGCCACAGTCTGTGGAAGATAAAAGATGGAGAAGAAGTTTCTATTTCTTTGGGGATGGATTTAGATGATTTGACTAAAAAAATCGATATGGAAATCAGAGTGAAACATCATGGTCAGCAAGAAGGAACACATATGTATGGAGAAGCAGGTAACTATGGCCCATTGGTAACGATAACGGTGAAAGATAAGCCAATTGATATTGTGGTTACTGATAATAATCATTCTTTTGTAGAGAAACACCAAATTGACGCATGCGGCGTCAGCTGGGATGACTATGACATTATTGTAGTTAAACAAGGGTATATTCATCCAGAAATGAAGGATAAAGGAAAACTTTGTGTAATGGCACTAACGGATGGTGCAACACCACAAGATACACGATTAATTCCGTTTAAATTGATTATGCGACCTATGTTCCCGATTGATAATATTTAAGAAGGGAGAATTTTATATGATTGTTTTAGACCAAATAAAAAAACCGTTAAAAGAAGATATTGTTCCGGTCTTGTTAACGGATGAAACGATGAACAATAGAAAAAATATAATTTTAAAAAAAATGGAGGAATGTAATCTAGACTCCATCGTTATATGGGCTGATCTTGAACATGGGAGTAATTTCGAATATTTAGTAGGATTTTTACCCCGTTTTGAGGAGGCTTTACTCATTCTTCATAAAAACGGGCAAGCTGAATTGGTTTTAGGAAATGAAAATTTAAATAAGGTATCAAAGTCAAGAATTAAAGCAACACCAGTGCACATGCCACATTTTTCATTGCCGAATCAACCTATGAATACAGATAAAACAATTGGAGAAATACTATCGCAATGTAATCTTGAAAGAGATAAGAAGATTGGAATAGTTGGTTGGAAAAATTTTACTAGTCGATTCGAAGATAACAAACATTTATTTGATTTACCTTTATTTGTGATGGATGGATTAAAATACGCAGCACAAGGTGTAGAATTAGTTAACGCAACTTCCTTGTTTATTGGAGAGGATGGGGCTAGAACGATAAATAATGCGAATGAATTTGCTCATTATGAATTTGGAGCTACTTTGGCGGGAAATTGTATTTTAGATGCAATGGAAGCTATTGAAATAGGTGCTTCAGAAATGGATATCGCAAGTCATTTAGACGCCTATGGGCAAGCACATAGTGTTGTGACCATTATGGCAACAGGTGCTCGCTTTGAAAAGGCAAATATGTATCCATCGAATAAAAAGATTAAACCAGGAGATACTTTATCCATTACTACAGGATATAAAGGCGGACTACAAAGTAGAGGAGGATATGCTGTACATCAAAAGGAAGAACTTCCTGCAAGTAGTCAAGATTATTTAGAGAGAGTAGCTAAGCCATATTATCAGGCAGTTGTATCATGGTTAGAAAATATAAAAATAGGAATGCAAGGTAAAGATTTATATGATCAAATTGAGTCTGTATTGCCAAAAGAACAATATGGGTGGAGTTTAAATCCTGGACATTTGTGTGCAGACGAAGAATGGCTTTCAAGTCCAATTTATCCAGAATCACATGAAATATTAAAAAGTGGCATGTTATTCCAGATTGATATTATCCCATCGGTATCTGGTTATGGTGGAATCAGTTGTGAAAGTGGTGTCATGCTTGCTGATGAAATGTTAAGAACAGCAATCCAAGAAGAATACCCGAAAGTCTGGAAGAGAATTCTGAAACGGCAAAAATATATGCGTGATGAATTAGGAATAAGTATTTCTGATGAAATTCTTCCTACAAGTATCGCAACAGCTTACTGTAATCCATTTTTATTAAATAAAGAAATTGCTTTCAAGCAGAAGAGGTAAATGTGAGTTTGGTAAAACTAGTCATCACTGATATTGATAATACGATCGTTCCTAAACATAAGTCACTAAGTCAACGTGCTTTGAAATGTATTCATCAATTAAAAGATAAAGGTATTTATTTTGGACTTGCTTCTGGAAGATCTGTGGAAGAAATAAGAAGAATAATCAAGAGATGGCATTTGCAGAATGTTGATTGTATTGTGTATCTAAATGGCTGTGGACTATATGATGCTTTGTCAGATAAAAAGTATGAGTATTATAAAATGAAAAAGGAATGGATTAAAGAAACTTTAGAATTCATGAAACAGTTTGATGTCAATCCAATAATGTACTATAAAGATCATTTATTGACAAAAAGATTGGATTCTATCGTACAGATGTCTGCTCAATCTGATGAAGATTTTTATCGAGATGAAGCCGCTAAGATCATGTATCGTGTTAAACCAGAAACAATGCCTGTTATTGAAAAATATCTTATGGAAAATCCATCAAATCATTATATTGGCTATAAAACGCAAAATACATTAATTGAGTTTTCGGATCAAAGAGTATCCAAAGCAGGAGCACTTTCATCTTTTTGTCATAAACATAATATAGAGATGAAAGATGTTGTAGCATTTGGTGATACGACCAATGACAATTCAATGTTACAGGTAAGTGGTCTAGGTGTTTGTATGTTAAATGGAAGTGAAGATACAAAATGTATTTCTGATCGAATTACAAATAAGACCTGTGATGAAGATGGTTGGGCAGATTTTGTAGAATTAAATATTTTAAAATGAAAAGGAGGATCAAATGACTAAACTTTATAAGGATTTCTTATGGGGATCGGCAACAGCAGCTTATCAATGTGAAGGTGCTTGGAATGAAGACGGAAAAGGATTAGGCGAATGGGATGTTTTCAGTCATGAAAATCCATTAAATATAAATGGAGCTACTGGAGATGTTTCTTGTGATTTTTATCATCGTTATCGAGAAGATATTGATATGCTTTCACAGGGCCACCAAAATACGTATAGATTTTCAATTAGCTGGGCAAGAATTCTTCCTAATGGTCGAGGTAAAGTGAATAAAGAAGGAATTGATTTTTATAATAAAGTTATTGATTATTGTTTGGCCAAAGGAGTAGAGCCCAACGTAACTTTATTTCATTATGACTTGCCGAATATAATTGCTTTAGAAGGAGGATTTGAAAATCGCAATACGATTGAGGCTTTTGTTGAATATGCAAAAGTTTGTTTTAAAGTTTTTGGTGACCGTGTAAAATTATGGGTTACAATTAATGAGCCTAAATATTATGCATATTGCTCAAATATAGTAGGAAATTATCCGCCAAATCATAAACAAGATTTTCAAAGATATTTTACTGTTGTTTATAATGAAGCGCTAGCTAGTGCTCAAGCGATTGCAGCGTATCATGAAATGGGTTTACATGGGAAAATTGGAATTGTTCACGATAGCAGTAATGTTGAGATTGCTCCGGAATGTAAACATCCAGAGGAAGTTTATCTAAAAGCAGATATGTTTTATAACGGCATTATTTTAAATACTGCAATGAAAGGAGAACTCCCAGGAGCGTTGATACCGTTCTTGAAAGAGCTAGGAGTAAATGATTCTTTTATTCGATTCGAAGATATGATAACTTTTAAAAAAGGTATTATCGATTTTTTGGGACTAAATGTATATAATCGTTTTTATGTAACGGATTATTCAGAGGGAGAAACAGAAATTTACCATAATAATAAGGGTGCCAAATCCAAAATGAAAGAAGGAATTCGACTAAAAAATATGTATGAAACAACTGATTCTCCAAACACTAAAAGAAATTTATGGGGTAGGGAGATTTATCCGAAATGCATGTATAACACACTTATGGAAATCAAAAACAAATATGGTGAATTTCCTGTTTATATTACAGAAAATGGTCATGGAATGTATGAAACGCCTGACGATAATGGATATGTATCAGATGATGACCGTATTGAAATGATGCAGGGATATATTGATTATATGTTTAAAGCCATGGAAGATGGATGCGATGTAAGAGGTTATTATGCATGGAGTACAATGGATCTATATAGTTGGGTCAACGGATATGAAAAAAGATATGGACTAGTTAGAGTAGATTTTGAAAATGATAATAAAAGATATCCTAAAAAGAGTTATTATTGGTTCAAAGATTTAATTGATCAATATCAAAAAGAGAATAGTTGAGATTGTGTTTAAATTAGATATGCCGAAAATTTAAGAGCTTTTATTTTGTAAATGATAAAAAGGTGATTCAACCATTGTGAAATAAGGATGACTGTGTAAATGATCAAATCATTAATGTGGTCATCTTTTTATTATAAAGTTTTTTTGTTTACTGGATATAGAAAATCAGAAAGGAGTAACTCTGTATAAATTTATTGATATTAAAAGTGTAAAAGGAGAGTGTTTTTAAAATATACTCTTAAGATGATTCGTAAGAAAGATACTATCTAAGAGTATATTATAATGAACATAATTAAATCCATATCACAAAGTTATAAAATTCAACGGGGAAATGATTCAAATTTCCCTTTTTGTTTTAAAACAGCATAGAGTTCTTTGTTAGGGCAAATCAATAGAGCAAAGCCTATATTTCTGTTATGGTAGTATGGCAAGGAGACTCTAATTGTATGAATATTATTAAACGTGATAAAACCATTCAACCTTTTAATGTAGAAAAAATTAAAATTGCCATCAAAAAAGCATTTGCTTCTTTACATTCTGAGATTGATGAGGCGGTATTGAATCAAATCGTGATCGAAATACAAGATGAATTTCAGTCTCGCAACCAGACACCGACAGTTGAAGAAGTACAGGATTTAGTTGAAAGAGAGTTGATGAAACACTCTTTTTATGATGAAGCGAAAGCTTATATCTTATATCGATCCCAGCGCGCCAGACTTCGTGAACAGATCGCTCAGTTTGAAAAACTTGTTTATAATCCGGCTGTGCCAAAAATCTTGATGCAGGTGGAACGTGAATTTGGCTATGATCTATCGACTTTGTATCAGAAGTTTAAGACTTTTTATAAAGCAGAGGATTCGCAAAAAGAAACAGAAAAAATGTTGGTTCGTGCCTGTGTGGAACTGATTTCCATGGAACAGCCGCAATGGGAAATGATTGCAGCTCGTTTCCAAAGTGAATTCCTTCATCAGGAAATCAAAGCTCGTATGTTAAAGTATGGTGTCCATTCTTTTGCGGAAAAGATCGCTTATTTAGAAAAAGAAGGCTTATATGGTGATTATATTCGTCAGGCTTACAGCAATTCGGATATTAATGAATTAGAAGCGTATATCAAAGAAGAAAGAAATGATTTGTTTACCTATTCAGGTTTAGATTTATTGATCAATCGTTACTTGATTCGCTCTCATAGTGGTGAGATTTTAGAAAGTGTACAGGAGATGTTCATGGGTATTGCGATGCATTTGGCTTTGCCGGAAAAAGATCGTGTATTCTGGGCTAAACAAATCTATGATATTTTAAGTGAATTGAAAGTAACGATGGCAACTCCAACGATGTCCAATGCACGTAAGCCATTCCATCAGATGTCAAGCTGTTTCATTGATACCGTACCAGATTCTTTAGATGGGATCTATAAATCTATTGATAATTTTGCACAAGTTTCTAAACATGGTGGAGGAATGGGTCTATATTTTGGTAAGGTTCGTGCGAATGGCAGTGATATTCGTGGCTTTAAAGGTGCTGCCGGCGGTGTCATTCGTTGGATCAAGCTGGTCAATGATACCGCTATTGCCGTCGATCAGCTAGGTGTTCGCCAGGGGGCAGTGGCTGTCTATCTGGATGCCTGGCATAAAGATTTACCGGAGTTTTTACAGCTTCGTACCAACAATGGTGACGATCGTATGAAAGCGCATGATGTTTTTCCAGCTATCTGTTATCCAGATCTTTTCTGGCGCATGGTCAAAGAAGATTTGGATGGCACATGGTATCTGATGTGCCCGCATGAAGTTTATACCATAAAAGGTTATCATTTGGAAGATTCTTATGGAAAAGAATGGGAAGAGAAATATTGGGATTGTGTGCAGGATGATCGAATTCATAAGCGTACGATCAATATCAAAGACTTAGTGCGTCTGATCTTAAAATCTTGTGTGGAAACAGGAACGCCGTTTACCTTTAATCGGGATATCGTCAATCGTGCCAATCCAAATCCGCATCAGGGTATGATCTATTGTTCAAACTTATGTACGGAAATTGCGCAGAATATGAATCCGATCCAGCATTTGCCTAACGAAGTGGTTCAAGTCGATGGACAGGATGTTATCGTAGAACGCTACGTACCGGGTGATTTTGTCGTCTGTAACCTGGCAAGCTTAACGCTAGGAAAGATCGATGTCAAAAACGATAAGGAGTTGGAACATATCGTATCGGTTGTCATTCGTGCTTTGGATAATGTCATCGATTTGAATTATTATCCGATTCCTTATGCCAAATTGACAAATCACAAAGTACGTCCGATTGGTTTAGGAACCAGTGGATATCATCATATGTTGGTCAAGAACGGCTTCCGTTTTGAAAGTGAAGAACATCTGGAATTTGTCGATCAGCTCTATGAAAAGATTAATTATTATGCGATTCGTACGAGTATGGAACTGGCAAAGGAAAAAGGAAAATACGAGATTTTTGAAGGAAGTGACTGGGATACCGGTGCTTATTTCACAAAACGAGGTTATACATCGGATGCCTGGAAACAGCTGCAAAAAGAAGTGCATCAAAACGGAATGCGTAATGGTTATTTATTAGCCATTGCCCCAACGAGTTCAACATCCATCATTGCGGGAACCAGTGCATGTTGTGATCCGATCATGAACAAATTCTTCTTAGAGGAAAAGAAAGGCTCCATGATTGCCCGTGTGGCACCGGATTTAAATCAGCAGACTTTCTGGTTGTATAAGAATGCGCATTTGATTGATCAGACATGGTTAGTTAAGGCAGCCGGTGTTCGTCAGCGTCATATTGATCAGGCACAATCGGTAAACTTGTATATCACAACAGAATTTACAATGCGTAAGCTTTTGAACTTGTTTATACAGGCATGGGAAGAAAATGTAAAAACGTTGTATTATGTGCGCTCTAAATCACTGGAAGTCGAAGAGTGTGAGAGCTGCAGTGCATAGGAGGTCATATGGAACAATTACAGAAAAAGGCATTATTTAATGAAAACGGCGATATTGAAGTCACAAAACGTCGTATGATCAATGGAAATACGACAAATTTAAATGACTTCAACAATATGAAATACAGTTGGGTATCGCAATGGTATCGTCAGGCGATGAACAACTTCTGGATTCCAGAAGAAATTAACTTATCACAGGATGTCAAAGATTATCGTTCATTAAAACCGGCTGAAAAGACAGCCTACGATAAGATCCTCTCTTTTTTGGTCTTCCTGGATTCCTTACAGACAGCAAACCTTCCCAATGTTGGTGAATACATCACGGCCAATGAAGTCAATTTGTGCTTGTCTATTCAACAGTTTCAGGAAGCCGTGCATTCTCAGAGCTATTCCTATATGTTAGATTCTATCTGTTCTCCACAGGAACGAGATGATATTCTTTATCAGTGGAAATACGATGAAATCTTATTGAATCGAAATAAATTTATCGGTGATTTATACAATGCGTTTCAAGAACATAAAGATCCTTTCCATTTTATGCAGATGATCATGGCAAATTATATCTTGGAAGGAATTTACTTCTATTCCGGATTTATGTTTTTCTATAATTTGGGACGTATGGGAAAAATGCCGGGAAGTGCCAATGAGATTCGTTACATCAATCGAGATGAAAATACACATTTATGGCTGTTCCGTTCGATCATCTTAGAACTTCAAAAGGAAGAGCCGGAATTGTTTACACCGGAGCGTGTTGAAGTGTATCGTGCCATGTTGAAAAAAGGTGTGGAAGAAGAGATCAAATGGGGCAAATACGTCATTGGTAATGATATTGAAGGTTTGACTATGGAAATGGTAGAAGACTACATTCGCTATCTGGGAAATTTTAGAGCCCATAGTTTAGGCTTTGAACGCTTGTATGAAGGCTATGACAGTGAACCGGAAAGTATGAGCTGGGTATCGATGTATTCCAATGCAAATCTGATCAAGACTGATTTCTTTGAGGCCAAGAGTACAGCCTATGCCAAGAGCAGTGCGATTGTGGATGATCTATAAAATATAAGAGGTTGATTAGATTTCAACCTCTTTCATTTTTTAGTTGAGATTCCCTTCAAATCGAGGTATATTATTAAGGTATCGATCTTATCGGGATGTAGCACAGCTTGGTAGTGCGTTTCGTTCGGGACGAAGAGGTCGCAGGTTCAAATCCTGTCATCCCGACCATGTAATAACAGTCGTCTGAGGACGGCTTTTTTTGTAAAAGGAAAGGAACATAATGAAAAAAGGAGCAATCTTTGATATGGATGGCTTGCTGTTTGATACAGAAAAGCTATTTGATATCGCATGGCAGAGAGTGGCAGACAAACATGGTCTGACATTGACACAAGAGTTTTTTAACACATCACGTGGAACCAGCGGGGATGTAATGTTAAGAAATCTTAAAAGTTATTTTCCAACAAAGGATCCAAAAATTCTATTGAATGAGTTGTTTGAAAATACTGCAGAGTTGACCAGGCATCAGGTACCACTAAAAAAAGGCGTTTTCGAAATATTATCGTTCTTCAAAGAAAATGGAGTGAAAATCTCCGTTGCCAGCAGTTCTCCATTATCGATGATACAAAATAATTTACAGTTCTCAAAAACGTCTTGTTATTTTGATGTAGTCTGCAGTGGACAGGAAGTAGAACATGCCAAACCATCACCAGAAATATTTTTATTGGCAGCGAAACGAATGGGAGTCGATGCCAGAGATTGTTATGTTTTTGAAGATGGAATTCACGGGGTGCATGCCGGAGTGAATGCAGGATGTACAACGATCATGATACCGGATATGCTAAAACCAACGCAGGAAATATTAAATATGCCGGTGCACATCTATAAAGATTTATTACAAGCAAAAGAAGCCATTGAAGCAAAGAAACTGTAAAATGTATCTTATAGATATAGTTTTACAGTTTCTTTATTATTTAGATGAAATAATAGTATGTCCTAATTTATGAAATATCTCACGGGTTTCTTTAACGTTATGTGACATATTATCATAATCTTTCATGGCTAATGCTAGAAATATAGTATCTTCGATCATCGTATGAATCACTGTAGATGTTTGGCTTGCTAATCTAAGATTATTTTCAATGACAGAGGTATATAATACAATATCGGAATTTTTGGCCAATTTTGTGCATCCATATTGAGTGATTGACAAGACTTTGGCACCTCTATTTTTTGCAATTTCAATCATTTCATAGTTTTCTTTTGATGAACCAAGAGCAGAGAAACAAATAAATAAATCATCTTTTTGTAAATTGGTGCATGCTTCAAGACGAAGATGCATATCAGAGAAAAAAACACTATTTATATTTAGGCGCATTAGTTTAACTTGAAAAGATTCAGCCATTAGCGAACTAGCCCCCATACCACTTAAAAAAATTTGTTTATTATTTTGAGCGGCTTGGTAAATGCAATCTACAGCTTTTGACAAAGAATCATCCTCTAGAGTGGAAGAAGTGCTTTTGATAGATGAAATGGTGAATGAAGCTAGTTTTAGGTAAATATCTTTTGGACTGTCATGGCTATCCATATTGATTAAAGTTCCACTAATAGGATCTGATACATATTCAGCTGTTAATTTTAATTTAAATTCTCTATATCCTGAATATCCTAATTTTCTTGTAAAACGAATTAATGTAGGCTCACTTACATCACATAATTTTGATAAAGTCTGCGTAGATAGAATAGTAACTTCACTAGAATGTTCTAAAATATATTTACCTAATTTTTTTTCTTTGCTGGAAAAGAATGGCATCATAGACTCAATTTTAGATAATACTTCATTTTTTTGCATAAAATCACCCTTTCATGGTAACAATGAAGAATAAAATATTATAAATATGTAGTTTTACTATCATTATATGATATATTTTAACGTAAAATACATAAAAATTCATCCTATTAAACTGGATAAAGGTTACTATAAGTAGTAAAATTAAAAAAATAATAAAATATATTGTAGTTTTACTACTTTTTATGTATAATCAAACTGTAAGGTGTCTTAGGAGGAAACATAATGGAAAAATTAAATGTCGCAGTTGTTGGAGCAGGTATTTATGGGCGCAATCATTTGAATGCTTATAAATGGAATCCAAATGCAAATCTTGTCGCTGTTTGTGACATGAATGAGGAAGTTGCGAAAAAAGCTGGAAAAGAGTACGAAGTGAAATTCTATACAAATATGGATGAAATGCTTCAAACTGAAGATATCGATGTTGTATCTATAGCAACCCCAGATCCATACCACAAAGAACCAGTATTAACAGCAATTAAATATAAGAAGGATGTTCTTGTAGAAAAACCACTTGCTACAACTTCAGCTGATGCTTATGAAATTATTGATGCAGCGAACGAAGCAGGTGTACGAGTTATGGTTGATTATCATAAAAGATGGGATCCGGCATCTATTGCAGTTAAGAATAAACTGAATGATGAAACATCTGGAAAACCAGTAAGAGGATATATGCGTATGGACAATATTTACGATGTTGCCGAAAATTGGTTGAAATGGTCGGCAAATTCTAGTCCGGTTCATTTTGTAGGAACGCATTGTTACGATTTAATTCGCTGGTATATGGGATGTGAAGTTACAGAGGTTTATGCAATTGGGCATAAAGGCATTTTACAATCAAAAGGTATTGATACTTATGATAGTATCACAGCAAATTTGACTTTTGAAAATGGATGTACTTGGACAGTAGAAAATGCATGGATTTTACCAAATGGCTTTGCGAAAGCAGATGATGGATGTACAGAAATACTTTGTGAAAACACAATGATTCGGGTAGATTCACAAAAACGTGGAGTGGAATTCTTTGATAATAAAAAACAATATACTCCTAATATTTGTTTCATGTTAAGTAACAACGGTCGATTGCGAGGTTTTGGTATTGACCCTTTAGATGATTTTATTGATTGTATTCAAAATAATAAGCCTTTTATTGCAAATTTAAAAGATGGTTTAGAAGCAGAATTGATTGCAGAGGCAGTTCATAAAAGTGCTGATACTCATGAAATTGTAAAGATTGAACGAAGATAGAGGTATAGTATGGCAAAAATTAAAATGACTCGTATTGATTATCGAATGGTACATGGTCAAATTGTAGCTAAATGGATTAAGTTTAGACCGGTTGATCGATTAATTTTAGCAGATGATCCTTTGGTTGATGATCCTTTTATGGGAGACATTTATCGTATGGCTGTTCCTCAAAAAAAGGTAGATATTGTTAAATTGAATGATATTCAAAATGCAATTGATAAAAAAGATGATACAGTTATGCTGATTTTTAAGGACGTAGCTTCAGCTTATAAAGTATTTAAAGATGGTTTAAAAATTGACGAATTAAATGTAGGGGCAGTGCAGAATGGTCCAAAACGTAGATCTGTAATTCAAGGAGTTTCATTATCTGAAGAAGAATATACTCAATTAGAAGAAATAAAAAGCAATGGTGTAAATGTATTTTTACAACCTATTCCAGAAAATGATCCAACAAGTCTAGCTTCTATAGAAAAGAAATTTAGATAGCTTAGTTAAATAAATCGCAGTTTAAAGTACAAATAAATTTGTCATGACAATTATAATAGAGCTCAATAATTGCACTTTTAACTGTAATTTAATAAATTGTTTCGAGTGAAAGGAGAGAAACATGCAAGGCACACAATTAATTATTATGGCTATTTTGATGGGCTTAATGTATTGGGTGGCTCGAGGAATGATTGGAGGGTATTTCGCATTCTTCTTCATTGCTAGCCCAATTGTAGTAGGAGTTGTTGCTGGTTTGGTATATGGTGATTTAACTCAAGGTTTGATTATAGGTGGAGGAATAGCAGCGGCATTTGCTGGTATTATTGCTCCGGGTGGAAATTTACCGACAGATTCTGCACTTGCAGCAACAACGGTAATACCAATTGCATTGGCAACAGGATTAACAGTAGAACAAGCAATAGCATTTGCGGTACCTATGGGGTTATTGGGATCTTTTGTTACTAACTTAAGAAAAATGATCAATGTTATATTTGTTCATAAAGCAGATGAATGTGCTGCTAAAGGTGATCTGGGAGGAATAAGACGTTGCGCTATTCTTTGGCCTCCTTTAATTGAAATTCCTTTGTTATTCTTGCCTGTATTTTTAGTTGTAATGTTTGGCCAGGATGCTATGTTGGCTTTTATGAATGCTGTTCCTGATTGGGTAATGCATGGATTAGAAGTAGCAGGGGGAGTAATGCCGGCGATTGGGTTTGCATTGATTATGAATATGATAGGAAAACCATATATGGTTCCTTATACAGTGATTGGATTTATTCTTGTAAAGGCTCTAGGTCTAAATACTTTAACAGCTGGAGTATTGGCTGCCTGCGTAGCTGTATTGATTGTAATGTCTAAAAGACAGTCTGCAAAGGAAGGAGAGTAATGACATATGAGCGAAGAAAAGAAAGTTACTTTATCTAAAAGAGATATTAATCGTGTTATTGCAAGATGGTATATCACCACAGAAATGTCTTTAAATTTTGAACGTATGCAGTCTATTGCTTATGTTTACTCTCTGTTACCTGCTTTAAAGAAACTATATACTAATAAAGAAGATTTAATAGAAGCATTGCAAAGACATTTGGAACTGTTTAATACAAATGCAACAGCAGGTGGATTAATTCTAGGTACTACAATTGCGATGGAAGAAGAAAAAGCAAATAATCTAGAATCAATTCCAGGGGAGTCAATTGTAGCGGTTAAAACAGGATTAATGGGTCCGGTAGCTGCTTTTGGAGATTCTTTTAGTGCTGGAACTATTACTACATTATTTATTCTAGCTTCTTGTTCTTTGGCACAAACTGGATCAATGGCCGGCTTTTGGTTATTGTTGCTTGGGACTATGTACACTTTAGGAGAACTTATTGTTTTTACTAAATTAACATATTCAAAAGGCCGTACAGCAATTAAAGATATCTTATCCTCTAAACTTATGACAGATATCATTGAGGGAGCTAATATTTTAGGTATGTCAATGATGGGTGCTTTAACTGCATCAATGGTAAATCTAAGTGTAGCCCTTACAGCATCTTTTGATGAGGCAACATTAAGTATTCAAGACAAGATTGACGGAATTATGCCGGGTATTTTGTCTATTGGTGTACTCTTTATCTACTATTATTTAATTAGTAAAAAACATGTGAGTGTAGCCAAACTAGTTTTATTTACAATTTTAATAGCATTAGTTTGTGCATTCATTGGATTATTTTAAAAAATGAGGTTGTAACAGTAATATGTTTAATCATTTTAGCTGTACAACCTCATCAACTTTATTTACATGCAGGAGGATTTTTTGTGAAAGGAATTATTTTAGCAAGCCATGGACAATTAGCAGCAGGTATGATGGATACTCTTAAATTATTTGTTGGAGAGCCTGAACAAATAGAATATTTGTGTCTAATGCCAGGGCAGGAAATGCCTGAATTTCTAGATAAGTTGACTGAAGCTGTTTCGAAGGTGGATTGTGGAGATGGTGTAGTAGTTTTCTGTGACCTGCTGTTTGGAACACCGTGTAATTGTAGTGCAGCTTTATTAAATAACTCTCAATATACAGATAAAATAGACGTTATAACAGGTATGAATTTGTCGATGATATTAGAATTTGTAGGTAGCCGATCACTGGGTATGGGAAATGAGTCTATTATTAGTACAGGTATAGAAGGAATCGTAGATTTTAAAAAGTTATATCAAGAACGTATGAAGCAGTTTGACCAATAAGGATTATGAAAGAAGAACAAATTAAAGACATACTTTTAAAACATAAAATAGATTATACAAAAAATTCTACGATTTGGGGAACGATCATTCCAAGTATAAGTGCTTATGAAAATGGTTTAGGTGAAGTTATGCATGTTATGAAAGATCATATTCTTCATTTCAATTCTAAGGGTATTGCGATAATTGCAGTTGATGATATGCTTGGAATTCCCAGAGAAAAGCAGTTAGTGTTTATTAATAAATCTGATATTCACGGAATTAAGATACGGATGAGAAGAACAAAATTCATTTTATCCATTCAAACCAATAGAGGATTGATTGAGTACAAGATACGAAAAAGTATTTTAGGTGCCCCTTGGCATAAGGAAAATTTATCTTATCTTCTCTTACAAACCGTATAAACAGAATAGTGAGGAATTCATATGAAAAAAGGCGCTATATTTGATATGGACGGATTACTATTTGACACAGAAAAATATTTGATGATATTTGGTATCAACTTTCTGATCAATATCATTGCGAGTTAGACCGTTCTTTTTTTGATTCAACTCGTGGTACCACTGGAACTATTATGGAAAAAACTATTCGTCAATATTTTCCAATGCATATTGTTTCAGATTTAATTGAGGATTTATTTCGGCGGACAAGAATGGAATTAACTGAACACGTCCCTATGAAAAAAGGTGTTGTTGAGATATTAAAGTATTTTACAACTAATGATATTAAAATCTCTATAGCTAGTAGTTCACCAAAAGATATGATTATAAACAACTTGAAAATATCAGGAATACATTCATATATTGGTGAAATCGTTAGTGGAGATGATGTTAAACAGGGAAAACCATCACCGGAAATATTTCTATTGGCGGCCAAACGAATGGGAGTCGATGCCAGGGATTGTTACGTATTTGAAGACGGGATACATGGGGTCCATGCCGGAGTGAATGCAGGATGTACAACGATCATGATACCGGATATGCTAAAACCAACGCAGGAAATATTAAATATGCCAGTGCATATTTATACAGATTTGTTAGAGGCCAAAGCAGCGATTGAAATAGGAATTCTATAAATGCATAGAAAACGGGCACAACTGTATATTTTCATTGATAGACAATAAGAAATCCTCCATCTACAATAGAAGCAGATGGAGGATTTTATGTGAGTTTGGGAAGCAATTTATATAACGCAAGACGAAAAAAAGGATTATCACAAGAAACAGTCGCGGAGATTTTAGGTATTTCTCGACAGACGGTATCTAAATGGGAAACCGATGAAACACTGCCGAATGTTTTTCAGGCGAAAGAAATGGCACGACTATATGAATTGAGCTTAGATGATTTGATGGAATATGATGCAGATGTGCAGGAAATCGAAAAGGTCATCCAGAATACCAGTGAAGAAACGCAAAAAAAGATCGATTGGACCAAAATGTGGTCTAAACAGTATCCGGTTTTAGGAACTTATGCAGATGTAGTGGATGTAGAGCGATATGCTGATGGCTTACAGAAGTTATTGGATGATTTAAAGAAACGATATGATTATAATCAACTGGATGCGATGTTGGTTTTAAAAGACATATTGGGTAAAACATGGAATCAGAATAAATAATTTAAATGAAAAAAATAAAACTTCTATGTGAAGTTTTATACATAGAAGTTTAGGATTGATGATCATTATATTTACTATCAAGATTAAAGTATATTCACGTCATTTAACTGTTTTGGAACATCAATGTCAAAAATTACTTAGCTGTGGGAGGAATCCCTGGCTAAGCTTTTTTTATCAAATTATTCCAGTGTTTGTGAATTCTCTGAGGAACGTAGAATAGTTATCCGCTTGCTCCCTCCTTGCTATATTGTTGTAGGTATTACAGCGAAGTTTGAAACTTTAATAGGATGTTTATATGTTTTTTTGTGAAATTAAAGGTTTAAAAAGAAAGGATTTCTGTTGAGTGTAAAAAAATTGGTTCTTTATGGTTTTGGTAAGAAATAGGTCACTTTTATCCGATAAAGTTGTACATAACAGGAAGGTGATCGAAATGGACACAAACGTAGAAACAAGAAACAGCTTAATTGAGTTTACGAAAACAGATGATATTGTTTCAGATATGAAACATATTATTGAGACTTCTCAAAAGAATGCTTATCAAGCCATAAATACGGCCTTGGTCTATCGCAGTTGGTTAATGGGGTACCGTATTTCTGAAGAAATATTGAAAGGAGATAAACGAGCAGAATATGGTGGGCAAGTTATAAAAATGCTTTCAAAAGAATTGACAAGGATTTATGGAAAAGGGTTTACCAAGACAAATCTATATAGTTTTTATAAATTTTATACTATGTTTCCAGAGATTTTCCACTCACTGCGTGGAAAATTTAATTCTTTTTTAAGTTGGACACATTACCGAGTATTAATTCAGGTGGAAGATAAAAATGCCAGAGAATGGTATGCTCGCGAAGCATTTATGGAAACTTGGAGTGTTAGAACTTTACAGCGAAATGTTTCGTCTCAGTATTATTACCGCATGTTGAAGACGCAGAGAAAAGATCATGTAAAAAAAGAAATGGAATCATTAACGGCTGAGTATCAAAAAGATCAACTGGAATTTATTAAAAATCCAGTTGTGGCAGAATTTCTGGGTTTGTCTTCCAATGTTGATTTTACATAGGCAGATTTAGAGAAGGGGATCATTACCAATATATAGAATTTTTTGATGGAGTCGGGTAAAGGGTATGCCTTTGTCGCAAGGAAACAACATATACAGACTGAAAAACAGGATTACTTTATCGATCTTGTTTTCTATAATTACTATTTAAAATGTTTTGTGTTGATTGATTTAAAATCCAGCAGGATCACCCATCAGGATGTTGCTCAAATGGATATGTATGTTCGAATGTATGATGAATTAAAACGTTCTTCGGATGATAATCCAACCATCGGTATTATCTTGTGTTCGGATACAGATGAAGATATTGCGCGTTATTCCGTTTTAAAAGAAAATGAACATTTATTTGCGACAAAATATAAACTGTATCTTCCAACTCGGGAAGAATTGAAGGCCGAAATAGAAAAGTAAAAAACGTTGTTTTTGCTGCAGCAGACAGAAAACGGACAAAAGAGGCCAAACATCTAACAGATTCTGGGTAAAGGTTGACCGGACAGCTTATGAAGTTGGCGTGTTGCTCCAATCTTTGTTTTTAAATATAGCTTTTGCGGATGTTCTTTGGTAATTTTGCCGATCATTTTGGCACCATCTTTTAATTGCTCACAAAGTTGTTTGGCATCATTTTCATTCATGATACAAAGCATACGTCCTTCACAAGCTAAATATAAAGGATCAAAACCTAAAAGGTCGCAAAGTGTTTGTACATTTGGATCGACAGGAAGTAAAGCTTCATAAAGTTCCATTCCAAAGTCGGATTTTTCTGTCAGTTCAATGCAGGTGGTCGCAACACCGCCTCTGGTTGGATCACGCAGGATTCTAAGACTATCATATGCCATGGCTTTCATAGCTTTTTCTTTTAAACAGGCACAATCGGAAAGCAACTCTCCTTGCAGATGAATATCCTCGCGAGCCATGAAAATACTGGCACCGTGGCATCCCATAGAACCGGATAAGACAACGACATCGTTTTCTTGATATTGGTAGGAAGTCTTTCTTTGAAGAATTCCAATACCAGCTGTGTTGATATAGATTTGATTTCCTTTTTGTTTTTCAATGACCTTAGTATCACCGGTTACGATCGAAACATCTGCGTTTTTTGCGGTCTGCTGCATGGAGTGTAGGATCGTTCTTAAGTCATCGATATGAAAACCTTCTTCAATGATCAAAGAACAGGACAAATATTTAGGGATTCCTCCGGCCATGCAAAGATCGTTGATTGTGCCACAAACGGCCAATTTTCCGATGTCACCGCCGGGAAATTTCCATGGATCGACTACAAAGCTGTCGGTGGAAAAGACAAGTTCGTTTTGTGGATTAGGTAAAATGGCTCCATCTTTTAATTCGGTCAGCTGTTTGGTTTCCTTGAGGCTTTACGATACGTCCATATGTGTTTTGAATGGCAGGCTTGTTCTGGTTCAACATTTGAATCGGCAGTTCAATTGAATATAAGATGTCTTCGGGATCAAAGCCGCTGATAACACCGGGATGATGATATTGGTTTGGCAAAAAGGTAAATCCTTGTTCACCGATAATGGCAGCAACATGTCCCGGACAAAGAAAGCCATCGATTTGTGTATTTTCTTGTTCTAATAAAGTGCATATGGCAGGCTTTGTCTGCTTTAAAAGACTCAAAAAGAAAAAGTTTTGAATGTTTTGTCGTTGGGCTTCTAAAATCGCAATGGCACTTCCAGGTGCAGTTGTTTCAAAGCCGACACCTAAAAAAATTACATTCTTAGACGGATTTTCTTTGGCCAGTGTTAAAGCATCCATACAGGATAAACAAATTTTGACCTGTGGCAATCCTTGAAGAGATGGATGTTTACTTCCGGGAATGCGGAAAAGATCACCATAGCTGCAAAGAAGAATATCCGGTCTTTGTGCCAGATCATAAGCTAGGTCGATCAGAGATGAAGGAGTTACACATACTGGGCAGCCCGGGCCACTGATCAGTTTTACATCATCCGGAAGCAGACTTTTTAGACCCGAGCGGGCAATGGACATGGTATGCGTTCCGCAGATTTCCATCAACTGGATAGGGCGTTTTGGTTTACTGAAATGCATTGAATATCTCCTGATATAAATCTCTTGTCTTTTGGGCTTCCTGAGAATCGACTTTTTCAATCGCAAAGCCGGCATGGACCATGACTTCATCACCGATTTGTACATCGGGTATAAAATCGATTCGTATAGTTTGCGAAATGCCGTGAGCACCGGCTATGGCGGTGTTTCCCTCGATTTTTTCAATGGTTAAAGGAAATCCAAATGGAGAATGTTTTATTCGTATTGAACAACCACGAGGGGAAGCCATTTATTATACAAAAGGAAATGGTACAAAATATCTGGATCGCTTTCGATTGCGAACACCGACAACCTCCAATATACCGCCTATGTTAGATTTGTTGAAAGGGTGTCAGCTTGGGGATGTGCCGCTTTTGATTTTGACGATCGATCCTTGTATCAGCTGTACAGAGAGGTAGAGTATGCGATCTAAAAAACTGTTTGTATTTACGCGTCAGGTTTTAAAGGATTTAACTTCTTCTCCGGTGACCGAAGCCTATCCATTTCAGGAAGCTTCCTATAGTGATCGTATGCGCGGCCATATCTCCATTACGATCGATCAATGTATCTCTTGTACCTTATGTGCACAAAACTGTCCGCCTCGTGCCATACAGGTCGATCGAAAATCCGGCACCTGGAGTATCGATTGATTCTTATGTGTGCAGTGCGGCAACTGTGTTCAGGTTTGTCCGAAACATTGTTTAAAAATGGAGAAAGGGTATGCAGCACCCAATACCAAAAAGACAATGGAAATCTATACACGACCGCCACAGAAAAAGAAGATCCCCCAAGCTGGTGAATCGTGTGTATTCTGCGGTCTATGTGCTAATAAGTGTCCCAAACAGGCAATTCATGTAGATCGAGAAACAAAAGAATGGCTTCTTAAAAAAGAGGATTGTGTGCATTGTGGACTTTGTGCTAAAGTGTGTCCAAAACACTGTATAGAAATGAAAGACGAGTAATGAATGCATTGAATTTATTACTCTTTTTAATAATGATGGGGCGGGTGTATAATCGTATCCGGTGATATGTATGATTCTTAATTCGTGGAAACAAGGACTTCAAGACGGTATTCCGATAGCGTTAGGCTATGTTTCCGTTTCTTTTGCGTTTGGTATGATGGCAAGTAATCAAGGCATACCGGTTTGGGCAAGCGTATTGATTTCTTTTTCTAATTTAACCAGTGCCGGACAGTTTGCCGGACTGGGGATCATTGCGGCCAACGGTTCTATGATGGAGATGGCCTTATCGCAGTTTGTCATCAATGTTCGTTATTTTTTGATGTCTTTATCTTTGACACAGAAGCTGGATGAAAAAACCAAAACTTTACAGCGAGCTGTAATAGCACATGGCATTACCGATGAGATCTTCGCACTTTCTTCCAGTAAACCCAAGAAAGTAGGATTTCTATATATGATTTCATTGATGTTTCTGCCAATTTTAGGCTGGACAGGCGGCACATTCCTAGGAGCCACAGCCAGTACCTTATTACCGGTTATATTACGCGATTCTCTGGGAATCATGATCTATGGCATGTTTTTGGCGATTATTATTCCCCCGTGCAGAACTTCTAAAAATATCGGAATTGTTGTATTGATGGCAGCAGTGACAAGTTGTTTGTTTCAAGTGTTGTCCGCTTATATATCCATAGGAAGTGGATTTGTGATCATTCTTTGTACGTTGTTTGCGGCTGGGGTTGGTGCCTTTTTATTTCCAATAGATGGAGAGGAACAGAGATGAATCGGTTATTGATGTATATTGTGGTGATGGCTGGTGTCACCTATTTGATTCGATGCTTACCATTGATTTTCTTTCGTAAAAAGATTCAAAGTCGCTATATTCAATCTTTTTTATATTATGTACCTTACGCGGTATTAGGATCTATGACTTTTCCTGCCATTTTTACATCAGGAGGCGATCTTCTTCCTTCCTGCATAGGGTGCATAGTTGCATTATTCTTAGCGTACCAAAAACGAAGTTTACTGGTCGTTGCCTTAGCGGCATCTGCTGCCGTTTGTATCAGCACTATCTTTATTGGGTAGGCTCAGATTACATTCAGGCACACCAAAAAGATATTGAAAAAACATAGACTTTATGCCATAATGTTAGAGCGCAAATGCAGAAGTGGTGGAACGGCAGACACGCTGTCTTCAGGCGGCAGTGCGAGCAATCGCGTGAGAGTTCAAATCTCTTCTTCTGCACCATAGTCTATGAAGTCCTTTATGTAAAGGACTTTTTTTGATTTTATATGGTTTAATGTCAGTTTTACTGCCAGGTAGAACAGTTTATCTATGAACTATAGAAAAATTATTCATGAACCATAAAGGGGCATTGATTTTACAAAAACCAGATTACTGCAGAGTGTATCATTGTGCTTCTGGATCATATTCGTATTTACAGCGACAGCAAATAAAATGGATTTTTTATTTATGATGAGGAAGATACGGCAGACAAAACGAAAGTGGTTTGAAAAGAGGATCACTGAATTTAGATACTGATCCTCTTTTCTTTAGTGATATCCTTTTTACAAAGTTGAGGCATTATCTATTCCTTATTTATGGCTATGCTGTTCTATATAATGTGATATTAATTATGTTGGGTCACTATTTTGCAGGTCAAGCCAAAAATAAAGGTAATCAATTTAATAATATTTAATCTTGTGAAAAAAGATTGGAAAAGATAAATTGATAAATTTTCTAACGACTTTTCATAAATAATACAAATCCGAAGATTTGTATAAGAAATTAAGGTTTCGTCTTCTTATTACTTTTTTCCGATTTTTTATTTGGAGATATTTTCAATTTGAGAGAATAAAGATTGATAAAGAATCTCTATGTCTCCGCTTTCAAAATGGATATCTTTGAATTGGTAGAACATGTGTAAACTATTGGCAATAACTGGAAAGACTTCCATGTCTTCATCTCCTTCTAAGCTGAAATGTTCTTTTTTATTTAGGATCTTGTTCAATAGACAGTTTCCTTGAAATAAGAAATCAATGATCATGGAGTTTGTGATAGAAATCTTCAATTGTTTACAGAGATATTCCAAACTTAAATAGAAAAGGTTATTTGTTAACCTGGTATTTAAGGAAGGAAATATTATCTGCATTGATTTTAAATAAGTGTTACTTTCGCGAGTGTCTTGTAAACACAAAGAATTACTTTGCACAAAATCTTGACTTATATGTGTGTTTTTTGTGATCAGTTTAGAAAAAGTGATCGAGTTCATTTTAGTGCTATCTAACTGGGTGATTAAATCTAAGAATACTGATAGGGATCCAAAAGTGAATAAAAACACAGGAACTTTTGTATAAGTAAAGATGTTACTTCCAAGTTTTGATATTAGTTGTTGGTTAGCGATCATGTAGATTCCTTTGCCACGATTTAAATGTGTAACAACATTGTAGATTCGTGATTTGACGGCCTCGATATTTTTATTGGTGTCAAAATCCGAAAAATCCACTGAATAAAAAATTCTTTTCCTTGCGAGAATATTAAACTGATGCGCATAATTTTCCGAAAGATGACTGGAATGTGTAATGATCAATATTGGGGTTGGTGATTCGTTTGTGATCACAAAACATTCATTGATCAATTGTGCAAAGATGTATTTTTCGCTTTCCATGAGATGGAACACTTCCGGGGAGGAATTTGATATAATTCGTAATATAGAATCAATCATATTTTGTACATTGGGTTTGATTTCCTTAGGGTAGGGGATTTTAAATTTTTGTATTGAAACACGGTTGTTGATGAATTCGCTAATGGTATTGATGATAAAATCCACTAAGAAAATATCGGTGTATAATGTTGTATTTTTTATAATATTTTCGATTTTATCTGCTAAATCGCTCTTTTCATTCGTTAATGAGGTAGGATCCTTAAAGTTTGTTGGTGCATTCAATATGGCATACTGTAAATTATTTTCAAATTCAGAGGATAGATTAATATTGATTTGCTCATTTTCATAATTTAAAAGTTTGTTTAACTGTGTAGAAGGAGCGATATGAATCGTGTCTGCCAACTTTGATAAATATAAAGATAATTTTGGGTCTTCTTTGGTGTATTTGATATTGTTGGGCATATAGGAATCATCTAAAACTAAAGGAATTCTAGGATTTTTTGATGTATGAAAGAAACACAGAGCGATAATTCCGTAAATGGTTTTGTTTAGTTTTTCTACATTTTCATTTTGCCCATATTGTATGAGTTTGTTGATAAACAAAGGGGTCAATTGGATCTCCTTTTTAAAAGAAGAGGCATTGGATATCAGAAAGTTGAGTATTAGCTCCAGAATTTCTATGGTGGGGCGTTCATTTAGGGGCTGTATAGTGAAGTTCTGGGAATAATAATAGTCGGATAAATCAAACAATCTATTCATATTATTATGAAAAATAATGGAAATCGCATTAAGCTCTGTACCTTTGTTCGAGTATAGATCAATCATTTCTGTCAAAAAAGAAGAGAGTTTGATTTTCTCATAATGATCAAAGATTTCTATAAGGATCCATTTATGAACAATAGGGTCGATTGCATTTAATATATAATCTGGATTTCGTACAATCAGTGAGTAATTTGCATAAAAAATAGATGCCTTCTTTTCTAAGTGTTGGTGATTTTTTGCGTATTGAAATAAGTTTTTGGCCAAATATTTTTTCCCTATTCCTGAAGGGCCGGAAAAAGAAAACAGATAGAGATTATTATTTCTCCTTGATATCATAGGCAAAATGGAAGAGATGGTTTTATATAAAGAACCATTTTTTTTAGATCCAACTACTTGCGAAAGTTCATCTTTTTTTTCTTCTTTTTCAGAATAGAGATAATTCTGCAGTGAATCATCCTGATTTAAGATGGAAGGAATCTCTACAAAAGGATAAAGATTTTCAATGATTTTCCGAGAAATATACAAAGTAGGACGACCACTGGTCTTGATTAGTTTTCCTTCCTGGAAAAGCTGGTTCAAAATACGGGAAATATTGGAGCGGTCAATATGCAAATTCAAAGACAAAATATGTGCATTGCAGCTAGAAAAATCTAGATTGTTCTCTACGATAGCTTTTGATGTGTACTCTTGAATGGTTTGAAAGATTAATTCTTTACGGGATGTAGGCATGTTTATTCTCCTTTCCAAATGGCAAGTTTACATTTTAGTAAAGATTTTAGTTTGTTTTTCACTGTTTATTTTACACGAAAACATAATACTGTGAATACATAAATATTAATTTCGTATTTAATCCGTGTAATGTGCGCGTAATATATCCATAAAATACTTTATTTTTGGCAGTTTAAGGATATTTATTTTGTGTAACACACTATTTTTATAGTGTGTTTTGACTTTCTTTTTTAGTGTATGTATAAAAGAAATAGGCAAAGAAAGGAGAGACTTTAATTCATGGAAAAAGTTGCGATTGTCAATGTGAAAAGTTTTGGAAGAGAGTTTCCAGAATTTTTAGATGAGCTAAAAGAAAAAGTTGGTTATGTGGAAAAGTTTATATTTAGCCAGGATGCTTCTCAACAAGAATTGATCGATAAATTAAAAGATTTTCATTATATCATTTTAGGAAATGATCCGACCTTCAAAGAGGAATTCTTTGAAAATTGTCCAGATTTGAAATTAATAGCCCGACATGGACTAGGTTTCAATAACGTGGATCTGGAAGCGGCCAAAAAACATAATGTATACGTAACAAAAGAAGAAAATATCATCGAACAAGATGCAGTGGCTGAGCATGCCGTTTCTTTATTAAATGTATTGGCTAAAAACATTAACATCGCCAACCAGATGGTACATCAAGGTGAATGGGGTGTTCGCCGTGAACGTTTGATGGGGTATCAGATAAGAGGAAAAGTAACTGGTGTTATTGGATATGGAAATATCGGAAGACGATTTGGGGAAATCATGAAATATGGTTATAAAAATCGAATTTTAGCTTATGATCCATACTTACCATCAGAAAAAGCCGAAGAGTACGGTATCGAATTGGTTAGCTTAGATGAATTGTTGGCTAATTCGGATTTTATTTCAATGCATTGTAACTTAACAGATGAAAATAAGAAGATGATTAACCAAGATACTCTAAAGAAAGTTAAGAAAGGAGCTATTTTAATTAATTGTGCTCGTGGTGCCTTGGTCGACGATGAAGCAGTTTTAGAAACAGTCGAAAGTAGAGATTTGTTTGGGTACGGAGCCGATGTGTGTTCTCAGGAACCAATTCATCCAGATAATCCATTATTAAATCATGACCATATTGTACTAACACCGCATGTTTCTGTTTACAACTTGACTTGCACAGAAAACATGAATCGAAAAGTCATGGAAGATATTTATCTAGTTATGGAAGGTAAAAAACCCAATGTCATTGTAAATGGACTATAGAGAAGGAGGAGAAGAAAATGACAAGACAAGAAACGATTCAAACAATTGAAAGAGAAAAGATCGTAGTGATCACTCGAAACATTTATGATGAAGACCTATTGAAGCTGGCGAAAGCTTTGTATGAAGGTGGAATTCGTTGTTTTGAAATCACATATGATCCAGCTGATCCAAACACAATGACAAAAATATCAGAAAACATGAAAATGCTCGAAGATCATTTTCATGGAGGACTAACGCTTGGCGTGGGAACGGTACTTAATCCAGAACAAGTAATCAATGCCAAAAATGCAGGGGCAAAATTTATTGTTTCACCAAATTTCAAAAAAGAAGTAGTAGAGGAAACGTTGAAACAAGGATTGGTTTCTATGCCAGGTGCTATGACGCCTACAGAAGTCTTAGCTGCTGATGAAGCAGGTGCTGATTTTATTAAGCTGTTCCCGGCAGGAACATTAGGAATTAAATATTGTAAAGATATCTATGCTCCGATTCATCATGTGAAATATATTGCCACGGTATCGGTTACAGAAGAAACATTTGAAGAGTATTTAAAAATTGGATTTGCCGGGGCTGGAATTAGTTCACGTTTAATTGATAAGAAATTGCGAGAAGAAGGTAATTATCAGGAATTAACAAGCAGAGCTAAGAGATTTGTAGAAATTGCAAAAAAATATTAGGAGGAAATCATGGACAATTTAAAACTAACTCGTATCGATTTTCGTTTGATACATGGACAGGTAATGACACGTTGGGTAAAAAAATATGATATTGAATCCATCGTGGTTATTGATGACAGGTCTGCTAAGAGTGCTATTTTGAAAAAAATCTTGTTGAATGCCGCTCCAGCAGGGGTCAAGGTCGAAGTGGAAAGTATTGAAAACGCTGCAAAAAGGTGGCAGGCAGGAGAAATGCCAAAGAACAATTTGTTGATTTTATTTAAAGATCCTGTATCCGCTGCCAAAGCCTATCAGGCAGGCGTGAAATATCCTTCTCTACAGGTCGGTGGTGTTGAAGGCGCCGGTGACAAGAAAAACATTTGTCGAAATATTGTTATGTCACAGGAAGATATCGACGCTTTGAAACCTGTATATGAAGCTGGGGTAAACATTTTCTGTCAGCCAATTCCAGAAGATGCGGAATATCCATTTAAATCAGCTTTAGAGAAGTTTAACTAGCAGCGTTTCTAAAAGATAGGGAAGGGAGGAATCGAATCAAGAAACTTTTAAAATTTAATGCTTATATAATTCAATAGTAAAGGAGAGAAAAATAATATGGTACAAGCATTATTAATGGCTTTACTGGCGTTATTCAACGGAACACAGGGACCAACATTCTGGTATTTCTTCCGTGAACCAGTTATGGCCGGTTTTTGGGTAGGATTAATCTATGGTGATCCTGTAATGGGTACTATGATCGGTGCGACAATCAACGTTTCCTATTTAGGTTGGATCAGTGCTGGTGGAGCCAATGCATCTGACTTATATTGGGCAGGTTTGTTAGGAACATTTGTTGCCATCCAGGGTGGTATGGATATTCAGCAAGCAGTTGCGTTTGCCGTTCCAGTTGGTTTGTTAGGTAACTACATGCATGTTGCTTATATGACAATTGCTTCTATCTGGCCAGTACGTATGGATAAATTGGCCGAAAAAGGAAATTGGAAGGGCATTCGTAGATTACAGTTGTTAGGTGGACCTTCCATTGTTGTATTAGTACGTTGTATTCCAGTATTCGTAATTGCTTACTTCGGTAGTGAATATATTCAAATCTTAATTGATAGTTTACCAACATGGGCTATGAATGGTTTGAGTGCAACCGGAAAACTTCTTCCAGCTCTAGGTATGTCAATGCTGATGAAGTTTATGTGGAAAAAGGAATTGGCAATTTTCTTCGTGCTAGGTTTTACAGTTGCAGCTTACTCTGGAATGACAGACTTGTTGCTGTATGCCATCTTAGGTACAGTACTTGCGATTGTCCTTCTTAAACTTGGATTCCAGGCAAAACCTAAGGAGGTTGAATAATTATGGAACAAATTCGTTTAACTAAAAAAGATGTCAATAAAGCCGTTGGCTGGTGGTGGTTCACATCCCACATGACATATAACTATCAACGTCTTCAGGCTGGGCCTTTGGCCGGAATGATGGGGCCAATCTTAAATAAACTTTATAAGGGTGATAAAGAAAAGGTTTCTGAAGGTCTAGTAAGACATATGCAATACTTCAACACAGAACCACGTTGGGGAGCAATCCTTCCTGGTATGGTTGTAGCGTTGGAAGAAGGTATGGCAAACGATACTAGTGGTGAAATTGATGGTTCAATGATCACCGAAATCAAAACTGCTTTAATGGGTCCATTGGCTGGTATCGGTGATACAATTTGGGCTGGTTTGATCAAACCGGTAATCCTTTCTATTATATTGTCCTGGGCACAAGAAGGTAATGTTTGGGCAGCATGGTTGTATGGTATTGGAGTTACTGCTTTAGATTTTGCGGTTACGTACATTATGTTTACTCAAGGTTATAAATTAGGTATGGATTCTATTGACAAGTTCCTTGAAGGTGGATTCATTGCGAAAGTTACTACATTCTTAGGTATTGTTGGTTTGTTCTGTCTTGGAGCCATGATTGTTAAATACGTTACGATTTCAGCAGTTTTGACACTCGAAATGACAACGACAACTTTGGATTTTGGAGCTATTCTAAATAAGATTTTCCCATGTTCTGTTCCTCTAGCTTTAACGTTCTTAGCTTATTGGCTGCAAGTTAAAGGCAGAAGCGTTACCACTGTATTACTGATTTTGTTCGTAATCGGTTTTGCCGGTGGAGCTATCGGATTCTTAGGATAAGACATAGAAATCAGGAAAGGGATAGCTCCTTTCCTATTCATAGAGTATTTGGAGGGTTTATGATTCGAATTTTAATTGTGACACATGGAGAATTGGCAAGTGCCTTAAAAACAAGTTCCAAGATGTTCTTTGGCGAAATGTCTGACACTTTGGAAACTATTGGATTGTTTCCTACTGATAGTCCAGATAGCCTGCAGGTAAAAATTAAAGAAAAGATCAATGAGATCGATGATGGCTCTGGTATATTGATCTTTGTAGATATTTTCGCAGGTTCTCCATTCAATAATGTGGCGATTGTTTTAGATGAATTAAAAGAAGACCACAAGTTACAGTGTTTTACAGGCGTCAATATGCCATTACTTATGGAAGCTCTGGCAAGTTGCCAAACGATGGATATTGAAAGCCTCACAGACCATTTAGAAAAAGTTTCTAAAGATACGATCGTTAATTTAAGAAAAGCATTGGACATTTGATAGAAAGTTGGTGACATCATGCTCTTTGGTATTCAGATAGAAGTATTTGAAGATACAAAATCACGAAAATTATTACATGTAAAGAAAAAAGATCTTTATTATCAAATCACAAAAAGCGATGAGGCAAAAGTATTCTTGTTCTCAAAAGGCTTGATTAATGCGGTTTCCTTGGCTCTTATATTCGGTTTGATCTTACGTTGGCCGATTTGGGCTTATGTGGTTACGGCATTAGTGATTTACGCATTTATTTTATATATGTTTAACGATAAAGTCTTACCAAAGATGCCTGTTGTCAACGCGAAAACAGTTGCCCGAAAAGAAGCACCAAAAAAAGATAGAAGTTTTTCAATAGCTGGTATTGCTTACCTTGTCATCGCATTTGGTCTTCTTTATTGTTTCTTTACTAATCAAGTTGAAGAAGGAATGATGACATATGTCGTAATTGGGGCGATAGCCATTTCATTGGTTATGGGGGCTATGAACTTGTTTACTTACGGTAAAAAAAACGAATAACATAGGAGAAATGTATGGAAATATCAAAAGCATTGGTCGTTGAAAGCGTGAACCATTTGAAGTTTGTTGATTTGCCAAAACCGAAAATCGGTGATTTTGAAGTGTTATTCAAAACACAATATTGTTCATTGTGTACCGTAGATCGAAGAACCTATAAAGGGACACGTAAGAAAAAGCTTCCTTTCCTAGGTGGGCATGAATGCAGCGGCATCATTGAAGAAGTGGGAGATGGAGTGGTAGGTGTAAAGGCTGGAGACAAAGCCATCTTTACTTCCGGTTATTGCATGCAGTGTGAGCTAGATCGAACAAATCACGGTACCCAGTGTAATAAAAAAAGCGAAATGCCTCCTCGTGCTGTTTTTGACGGAACGATATTAGGTGGTGGATTAAGTGAGTACTTGGCTATACCTGCGTGGCAAGTGATCAAAGTTCCGGACGATGTGGACCTAAAATATGCCTGTTTGACGGAACCCTTGGCTTGTTGCATACACAGTATCCGTAAATCAAGAATAAAAATTGGGGAAACTGTTTTGATCATAGGTCTTGGGATCATGGGATATTTTCAGTTAAAACTAGCTCTTATGCAGGGAGCACGGGTTATTGTCAGCGAACCCGATCCAAAACGTCAAAAGAAAGCTTTAGAGAGTGGAGTTTGGGCAGTGTTGGATCCCACACAAGAAGACTTAGCTCAAAGAATTCATCAATTAACCAACGGATTAGGGGCTGACGTGGTCATTAATACGATTCCTGCTTCTTCGATTTGGATGTCTTGTTTTGATATGTTGGCTCCTTATGGACGATTGATTGCGTATAGTTCTCAAGATGAGAAAAAAGGAATTCCAGTTGATTTTGGACAAATTCATGGAAAAGAATTTGAAATCATTGGGACACTGAATCCTAACTTAGATGATAACGATGCTGCTGTAAAATTGATTAGTTATGGAATGATCGATATGGAACAGGTGATTGATGAAATTTATCCATTTGATCAGGGAAAACAAGCTTTTGATAAAGCTTGTGAACCAGGAATGTATAGAGTGCTAATTTCATATTAGGAGATTGTTTATGTTAGTGACTTTAAATGAACTTTTACAAGATGCGAAAAAAGAAAACTATGCCATTCCCGCAACCAATGTGGATAATGAACATAACGTAAGAGCGGCTATACAGGCTGCAGAAAATAAGCGCTCTCCTTTGATTTTGAATGTGACACCGGTTGCCAATCCGGATCTTGTCTTGTTTGGAAGTATTTGCCGACGATTGATCGAAAAGGCCAATGTACCGATTGTTCTCAATCTGGATCATGGAAAAACATTTGAGCAATGCATATTGGGGATCCGCGCTGGATTTACCAATGTCATGATTGACCGCTCGTGGCTTCCATATGAGGAAAATGTAAAAGAAGTAAAAGAAATGGTGAAGATGTGCCATACCCTTGGTATCACTGTAGAAGCAGAGCTAGGGCATGTGGGAATTGGTGAAAACTACCAACACGATGGCAATACAGCATTTACTCGTGTCGATGAGGCCGTCGAGTTTATAAAAGCAACAAAAGTAGACGCTTTGGCTGTTGCGATTGGAACAGCACACGGTGTATACCAGGGAACACCTCATATTCATTTTGATTTACTTCATGATTTATCTAATGCGCTTCCAATTCCTTTAGTGTTACATGGAGGAAGTGGAACGGGAGATGAAAACTTGAAGCGATGTGCTCGTGAGGGAATCAATAAGATCAATTTGTCAAATGATTTAAAAAGGGCGGCAATCAATAACTTGATCGCAAAAGATCTTTCGGGTAACGAAGTCTATAATCTCTATCCGTTATTAGCAGAAGGCTTCCAAAAGAAAATCGAATATTTCATCGATTTGTTTGGATGTGCGAATCGAGTATGATCAAATACATTTTTGTTGATTTGGATGGTACATTTTTGGATTCAAACAAACAAGTTTCCAAAGATTGTGTTCAATTTATTAAAGATTTGAAAAAACAGTATGATGTCCATTTTGGGATTGCATCTGGACGTGCACTAACTTCTTTGCTTCCTTTGGTAGAGAAACAAGAGCTTGATGAAATCATAGATGTCATTGTTGCAAACAATGGAGCTGAAATTTTGGACTGGGAATCAAAAAAAATCATAAATCTTCCCTTTGTCCAAAAAGAAGAGATTCAAATAATCTTAAACACGTTTCAAAACTTGAAAGGCCTTACTATTTGTTTCCATAATAAAAATAAGTTATTTGCTTCAAGAACAACAGAACGAATTCTTGGCATACAACGATTTAATAATGAAGAATACTTGTCAAATCCTTTGAAAAACAACTCCTACCTGTCAACTCCTAGAGTAATGTTGATTTTAGACAAACCCGTTGATGAAGAGTATGTTAAGAAAATTCGTACCGTTAGTTTTGAGGGACTAACGAGTTGTCGTTCAGAAAATGATGTATATGAATTTATGAATAAAGAAACATCGAAGGCCAATGGTATTAAACAATATGTGACACAAAGAGATTCTTCTTTAGACGAAGTTATGGTGTTTGGCGATAGTGACAATGACATTGAAATGCTGAAAGAATGTAAGCTGGGTATCGCAATGAAAAATGCCCGGCCAATGATTCAGAATGTGAGTGATGATATCACATATAAAACCAATGATGAAGAAGGAGTAATGGATTACTTACTCCATCATACAGACTTATTTGAAAGAGTAATTGAGGGATAAAATGGAAAATACAATTCGTGAAGCTTTTGAGAAAAAAGATATGGTTCTTTCAACTCGAATCAATAGTACCTGGCCTGTGATTACAGAAATTGTAGGGTCCTCTGGAATCTACGACTATATCGAATTTTTGGCCGAATACGCACCTTTTGATCATTATGATCTGGAAGTGCTTGCGATGGCTTGTGAATTACACAATATTGGATCTTTGATTAAGGTAGACTATGCTAATCGAATTTATGTAGCTCAAAAAGCTTTGGCTTCCGGATTCCAGGGTGTTTTATTTACAGACCATACAAAGGCGGATGAAGTAAAGGAAACAATCCGAGGAATTCGAGCTGCCACTCCTGAACTGGGTGGAAAGTTAGGCTATGTGAGCCGCAGATGGATTCGCAATGCGACATTTTCTTCGCAACAAGAATATGCCAAAGAAGTTTCCAAAACCGTGATTGGCTTTATGATCGAAAAAAAAGAGGCGGTAGAAAACATTGAAGAAATCTGCAAGGTACCAGGTGTCGATTTTGTACAGTTTGGGCCAGCTGACTATTCAATGAACTGTGGCTACGCCAAGAATTCGAAAGAAGTAAAAGAAGCAGAGAAGCATGTTATTAAAACAGCTTTAAAAAATGGGGTACAGCCTCGTGTGGAAATTACACAAGCCCAACAAGCGCAACCTTATTTAGAGATGGGGGTTACTCACTTTTCCTTAGGTACCGAAGTAAAAATCTTAAAAGAATATTGGAATAATGAAGGTTCCAAACTTTTGGATATTCTAAGGGGAAAGTGAAATGAAAAATTTTGTTTATGACATACCCACAAAAGTTTATTTTGGAAAGGATCAAATTCAGTCTTTATCTGAGTTGGTTAAAAATTTAGGAAAAAAACTGTTGATTGTCTATGGCGGTGGAAGCATCAAGAAAAACGGAATTTATGATTCTGTACTTGAACAGTTAAAAAAAGCTGATGGGGAATGGTTTGAGCTTTCAGGTATAGAACCAAATCCACGCATCGCAACCGTAAAAAAAGGCATCCAGCTTTGTAAAGAAAAAAAGATTGATGGAGTGCTTGCTGTTGGAGGAGGTTCGGTTATCGATTGTTCTAAGGCAATTTGTGCAGGGGCCTATTACAATGGCGATCCTTGGAATCTGGTGATGAATCCTTCATTAATTAAAAACGCTTTACCTCTAATTGCAATTCCGACCATGGCTGCTACGGGCAGCGAAATGGATCATATTGCTGTAATCACCAACGAAGATACAGATGAAAAGATAGGAACCCGACATCCTCTTCTTAGACCTATAGCTAGTATTTTAGATCCAACATATACATTTTCGGTATCTCCTTATCAAAGTGCAGCTGGAGTAGCCGATATCATGAGTCATATCATGGAGTCTTATTTTTCTAAGGAACCTGGATTGATTCTGGAGAATGTTGCGATTGGGCTATTGAAAACGTGTATGGATTCTGGACTTAAGGTGTTAGAAGACCCAGAGGATTACGAAGCACGTGCCAACTTAATGTGGGTGAGTTGTTGGGCTATCAATGATTTTCTTAAATTAGGAAGACCGGTAGCATGGAGTGTTCATCCAATCGAACACCAACTCAGTGCTGTTTACGATATTACACATGGTGTTGGATTGGCTATATTGACCCCACACTGGATGGAATACGTTCTTAATGAGAATACGGTAGATATTTTTGAAGGTTTCTTTAGAAAACTATGGGACTGGCAAGATAAAGAATTGGATTCATATGAACTAGTCTATAAAGGAATCGAAGAATTAAACAAATTTTATGCCAAATTGAATTTACCAATGACATTACACGAGTTGGATATTGATTCTTCTCAATTTAGTGCCATGGCAAAAAAAGCGGAAAAACAAGTCCAACAAGGATTTGTTCCTTTGAGTGAAAGTGACATAGTGAAAATTTATGAAGCAAGCTTATGATTTAAAAATCGTTATATTGGATGGGTATACAGAAAATCCTGGTGATCTTTCATGGGCGGGCCTGAATGGCTTTGGTCACGTGGAATACTATGATCGCACCAGTGAAGATGAAATCTTATCCCGAATTCAAAAGGCCGATATTGTACTCACGAATAAAACGCCGCTGCGTAAGGAAAACTTGAGTCAGTGTCCTTCTTTAAAATACATCGGGGTGTTGGCAACTGGATATGATGTGGTGGACATCGGGTATTGTAAAGAGCACAACATCGCAGTAACCAATGTACCTGGCTATGGGACAAAAGCAGTTGCACAGTTTGCTATTGCGTTGTTATTGGAAGTTTGTAATCGAGTAGGATATCATGCTAAAGCGGTTCAAGAAGGAAAATGGAATGCACAACCTGACTGGTGTTTTTGGGATTATCCTTTGATTGAACTGGCGGATAAGACGATGGGAATCATTGGCTTAGGAAGAATTGGACAAAGTACAGCAAAAATTGCATCGGCATTAGGTATGAAGGTCCAATATTTTGATGAATATGTTAATACGGATATTTATAAAAAAACTTCATTAGAAGAGTTGTTGAAGACCAGTGATGTGATTTGTTTGCACTGCCCTTTGACAAAAGATAATTACCATATCATATCCAAAGAAAGTCTTCAGCTGATGAAGAAAAATGCCATTTTAATCAATAATTCCAGAGGAAAACTGGTAGATGAACAGGCATTGGCAAAAGCGCTGGAAAATAATGAGGTCTTTGCGGCAGCATTGGA
Organism: Erysipelotrichaceae bacterium; assembly: GCA_902399855.1. Lineage (GTDB taxonomy): Bacteria > Bacillota_I > Bacilli_A > Erysipelotrichales > Erysipelotrichaceae > Faecalicoccus. The sequence continues at coordinate 60,920 of CABOGK010000016.1, forward strand.
TGTGACAAATGATGAACCAATCGATAAAGATTCTCCATTATTAAAACTGGATAACTGTATTATTACACCCCATATTTCATGGGCGGCCAGAGAGTCTAGACAAAGAATAATGGATACGACAATTGAAAATTTAAAAGCTTTTTTAGAAGGTAAAACATTAAATCGAGTAGAAGAATAGGAGATAAATATTATGTCAAAACCAGAAGTAGAAGTAAGAATGAAAAAAACAGC
>CABOGK010000017.1 GCA_902399855.1 Erysipelotrichaceae bacterium
GAAAAAATCCATTCAGGTCTTCCTAAATGGATAATACGAGAGTTCTATGAAGATTATCTTTTTGGATGCCGATGGCACTTTACTGCATCATGAAGGTTTTATTCCCCAAAGCGCTTTACAGGCGTGTCAGCTTGCTCAGAGAAACGGACATAAGATCGTCCTTTGTACGGGAAGACAAAAAGTAGAGGTCTATGGCGATATGTTAAAGTTGGACTATGACGGTATGATTACCGGAAGCGGGGCCCATGTCGAAGTCAACCATCAGCTTTTAGAAGAACGAACCTTTTCCAAAGAACAGCTGCATATACTCTTAGAGTATATGCATAAAAACGATATCGATGCGATCTTTGAAACCACAGAAGGTCTAGTTGGTAATCAAAAAACATACGATCATTTAGATCAAATGATCCAAAAACAATGTAAACATTTAAGTCCGGAACTCTTTGCCAAACATGGTTTAGTACAGGTCCAGCACAATCTGAAAGTAACCGATGCGATCTTAGAGTATCCTGTAAATAAGATTTCTTTTTTAGAATCGGACATTTCCTATCAGGAAATCTATGATGCACTGCACAGACAATTTGATTTAGTACCTGCTACCTTTGCCCCATTTGGCAAAGAAAGCGGTGAAATCTCCGAAAAGACCATTACCAAAGCAACCGGTATGCAAAGTATCCTCAACTATTTTGACAAAAGCGCTGAGGATGCGATTGCCATTGGAGATGGCTTTAATGATCTATGTATGTTTGAAGTCGCCAAAATTAGTGTAGCCATGGGCAATGCCCCTATAGAAGTACAAAAAAAGGCAGATCGTGTAACGACCTCCCTGGATAATAACGGTATTTATAACGCTTTTATTGTTCTGGGCTTGATTGAATAACGATTGATGTGGAAGCAGGCAAGATCCCTGCTTCTTTTCTTTTTTTCTGCAAGACCGTATTCATACGACATAAACATTCCCAATACTTTTCAAAAGGCACAAACGCATAGATGCCAATCGTCATGGAATGATCACCGATTTTATCAATGACCACTTCCTTCTGCATATTGTTTTGTACCCATTCTGCTTCACTTTCCAATACCTGATTTCCCAGTTGGATACAGGCATCGACATCCGTTTCCAAAGCAACCGGAAATGAGATATGAATTCGTCGATATTTTTCTTTCGAATAGTTGATCAAAATTTCACTGACTGCCGTAGAATTAGGAACGATGATTTCCTGATGATCAAAAGTCTGTAAGACCGTAAACAAGATTTCGATACGGCTGACAACACCTTCCTGTGATTCGATCTGTACATAATCACCGATCACAAAAGGCTTTGTGAAAAGAATCTGTATGCCCCCGGCAACATCATTCATGGTATCTCGCAACGCTAAAGAAATGCCTAGGGAAACGGCACTCAAAGAACCGACGATCACGGACATATCCAAGCCTAAGACCGCCAGGGCAATCGCAATAAAAATGATCTTAATAGAAATCGAAGCACACGATCCAATAAATGTTAAAGAGCCATGATCTATCACATTCTTGGATAGCTTAATAATAAATTTTTTGATCAGCTTGGCAATGACCATTCCCAATAAAATGATCAAAGCGGCAATGGCAACCCGAATTAAAAAATCATCCAGCTTTTCAAACATACATGTTCTCCTTTGAAAAAGAACCGGTCTATGCGGCCGATTCTAAATCCTTTTCTAATTTTTCGATACCTGTTTGAATACGACGAAGACTTTCATCCTTACCTAAAATATACGCCACTTCAATAGCACCACCCGGTGTCGATTGTTTTCCGGTCAAAGCTGTGCGTACCGGCCAAAGCACCTGTCCGTTTTTCATCTCCAGTTTTTCCGGCAAGGCCATTAGTAGATCATGGATTTTCTCTTCACTGGACCAATCACAGGAAGATAAAGCTTCATACGCTTCCTTTAAGGCAATCACTGCAGTTTCTTTCTTAGATTTCTGACGCTTATGTTTGAACATCTCCACGTCATAATCCGGCAGTGCATCAAAGAAATCAATCATTTCTTCAATTTCATTTAACGTATTGGCACGAGATTGTACTAATTTTGCGATCTCTTTTAAATCGATATCCGAATGAATGGCATTCTTTAAATAAGGCAATACCAGTTCATAGTAACGATCAAAATCCATATGTTTTAAATATTCACCATTCATCCATGTCAGCTTATCAATGTCAAAAATAGCCGGACGTTTCGAAATACGGTGAATATCAAAGACTTGAATCAATTCGTCCATGGTATAGATTTCCTGCTCGGTCTGCGGTGACCACCCTAATAGAGCAATATAGTTAATGATGGCTTCCGGCAAGTAACCTTTTGCGACTAAATCCTGGAAAGAAGCATCCCCGTTTCGTTTTGATAACTTATGATGTTCATCTTTCATAACCGGTGGAACATGCACATAGATCGGACGTTTCCATCCATACGCATCATAGATCAAATTATATTTTGGTGTACTGGATAAATACTCGTTTCCGCGAACCACATGTGTGATTTCCATTTGATGATCATCGATGATGTTGGCGAAATTGTAGGTAGGGAATCCATCCGATTTGATCAAGACCTGCTCATCTAATGTATCCACATCCACTTCAATATGTCCATAGACTTCATCATCAAAAGTCGTTTCTTTGATCTCTCCAATTGTCTGGCGAATGACATAAGGAACACCAGCATCGAGTTTAGCCTGTACCTCTTCCGGAGTCAAATGTTTACAAGGATCATCAAATTTAAAGGAATCTCCCTGCTCTTCTCTTTGTCTTTGCAGCTCTTCTTCCGAGCAGAAGCAATAATGGGCGCCTCCTAAACGAATCAATTCCTCGGCATATCCTTTATACATGCCTAAACGCTCACTTTGAACATAAGGCCCATGTTCTCCACCGATATCCGGTCCTTCATCCCAGTTTAATCCGCAGTCTTTCATTGTCTTATAAATGATATCAACCGCACCTTCTACCTGACGATTTTGATCGGTATCTTCAATACGCAAAATGAAATCTCCATCTTCATGTTTTGCGATCAAATACTCAAACAGTGCTGTACGTAAATTTCCTATATGCATATAACCCGTTGGACTGGGTGCAAATCGTGTTCTAATTTTAGCCATAAATACCGTCCTTTCCCGATAATCTTAAACCACTTTAAAAATTTCTTCAATAAACAGTTGCCAAATCTAGAAAAAAATTATAAGATATAAAGGCGCATTGGGGTATAGCCAAGCGGTAAGGCACCAGACTCTGAATCTGGCATTTCCATGGTTCGAATCCATGTACCCCAGCCATAGAAAGCTAACGTCACTTAAAAAGGTGGCGTTTTTTATTTAATCCAATCTATGGTTTATCATTACAAAAAAATATTATCTATAAATTAAACTAAAAATCTTAAAACCTCCAATTTCTGAAAAACCTTTGGTTCAAAAAATCTAACTTTTTTCAAATAATTCTTAAATAAACTGATTTTTTGAACACATCGGATAGTCTATCTTTCTAAACCCCTTGATTTTAATAAATACTGCGCTATTATAAAAATAATAAGATAGATGGAAGAGAAAAGTATGAATAAGCAACCTTTGAAAAGAAAATGGAGCATGAAGAAGATTATATTGGTTATAGTCTCACTATGCTCTTTTTTAGTTCTAAGCTTTGCAGTTCATCTTTCCCATCAACAAGGTTTCTTTTCCTTATTTCCTTTTGTCTCTTCAACGATGGTCTATGTTAACGAAGATGGTGAACTGGCACACGGTATGCAGAAGATCGGTAAAGATTATTACTACTTTTCAAAAGAAACCGGCTTTATGAAAAAAGGCTTTCAAACTATTAATCACAAAACGTATTATTTTGACAAAAATGGAAAACGGGTAACAGGGCTGCATACAGTTAATGGAAAAACTTATTATTTTGAAAAAGACGGACAGATGCTTAAAAAGAAGTTTAAGGCCTACACAAAGGATGAAAAACCGATGCTTTCTTATTTTGATCAAAAAGGGCATATGGTAACTGGAACCAAGACAATTCATAAGAAGAAATATGTCTTTGATCAATGTGGAAACCTACAGATTGATATTGAAAAGCTTCAAAATGATGTGCAGGAGATTCTTTCTCAATACTCCGGTGATATCAGTGTCTATTTCAAAGACTTGCGAACCAGAAAAGGATTTGAGATTCATCCGGAATCCATGTATCCCTGCTGTATGATCAAAACCGTTGCCCTGGCCGCTGTTTTTCAGGAAATCGATGCAGGAACGATCGACTATGCACAATACGAACAATGGATTGAGCCTATGATCACCATCAGTGATAACACATCCTATAATGTGTTAATGGAAGTGATTGGAGATGGTAATGGACTTTATGGCTTACATAAGGCAAATGTTCTGGCTCAACAAATCGGCATGCGAAATACCGCATTGCATCATGGCCTACAGCCTGGCCAGCACTTTTTTACGGACGGCGGTGCCAATATCAGCTGTGCAAATGACATCTGTATATTTTTTGAAAAGCTCTATGATCATGAACTGAGATCAAAGAAAAGCTGTGATCAAATGATCGATCTTTTTAAACGTTGTACGGATTACACGGCTTTACAGAGTGGTTTAGGACAAAATGTTGAATTTGCCCATAAAACCGGTTGTGCTGATACGTATTATCATGATGGCGGTATTGTCTATTTACCGGGTAGAGACTATATCCTGGTCGTCTTTTCTAAAGATGTAAACGTCTATACATCCTTGATGTATGAGCTTTCTTCCTGTGTTTTTGAATATCAAGATACATTGATTTAGTTTTTTTCATGACCGACTTATCCCAGGAACTATACTTCCTTTCATAGCGAATAAGTCGGTTATTTTTATTATAACTTATACTCGATACAATAAAGGCAAGTAAGCATTACATATTTCATAGCCTTTGATAAAAATATAAATCTTATAATTTTTAAAACTAAATAAACTTTTCTTTCTACAAGAATGAATATCTTATGATATTTTAGAAAGGATTTGATCATGAAACGGGTCTATTTTCCATTTTCGTATCTTTCCATTCATAATATGGCCAAACCTCTTTTTCTTTGTGTTTGACTGGTGTAACCTTTACCCATTTTTCCACTTTGAAAAGGAGCTTTCATGTTTCAAATATTAATATGTGAAGATCATCTAGAGGATATAAAACATCTATCGCATCTCATTCATGATGCTTTTGCGCAGGAAAACATTTCTTATCATCTTACGATCTTAAATGAAAAATCTGGCTTGGATTTTAAGAACTATGATCTGATTTTCTTAGATATCCAGCTAACCTCTTATAATGGTATCCAATTAGGGCATCTCATCCGAAGGCAGTGTCCTAAAATTCCTATCATTATCACTTCTTTATATGCCGAATATCTTCAGCAGGGCTATTTGATCGAGGCTAAACGTTATTTATTAAAGCCTATCTCTTTCCTTGATTTTCAACGCGTCTTTTACGATGTGATTTTAGGCGATTGTAAACAACAGAAGGCTTTGACGGATTTAAGGATTTCTCCTTATAAGATTTATTATAAAGATGTATATTATGTAGAATTTTATGATCGGCATACGTATCTCTATTTAAAACATAAAAAATATCGAACGACTTATTCCCTTTCCTATTGGAAAGAATGTCTGAGTTTTTATGATTTTGGACAATCGTATAAAGCCTTTCTTGTCAGTTATCGACATATTGCCGATCTTACCCATGACAAAAAAGACATTCTTTTGACCAATGGTGTTTCTATTCCTCTATCTAAAAAATACAAAGCTTCATTTATGAAAGGATATCTACATTACTTACAATGCTCACAATAAGTTTCTTGTTTGATTTACTGACATTTATTTTTCTTTTGGCGTTTTTACATTACTTTTTCCCTTTTCGATATTCCCTTCATCAAATTTTCTTATACAGCTTTTTTATCGTGCCCTGTGCTTTTCGCAACCGGATCAGTCTTGTACAAAACGCAGTTTTCTTTGTACTGCTCTGGACTTTGTGCAGTGCCTTTTATCAGGGAGGCTTCCGTGGTAAATTTTTTTATTTTAGCTGGTGCTGTTTTATCTTGTTGACTGCCAGAGCCATCATTCTTTTATTATTTACACAGTTTCTTTCTTTTTCTACGATTGCACCCACGATCGAAGTCTTGTTGGTGATGATCCTATGTACCCAGATTTTAAATCTCAGCTTTTCCCTCGTGTTTGTGCATCTTAAAAATCAATACAAACAAATCTTACTAAAGGGCTTTCATTCTTTATTCTATATTCCCTATATTTTATTATGTTTCTTCTATATCTTTCATATGGACTATGGCGTTTTCTATGATCGTGCCACCTGCCTTGTTTTTCTGTACCTCATTCAAGTGGCAGCTCTATCTTTGGTTGCCCGTCTCTTTTTCTGGCAACAAGCACTTTATCAACGAAAGCTCATTCGGCTGCAACAGTCGAATCTACAGCTACAATGTCGCTGTGAGCTCCTGTATCAAGCCTATTCTTCATATTTTGATCATATCCATGATCTATTATATCAATGTCTTTGTCTGGAAAGACTTTCCTGTTTCAAACAATACAATCTCTTACAGAAACAAATCAAAAAATTGGCGGAACATACGTTTAGTCACTTCCAAAATCTCTATAGAACCTGTCCGGTCTTAAAAACCATGTTGGAAAAAGAAGAAAAACGTATTCAGAAACAACAGTTACGCTTTGATGCAACTCAATTAGATGAGGAAAAAATACAAATCAGTTATGCTGCATTACAATCTGTCTATCAATCCATGTTGCAGGTACTTTTTCAATGTTGTGAAAAGACAACGATCACTATTCAAAATCAACAGAAAGTTCATTGTTGTTTTCTCCAATTTACTTTTTCTTCCTTTCGTTTTAATGAAACAAAATTTTCCCTGCCCTATGAAGTTTATATATCCCGGGATTCCCTTCAACTGTATCATGTCACTTTTTTGATTCCTGATTTGTGAACTTTGCCAAGTATTAATATTTATTTAGTACTTGACTTTACATAGTACTAAATATACTATAATAGTGTGAGGTGATTCGATTGAATACACAATTTAAAAAAGGTGTATTGGAGTTAATTGTTTTAAAAACGATAGAATACAAAGATCTCTATGGATATCAACTGGTGACAAAGATCAGTGAGATCGTGGATGTCAATGAAGGTACGATCTATCCGCTTTTAAAACGATTGTCCAATGATCATCTGCTCGAATCTTATTTAAAAGAATCCTCGGAAGGACCACCCAGAAAGTATTATCACATTACTCCCAATGGGATACAAAAACTACAGGATCTGGAAAAGGAATGGAATGAATTTTCCGCTAAAGTCAATGTATTTTTAAAGGAGGTGTCTTATCATGACGAAAAGTGAATTTTTAGAACAGTTGGAACAAAAGCTTTTATTGATCTCCGAACAGGAAAGAAAAGACATTTTGATTGAATATGGCACATATATTGATGATAAGATTGCCAATGGTGCCAGTGAAAAAGAGGCAATCCAGGGTTTTGGTGATCTGGATGAACTTGCCAAAGAAATCTTAGAAGCTTATAAGATCAATACAGATAGTATGGATACCAAAGCGGATAAAACGTTGGATCGTGCCTATTCGAAAACCGAAAGTTTTCTAAATAAGTTCGGCAATTTCAGTGTTAATGATATTTTTCATCTGATTTTTGATGCCTTTGTACTTCTTGTATTGCTTTATATCGGAAGAATTCTTCTTATTGATATTTGCTTAAATATTCTGATGAATGTATTTAACTGGATCTTTGGTATCACTTATGTAGCCGGTATTGTATATGCCTTTGAAGATTTGATGATCTGGATCTTTAAGCTCATTTATCTGGCGGCAAGTATTCTCTTCTTTATCAATGTCATGTCCAGAAGAATTCGTCGGATCAAGCGACATGACTATCGCATCAATGTAGTGGAAGACTTAAAACAATCCTTCAACAAAGAGGCCAAAGATTTCTTAAAAGACGATGATGGCCTGCCGCCGATTCCCGACGCAAAGCCAAAAAAAACACTCTATCATCAAAGAAAAGCACAACATACAGATAGTGGAAGCCTGCTGATAAAGATCATTTTAGCGCTGATCAGCTTTCCGACCATCTGTTGTATCATCGGATTCAGTACTGCTTTGATTGCCTTATTCTTTGTAGGTGTTTTTGAGCACGTTTACAGCATCGGCTTGATCTTATTAGGTGTTGGACTGTTAGGCGGAAGCATTTCCGTTCAATGGTTCTTGATCTACCTGTGGCCAAAAAAGGAGGAGATTCCTCATGCGTAAAATCATCATTACTTTTGTAGTATCTGTAATCTTAGTAATCAGCGGTGCCCTGGTCTTTGCGATGGAGCTCTCACAAATTCAGTTTCGTGCAAAAACACTTCCTGTGGAAACAAAAACAGAAACAATAACAATAGAAAATCATACAGGTGCCGTGCTACTTGAATTGGATCCTTACATAGATTTTAGATATGAAGAGATTCAACTGGAAGTGGAAAGCTTTCAAATGGATCCTAACCTAAAAGAGGATCAAATGAAGATCGAATATCCAGAATTTCTAGAGTTGGCATATGGAGAAGAAGGAGAGCCCGTACATTCTCGAATTTGGTTTTTTTCGACTCTGAACGGGGATCATAATGTGTTCTCTCATATCCATAGTCTGGAAGATATCAAAGAGATATGGAATCAAAAAGAAATAACTCTATACAAACCCGATGCAAAAAACTTGCATATAAAGGTTTTCTATGGAAAAAAACTGGAAGGAAAAATTGATATCTATTAAAAAGGATCGTTAAGATCCTTCAAAAAAGCAGCCTGACTCTCATACAACCGGCATAAAGAACTTTCTGCACAAAATGGAACACACAAGCTTTGTGATGTGAATGCTTTATGTCTTATGGCTGCTTTTTATTCGGCTGAAAGAATTTGTCTTGCCAATTCCTGATTTTGAGAATCAACATAAAAATCCCAGGCATATCTAGGCTTATGATCGCCTGCCAACATGGATCCCATCAAAGCCGTATGAAAGGGGTGCAGCTGATTGACATCTTTCATGCGGATGCGATATTCGATATGATGTTCACTTAAAATATCTTCTATTTTGTTTTTTTGTTCTATGTCTGTCGTCGTAAAAACTTTTTCTTTTCCAAACATTTTATATCTCCTTATTCACTCCCATTATAACAAAAAAAAAGAGAGTTTCCTCTCTTAATGAAACATATCCTTCTTTTTGAAAATCAAGATGGCTACCAGACAGGCGATAACCGCAACAGCTGTTGGAAAGAGAACATGTGGTGCAGGAAGACCATCAACATTCATCCCATAAAAGCTGAAAATAATATTTGGTATAGCCATAACGATCGTAATGACCGTTAAGACCTTCATAACGATATTTAAGTTGTTGGAAATGACAGAGGCAAAGGCGTCCATGGTTCCACTTAAAATGTTGGAATAAATATTACACATCTCGATGGCCTGATGGATCTCGATCATCACATCTTCCAGTAAATCTTCATCTTCTTCATAAAGCTTGATCATTTTACCACGCATGATCTTATTCAATGTGATCTCATCCGCTTTTAAAGAAGTTGAAAAGAAGACCAGTGATTTTTCCAAGCCTAACATCTGAATCAGTTCTTTATTTTCCATCGACTGATGCAGTTTTGATTCAGTACGGCTGGACAAACGATCGATCTGACGCAGATACACCAGATATTGTTGCGAAATGCGCAATACCAACAAAAGCAAGAAACGCGTTTTTAAACGGGTATCCATCTGACGGATACGCCCCTGCGCCATATCCTGTAAAGACCAGCTTTCATACAAACTGATCGTCACAACATAGCCTTTTAAAATTACGATACCCATTGGGTTCGTTTTATACTGCAAGGTCGTATAATCTTCATTTTTATTAACGTCACTTTCATCAGAGTCTGGATAGTCGATGATCACAAGCGTCTGATCAAAGTCGTCATCATAGTCGATATGTGAACTTTCTTCATCATCCAAAGAAGATTTGACAAATTCCGGCAATACACCGATATGTTCGATCAAAAAATTTCTTTCTTCTTCGGTTGGAGCAATCGCATTGATCCAACATCCTTTTTCCGGAGCATCAATACGACGGGTACCATCATCAAAAGTCTTGTAAAATTCAAGCACAGTAATCCCTCCTTTTTAACGGAGACAAACTGCGATGCCTCCGTATCCTTTATTTTGCTTTTTGTTCCACTCATGACTTAACGGGTCCGGAGACATAATTTCACCTACTTTCATGCCTTTGTATTGTACCACAAAAATGAAAAAGGATAAAAAGGCTTTAACGAACTTTTTACACATTTTAATAAAAAAACGGGATTGCTCCCGTCACTTTCAATTTCATAAGCCATGTTCTGTATCAAACAGTCATTTATCTATAGGTTTCCCTATCCGATCTTAGGTTCAGTTCCCCTTGATCAGTTCCCCTACCAAATTTGGGTTTCTCGCTTGCGGGGTTTACCCGTTCCACCTATTCTGTTTCCAGAATAGCTCGTCTCTGTGGCACTTTTAAAGCCGTATTTCCATAGTTTCCCTTAGGAAATACGACAGCCGTCAGGATCAACCTGCCTGGATTTATGACTTCATCCAGCACAAACACTACGATCATCGCAGATCGTGCGAGCATGGACTTTCCTCTAGCTTTCGCCAGCGACTGTCGAAATTGAAATCAATTATTCTTCCGGTTTTACCGGCGCGCTATTTGTCGTATGGAATACAGCCTGTTCCAAACGTGCAATACGTTTTAACAGATCGATCATATCTGTATTTCCATTTACGTAGTCAGCGCTCACTTTTTCATTTAAATTCTGGTTTTCGCTCTGTAATGTATAAATTTCCTGCTGCAGTTCTTTAATTTTTTCTTCATAGCGGCTTAATGCCTGCCCCAGTTCTTCCATTTTTTCATCATAGACCTGATAATCTTCAATGATCAAATCTAAGAATTCATCAACTTCTGCCGGAGCATACCCTTTAATATCCACATGGAATTCTTTTTCAAAGATTTCCTGCGCAGTCAGATTCATTTCTTTTGTCATTTTGATTCCCCCTGAGCACTACTCATTATTATGACGTTTTTGCCCTAAAAAATCAACCATAATTGAATGTTAGTATGATTTCATATATAATTAGAACGATGAGTATAGTGAAATATCCAACAGCGGTTGCCCACCAGAATTTTCATGGTGTAAAAGATCAACACACCAACCGCGGAATGCGCCTGGAAGCCGATCTAAACGATACAAACAAGTATTACAGAGAATGTGATAAGGCGCTGATTTATAAAAAGCCCACACCGGTACAAGTCGTTCGTGTCGATTATCCGGCAAGAAACAAGGCTAAGATCGTGGAGGCATATTATAAAACACCTTCTACGACTGATTATAATGGCATTTATAAAGGTCGTTATATCGATTTTGAGGCAAAGGAAACAAAGAATAAAGCACAGTTTCCCATCGGGATCATTCATTCTCATCAGATCATACATCTTAAAAAAGTACACAAGCATGGCGGTATCGGTTTCTTTGTGATTCGATTCAGCCTGCGAAATGAAACCTTTCTGGTAGATGCCCCTTTATTGATCGATAAAATTGAACATTCCTCAAAAAGTTCGATTCCCTATTCCTGGTTTCAGGAGCATGGGCATTTGATTCAAGAAGGCTATATACCTAGATTAGACTATCTCAAGATCGTCGATCTTTTGTATTTTAAGGAGGATAAGACATGAGCCAAGATACAAATCAGAAACCGCAGACAAAAAAGCGTAGAAAGCTGGATATCTGGAACAAGCTGGCAATCGGCGTACTTTCCATTTTTTTGGTAGGCTGCATCTCCGTTTTCTTTATTCTGGTCAACATCATCAATGATCCGGATGGCATGCAGTTTGTCGAGGGGGATCTGACAACACTTTCCAACTCACGTATTTATGACCGTAATGGAAACCTGATTTCCGAGCTGGGACAGGAGATTCGTGAAGATGTCACGTATGATCAGATTCCACAGAACGTGATCGATGCGTTTTTAAGTATTGAAGACTCTCGTTATTTTGATCACAACGGGTTTGACTTACCTCGTTTTTTGGCCAGTGCTTTGACAAACCTTCGCTCCGGTTCCTTTGCCCAAGGTGGTTCGACATTGACCATGCAGCTGATCGACAATACGTTTACTTCACAACAGGAAAAAAAGATTGAAAGTGAACAAGGCAGCATTTCGGCATTTACCAAAATCAAGTTAAAAATACAGGAAATTTATTTGTCTTTAATTGCCGAACAAACCTTAAATAAAGAAGAAATCTTTGATTACTATGTAAACCGGATCTGGTTTGGATCAGGTGATAATACTCGAGGCATCCAAAAAGCAGCCAAGTACTTTTTTAATAAGGATGTATCGGAACTGAATTTAAGTGAATCCGCCTTTTTAGCCGGTGCCATCAATGCCCCGGACACATATAATCCATTAAACAATTTATATAAAACGGATCAGGATTATCTGGCCAATGCGACAAGTCGTCGAAACACAACACTTGCCTTAATGTTACAGCACGGATATATTACCGAAACTGAATACAATTTGGCAAAGAATTCAAAATTAGAGTTTGCCCTGCAATATACGAATATATCCAGTCAGGATCCAAATGCACCGTTTATCTATCAGGCTGTACAGGAAGTTATTCAGTTGACCGGTCAAGATCCGGGTGTTGTTCCTATGGATATCTATACAACGCTAAACCCGGATGTACAAAAGGTAGCTTATGATATCTGTGCAGGAAATATTGTCAACTTCCCAATCGAACAGCTTGATACCGGCTTTGCCGTTATTGAGAATCATACCGGTGAAGTGATTGCGGTCGGTGCCGGTCGAACCTATTATCAGGATGCGACCAAACGAGATTTATCCATGGAAGAAAGGCAGCCAGGTTCTTCAATGAAACCATTATTGGCTTACAGTTCTACCTTTGATTTATTAGGCTGGTCCACCGAACATAAGATCAACGACCATGGTGAAGACTATTTCCATGCGGGAAGCAACCTTCAAAACTCTGATCGTCAATATCGTGGTGTAGTCAACTTAAAGACAGCCCTTGGTTTATCCTTGAATACACCGGCAGCACAGGCGATGATTGCCCTGGTGGATGAAACCGGTTATGATTACTGGATCGATTTCTTAAAGAAGTTAGGATACAGCGAAGATACCTATACACAGTTTGTCGAACAGTATGCGATCGGTGGTGCCGAGATGTATGCATCCCCTCGCCAACAAGCCAGCGCTTACAGTATGTTGGCCAATGGTGGTAAACGTGTAGAAGATCATACAGTTCGAAAAATTGTACGTCGCTCGGATGGTAAAGAAACCTCCGGTGATACGACCGAATACGAACTGATTAGTGAAGAAGCCGCTTATATGACATCCTACCTGTTGGAAAATGTCGTATCCGGAAATTATCAAAACTTCAATGAAATCTTATACAGCCAAAACTATACGGCATATGGTAAATCCGGTACATCCGACTGGTCCACTTATGGGGTACAATATGGTATTCCTGCCGGAGCTGCCCGTGATGAATGGTCTATCGGTTATACCAGTGATATCAGCGTGGCAACATGGACCGGCTTCAGCGGTGAAAATGAAGCATTAGGATACTACTTCACAAACTCTTTACTATTTGAGGCAACTGCCTTCCATATCACGCATTACTTATTAGATTACTGCCAACAGTTCTATGACTATAACAATATTGAAAAGCCTAGCGGTGTATCGAACTATAATGGTGGTTATATCAAAACAGAGTTCCTTTCTAAAGGTGATTCAAAAGTAACCGGCGGAAATGCGAAGTCTGAAGATGAAGAAGATACTGAGGAAGAGGAACAGGAAGAAGAAACGACAGAAGAAGAAAATACGCAGGAGCCAACAACGCCGCCAACGGAACCAACTGTACCAGAGGAGCCTAGTGATCCAACGCAGGATCTTCAACAACAATGTATCAATTCCGGTGGTACTTGGCAAAACGGAGCTTGTATCTATCAGAATACCGGCAATAACGGAAATACAGGTATGGAAACCTTCCGACTGGATTCATTGACCTTACCGGATTCACGAAAGAGAATATTATAAAAGGAATGAGTCTCATTCCTTTTCTTTTGGATATTCATTTGTATGTAGTAAACGATTGGCGTTTTCAACACGTTCTTTTGATGGTGGATCAATTCCCTCTAAAGGATACTTCATACCCAGTGCTTCCCATTTATAGGCTCCCAATGTATGGTAGGGTAAAACTTCCACTCTTTCGACATTGGATAAGCTTTGAATAAACGTATCCAGCTTTCTTAAATAAATATCTTCATCATTTCTTTGCGGCACCAGAACATGGCGAATCCAAACCGGTTTGGAAATCGAATCTAAATACTTCGCAAAGGCCAGTATATTTGTATTGCCATGACCTGTCAATAATCGATGTTGTTGAGGATCAATATGCTTGATATCTAATAAAACCAAATCAGTTACTTCCATCAATGTATTGATTTTATCCATGAACTCTTTCGTTTCACAAAATGGTTGTCCACACGTATCCAGTACGGTATGAACCCCTTCTTTTTTGGCCAATTGAAACAATTCTAATACAAAATCAATCTGTAATAATGGTTCGCCTCCGGATACCGTTATGCCGCCTTTATCTTTCCAGTAAGGGCGATAACGCAAAGCTTTGGTAAGGACATCGCCTGCCTCTTGATCCGGTTCTTTGATTTGCCATGTATCAGCATTATGGCAAAACTGACATCGCATCTGGCATCCCTGCAGAAAAATTACATAACGAACACCCGGGCCGTCAACCGACCCGAATGTTTCAATGGAATGTATGCTTCCTTTCATATCCTACAAATGATCGTGGCAGGTTCTGGCAATCACATCCAGCTGTTGTTCACGCGTTAAATCAATAAATTTGACCGCATAGCCACTGACACGAATCGTAAAGTTTTGATACTCTTCTTTTTCCGGATGTTCCATCGCGTCTTTTAACTTCTCAACACCAAAGACATTGACATTTAAATGATGGGCTCCCTGATCAAAATAACCATCCATCACATGCACTAAATTCTCTGCGCGCTCTGTATCACTATGGCCCAGCGCACCCGGATTGATAGTCTGTGTATTGGAAATACCATCTAAGGCATATTCATAAGGAAGCTTCGCAACGGAATTCAAAGAAGCCAGTAATCCATTCTTTTCGGCTCCATAAGAAGGATTGGCACCCGGTGATAAAGGTTCTCCGGCCTTACGTCCATCCGGTAAAGTTCCGGTTGCCTTGCCATAAACCACATTACTTGTGATCGTCAAAATCGAAGTTGTCGGCTCACTGTTACGATACGTATGATGCTTACGAATCTTATTCATAAATGTCTTTAATAACCATACTGCGATATCATCGGCTCTATCATCATCGTTTCCATAACGTGGGAAATCACCTTCTACCTTGTAGTCAACGACGATACCATCCTCATCACGAATCGGTGTTACCTTGGCATATTTGATGGCACATAAGCTATCCACAACATGAGAGAAACCGGCAATACCCGTGGCAAATGTACGTCTTACATCGGTATCGATCAAAGCCATTTCGGCTGCCTCATAGTAATATTTATCATGCATATATTGAATCAGGTTTAAAGTATTGACATAGAGTCCACTCAACCAGTCCATCATCAAGTCATATTTATGCATCACTTCATCAAAATAAAGCACATCGCTGGTGATTGGCTTATACTCTGGACCTACCTGCATTTTTGTTCTTTCATCCACACCACCGTTGATGGCATACAACAGACATTTTGCCAAATTGGCACGGGCTCCAAAGAACTGCATTTCCTTACCCGTCTGTGTGGCGCTGACACAACAACATACCGCATAATCATCGCCCCACTCCGGACGCATCACATCATCGTTTTCATATTGCAGAGAAGATGTTGCCACACTGACCTTGGCCGCATACTTTTTAAAGGGCTCTGGCAGATGACTGGAATACAATACCGTCAAATTGGGCTCCGGACTTGGTCCCATATTTTCTAATGTATGCAGGAATCGAAAACATGTTTTGGTGACCATATGACGGCCATCCATACCGATACCGGCTACATCCAAAGTGGCCCAGACCGGATCACCCGAGAACAACTGGTTATAGGAAGGAATACGCGCAAATTTAACCATACGAAACTTCATGACCATATGATCGATCAGCTCTTGTGCTTTCTCTTCTGTCAATGTTCCGTTCTTTAAATCTCTTTGCATATAAATATCTAAGAAGGTGGAAACACGGCCAACCGACATTGCTGCCCCATTCTGTGTTTTGATGGCCGCCAAATATCCAAAATAAAGCCACTGTACTGCTTCCTTGGCATTCTTGGCCGGTTTTGAGATATCATAGCCATAAATAGCCGCCATCTCTTTCATTTCTTTTAATGCCTTGATCTGATCAGCTAACTCTTCTCTTTGACGAATGATGTGATCCAACATCGTTCCATCGCCACACAAATCAAAATCTTTTTGTTTTTCCTCGATCAAAAAATCAATTCCATACAAAGCTACACGACGATAATCCCCAACGATACGTCCACGACCATAGGTGTCCGGTAATCCGGTAATAATCTTATTTTTACGAGCTAGACGCATTTCCGGAGTATAAGCTCCAAATACCGCATCGTTGTGTGTTTTATGATACTTTGTGAAGATTTCTTTTAATTTATCACTTGGTGTATATCCATAAGTTTCGCACGCTTCGACACTCATACGAATACCACCATAAGGCATAAAGGCTCTTTTTAAAGGCTTATCGGTTTGTAACCCAACAATTTGTTCCAAATCTTTTAAATTTTCATCAATATATCCTGCTCCATAGGAAGTAAGGCTGGATACCACTTCCGTTTCCATATCCAATACACCGCCTTTGGCGCGTTCTTCCTTTTGAAGCTTCTGTAAGGCATCCCACAATGTATTCGTAGCTTCTGTTGGATCCGCCAAAAAGGCTTCATCACCATCATAAGGCTCATAGTTATTCTGGATAAAGTCTCTGACATTGACTTCCTCCTGCCATTTGTTTCCTTTAAATCCGGTCCACTGTTCAAACATGTCTTTCCTCCTATTCTTGAACCATATAAAATGCCGGCCTCCGGGCTTCTTTTTCTGCCCAGACGGTCGGCTCAATACTCTTATACTTCACGTGGTCTATTCCACTCATTCCGTCAGTCATATAAGGTGATTTCATCATATCGGAATTTAGTTGAAGTGTCAACGAATAAGTCGCTGAAAATCCTTTCAGTGCTTTAAACCTAAAATTTTCTTTTTATAGAAAGAAGACTGCTTTTGTATTTTCAGATTCAAAGCTTTTTCTCCTTCCTTTTCTAAGACTGTTTTTTTATCCGAAAAAAGATCACGCCCCAAAGCCAATCCCTTTTTCGATAATGTATAACCCATTCCCGAAAGAATCGTTGGAAACAAATCCATTGTCGTAAATTCTCTTTTTTTGATCTGCACCGGCTTCTTTTGACTGTGAATAAAACAGTTCCATACCCTTCGATCAAAGCCCTGATCAAAATTTGAATGAATGTATTGTGCAGCCATGCTTGTATGATCCCCTTGAATCACGATCAGAGTATCCTTGTAGAAAGGCTGTTTTTTTAACCATGTCATAAAATCTTCCAGAAGACGATCGGTGTGATATATAGAATTGGAAATACCTTTGACAAAGTGTGCCTCCCATTTCTTTTCCTGATAGCCATAAGGATGATGGGTATCCACCGTCAACATTTCAAAATTAAATGGTTGTTCTTCCTTTGCCAGCATGCTCAGTTTTCGTTTGGCAAAATCAAAAAGCTTTTCATCCTCATAACCCCAGAACACATGATATTTTTCATCCAACCAGCCTTCCTCTTTTATTTTTTTAATATCTTGAATATCATAATGTCCATGTTGATCAAAATATGATTTGCGCCCTCCAAAGGCCGCATCCGAACCAATCATCAAGGTGTTGGAATAACCATCTTTTTCTAAAATGTCACCTAAAGAAACCAAACCATTCATAAATGCTTGTTTAGGTGTACAAAATGGATGATAGATCGGAAAGTTTAAGGGAACCCCTGCCGTAGAAGCAATCATGCCGCCGGTTGTCCATCCGGTTCCTGTCACAACTTTAGCACCGCCTATTTGATCTGTATTTGAAAAACTGATGTTCTCTTTTGTCAGTTTTGTCAAAAAAGGAAGTAGATTCTCCTGGGAATCGCCTCCATCTTTCTTCAGCGCATATGTGGTTTCCATGGATTCTAAATAAATATGAATCAAATTCATTTTTTTCTTTGGCGCCTGTAAAGTCGAAGCGCTGACTTTGATATAGTCCTGTTCATAAAGATCCGACTTTTGAAACTGATGGATCCCATATTGAATCAATCCCACTTTATAGGCCGAATACACGATACACATAAGCAGCCATACCCAACAAAGCCAGAGCGCCGCAAAAATATGAATGATAAGCAAAGTCACAATTATCGAGATTACAAAACACCGTAGAAAACACAATCGAAACCAATCTACCAAAAATCGTTTATTGGTCCCTTCCAAAGGCACTTTTATATGAAATACTAACTGTTCAAAAGATGACAATCCAAAATAAGAAAAAGCCCATGATACCGTCTTGACAAGTATAGATGCGAAAAGTACAAGCAGGAAATACAACAATTTACCCCCTCCTTACATAATGTGTATTATACTCGAAAATAAAAAGAAGAACAGAAAAACTCTATTCTTCAATCAAACCAAGTTTCTTTAAAGCGTGCCATATTCCTTCCTCATTATTGGAAAGCGTAATATGCGCCGCTTTCTCTTTAACATAAGATCTAGCCTGTCCCATCGCATAGCTACATGTCACAACATCAAATAAGCTTACGTCATTTTCTCCATCCCCAAAAGCGATGACTTCATCGGCACTCCAACCGTTTTCTTTCATGATCTTCCCTAAGGTTTCTCCTTTGGAAACACCTTTTGGTAAAATCTCTAATTGCCTTGGTGCGGTACGAAATACATTAAATTCCGGAAAACGATCAACTAGATACAAATATAAAGATTCCAGCTTCTCTTCTTCCTGCATCACCTGCAGCTTATTGATCGGTGGTTGAATCTGGTCTATATCTTTTAAATAGGTGATTTTCGGATATCCTTTTCGCATATCCGCCAGCCAGCTCCATGGCCCCGCTGTCCAGGGATAATCTTTTGGCAAGCCCTGCTCTTTACGCAGCTTTTCTTTGATGGCTCGAATCGAATCCGGGAAATAATCATAGACTCCATCATCAAAACAAGCCATGCTTTCACAATCTAAAGTCATCAATTCTAAAAACACCTTACGTACTTCTTCGATCGTCATTCGCCGTAAGATTTTCCTTTGGTCATGATGTATATCATAAACGGCAACACCATCAACCTCCAGTAAATAACCATGATGGCTGTCCATCTGCAGCTCTTTTGCGTATGGCACCAAACGTGTATAACTACGTCCACTGGCCAAAATCAAACGAACTCCTTTTTCCTGCAGTTCTAATAATGCCTGCTTTGTTTTAGGAAGAATCTGATTGTTGGAATCAAGTAAAGTTCCATCCATATCCATTACAATTGCCTTGATCATATTTATCAACCTCGCCTGTTATTGTATCACTGATCATTACTTAGTACAAAATCTACAGATAACCTATTTCTGTATCAGATATTCAACAAGCCTATAGAAATCATGATCAAAGCAAATGTCATCATCATTTCCTTATTGATCTTTTCTTTAAAGAAAAAGTATCCACATAGACTGATTGTCATGATCGTCAGCATAGAATACATGGGATAAACGATAATAGAAGGCAACTCATTTAACGATATAAGTAAAAAATAAGATGATAAATAATTAGGAACACCAATCAAAAATCCATAAAGGATTTCGTTTTTAGCAATTTTTTGTTTCTTGATCACCATCAAAATAAAGCTTAAAATCGCAGCCATAAAAAAAGAAAGGAAGAAATATTGACTGGCTAAAGACGGTTCTCCATAGAACTGATAGATCTTGCTCATGGTATCAATCAATCCGCTCACGATCATAAAAACAAGCAATGTCAGCCCCAATTTAAAGTTTATTTTTGATTGATAGAAAAATAAGACAATCGATAAAAAGGATAGAGCCATACCAATCAGTTGAAGCCAGGTTGGTATTTCATGAAACAAGAAAACCGAAAACAATAAGGGTACACAAACACCTAACCGTCCATATAAACCTGTCAAAGCAATACCATTGAGTTTCATGCTCAGCTGCATTAAGTATAAGCTCATCACCAAAAGTAAGCCATTGACAGTCCCTAATACCAAGGTCGTTTCATTCCATCGAAACACACGTGAAAAAAGCAGCGCACACAAGGAACAGGTCACATAATTACAGACAAGCTTACCATATAGGCTATGTTCTTTATTATTACTCATCCGTAAGAAAACAGAAATTGCGGTGCTGCATAAAATTGCTAAAACAAGAAATGCCATATCGTTCTCCTTAAAAACGCAGTTAAGCATATCTTATCAAAATAGTAGTATTTGATTCAATTGTTTTCTTATAAAATACATCAATAAAATAGGATATGATATCGAATTTAATCTTCATAGACCCTCTTTGTTTCTATTTTTATGGATTGATCCTATTTTGATGCGCCATGTCAATATCAATACCACTTTAAGTCTTTACACACATCTGGAAGACGAAGAAAAAAAGGCCACTCTAGACTCCGTATTTAAGACAATCACCGCAAAAAAATGCTCGGGTGTCGAACGGGTGTCTAAAATAGCCCAAATAAAAACACTTTCCTAAATTCGCAACCACACGATGCTTTATATAAAGCAGATTTTAGTGAAAGTGTTTACTTGCAATGGCGCCTGAAACAAGACTCGAACTTGTGACCTGCCGGTTAACAGCCGGATGCTCTACCGACTGAGCTATTCAGGCAACTGCTTAATTATATTAGCATGACATCCCCCTATTTGCAATACTAAAATTTAAAAAATTACAAAAAAAGAATAGAGTTGTGATTTTGACTCTATTCTTTATTTTGTTTGCGCATACCAATTTTATAAAGAAGATTACAAACAGGAAGGGTAAAGTTACCGATATACTCAACAACACAGGCGTTAAAGCCTCGTTTAAAATCAAAGACACCGTAGCCATCTTCCCCTTTTTTAAAGAAACCGCTGATGCCTAACATATTGTAGTAACTGTATCCTTCATCAATGGCTTGCTGGATCATAGCCCATTGTATCGCATAAGCACCTCTAAAAGTTCTAAACTGGTAATCCATACCGCTATACAAATACACTACCTCACGTCCAAACTTCACAAACATTGATCCGGCTAAAGGAACTTCTTTATCATACTTTTCTCTGAGTGTAGTAATTTCTTCAGATTTCTTTTGCAGCGACTCATAATATTCCATCGCTACTTTTAAGCGATTTTGTTTTTTCTTGGAGTTTGGATTCTTTTCTAAGAATACATGTAATTCGCTGATTTCTTTTTCTAACGGCTCTTTTTCTGTTTCCAGACTTTGTTCATAGACATCTAAATCTAAATATGCATAGAGTGTTTGTATGTGTCCTTTATAACTTTCATGCATCGTCTTAAAAGTATCCATGGATACTGTCTCAAAATCATGGCGCTGTCCGGCTTCCTGCTCCATATAATTTAAGATCGACAATTCATCTTCTTTTAGAGCTCTAACCTTTACTCCATATTTTTGTGCAGTACGTATGTCATTTCTGGTTCTTGTACTAAAGTCGGCAAAAACTTCTTCCTTAGTCTTTCCTCTTAAATCAATCAATGAGATCCATCGGCATTGTTTGGAAACATCATAGCCTTGTTTTAAAGGATAATGATCAAAGCCGGCCTGCTTGATGTTCTCAATGATATGTTCATTGTTAAAACCATTTGGAACAAGATCACCATTTTTATCATGCTGGTACAAAGGAATCTTAGGATCTATCTCTAAATAGATCACTTTTTTCTTTTTCAACATTTTTTTGATTTCTGCCGTTACTTTTTTCAAAGCCTGTTGATCTTCATAGTCAATAAAGAAACCTCTTGGGATATAGGCATAATAGAAAAAACGCAAAAGGTGTACATAACCAATCATGAATACCGCAACGATCTGTTCATTTTCGACCGCCTTGTAATATTCAACGATCCATCCGTCGTGTAACATTTTATTGGCGGCATAGACAGACTGTAGAAAATCCGGATTGCAGTTTTGTTCTGTGTATATTTGATATTCTTCTTTTGTTAGAGAAATTAACTTCATTTTACCCTCCATTTTTTAGGTATACACTTTATTATAAATGATTTTTGTCTCAGAGTCTATTTAGAACATTAAATCAACAAACTAAGATCCATAAGAATAAAAGGATATGCATTAAGATTGACATCACTAAACCTGTCGTTTTACCATAGCATACGTGAAATGAGGTAAAATATATGCAATATAAAAAATTTGAAGAGCTTCCTGAATATTTATCAAAAAATGGTGTAGATTCTCCATTAAAATCGGATATGAGTGAAAGAGAGATTGCACAAGCTATTGAGAAAATGGATCTATCCGATGAAATGATCGATTTGACAGGAATGAAGCTGGATGATAAAAACGTAGGACACAATGTGATTTACCAGAATTTATCTTTTAATAAAGATTTTAACGTTCGTATCGTTTACGAAGCCAGCTATGAAGAATATGACCATGATTATGATACATGGCAATATATCTATACAACACCGCTTGGATGGTTAGAATAACTTGTAAAAAGCCGATAAAGTATTTTAAATACAATCGGCTTTTTATTTGATTTTTAATGGACCTCCGATGGCAGACCAGCCAAGAACACATATCCATGGAAATATGCATAATAAAAAATACAGTCCGTTTCCATGGGCTTCCAAGCCAATACGCACACCGGTATAAAGTGCCAATGAACTCATGCCAACCAACAATAAACGAATCTTAAATCGTAATCGTAACATCATATACCTCGTTTCTGACTTAGATTATCCTCTAAAAAGAAACATGATTTATGTCACAATAAAAAAAGACAGTCATCACTAAACAACTGCCTTACTTTGTAATTTCCTGAATAGCGCGATCTCGCTGCACATCCGAAACTAATGTTTCTTCATTATATTTTAATAATG
Source organism: Erysipelotrichaceae bacterium (assembly GCA_902399855.1). GTDB lineage: Bacteria > Bacillota_I > Bacilli_A > Erysipelotrichales > Erysipelotrichaceae > Faecalicoccus. The sequence goes on from CABOGK010000017.1 coordinate 23,311, forward strand.
CCTTCTGCTTTAGTGCCTGCCAGGTATCCGGATCACAATCGCCGGTTGGAGAAAGTCCGTTATCGGATTGAAACTGTTTTAATGCTTCACTGGATGCCGGACTGAAATATTCATCGGTTCGATCAACGGAATATCCCAGATACTTTAAAAACTGCTGTAAAGCGCTCGCATTGGCATGCACTGTATCTTTTGTGATGGTTTCCTCTTCTAAAGATGTCGTATAGCTGATCTTTGATACATCCTCCGGTTGTACTTCTATATCCGGCGTAAAGCCTTTTTCATGAATCGAATCGCCGTTAGGTGTCAGCCACTTGGCAATCGTATATTTGATGCTGGTTCCATCACTAAACGGAACGGTCGTCTGCTCGGTTCCTTTTCCATAGGAAGTAGTTCCAATCGTTACAACCTTATCCGCTAAGTTATCCCGCAAAGCACCGATCAAAGCTTCACTGGCACTGGCTGTTGTATCATTTTGAAGAATAACGATCTGATCCATTGGTACATAGCCATAGTCATCATTCGTACTTTGGCTTGTTGTCGTGCCATCCTTTTGTTCCTCCTGAAAAATCACACTACCACCAGGCAATAAGGAACTGGCAATATCTACCGCAGCGCTCAAATAGCCGCCTGTGTTCCCTCTTAAATCTAAAACAACCTTCTTGATTCCGGCTTTCTGTAATCTTGCCATAGCTTTGGAGAAGTCTTCTCCGCTATGCTCGGAAAAGCTTGTCAAGATGATCTCGCCATAGCCTTGGTCTTCATGGAGCATACAAACAACAGTCTGATCATATTCTGTTGGTGTGATCTTTACCGTATTGGATTGACCATCACGTAAATAGACAACCTCGATACTTTTTCCTTCCTTGCTCTGAATGCGCTTGAGAATCTTTTGAGAGTCACTTTCTGCGCAGGAAAGTACATCTACATCCGTAATAATATCTCCTTTTTTCAAACCGGCCTGCTCTGCCGGAGAATTCAAAAATACGTCTCGAATCACAAATTGATCCTGATCGTTTAAAAAATAGGAAATACCTAATCCTACATTCGATCCTTCTAACGTATCAGAAAATGCTTTGGCGCTCTCTAAATCAAAGTATTGTGTATGCGGATCTTCTTCTAAGTCTGTCATACCTTCAATGGCTTTTTCCATGAGCTTTTGATCAAGATCTTCTACATCCTTTGAAAAATACCACTCGTTTGTCAACAAGGAATAAATCGCATCAAACTTTTCTTTTTCCGATGTATTTTCTTGTTTCGAGCTTCGATCAAAGATCAAAGGAACCGAAACACCCAAGCCAAAGAATAATAAACAAAGAACCACAATGACGATCGTCAGGGTGTATTCTTTTTTGGCTGCCTTTTTCATATTGTTCCCCCTTGTTTAACGTTTGGCTTTCAAGCTTTTACCAACTGCCAGCAAACTGGCAAGAATACCAATGACAAGCCCGCAGCCAAGCATCGCAAGTCCCAAAAGCCATCGTACCTGCGTTACGCTTACCAATGAGAAAACACTGGCAAACAATACGCCATCCATTTGTTCATATACGACCGGATATCCAAAAAAGATCAACAGAAACGGAATCAAAGCTCCAATCAGACCAATTAAAATTCCCTGGACTTCAAAGGGAATGCGAATAAAGGTATTGGTAGCACCGACTGTACGCATAATCTTGATTTCATCCTGTCGTGAATAAATCGTTGTACGTATCGTATTGTATATCAGATAAAGTGACAGAATCAACAATAAAACCGCCACACCATACCCAATCTTTCGAACCATATCCAATAAATCAACCAAACGCGTCACGCTGGAACCACCATAGGCAACCGAACTGACGCCATCGATTTTCTCAATACTGGCAGCTGTTTTTTCAATCGCAGAGCTGTCTTTTACCTCCACAAAAAAGGCATGGGATAAAGGATTCTCTTCCCCTCTATATAAGCTAAAGGCTTCTCCTTTTTCCTGGATCATCAATTCCAGCTCCTCATCTTTGCTGGAAAATCGGACGGAAGCCACATTAGATAGCTTTTGAATCTCTTTTTTAATGGTATCGATTTGATCGTCGTCACTTACTTCAGAATCTAAAACCACATGCACGCTCATATCCTGCTCCACATTGGTGGCAAAGTGATCTACATGCAAACCGATCAATAAAAAACAACCGATCAATAATGTAGAAACTGCCATAGCGCTGATGGCAGACAAAGTTAAAAGAAGATGTTTTCGAATGCCGCGAAACGCATATTTCAGTTCATACCAAAACAGATTCAACAAGCGTTTCATAAGCTGATATATCCACCCTTCTTAGAATCCTTCACAACATAACCTTGATCCAGTGTCACTGTTCTTTTCTTAAACTTTTCAACCAGTACGATATCATGAGTAACCATCAAAACCGTCGTTCCCAATTGATTGATCTTTTCCAGCAGGGCAATGATCTCCAGTGATTTTTCCGGATCCAGATTCCCTGTTGGTTCATCAGCAATCAACAGTTTTGGGTTGTTCGCAATCGCTCTGCCGATCGTAACACGCTGCTGCTGCCCTCCGGAAAGCTCATTGGGATAGGCTCTGGCCTTGTTTTTAAGATCGACCAGCTCCAAAACCTCATCGACACGAGATCGAATTTCTTTTTTAGAAATACCCAATACCTCTAAGGCAAAGGCAATATTCTCCTGTACTGTCAAGGTAGGAAGAAGACGATAATCCTGAAATACACAGCCGATATTTCGACGATAATACGGAACCTTTCTGTGTTTTAAAGATCCCACATCGACTCCATCGACCAATACAAGACCAGAATCCGTCACCTCTTCACCATTCAAGATCTTAATGATCGTACTTTTTCCCGATCCGGTAGGACCGATGATATAGATGAATTCGCCATCTTCAATTGTCAAAGACACTCGATTTAACGCATGAACTCCATTGGGATATGATTTTGTGACATTTTTTAATTCAATCATAAACACGACTCCTTATCCAAAGAATTTCTCCGGTCTTTCCCTGCACGGCGTACTATATCCATTTTCACAGGCTGTCGCCGTCGAATTCCAACCGGTACCCCATGCGAAATCAGCGGATGAAGAGAAGCGAGATACCGCCTCTTCCAAACTCATATTTCCTAAATTATAGACTTCAATATGACAATGAGGGCCACTGGAGTTTCCTGAATTTCCCGTCAATGCGATAGCCTGTCCCTGACTGACGCTTTGTCCGGCACTAACCGCAAAGCCTTCGCGTGACAAATGTGCAAAGCTTACCGCATATGTTGTTCCATTAACCATACAGACCATTTCAATAGTATTTCCTCCACCATATGGATAACCTGTCCAGTTTCCCAGATAGCCTCCGTTGCTGGGAGCAGGATTGTTGGCATATAAAATAACTCCATCGGCCGGTGCTACGACCTGTGTTCCAATCGGTACCGCATAATCCATACCTAAATGCAATCCGCCTCCCGGATATGCCCATGTACCGGCCGACATACGACCACCGGTGATCGGTGAAACAAAGCCGGCTACATTGACCAACGTTCCCGAATAGCTTACGGAAATCATATTAGAGCGAATGGATTCAATATCGTTGAACGCCGCCCGCTTGGCCGCCTGCAACTGTGCCATTTGCTGCTCATACTGCTCAACAAGCTGATTATACGATTCTTCAAGCTCTTTAGCCTGCTGCTGTTGCGATTTTAACTGATCCTGCTGCGATTTGGTCTCTTCTTCTAAACGCACCTGTTCTGATTTTTGCAGGTCCAGCTGTTCCTTTAATTCATTCAGCTGTTCAATCTGATGTTGATCATCTTCCGTAATTCTTTCAATACCGGAAAGACGACGAAGCATATCATTTAAGTCCTGCGAACCCATCACCAGATCGATCAACATATTCGTACCCGTGCTGGACTGCTCATTTTGCATTCTGGATTTGATCTGTTCATCCCAGGCATCAATTTCTTCCTGCTTCTCCTGAATCTTTTGTTCCAGAGCCTTGATCTCTTCTTCAATCTTCTGAATAGCACTTTCCTTTTCCTGGATCTGTCCTTCCAGCTGTTCCTGCAGTTCCTTTTGCGTTTTGGCCAGCTGCTCCATCTTATCTGTATCTTCTTCTAAAGAAGCGATATCTTTACTATATTGTTTTATATCTTCCTGCAGCTGATCATAGCGCTGCTGCTGATAATCCTGAAAAGCCTGGCATGCTTTCACACCATCTGCAGATGATTGCGGCTGCGAACAACGTGCGACCCACGCATCGGTATTTGAATAATCCTCCGCATGAACCGGCATCGCAAAAGCCAATGCACAAGCACCTGCGGATAAAAGACTGATTAGATTTCTTTTTTTCATCGTGTCCACCTCAAATACTTTCGACTTGCCAAATAACTACCGATCATCCCTACAAATACCCCGATGGCCAGTAGTATGGCACTGATAATTAAAGTAAACGGAAATGGTTTGATCAAAACAAACATATCCGACATAAACATTCCACCAAAGGACTGATATAACGCAGTATATCCAAATACACATAATAAACAAGGACCTAAAGCACCGATAAAACCGTTTAACATTCCCTGCAGCATAAAAGGAAATGTAATGTACCAGTTAGCCGCTCCCACCTGTCGCATGATGCGAATTTCATCTTTTCGCACCTGAATGGTCATCTTGATCGTATTGCGAATCAGGAAAATGGACAAAAAGATCAGTGCTACAATAAAGATCAATCCCCCATAACGAAGACTTGCGAATAAATGCACCATCGTATTAACGGCACCAGTTCCGTAAGTAGCTTCCACAACACCATCCATCTTACTGATTTTGCCGGTGATGGAATCGATTTGTGTATTATCGCTTAACTCGATGATAAATACATCATAGAGTGGATTTTTGTCGCCTGCATATTGTTCAAAGGTTTCGCCATAATCTTCGATCAGCTGATCCAGCTCTTCATCCTTATCGCTGAACCGAACGCTATCTACCCCTTTTATATCCTTCAGTTCAGCTTCCAAGGATTGAATATTCTCTTCACTCATTGTCGGATTGATAGAAACCTGAATGACCAGCTGTTCTTCTATATTTTTTGTAAAACCCGAAACATTCCATGCCAGTACGATCATCAGCATAGAGATCAACAACGCAATCCCAATCACCAAGATCGAAGAAAAGGTCAGCGCAAAATGACGCCGCATATCTTTATTAGCCTGACGGAACAATCGTGGTAAACATTTAAAGAATAAAAGCATCTATCCCACATCCAATCTTTGACATTATATCATACTTGAAAAAAAACCAAAAAAAGTCCATAATTTTACAAAATACGCTTTTGCCTCACATACTTTCACATGATAATCTATTATTTATTTGAAAACTTTCCCTTATAGTATAAGTGTGTTCAGGGAACACGTTAAAAAACCCTTCATATCTCTCTCCTAAAAAAACAATAAATATGAAACAAGGATAACATCTTAGTCAGAGATGTTATTTTTGTTTGGAAGCTTCGATTTTATCTTTGTCCATCATAGCACACTTAACACAGTTGTTCTATAGGTTATAAAATGAAATTACACCCTTAAAACACGTATAAAAATTTTTATAAATTTTTTTGAAAAAATATTTGACACATAGGGTAGCAAATGCTATTATTATTGAGCAGTCAGCAAATGGGCCTGTAGCTCAGTTGGTTAGAGCGCACCCCTGATAAGGGTGAGGTCGCTGGTTCAAATCCATTCAGGCCCACCATTTTGTTTTCTGCAAAACCATTTTTGTGGGGTGTTAGCTCAGCTGGGAGAGCACCTGCTTTGCACGCAGGGGGTCAGGAGTTCGATCCTCCTACGCTCCACCATATGTCAATAAGTCCTTTAGATAAAGGACTTTTTTATTTATATCGTATTATCAAACAAGATTCATAAGATCTTATTCTTCTTTAGAAATCTTTTTCGTTAAGAAATTCAAATCATACCATCAAAAAAGGGAGAGCCAATTCTAGTTCTCCCTTTGATATCACCGGCTTTTTAATGCTGTGATCCATTCATAGATTTTTATCATTCCTATGCTTCATCACTTTACAGGAACACAACGACCCCTGCAAAGAAGATTATATACAAGATGGTCGTCCATCTGGTAAAAAACATCTTTCCGTATCTGTACGTGCAATATTCCTGTTTAAACAATTCTGAAATTCGGTTTCCATATTTATATAATAGATAAACCATTCCGACAAAGCAGGCAAACATTCCCAATAAACATAAAATTGAAAGAATAGGAACACTCATCAGTAAGGCGACCAAATTATTTAAGATGTGCAAAAGAATAGGAATACGCATAGAATTCTCTTTTAAACTTACATACCCCAAAAAACATCCGATAAAAAATGAAGTAATGCCTTGTTGAAGGTTTAAGTGCATCATCGCAAACAACATGGAACTGACCAATATCGCAAACACTCTATGATATTGATCTAAAGTTCTCAGTATGATACCTCTAAATAAGATCTCTTCAAAAAAAGGCCCCAGAAGAACAATATAGAGAAGGATCAAACCATCAAAGAGTATGTTTCCGGTAAAAAAAGTCTGTATTCCACTGCCAACAGAGCCATGTATCATGCCTAGAATCGCATGAATCAAAGAATATGTGATTGAACAAAAGAAATTCAACCCCAATAGAAAAACCAGATATTTTCCCATTCCTTTTACTTTCTTTGACAATCCATCAAAAGAAGGACGCAACCACACTGCCCCTATCCCGGCCATGAAAGCTGTCAAGAACATCGGAATAAGATAAGCTAATAAAATCATGATTTGATACCTTCCGTAAAATGGAAGAGGCAAAAAACGCATCAGAAAGGAAAATACCGCTAAACAAATATAGGGTAAGATCCCATGCATCAACATCAAAGCGGAGATATTGCGAAATTCTTTTTTTGCCCTTGTAAAAAGTTCTATCTGCATAGGCTCATTCTAACAAAGTATGCCCATTTTGTCTAAAGACTTTTTGACCTCATCCAAAATATCCTGCGAACGAGCGGTAATGGTATGATAATGAATGCCTTGTGTTAAATTGTTCAAAGGCTGGCTTTTTCCCTGCTGAATCTGGTTTAGAAACTCTTTGACATTTCGGCGGCTGGAAAGAGAAAGTTTGGCTTCCAGTTTTCCGTATGTCGCATGTTCCACAAATACATCATGAACTGTCGCCCCACAATCTACGATCGTTTCAAGCTCCTGCTGCATCTGCTCCATCGAATGATTGACCTTGACTACCATCGAATATTCCTGATTGGGCAAGATATAGCCTCTGTTTGTGGAAATGATTGGCATGTTCAATGCCCTAAGTAAAGCGATATCCTGCACGATGACCTGTCTGGATACATGAAGACTTTTCGCAAGCTTGTCCCCGGATAAAGGCTGCGGGCTTTCCTTCAGCTTCTGTTCCAAAGCTTTTAATCGTTCTTCTTTTTTCATATTACACCGCTTTTAGATTCTTTAAAGAAAGATCAAGGATCTTAGAGGAATGTGTCAAAGCCCCACTGGAGATATAATCCACACCGGTAGATGCTAAAGCGGCGATGTTTTCTTTTGTGACATTTCCGCTGCATTCTGTTAAGGCCCTACCCTGAATATACTGTACAGCCTCTTTCATTTGATCAATGCTCATATTATCCAACATGATGATATCCGCACCAGCCTCTACGGCTTCTTTGACCATGTCCATATTTTCAACTTCAACTTCAATCTTTCGCACAAAGGAGGCATATTCTTTGGCCAGCTCTACCGCTTGACGAATTCCTCCGGCTGCAGCGATATGATTATCTTTTAAAAGAATTCCATCGCTCAAGTTATAGCGATGATTATAACCTCCACCGACTTTTACCGCATATTTTTCAAATACACGCATATTCGGCGTTGTTTTTCTGGTATCCAACAAACGAATGCCCGTTCCTTTTAGAAGATCGGCCGTCTGTCTTGTATAGGTCGCAATGCCTGACATTCTCTGCAGATAATTTAATGCCGTTCTTTCTGCCGTCAACAAAGAGCGAATATCCCCATAGATTTCCGCAACGACTTCTCCTTTGTGTACATGATCTCCATCATTGAAAAAGAAAGTCACTTCTGTCTTCGAATCCACCAGCTGGAAAACTCTTTCAAAGACCGGAAGTCCGGCAATGATGCCATCTTCCTTACAAATCAGCTGTACACTTCCTGATTGATAGCCTTTCATGATCGCATTGGTGGTAATATCTTCACTTGTCACATCTTCACGCAATGCCTGTAAGATCAAAGTATCCACATTCATGGACATAGTAATGGAATTCATTTTTCTACCTTCTTTCTTCCTTTTTATGACCTCTCGTACCATCGATGAATATTTTGTAACATCCAGATCTTTCATGGTCGTTTGAATCAGATTCTCAAAATTTAAACATATTTTCGCTGTTTTGATGCTTAGATCCTTCATAGCTCTTCGGGCAAAGACCAAAGACTCCAGTAAGGAATTGCTGGCTAAACGATTTTCCCCGTGCACACCATTACATGCGGTTTCGCCAATCGCATACAATTGATCCATCGTCGTTCTGGAATATGCATCGACATGAATACCGCCCATAAAATAATGCTGTCCCGGCACAACGGGAATCCATTCTTTTGTGCAGTCAAAGCCTTCCTGCAGGCAATGTTGATAGATATGAGGAAAGTGAGAAAGGATTTGTTCTTTACCCAACACGGTCATATCCAACCATACAAAGGGCGTATCATCTTTTTTCATCTGTTGATAGATTTTCTGTGTTAAAAGATCTCTTGGCAAAACCTCGTCGGCAAACCGTTTGCCATATTTATCATAGAGCTTTGCCCCTTCCCCCCGCACACTTTCACTGATCAGGAAACGTCTTCCTTTTTTCTTGGAATACAGCGTTGTCGGATGGATCTGAATATAATCCGGATTCTCCAATGCGATATGATGACGAAGGCTGATGGCTAACGAATCTCCGGTCAAATGCGGATAATTTGTAGAATTGTTAAAGAGTCCGCCGATTCCTCCGGTTGCCAAAAGGGTAAAATTACTTTGTATCGCAAACAACTCTTCCTCTTTCTTCGCAACTATGCCATAACAAGTATTGTCTTCTTCCAAGATATCCAACATCGTGGTATTTTCCATAAACGTCAGATTTTTACGTTTCTTTGCTTCCTCTAATAAATGAGAAGTGATCTCTTTTCCTGTAATATCTTCATGAAACAAGATGCGAGGATGTGAATGACAGCCTTCTTTGGTATAGACAAAATGTCCCTGTTCATCTTTTGTGAATCGAACGCCATAGCTTTCTAGCTCGGCAATGACATCCGGCGAGGATTGAATCATGATATCCACAGACTGTCTGCGGTTCTTATAATGACCGGCTCTGATCGTATCCTTAAAAAAACTTTCATAATCCGATGGATCCTTCAGTACACATATACCACCCTGTGCCAAAAACGAATCACTTTCTTCCAAAGTCGTCTTACAGATTAAAAGCACTTTTTTATCCTTGGGCGCATGTAAAGCCGCAAAGAGTCCACTGCAGCCTGTTCCTACGATCAAAATATCGGTTTGAATCACATTCATGCCTTGGCCATCTCCAACATCGCATCCATGGACTTTTTAGCTTTGACCATAACTTCTTCATCTAACACGATTTCATTTTTTTCATGCGATAAGACATCATACACTTTATCCAGAGTCACTTTTTTCATATTGACACAGACAAGCTTATCGCTCATGATATGAAATTTTTTGTCCGGATTTTGTCTTTTCAGTTCGTAGAGCACACCCATCTCGGTACCGATGATAAATTCGGTATGCTCACTCTTAGTCGCATACTGTAAAATCCCTGCCGTGCTGCCGGCATAATCGGCCAGCTCAACCACTTCCTTTTTACATTCGGGATGCACTAAGACCAATGCCTTTGGATACTTTTCTTTTGCTTGTAAAACATCCTCTTTAGACATGCGATGATGTGTAATACAATAACCATCATTTAAGATCACATTCTTTTCCGGAACCTGTTCCTTTACAAAAGAGGCCAAATGCTGATCCGGGATAAAATAAATATTCTTTTGTGGTAAGTTCCTGACGATCTTTACCGCATTGGAACTGGTCACACAGACATCACTCAATGTTTTTAGTTCAGCCGTTGAATTGACGTAACAGACGACCGCAAGATCATCAACTTCTTTTCGCATCTTACGGATATTGGAAACAACCGCCATATGTGCCATAGGACAATCGGCATTCATATCCGGCATCAGTACCTTTTTATCTGGATTTAAGATCTTGGCACTCTCTCCCATAAAGCGAACACCGGCAAAAACGATAATTTGTGCATCGGTTTCCTTTGCCTTTTTTGCCAGTGCAAATGAATCACCGACAAAATCCGCAACATCCTGCACATCTCCTTCAACATAATAATGAGCTAAAATAATCGCATTCTTCTCTTGTTTTAGCTTTTGTATATCTTCCTTCATTGACATGATGGTATCCTCCTAAAGATTGTCTAGGACATTATACAATGTGTTAAGTCAACTGACAAGACAATAAATTTAAAAGAATACTTTGATTCGAATCAAAGAAAACATGATACACTTAATCATAAAAGGGGAGATGAAAATGAAATATGATTTTACAACGATCCTTGATCGAGAAGGACACGATGCCTTGGCCGTTGACAGCTTGCCTATCTCGGATGCGACAGTCAAAGAGGAATTTCCAAAGATTCCGATGTGGGTAGCCGACATGAACTTTCCGGTACTTCCTGTCATTCAAGAATCTATTTTTTCACGTTTAAATGAACCTCACTTTGGTTATTTTACGATTCCGGATGCTTATTATGATGCGATTATCTCCTGGCAGAAATCACAAAATAACCTGCTTGTAAAGAAAGAGCATATTGGCTATGAAAATGGCGTATTAGGCGGCCTCAGCAGTGTTGTTCAAGCTTATACCGCTAAAAAAGAACCCGTTTTGGTTCATGCGCCCACCTATATTGGTTTCACCAAGACTTTAAAGAATTTAGATCGAACGATCATTCACTCCGATTTGATTCAGGATGAAAATGGAATTTGGCGTATGGATTATGAAGATATGGATCGTAAGATCAAAGCCCATCAAATTAAAGTTTGTATCTTTTGTTCACCACACAATCCAACCGGTCGTGTTTGGGAAAAAGAAGAAATTGAAAAGGCCATGGAGGTTTATCGAAACAATCAGTGTATTGTCATCAGTGATGAAATATGGAGCGATTTGATTTTGCCGGGTCATCAACATATCCCAACACAATCGATTTCAAGAGATGCACGAGGAAGAACGGTTGCCTTATACGCACCATCTAAAACCTTTAACTTGGCCGGCCTTGTAGGCTCCTACCATATTATTTATAATCCTATCATCAAAGAAGAAGTTTTACGCGTAGAAAACGCATCTCATTATAATTCACCAAACATTTTTTCCATTTATGCATTGTTAGGTGCTTATGGCCAAGAAGGAAAAGAATGGGTAAAAGAGCTTTGCGAAACGATCCAAAACAATATTGACTATGCACTCGATTATATCCAATCCCACTTTAAAGGAATTAAAGTGGCCAGGCCACAAGGAACCTATATGTTGTATCTGGATTGCACAGAGTATTTAGAGGAACAGGAAATCCCTCTTGATGAGCTGCTCAGAAAAGGAATAGAAGTCGGTGTGTTATGGCAGGATGGAAGACCTTTCCAGAAAGAAAATACGATTCGTATGAATCTAGCATTACCGCTTTCTAAAGTCAAAGAAGCCATGCAGCGACTATCGGATTTCGTGTTTAACACAAATGATATCTAAAGTAAAAGAGGCGCAATTTAATCCTATAAATTGTCGCCTCTTTTTAGTATTAAAAATAGCTAAATCTTCATATGCAAGAAAACTAAAGCTTTTCCACAAAAGATCTTACCATCAGGCTCGATTGCCTGCTGGCATGTTTTACATACGTTGAAAATTCCATGGGATTATCATGATGCAGCGCAACATCGCTTAAAGAGCGTACAATCACAAATGGAACTTGAAAAGAAGTCGCAACCTGTGCCAAGGCCCCGGCCTCCATTTCCGAACAGATGGAATCCGGGAAATTAGACATCAGCTTATCAAAGTCCTCTTTTCGAGACATGAATAAATCCTGCGATGCGATCGTTCCTATGTGATAACAAATGTTGTTTTCCCTGGCCGCTACCTGCGCTTTGACCAATAAATGATCATCCGCATGAAAACGAAGACCCAAACCTTCCGGCCCATCCAAAGCACTGGTATCAAAATCTGCCTGGAGGACATCCTTGCTGATGACGATATCCAACACTTTTTGCTGCTCCTTTAGACCGCCGGCAGTTCCAATATTGATAAGGGCATCCAACGAATGATGCAGACAAAGAATCGTAGTTACCATGGCAGCTCCTACTTTTCCCACTCCACTTTTACATATCACAACATCCTTAGAAGCCAGCTTTCCATAATGAAAAGCTACATTGCCAATCGTTTTTTCCTGGGTGATCTCACATAGCTCCATGATAGCCTGTACTTCTACATCCATCGCTGCCACAATACCAATCATTTTATTTCCTCCTGCATACAAAAAAATACTTTTCTCCCGGTTGTATGCCTTCTAAATCAAAATCAGTCTTGATCGATTCAATGTAAAAGTAGGGATGTAAAGCTTCCTTTAACCATTCAGGATCATACACTCTTTGCATATGATGCTCCTGTATAACTTCCCCATTTTCTTTATAGAAGGCAAAATCCTGATAGATTATCTCTTCTTCACTGGTAATCGACCATTGGTAATCCACATCTTCGATATGACCGGTTTCATTGAATTCTTCAGAAAACTCATCCAATCGATCTAACGAATGAGTATCAAAGAAAAAGATGCCCTCTGGTTGTAAATGGTCATGAACTTCTTTAAAAAAGGAAACAATTTCCTCTTTTTCTAAAATATAGTTAAAGCTGTCACATAGGCACGCAATGGATTCAAAGCTAGGCAAATTTGATAAATCCCGCATATCCTGACATAAAAACTGAATCTTTTGTTCCTTGTCTTTACGTTTTGCCTGATCGATCATTCCCTGACTGAGATCCAGGGCCGTCATCTGAAATCCGTGATGGGATAAAACCTGTGTGATCTCGGCACTGCCGCAGGCTAACTCCAACATGGAACATGGCTTTTGGAAAGATTCGATCCAATGTACCCATGATAAAGTCGCTTCTTCATCTTTGACTAGGGCATCATAATACGATGCTAAAGTATCATAGATCATAGGTTTCAACCGGAACATCGGCATACAGGCGATCCAGCTGATACACCTGCCTTTCTTCACGAACAAACAAATGAACTACGATATCCTTCAGGTCGATCAAAAGCCAGCGGGAATCGGCATCACCCTCGACTTTAAAATCCAGTTTATATCCGTTTTCCTTTAAACGATCTTTGATATTTTGACAAATCGAATAATTCTGACGTGTATTGTTGGTGGAGGCAATGATCATATGATCCATAAAAGGAGTAAGACTGGTTGTATCATAATCTTTGATACCATATCCTTTTTTCTCACTGATTGCCTTTAAAATAACTTCTCTGATTTTCAAGTTAGTTTCCCTTTCCCTTCAAATATTTTCGGTTTTCTTCCTGAACCATTTCAAATCCTTTTTTCAGATCCTGTTTGACACAGGCAATAGAATCTTTGACCGGATAACCTCGTAAAGGATCGAGCTTATCCGCACAAAATATAATCATCGCATAGGGATCATGACTCGTTCCCAAGACATGATGGTAGATCGCATGACTGATTTGATCATCGTAAATGTAGAAAACACGTTTAATGATCTCACTGCCGACAAACCCATGCCATACCGCAACCGGATATTTCTTGTTTTCCTGACAGATACAATCCATCCATGGCTCCATGACCTCTTTGGAAAGATTTTTGGCCACATCGTGAAACAGGCCAATGTAATATGCTTTTTGTGTATCCAGATCATGGGCTTTGGCAAACTCCTCACAAAGATGCGCAACAGAAACACTGTGCGAGAATCGTTTTGGACTCACTCTTTCCTTGATAAAGTCTTTAACGTACAAACGATGTTGATAGATATATCGCAAGACTCCTGCATCCAGGTAATTTAATTTATTTCCTTTTCGTATTTCACTGCTGGAAACCGGCATCGGCTCCATATGAAACTGTTGAATCGGATATTTTGTCTGGGCAAGCTTACCATAACGATCAAAGCAGACAAAGTATGCCAGCTGTACTAAACGATCCGGATCCTTCCAAAGATCAAACTGTTCCAACTGGTCATTACCAATCAGCCAGTAAAACGTATAAGATGGATACTGCTTGCGCAAAGCTTCCAGCGTATCGATCGTATAGCTGATTCCTTCTCTTTGCATCTCGATCGGATTGACTTTAAATTGTGGAAAATCGGCTAATGCGATCTTTAACATCGCAAGACGATCCGTATCCGATGTCAAAATACGATCCTTTAGCGGCGTTTTCTTGGCAGGAATAAACCAAACTTCATCCACCTTTAAGACCTGCATGGCCTCTTTTGCCATTTGCAGATGTCCATAGTGAACCGGGTCAAAGCTACCGCCTAATAATGCGATTTTCATTTCTTTAAACCTAACTTATTTTCTTTGCTTCTGCGATACAGAACAAAAGTACGCCCTACGATATGAATGATCTCACTGTGTGTTTGCGAAGAGCATTCAATCGCTGCCTCTCGAACATCGATCGGACTTGTCTTCAACAAAGAGCATTTGACAAGCTCATGCGCCTCTAAAGAATCATTCAGGGATTTGATCATATTATAGCTAAGTCCATCCTTTCCGATTTGAAAAAGCGGACGATACGACATACTTAATTTACGAAGTGTTTTTTTATTTTGTGCACTGATCATTAAATCATCGCCTTTCTAAATGTTACTTGAATTCCTTTATGAACACGTACATACACATCTTGTATGGCACCACTGACACAAAACCAGCCTAAACCATGAATGACCACATCCATCTTACCGTCTTCTTTCATCGGTGAATGGAAAGTATGCATGGTCAAAAGCGAAGTATCCACACAAGGTACGAGCATTCCATTTAAATGTTTCTGCCATAAGGCATCGGCATTGGAAAGCTTTCCTCGATGAATCGGAAGACTTCTGGAAAAATAGCCGACCACCGTTGCCTTTCCTTTGACCACAACATCCAATCTTGCCAGGCCGCCTACCGCATAGCTTTGATCTTCAAAGATCTGCGACACTAAAGGACGAATCGGTTTGACCGGTATCACGGTTTTTAAGTCTTTTGGCTGTAATATGGTCAAAATACTGTGTTTATTTTCAATGCCCGGCGAATCATAGATCGTATAATCTTCCTGTACTAGTGGAACCAGATCCAGTGTCGTTCCCGGATTTCTGGAAATCGTTAGATCCTTAGAGGCCATTAAACGATTTAAGATGGTTGATTTTCCGGCATTGGCCACACCCATAAAAATTACATCTTTTCCACGCCTGTACTTTTGAATGGCGGTTACGATACGAGAAAGATTTCGTGTACTTTCCTCATCATGTTTTAAAAGATAACCACAAATCAGTATCTCCTTAACCTGGATACCTTCTTCTTTCAAACGCTCCTGTACAAAAGCCAGGATTTTTTCATCGCTGAGCGTACTAGGAAGTACATCTCTTTTGGTCAAGATCATGATGATATCCTTGCCGGGAAGCTTTTGATTTAATCGAGAGATCATGCTGGCTTCAAAGGTAAACAAATCCACGATCCAGAAAACCGTTCCCTCGATCTTGTTGATCTTTTCCAAAGTATGATTGGATTCAATTCCCTGCTGCATGTTGATCGTAACTTCTCCATAATGGCGAATCTTATAACAACGTTGACAAAAATTGGCGTCTAATGTCGGAACATAGCCCAACCCGTTTGGATCCTCATTCTGCAGTGCTACACCGCATCCTTTACAGTATTTAGCCATCAAATCCTCCTTTCCGGAAACCACTTTTTTCTAAATGCTTAAAAACTAAATTTTCAAATTTTCGTGTAAATTTGGTTGAAGATCGATCGATTTTAGAAATCGGCGCTGTCAAGATCGTATAGATTCCGGCCAAATGGCCGCCTAACATATCGGTAAACAGCTGATCGCCTAAAATCGCGACTTCTTTTTTGGTATAGCCATGTGCCTTAATGACCTTCCAGAATTTAAAAGGCAGCGGCTTTAAAGACAAATAATAGACTTGTGAAACATGAAGATCCCTGGCAAAGCGAAACGCTCTTTTTTTAGAAGCATTGGAATACAATGCGACTTCAATGCCATGTGCCTTGATGCGATCGATAAACGCCACCACTTTGGCATTCGGCACTGCTTCATTATAGGCCATCAGCGTATTATCAATATCGCATAGCAACAATCGGATCCCTGCTCTTTTCAATCGATCTATATCCATTGCCTGAAAGCTGGAAATATAGTAATCCGGTTTAAATAATGACATAGTGCCTCCTTTTTTTCTTACCTATTTTATAGTGGTTTCGCAAAAGATTCAATCATCTTTTCCGCACATTTGATCCCATCAATGGCACTGGTCATGATTCCTCCGGCATAGCCCGATCCTTCTCCGCAGGGATAGATACCTTGAATATTAGACTGCAAAGAGGCATCCCTGACAAGTCTTACACTGGAGCTGCTTCTGGATTCGACAGCACTTAAAACGGCATCCTGCAGGCTGAAGCCCGGCATTCTTTTTTCAAAATATAATAATCCCTCATGTAAGGCGGCATTGACGGCCGGACTAAACAGCTGATTCAGATCCACAAAAGTCGTCTTTCTTTGATAAGTCGGAAGCACATTTCCAAAACCGGTGGAAATTCGATTGGCCAGATAATCCTTGCTGAGCTGCACACAGGCTCGATAGTCTTTGGCCATCGCAAAGGCTTTTTTCTCTAATTGTTCCTGATACTCCAGACCGGCAAACAAATGCGTTCCATAATCGGATGCATTGACTTGAACCAACAATGCACTGTTGGCATTTTCACCACTTCGATCGGCATAGCTCATGCCATTGATCACTAATTGTCCGATCGATGAAGAACTTGGGATCACATAACCGCCCGGACACATACAGAAGGAATAAACACCTTTTTGATTTTGTGCCGTCATGGAAAGCTGATAACGGGCCGGTCGAAAACGATCATCTTCGGCCATTTCACGTAAGATAGACTGATCGATAAAGGATTGTTTATGCTCGATACGCACACCAACGGCAAACGGTTTATTTTCAATAAGCATTCCTCTTTTGGCACACATGCGTACTGTATCTGTGGCACTATGGCCTATACATAAGATCAGCTGTTCACAGAGAATTCTTCCTTTTGATGTTTCTATCGCATGCAGTTTTCCATCTTCTACGATCAAATCTTGTAAAGCAGTATCATAATAGAAAGTACCACCCAAAGTTTCGATCGTCTCTTGCAGCTTCTTTAATACTGGTACGAAACCATCAGTTCCTATATGTGGATGCGCATCGATCAAAATATCCGGATCAGCCCCCATTTCAACCAGCTCTTCCAGTACCTTTCTGGCTCTGGCATCTTTTGACCTTGTTGTCAGCTTTCCGTCACTAAAGGCACCGGCACCTCCCTGACCAAACTGTACATTGCACTCCGGATCAAGATCATCTCCATTCCAAAATGCCTGTACGACTTTTTGCCTGCGATCGATCTGACTGCCTCGTTCCAGCACGATTGGCTTATAGCCTTGTCTTGCCAACAGTAAAGCCGCAAACATTCCGGATGGACCAAAGCCGACCACTACGGGACGATGTTTTAGAGGCATGGTTCCACAAGGGACATTGACATACGTTTCATCCGGTGTCACACTCACATCCCTCAGCTTTAAAAAGCGCGCTTCTTTTCGCACACAGGCATCGACAATATACGAAAAAAGGATCTTTTGATGGCGAGCATCGATGCTTCTTCGATGAATCTGCCACGATAAAAGATCTTTTTTTGAAATATGAAGTTTTTTTAAGATCTGTGTCTCAATCTCATTTTCATTAAGACACTTGATTTGAGTAATTCGTATCATACTAAATGCTCTAACAGCGGCACCCTTTCTTTATATCGGATCACTAAAGTCGCAAAGATTTGCGAGCAGGCAATCGTCAGAAAATAGACAACGATATGTGCATTTGGTAAAAGCGACAACAACGGCTGGGCAAATAAAATATGCACCGTATAGATCAATAAGGAATCTTCCCGCAAGCTTCGATACGATGGCTTATAGGCGATCTTGGATGTCAACAGGCAATTTCCCAAAAAGAAAGTAGCCGGGATCAAGCTTAAATACATGCAGGCCAAATCATGCATCATGCCGGTCAGGATATACAGGGTCACTTCGATCACCAACAACGCAAAGCTGATCACAAATGCCAACTGTGCCACACGACATGGAATTCGTCTTGTCTTGGCCAACAACATTCCGATGCCGATAAAGATCGGTGCAAAGAAGAAGCCGTTTCTTGCGGTTGTCATGGTCTTTGTGAAAAAACTGAATAAAAAACTGATAAACGGAATCTGTTCCCACAAAGGCGCATAGATATTTAAAAGATAGCCGATTCCATACAACAATAACGCAATCTTCAAGGTAAACAACATACCCTTTTTATGATACAGGTAATACACGATCAACGTTCCTGTCATTAAGGCCGGTAAAAACCATAAATGATAATACGAACCGTTTAAAAGAAAATCACGTAAATACGAAAAGATTCCCATCCAGCCCGATTGCGCCTGTACATAATTGTAGATCGTATAAGGCAAATAGATTACGGTCCAGATCAAATAAATTTTTAATAAGCGAAATAAATACTTTTTTAAAACATCCTTATCTTCTTCCTCATTATGAATCTTACGAAATAGAAAATATCCACTGATCATAAAGAAGAAAGGAACGGCCAGACGACAGATCGTCTGAATAAAATACGTATTCAGCATTTCATTGATATCAATGAAAGGAAACGTATGGATACATACAACTAATAAAGCACTGACATACTTTGCGATATCAACAGCAGCGTACTGCTTCTTCACCATTTTATTTTTCTCTCCTTCTTAATCGGGGAACTCTTCCGGCAATATCTGACAAAGTTTCATTGTTGATGGACTGCGATTTTCTTGAAATCTCATCAATCGTAACTCGATGATCACCTTGTTTACCCACAAGTACGACAACATCCCCCTCTTTCACGTCATCTACCTGTGTCGCATCGACCATGCACTGATCCATGCATATATTGCCGATAATCGGACATTTCTGTCCATGAATCAAAACTTCTAAACCACAATTCGATGCTAAACGATGCAGTCCATCGGCATAGCCGACAGAAACCGTCGCAACCTTCGTTGGTTTCGTGGCGATAAAATGTCGCCCATAGCTGACACTCTGCCCTTTTTGGATCCACTTGACCAAACTGACATTGGCATACCAGCTAAGAATCGGAATAAAATCCGGTTTAGAGGCAATTGGAATCGCATCATCACTTGTAACGCCCATATATAATAACCCCGGACGACAATAATCCATCTTTAGGTCCCCATAATTCAATATCCCATAGCTATTCTGGATATGACGGATTCCCGGATCGATTCCTTCTTTTCTTAAATTGCTGCACACTTCTTCAAACAGTTCGATCTGTTTCTTGGTAAAAGCGGCACTTTCCTGTCCCAGATCATCACTGACCGGAAAATGCGAGAAGATTCCTTCGACTATAAGGTGCTCCATTCGATATTCGGCAAGAATCTGATCCATATTCTTTTCTTGTACCTGATAAATCACACCCGTTCGACACATACCGGTATCCACCTTACAATGACAGCGGATCTTTGTGCCGGCCTCTTTGGCATAGGCATCCAGCTTTTGTGCATAGTCATACGATACTAACGACTGAATGATGTTTTGTTCTATGAGGTAATGAAAATGCTCCGGCGGTGTATAGCCAAGGATCAAGATAGAATCATGAATCCCGTTTTGACGTAAATGAAGCGCTTCATCCACACTGCTTACCCCGAAAAAATCAACACCGACCTTTTGTAGAGCCTTAGCACATTCCACATCACCATGTCCATACGCATTGGCTTTGACGATGCCCATGATCTTTGTATCGCCCACAAGCTTTTGAATTTCTTCGACATTGTGTGCAATCGCATCATAATCAATTTCTGTCCAGCACCGGCTGTAGCTTTCTAACATACGCCGACCTTCCTTTGCATGGCCAGTTCAATCAAACGGTCAATCAGATCTGGAAATGCAAGCCCGGCTTCTTTCATCATGGAAGGATAACGACTGGTTGCCGTAAAGCCCGGAATCGTATTCAATTCGTTTAAGATGACTTCACCTTCGGTTGTCAAAAACATATCGACACGAGCCAGACCGGTACAATTCATCGCACGATAGGTACGATACGCAAGCGCCTGGGCTTCTTTAAACTGCTTTTCATCGATCCTTGCCGGACAGATGATATCAGCGCCTTTATCTTCGTACTTACCTTCAAAATCAAAGATGCTTCCGGCAATCTGTATCTCATCGACACTGCCGCAAAAAACCGTTTCATTTCCCATGACAGCACAACCAATTTCAAAGCCTTCAATAGCTTTTTCCACCAGGATCTTTCCTCTGCCGTCATAGTAAAACGCATCCTGACAAGCATCTTCAAAATCTTCTTTTTTCTCTACTTTATGCACACCGTAGCTGCTTCCCGCATTACATGGTTTGATGATCCAAGGTAATGGAATCTGTGCTTCGATCTCCTCAAAGCTGGGATTATCACCCCATTTTTTCAAACAGATATAATCTGCACAGGGAATGTTGGCTTCCTTACACAAAATGTGCATGATTTCTTTATCCATACTGATAGCTGAACTCATTACATCGCAACCAACATAATGAATGTTCATCAGCTCCAACAAGCCCTGCATACAGCCGTCTTCTCCGTTTTTTCCATGCAGGATTGGAAAGGCTACATCGATATCGATCTTCTGCTCCGGCTGTTCCAGACTGATCACACCCTTATGAATAAAAGCACAAGGTGTACAGGAACCTTCCTTTTTCCATGTATCATGTTCTATATCTTCAATGCTTCCATCATATAAATAAAAGATTCCATTGGGATCGATCCCAATCAAAATCAAATTATAGTTCTCCTGACGAATCTGACGCAAAAAAGAACCTGCCGAATGTAAAGAAACAGAATATTCCGAACTCTGTCCTCCAAATAAAACCGCAAGATTTAATTTATTCATTTCTATTCCCCTTTCAAGGCACTGACAACCTTGTCCATAGCCATGGCTCTTGAGCCCTTGATTAAAATTGCACAATCTTGATCTTTATATTTCCGCAATGCTTCTATCATTTCTTCTTTGGTTTCAAACCAGGCTTTTTCTTTGCCCTGGAAGCCTTCTACCGTAAATTTCGTTAACGGCCCATATCCATACAGCACATCTACATTCTTGATCGAGGCATATTCGCCAATTTGCAGATGGAGATCTTTTCCGGTCGGTCCTAAATCCAGCATATCCGCCAGACAGGCAATGCGAAAAGACACCGGCAGACTCTCTAGTGCATCGATTGCGGCTTTGGCACTCTCCGGATTGGATTTATACGAATCATCCAGGATCATGTAGCCATTGGCCTTAACTAACTGCATACGCATCTTTGTCATCGTTAAATGTTGAAGGCCATATAGGATTGACTCTTGTTTCAAACCACAATACAGTCCAATATAAATACACGGTAACGCATTGGAAGCCTGAATCGCACCTAATGAATGAAGAATCACTTTCTGATCCAAACAGGAGCAGGTAAATTCAATGTGATCTTCCTTAGTTACAATATCTGATGTCAGGATCACATCACCGCCACATCCAAAAGAAACGATTTTCTTGGAAGGATCGATCTGCATTTCCTGTAAGCATTCATCGATTTCCGGGCTTGTTTTATCATACAAAAACAAACCGTTTGGCTTTAAATTTTCCAGAATTTCCAGTTTTGCCTGGGCAATTTGTTTCTTCCCGCCCAGATTTTCCATATGAGCACTGCCGATCGTCGTGATCACGGAAATATCCGGTGGAGCAATCGCGCATAAAAACTCGATTTCTCCTTTATTTTCCATACCCATTTCCAAAATGGCCACTTCAATATCCGCATCAAAATCCAGAATCGTTAAAGGCAGACCGATCTCATTGTTTCGATTTCCCTGAGTCTTCTGTGTTTTCGTCTCCTGCGAAAAAATAGAATACAACATATCTTTACAACTTGTCTTCCCGTTTGATCCGGTCACGGCAATCACCTTACACGATAAAGACTGTAAATAGGCTTTGGCCAATTGTTGTAAAGCCTGTGTTGTATCTTCTACCAGAACCAATGCCATATCTTCCGGATATGGCTTATGATCCTTTTGCCATAGACTGGCTTTGCATCCAGCCTTGCGAACACTATCCACAAAGCTATGACCATCAACTCTTTGCCCTAATATTGGAATATAAAGACTCTCCGGTCGTACTTCTCTTGAATCTATACAAACACCATGGATCCTAAGATCATCCTCATCCTGGATACAAGGTGCATTTAAATACGCTGCAACTTCCTGAATGGTTTTGTTTATCATACAAATATGACCCCCATTTGAAGTTTATTATAGCATATTCCAAACCGTCTTTGAGGACAGATTTGGTCCGTCTTTACTTTTTTTAAACAAATTCTCTATTTTTCATTTTTTTATGGTCTTTCGTCTTTAAAATCACCTCGTTTTTGTATGATTCTCCCCACTTAAATACCATTTTGGACTAATTTCACATATTTTCCCATAATAATCCCACATTTTTTGTTTTTACCTATGCTATACTTTATGCAAGCAAGGAATAGAAGACCTTGCCGGTATGAAATCGTTTTGATATTCATACTAATTTTCTATCCCCTTAATTTTTTTGAAAAGTCAGGCACCCCCTTAGCCTGACTTTTCACTTTTTTTAGCGTATAATAAGAACAAATACAAGGAGGTCTTATTATGTGTATTTTCTGCTCTATCGCCAAAAAAGAAATTCCCAGCCATACCGTTTATGAAGATGATCAGGTTCTGGCATTTCTTGATATTAACCCTACGGCCGTTGGCCATACACTAGTGATCCCTAAAGAACACTGCGATTCTTTCCTGGATTGTCCACCGGCTTTACGCGATCACGTGTTTGAAGTAGCTCAACAATTAGCTAAGAAACTGGAAACCGCTTTACACTGTGATGGAATTCATCTTCTTTCCAATATGCATGAAGCAGCCGGACAAAGCGTTCATCATTTTCATGTACACCTGATCCCTCGCTACAAAGACGATCAGGAAATCGTTGCTTTCCATGAAACACCCAACATAGATTTTGAAGACTTAAAGGAGAAGCTCCAATAACATGCAGGATTGGTCAATGCGGATGATCCTTGTCTTTGTCATACTCGCTCTTTTATACATCATCTTTTCCAGTATGTATCGAAAAGTGCATCAGGAAAGATTATTAAAAGAGCTGCAGTCTTTAGACTTTGAAGCATTTGACAAAGACATTCGATCCACTTTCACCAAATTATTCTTTCCTTTATATATGGTTGAGTTTATGAAGCTGAATCGCTATATCATGGCCGATGATACAGCCATGATCAAAGAACAGTTTCAAAAGCTGATACGAATCGCCCGCAATAAAAAGCAGCGATACGAAATCATCTCCATGGCCTTTGAACATTATGTCTATGAAGAAGATAAGGAACAATCCAAAAATCTTTTAGATACGATTGATCAGGGAGAAAACCAGGGATTAAAGGACCATGCACATATGTTGTATGATATTTTAATCGATCACAAATCCAACCATATTTCTATCATGGAAGAACAGTTTCCACAGTGTACCGCCCAAGAAAAAGCCATTGTCGGTTATTTATTGGCCAAACAATATCGCTCCCTCAACAATATAAAAAAAGCAGAATATTATGAAGAATTTGTAAAAAAGGAATCCGCTTAGGGATTCCTTTATTCATTCATGATGGATGGTGCGGTATAAGTTCTGCTTTTGTATTCGGCATCCAGATCATATAATGCCTTCGCATCGTTTCCAAACAACTCAAATTTGGTGATCATATCACTGGCATTCTTTTCTTCTTCCCCCTGCTCGGAGACAAACCAGTCTAAGAATTTCATCGTTCTAAAATCCTTATCCTGATAAGCGGCATCATATAAGGTGTGAATCAAGCCGGTCACATAACGCTCATGATTTAATGATTCCACCAGAGGTGTCTTAAAATCCTGAATTTTGATATTTGGTTTATCAATGGCCTCTAACACAACCGAACAGTCATTATCCTGCAGATACTGCATCATGATCTGGGCATGAGCCACTTCTTCCTGTACCTGAACATTGTACCAGTTGGCAAAGCCATCCAGTCCTTTTTCTTTATAGTAATTGGCAAAATCTAAATATAGATACGCCGAATACAATTCTTTATTCACCTGTGTATTCAACAAACCCGCAACTTTTTCACTTAACATGTTCTTCATCCTCTCTATTCTATACAATCCGGTGCATTGGCATACAGCCAGACATTTAAGTCGGCCTCGGTTTCCTCATCGGTCTGTCCCTGGATCATAAACGGTTCGCAAATCGTTGCCGACGGACATAAAGCATGCAGATCCTTCTCCATATTTTCAATACCGGCTCCACCATGAGAAAGAAATGGCAAGACTTTCTTATTTGCGAAATCATGTTCCTTCAAAAATGTACGTAAAGGCAAAGCCAAGGTTCCTGACCAGTTTGGCGTTCCTACAAAGATCGTATCATAGAATGAAATATCCACCGATACTGGTTTGTATGCAGGATCTACCCCTTTTTGCACCTGTGCATTTACAGTTTTAACTAAACTCGCATAATCTTCAGGATAAGGTTCTAACGCTTCAATACGGCAAACATCGGCATCAACAGCATTTAAGATCAAGTCTTTTAAATGCGCTACACTGCTTCCTTGCGAATAATACACAATCAATGCTTTTTTACTCATGGTAACCTTCTTTCTTTTCTATACCTATCAGGTAGGGTGAATCTTCTTTATTCAACTGTTTATATTGTACCACTGTATATAAGGAAGCGCTTAAACTTTGCACATATTTTTCAATGCATTTTGCCTCTTCTTTTCCGGATGGATGTGGATATAAAACCAAAGCCATACGACCTTTTCGCTTTAATAATTTCAAGCCTTTTTGAATAGCTATAACACTTGTATTAGCTTGTGTACAAATGGATGGATCTTCTTGAGGACAATAACCAAAATTAAAGATCATCGCATCAATAGATTCAAAGATCAGCGTATCCATCGTTTCATGTCCCTGGCAAAAGGCTTGTACTTTAGGATTCTTTAATTTTTTCATTGTGTTTTGAAGAATGTTCTCCTGAATCTCAAAGGCAAAAACTTTCTGTACACCTTCCGATAAGAAGAACGCAGTATCTTTACCATGCCCTAAGGTGGCATCCACACAAGCGGCATGACGATGTAAGGCTGGCTTTAAAAACAAATGACTTTCATCGACCATAGAACGCATATTTGGCAAGTTCCTCCTTGTAGAGAAGATAATCTTCCTGTTGGTAACAAACAAAGACCACGTTGATCTTTTGAGCATCAGGATATTCATGCATCAGCTGATAGATCGTATTAACTGCGATTGAACAAGCTTCCTGATGCGGATAGCCATAAATACCGGTGGCAATACAGGGAAACGCAATGGAAACAGAATCTAAATGATGGGATCGCATATAATCAAAAGCTAATACCATCGAGTTCCAGTAACATGCCTTTAGACTGTATGCCGCATTTGAATCCTGATGATAAATCGGACCAACGGTATGAATAATAGCTTTACTGGGAAGATCATAAGCCTCTGTCATAACGGCATCACCGGTTTGACAATACCCTATCTTTTGACAAGCAGTTTCTAATTGATGACCGGCCTTTTTAAAGATAGCGCCACATACACCTGAACCTGGAAGCAGATGATTGTTGGCGGCATTGACAATAATGTCAAAATCAAGACCTGTAATATCACCCTTTAACGTTGTGATCATTCTGGATCCTCCCTTCCTTCGATGATCGTATCCATTCGTTTTGTGATCTTAGAAGCACTTACCGATATAGAATGGAACTGCTGTACCAGGCTTTCCAAAGACTGCTTTGCCTTTTGAGATCGTTGTTCCAAACGATGGGCATCCTGCTGCAAAGCCATGATGTTTTTCTCGATCTCTTCGATATGTGCACTGCGATAAAAATCTCTGGTGCTTGCCAAAAGCGTAAAGATCACCCCTACCAGCGTTGTTGGGGAAGTCATTAATACATGCCTTTCCAAAGCGTAATTCAACGTGTCTGTACACTTACCGCATACAAACTGATAAATGGATTCGCTGGGAATAAATAAGATTGCCTGATCCACGGTTTGTTCATTGATATATTTCGATGCGATGTCATCGATATGTTTTTTCATATTCATCTTAAAAAGACGAATAAACTCCTGCTGGTTCTTTCCTTCTTCGATTCGCAGATAGTTTTCCATAGGAAACTTAGAATCGATACACAATACTTTATCCGTTCCGGCTACCCGCAAGATCGCATCCGCCACTTTTCCATTCTTTAATCCATACTGCATAGAAAAGATTTCCGGATTTTGTCCAGCATAAATCTCTAATAAAGACTGCAGCTGATATTCACCCCAGTTTCCGCGCATTTTCGTATTGGTCATGACTTTGTTCATGCTTGATAGATCTGTCTGCATCTTTTGAATGGATTGGGCTTTTAATGCGTTTTCTTTGCGCAAGATCTGGATTTGCCCATTTAAATTTTGAAAGGTTTCCCGCATCTGTTTTTGATACAGCTCTTCCCTGGTCTTTTGATCCTGTTCCTGCATTTTCTTCAAGACAGTATGATCATTTTGTTTCCTGTTCTGCAGATAAACTAAGCTAATTAAGATCAACACACAAACGATCAATAATACCAACAAGATCAATATCAACATTTCCATTTATATCACCCGCCATCTTTGTATCATTTCAATCAAATGTTCTCTTGTATTCTGTTCCGGATCATAAAATACCAAATCCAAACACCTTTGAAGAACCTTTCGAACATCCTTTCCTGTAAAAGACGTATGCGTCAACACATCTTTTCCATTGATCTCTAGATCGTGAAAACTCATTGGTCGATCCTTGTTCTTTTCATAAAAATCTATAAAATCTAAAACACTTTGTACGCTTTGTTGGCCTTTTAAAGAATGCGCCTTTAAATCACAAATACGAATCGTAAAAAGCTTCTGCATCCAGGCATCATCAAACCCCATTTGAATGCGAAAATGATAAATGGTTCGTAGCCGAAGCGGCAGCTTTTCATCATGATGTTTGACAAGCGAACAGATCAGCTTTTGTTGATATGTGCTTAATTTTAAAGCCTTACAAATTCTATCAGCGATTTTGGCACTTTCTAAAGGATGACCATAAAAATGATCGATTCCATCCTTTGTAGTTTTTGTCGCCGGTTTTCCTAAATCATGAAATAAAAGTGCAAGAGCTAAGGTTTCATCAAAGGGGGTCAGAAACGTTATCGCACGTAAAGAATGATGGAGCACGTTCGTATCGTGCCATGGACTATTTTGTGCACAGCTCTTACACAGCTCTAATTCTGGCATCCATTTTGACAATAATTGTGTCATATTCTCAATTTCATACGGATTATATCGCAAAATCTCTTTTAATTCTTTATCAATTCGCTCTACGGCAATCCATTGAATCAGCTTGCTGTTTTGATGCAGGGCTTCCTGTGTCGTTTTATCCATCGTAAAGCCCAGCTTAGCACAAAAGCGATGTGCGCGGATCATGCGCAGGGCATCTTCCTGAAATCGTTGGTTCGCATCTCCGACACAACGAACGATCTTTAAAGAAAGATCTTTTTTTCCGCCAAAGGGATCGATCAATCCGGTATTTGGATGATAAGCCATCGCATTAATCGTAAAATCTCTTCGTCTTAAATCTTCGATAATGGAAGATACAAACTCTACACGATCCGGATGACGATGATCTTTATAGGTCGTTTCACTTCGAAAGGTGGTGATTTCTACCGGCTGCGGTGTCAAGACCGTGATCGTACCATGTTTGATTCCTGTTGGGATCGCATGCGTAAATAAGCTTTGTACCACACTCGGCAAAGCTCTGGTACAAACATCATAATCGGCGCAATCTCTTTTCAACAAGGAATCACGCACACAACCACCCACGACATAGGCTTCATAACCGGCCTGATTCAAAGTCTTCAAAATTTCAAGAATATTTTCCGGAAGTACCATCACAAACCTCTTTTCCTTCTTATTTTATACGATATTTCCCCACAAAAAAAGAGCCTTCCGGCCCATCAGATATGGTCGGGATGACAGGATTTGAACCTGCGACCCCTTGCACCCCATGCAAGTGCACTACCAAGCTGTGCTACATCCCACTATGTTTATTCTACTCCATTTGCATAGGAAACAAAAGAATAAACCTTATTTTTCAATATGCTTTCTAGTTTTTATAAATTCCGTTTTTGCTGTACTTGTTATTGTATTGCCTTTTTCTGTATTTTAAAATTGAAGTAAGGAGGCGGTAGTGATGAAAATAAAAATTCCTGAAAATTTTATGTTAGGGACAAGCTCCAGTGCCTGGCAGATCGAAGGAACAGCAGGAAAAGTAGCTGGACAGGAAAGCTGGGCTGATTTGTTTTTTCAAAGCGATCCTTCGCGCTGGTATGACCAAATCGGTCCTCAAAAAGCCAGTGACTTTTATCACCGATACAAAGAAGATATTGCCACTATGACAAGCTTTGGACTCAATACCTTTCGCTTTACCATACAATGGGCCTGATTGATTGAAGATGACTATCGCATCAACTTCATCAAGCGATATCTATACTATACAATCAAGGCAAAAGAAGAAGGATGTCATTGTCATGGCTATTTGATTTGGTCTTTTATCGATCATCTCTCTGCCATCAATGCCTTTAAAAATCGTAACGGTCTTTTGGAACTGGACTTAAGCACATACAAACGTAAACCCAAAAAATCATTATTTTGGCTAAAAGACTGTATAGAAAAAGGAATTGTAGAATAACTCGCATGGTAAAAGCAGCCATTTTGATAATGACTGCTTTTTTTCACTTTATGACATTTTTTCGATTTGGTATCGTTTAAAACCACTGTATCCATTTTATTATTCTGTCCAGGCTTTTCCTTCTTGTCCAAACAGTTTGACATAATGGGCTAAACGATCTTCATATCCTTTGATGAAACTGGGAATCAACTTCCATTTATCAAAATTTGGATCTTGGATAAATTTTTCAAGTTCTTCTTTACCCGCCACGACAAGCTCTGTTGCCAGATTGACCTTTTGAATACCGTTACGAACTGCTTTTGCCAGATTTTCATTACCGGTACCACTGCCACCATGTAAGACTAGCGGCGTATCTGGGCAAGCCTTGACGATTTGTTCTAATCGCTCAAAATCAATATGTGGTGTTCCTTTATAGCGACCATGAGCCGTACCGATCGCCACTGCCAAACAATCTACACCTGTTTCTTTGATAAAACGAGCGGCCATTTCCGGCTCAGTCAGATTGCTTGTGCCATCGACTGAATAGTTTTCCCCTTGTCCGACATGACCAAGTTCCGCTTCCACGCTGATGCCTAAAGGTTTACACATCTTGACGACTTCTTTGGTCTGCTTGACATTTTCTTCATATGGAAGACTGGAGCGATCCACCATGATTGATGTAAAACCGGATCGAATTCCTAACATGAGGTCCTCATACGATTTTCCATGATCCAAATTGATCGCAAATGGCACTGATGAAGTGCTGACCAATTCACGAATCATATGAACAAACCATGGAAGATCGGGATGAATGAACGCATTGACATCAATGATCATAGGTGCTCTTAGTTCTTCCGCAACATGAATCACAGCTCGAACCGTATCTTCACTTTGAACATTTGGTGCGGTAACTCCATAACCTTCCTTTTTGGCACGATCCAGAATTTCTTTCATTGTCACTAACATATATAATTTCCTCTATTGATCTAATTTATCCCTTAAAAAGCGGGAGGCAAAGCACAGATTTTCTTTCCAGTAGGGATCACCCGTGTACCAGAATTCTCCCACAAACCGGTACA
>CABOGK010000018.1:0-36560 GCA_902399855.1 Erysipelotrichaceae bacterium
GGCTTACCAATATGCTTATTTATGTACGAACCCATTATCCTTTCGCTAACACATGCCCTGTGCTTGCGATGATCTTTATTCTTTCCTGTGTATAGTATTTCATCCCTTTTTCTTTCAGTCTCTCTATTTTTCTTTGCTTTCTCTTCTTATTCGATTTTGTTTGTATATCAACATACGTTTCTATTGTATACCCTGGATACATCTCTTTATAATAATGCCATGCGGCAGGTATCCGTCCCGTAGTACAGAAAAATTCTATGTTCCATTTCCACGTTTTTCCATAGGCTCCTCTTATGCTTGGATGTTTATGTATCATACACATCCTCAGTCTTTGCCTAATATATGCATCCAGTTTATGGAGTTCCTGGATACTTCCCTTAATAAAACAGTGGCTTTCCTGCCCTGCCTGTTTATTGAGTTCTATGGCTTTCTGTACTGTCTTATAATAGTTTACTTTTCCTATTATGATTTCGTTGACTCTCTTTATCCATTCCTCTTTCTTTAGAGTTAGGGTTTTCCTAGTTTTGTCTTTGATTTTCTTTTTGAAGTCCTTTAGCGATTTTTCACTTGGATTCACTAGAAAGTATGGTTTATTATCCTTTTTCCGATTTCTCCAATGTAAGAAATCAAAGCCTACAAAGGTAAAATCATCATGATGAAAATCAACTATTTTCGTCTTTTCCATGGATATCTCCAGTCCCAGCTCTTCTATAATCTGTTTTGCGAAATCGCCTGCTTTTATGATTCCTTCCTCACTGTTCGCAAAGAGTAGAAAATCATCCGCATAACGTACAAAATAAATTCCTTCTTTTTGTAGTTCCCAATCCAGTTCATTCAAGTATATGTTGGCCAGTAGTGGAGATATGACTCCACCCTGTTGTGTTCCTCTTTCACTTTCAAGAAACTTTCCTTCTTCCGTATATCCTGCTTTTAGCCATTTCCATATTAGGTCTAGTACAGTGCCATCGGCTATATACTTGTTTAGAACTCGCATGAGCTTTTTATGAGGAATATTATCAAAGAATCCTTTTATATCACAGTCAAATATATAGTTTCTTCCTTTTTCTATATTCCATAAGATAAGCTGCATAACTTTTTCCATTCCATAGTTGGGTCTGTATCCACATGAGCATTTATGGAAAATACCATTTTCAAATTTCGGACTGAGAATATTTACCAATGTTTGTTGGACAATTCTGTCCTCTATCACAGGTATTCCGAGCGGTCTTTTTCCACCGTTCTTCTTGGGTATATACATTCTTCTTACAGGTGACGGTGTATATGTTTTTGTCTTGAGCTTTTCCAGAATTTCATGGATTCTTTCCTCCGACTTTTTGTCAAAATCCGCAATGGTCTCCCCATCCATTCCTCCGCTTCCTTTATTGGCCTTTACCTGTTTCCAGGCTTCTGTTAATTTTCTGTCTCTTAACATCTGACCATATAAAGAATGCCACTTCAACTTTAATGGTTCGTTCATAAAATTCTCTTCCTCCGTCTTCACACATTCAGTTCGTCTTTACCTCGGTAGCGTTGCCTTTATCATTGTAAAGAGTTCAGTTAAGTCGCATAAGGTCAAGCCCCTTCACCTTCCGTTGAGCTTTGGTTTCTCAACATACTTCGTTACTATGAGCTTGTCTGACTACTTCATACATCTTGTGAACTTCGTATTACACTTATATCACAAGACCCTTTGCGAGTATGAAGTTCTCACAGGGTCATCGCTATATCCTTTCTGACATGCCAACTGTCATCACATGAATGTTCCCATTTACCCATCCAATTCATTCGAGTAAACAGTATATAGATTTCCCAATCTTTCGCACGGTCATCAAACATCCCTGCCGCCTATACCGTTCACACTACATTTCGGCCTGCCAGACCATCTATGGACCTCACGGTTTTCCACAACTCCTTCGCACATCCCCTCACGAAAATGCACTAGTTTAGATTTTCTGCGTTGCATTGGAACTCAACAGAGTAGGACTTTCACCTACGTGACACCTTTCCTTTCAAAGTTCATTCATTTCGTTTATACACAGTATCGTAAATAGAACTTCTATTTAGAAAGAAAGTCCATCCATGCCTGTACATGGGTGGACTATAGCGACTGCCTGTCGCACAAAAGAGCGCATATCATACGATATATACGCTCTCCTTGCACTCTCTTGACTTACTTTTTTAGAAAAGGCCTGTAATCTTTCCGTTTTCATCAATATCCATATCCAAGGCACTTGGATATTTTGGAAGTCCTGGCATAGTCAATACTTTACCGGTCAAGGCAACGATAAAGCCGGCCCCTAGGCTTGGTCTAAGTTCTCTAACCGTAATATTAAATCCGGTTGGTCTTCCCATCACAGATCCATCATCGCTTAATGACATCTGTGTTTTGGCCATACAGATTGGTAATTTATCCCAACCGTTTTTATTAAAGATTTCGATCTGTGCTTTGGCTTCATCAGTAAATTCTACCCCATCAGCCCCATAAACTTTTTGGGCAATGGTTGTGATCTTTTCTTCGATAGATTTGTTGACATCGTACAGTGATGCATAAGTATTTTCTTTTTCACAAAGTTCAACGACTTTGTTGGCTAAGTCAATGGCACCTTTTCCCCCATCGGCCCAAACAGTAGATAGAGACATCGGATGCCCATTTTCCTTACACCAGTTTTCCAATGCCTCAATTTCTTTTTCGGTATCCGAAACAAATTGGTTGATCGCAACCACATAAGGTAAACCAAACTGCTGGATGGTATCGATATGCTTGGCCAAATTTTGGCAACCATCCAATAACGCCTGTACATTTTCTTCTTTCAAATCTTCATAGGCAACACCGCCATGCTGTTTAAGAGCACGTACCGTAGCCACAATGACTACAGCATTTGGATGTAAATCGGCTAATCGACACTTGATATCCAAGAATTTTTCAGCACCCAGATCGGCTCCGAAACCTGCTTCGGTTACAGTATAATCGGCCAGTCGTAAACAAGCTTTCGTGGCGATCACGGAGTTACATCCATGCGCAATATTGGCAAATGGACCACCATGGATTAATACCGGATTGTGTTCTAAAGTCTGTACGATATTGGGAAGAATCGCATCTTTCATAACCATGGCCATGGCGCCTTCGCATTTTAAATCTTTGATATATACCGGTTTATCTTCATACGTATAGGCAACCAACATCTCACCAAAGCGTTTCTTTAGATCCATTAAATCACTGGCCAAGCACAAAGCCGCCATAACTTCACTGGCCACTGTAATGTTGAAACCATCTTTACGCTCTACTCCATTGGCTTTGGATCCCTGACCAATCGTGATATCACGAAGGGTACGATCATTCATATCCAGACAGCGTTTAAAGGTGATCTTTTCCGGATCGATGTTCAATTCATTTCCCTGATGGATATGATTATCGATCATGGCACAAACTAAGTTATTGGCTGTCGTAATCGCATGCATATCCCCGGTAAAATGAAGGTTGATATCTTCCATTGGAACAACTTGGGCATAACCACCGCCGGCAGCACCACCTTTCAAACCGAATACAGGCCCAAGACTTGGCTCACGCAAAGCCATCATCGACTTCTTACCAATCTGATTTAAGGCATCCCCTAAACCAACGGTTGTCGTACTTTTTCCTTCTCCGGCTTTTGTAGGGTTGATTGCTGTCACAAGCACCAGCTTCCCCATTTCTCTTTTTTCTAAATTTTTAATGAAATCAAAGGATAATTTTGCCTTATATTTTCCATAATGTTCCAGACAATCGGATGGAATACCAATTTTAGCTGCTACTTTTTCAATCGGTTCTAAGACACATTCCTGTGCAATCTCTAAATCTGACTTACTCATGTTCCATATCCTTCTTTCCTATATCATGACGATAAAACAAATCACTGCATTGAATCTTTTCTACTTCTTTATATGTATGTTCATAAGCTTTTTCCAGTGTATCTTCCAAGGTGGTAATCATCAATACACGTCCACCATCTGTTACTAAGTGTCCGTCCGCTTCTTTGGTTCCCATATGATAAACCAGGGCATCTACCGCATCCAGATTTTCAATGACGGCACCCTTTGTCGAACTTGCCGGATAGTTTGTACTGGCCAAAACCACACCATGGCTGACTTTATCGGTCCACTTCAATTCTATCTTTTTTCCATCCATGACATCCAGAATAGCTTGTACAAAATCACTTTCCAGTCGAGGTAGAATGACTTCGGCTTCCGGATCTCCAAAACGAGCATTGAATTCGATGACTTTAACACCGGCATCCGTCAACATCAAGCCGCCATACAAGAAGCCGGTAAACGGAACGCCTTCCTGAATCATTGCCTTAGCCATTGGCACCATAACGGTATTCATCGTATGCTCAATGATTTCCGGTGTGATCTTTTTAACCGGACTATACGATCCCATACCACCGGTATTAGGCCCTGTATCACCATCACCCACACACTTATGATCCTGGGCAATCTGTAATGGCACGACTACATCATTATGCACCAAGCAGATCAAAGAGAATTCAAAGCCGACTAAGCATTCTTCCACAACCACTTTATTGCCCGGAATGTCAAACGCAATCTTTAAAGCTTCCAATGCCTGTTCTAACGTATAGGCAACCGTTACACCTTTTCCAGCTTTTAATCCATCTTCCTTAATAACAATAGGCGCTCCCTTTTCTTTTACATAGGCAACTGCCTTTTCATAATCATCAAAGGTTTCATAAGCCGCCGTAGGAATGTTGTATTTAGCCATGATCTTTTTCGCAAAGTCCTTGCTGGATTCTACCTGTGTAGCGGCTTTTGTCGGGCCAAAGATCTTCAACCCTTCTTTTTGAAACGCATCCACAACGCCCAAAGACAAAGTTGCCTCCGGTCCAACGATTGTTAAATCAATCTCTTTTTCTTTGGCGAATGCCACCAATCCATCTACATCACTATCCGAAACATTCACACATGTACCAATTTTTGCCATGCCCGGATTTCCCGGTGCCATATACAATTGTGTACAAAGTTTGCTTTTAGAACATGCCAAAGCCAAAGCATGTTCTCTTCCACCTTTTCCAATCACTAGAATTTTCATGAACCTGTTCTCCTTTTCATCCTTTACATTCTAACATGAATCATTGTGCTCTAACTATCTTTTCTTTTGATGTCTTTAGCATATAAAGGCCTTTGAAACTTAAAATCCAAACTTTTTTGAAGAAAATTTGAAAAAACGTAAAAAAAGGATGTGCATATCACACCCCACACTGATCTATCGATCCAGCAAATCACTGATTGATGCATCAACATCAAAATTCGTTCCTTGATCTGTCCCTTTTTTCAAAGCCATATAAATCAACATCATCGCAGCACCAATGATACAAACACCAACCAGGGAAAGTGATGAAATACCCGCCAAAATAAATCCCAGTGCAAAGAAAACCCATGTTTCTTTTGAAGCCAATACATTAATGACGATCGCAAAGCCTAAAGCTGGAATCAATCCTTTGGCAACACTCAAACCTCTTAATACAACAACCGGGCAGGCAGCAATCAAAGAAATGATCCAATCATTTGGAATCAACACCAGCAACAAAGCCGGAAGCATTACACGCATTCCCTGCATACCTATACCTAATAGCTGTTGTCTTTCCATTGCTTTAAAATCTGCCTGCAATGCCGCTTGATCCATCTTTTGTACCAGTTGGATTGCTTTTGTCCTGCAAAACTTTGTCAAAAATAAACCAATCACCGATAAAGGAATGGCAATCGCAATTGATACAGAAATCACAAAATCTACAGGAAGATTTCCCTGTAATCCATGAACCATCAAAATCGAGGAGGCAATAGAAGCTAACGCTACATCCGGTGCAACCGCCGCACCAACATTAGCCCATCCTAAAGCCATCATCTGCAAATAGCCCCCTAACAAAACGCCTTCTGTTAAATATCCGGATACCAAACCAACTAAGGTACATGCTACTAACGGTTGATGAAACTGAAACTCATCTAAAATTCCTTCTACACCGGCCAAAAAGGCAACAACTAATATAAGCAGGCAAGTTACTAAAGACATGAAAAGCACTCCCATCTTCTAATTAAGTTAACTATACAACAATTCTTCCATTTTTAAAATTTTTCCTGGAAAAGAATCAAATTTTATAAAAACCTGCAATACTGCAGATTTTTATATATATTTTTCTGCTTTCTTGCAGTTTTTTATAGGTTTTTTGTAAAACAAGACTATGTTTAAATAATGCTTATCTTATTTATCTTTTCACCCTATACTTATTCTTTGTCGTATAAGAAATTGCCGTCAACAAACCTAAATCCGTAAATTTTAATACAAAGCTTCGAATCGTGGCATAGGCTGCATCTCCATATGCATTTTCCAATTCTTTCGTTGAGAATTCTTCCGTACCAAAATAAGATAAGACAAATTTCCATAACTTATCTTCTTTATTTGTGATCTTTTTATGATCTAATACTGATCGATATACAGAAAAAGTAGCCTCCTGTAATGGTTGTTCGATCTTGTTATAAACATTATTTATATAATACAACAAAAATGGTGTTACATCTATTTTATGCGTATAGCGATAATTGTCTGCAATGGTTTGATAGGCATCATAATATTGTTTTCTTGTCTTTTCAATAAAACTGGAAAAAGGAATAAACAATACTGATTGATACCCTCTTTGTACCAAAAACCAAAGATGTACTAATCGGGCCATTCTACCATTTCCATCAAACCATGGATGAACATAAGCGATATAAAAATGAATAATACAAGCTTTAATAAGATCTTGTATGTCATCTTTTTGATTTATATATCCAACCAATGACTTCATATACGAAGGAACTTGCTTGTAACTAATTCCGGTATGTTCTACTTTTGTTCCTACTACATAAACCGAATCATGACGATATAAATTGCCTTCCTTGAACTGATTTTCTTCATCGAGATATTTACCAATTACCATCTTATACAACTTATATAAATTCTCTTCTGTGATCTTATTACCTGGATCTGAGATAAATTCCAATCCTTTTTTAAGGCCTTCAACTCTTTTTTCTTCTTCATTCTTAGATGCCTGTCCTGATAAAATAGATCGCACGCTATCTCTGGAAAAATCAATATTTTCTATGGCGGAAGTCGCAATAATTTCTGTTTCCAAAGACTTTTTACTATATAAATCACTTTGATTTTGAAACAATGTTCTAAGTGTAGATGTTTGAATTTTTAAAGGCTCTTCCAAAAACACCATAAAATTTCCCTGTGCGTCTTCTAAAGGAAGTTTCTTATAAAACATAGAAAGCGTATCTAAATATTCCTGAAATGTATCTGAATATTTATTACTCATCTTTCTATAATCCATAAATTTTTTATCGTGAAGAATCTCTAAGAATTTGGTAATTTCCATATAACCTCCGATACTAATTGATATCAATTAGTATCAGTTTATCATTATACTTTTATTTCAGTCAAATTTTATGCCACAAAAAAAGACTCTATATCAAATAAGTGATAGAGTCTTTCCACTTCAAACTTTAATCATTCAGAGTTTATTCATAAATCAACTGAATATGATGTTCTTTAAAAAATTCAATCCATGAATCTGATGGGCATCGATCTGTTACAACATAATTAATTTGATCAAAATCGATAAGCTTCAAAAATGCGATTTGATCAAATTTAGTATGATCAATTAACAAAACTACCTGATCCGCCTGTTCTAACA
This sequence comes from Erysipelotrichaceae bacterium, assembly GCA_902399855.1. Taxonomy (GTDB): domain Bacteria; phylum Bacillota_I; class Bacilli_A; order Erysipelotrichales; family Erysipelotrichaceae; genus Faecalicoccus. Next base: position 7,728 of record CABOGK010000018.1, read on the forward strand.
TCACTTTTTTTATTTCTGCTTCACTCTCATAGGAATCAAGTACTCCTTGTTCCATTGTCATCCCCTTGCAACCAATAACCGCTAATTTCGCATTATATTTTCGAATTGCATTTTTGGTAACTTCTCCTTGAAAAGACATAGAATTGTTATTAAAAATTCCACCAGTAGAAATTAAATGCATTTTCATATTTGCCGAATCTAAAAATATCTCAGCAGAATTTGTGACTACGATTAAATTAGGCTCATCCGCTAATAAACGCAACATTTCTAATACCGTAGAACTTGCATCCGCAAATATAACACCACTAGACTTAATCAATGGCAATGCCAAGGTTGCCAGTTTTCTCTTTGCGGCAAAATTTCTTCGTTGTCTTTGATAAAAATATATTCCTTCATGACGAATCGATTCATTCCAGATAGCCCCACCATGAATACGAGTTAAAATTCCATCTGCTTCTAATTTGTCTAAATCTCTTCGTACTGTTTCTTCTGTTATATTCCATTGTTTACTTAATTCTGAAACTGTAACTTTTCCTTTTTCATGTATATATTGCTTCATTTGCTCTAGACGATTTTTTGCCATAACCAAGCCCCTATTCTACCTCAAATTTTACATCGGTATAATTGAAACTGTCAAAATGTTATTTGACTTCTTTTCCATTAGATGATTTTTCCATATACTGTTCTTTATTCAATACCCCTTCTTTAAAGTTTACAATAACATTTGTCGCAGCATCACCAATTACATTTAGCGTTATCACCGCCATGCCCGGCAGATAATTCATTGCTAAAACCAAGGAATATCCAATCATGCATAATTCAGAATTTAAACCTAACCCCATCATAACAACATAAACCATAGTTGTTCCGGCAACCGGGATTGCCGGTGTTCCCATAGCTGTACATATAGACAGAAAAGCTGCCAATACTAAAGTGGCGGGAGAAATATCCAAACCTGCTGCCGAAGCAATAAAGGTAATCGCAATCATATGCATTGCTGTTGTACCATTCATGTTAATTGTCATCCCCGTTGGCAACACAAAACTTGATATTTCCTCAGTACAACCTAATTCTTGCGTACAAGTTTTTACATTTAAAGGTAACGTTGCAGCCGATGAATTTGTTGCAGCCGCAAACAATCCAACTTTAAAAACCTTTTTCATAAAAGGAAGTGGATTCAGTCGAGTGGTTAAAAAGATTCCAATGGGATAGATAGTAGATACCAGAACTAAGCTAACAACTATTGTTGTTATCATCCAAACCAAAGTTGGTCGAATGTATTCTACCCCATATACAGCTAAAGCTCGTGTAATCATACAAAAGATCGCAACAGGGCCCACTTTATCAATCAAAAAATTCAAAAAAAGTTGTATCACTTCATTTAGACTTTCTATCACTTGTTTTAGCGGTTCTGCCTTGTCTTTTAGATATGTCATACACAATCCCAAAATTAATGCAGTTACAACAACAGATAATATTGCATTGTTGGATGTAAAGGCAGAAAAAATATTATTCGGCACCGCATTTACAATAGTAACCAAAGGATTATATCCTTCCATCGTTGCAATCTCTGCAGCCTGAGTAGATGGTAATACAACATCAAAGCCACCAGTTAATTTCACTCCATAAGCTGCTACTCCCGCTAATGTTGCTGCCGCAAGATAAAAACAAAGATATGTGATAAATGTTTTGATTGCAATTCTTCCTAATTTTTTTGGATCCGCAAGTGAACATAAAGCAAGAGAAAGTGAAGTTAAAACCAAAGGGACAATGGCTAACTGTAAGCCCCGCATAAATATCTGTCCTACAATATAAAACAAGCCAATTCCTTCAATTCCTTTTGTTGTTGTAATATCTTGAAATAGTAGAGCATCAACAAATTTCCAAGCGTTTGATAAATCTCCTGTTGAGTTCTCTCGTAAGATGATCATCAATATACCACACATAAATCCTAAAACAACCGCCCAAATCATACGGCGTACAATCGAGGATTTTCCTTCTTTATTCTTTTTCATAGAGGACTCCTTTTTCTAAAAAAGGTATGAAAACCAAATATTATAGACAGAGGTTTCATACCTTTCAACCATTTATAAGCTCAAATATTGACGATTGTGTTGAAAACGTTTCTTGCGTTTATAAATGATAAATTTTATTATTCTTGATCTAATGCCTCTGCCATTTTACGCATCATAGCTAAATCTTCTTTAGAAAGTACAATGTCGGCAGCAACTGCATTCATCTCTACCTCAGCAGGTGTGGTAGCACCACTTAATAAATTGATAGAATCTCCCTGGTTCATGATCCAAGCTAAACAAAGAGCTGGAATTGACGCATTATATTTTTGAGCCAGAGGCTTCCATGCTTCTAGCATATCAATAACTCGTTCCATATTCCCAGGCTGCCACCATTTTTTATTTGCTCTTGCGTTGCCCGGCTCCGGACGATAATCTTTGGATATAGTACCAGTTAACAGTCCCTGTTCCAAAGGTGAGTATGCCTGCATAGTAATTTTATTTTTTACACATAGCGGAATTAATTCTTCTTCTACAGCGCGATCTAAAACACTATATTTTCCTTGAACAAGATCTAATTGTGTACAATCTAAGTATTCCTTGATTTGATCAATACTTACATTGGCAGCACCTATGGCACGAATTTTCCCTTCTTTTTTCAATTTGTTTAATTCTTCAACCGTTTCACGAATCGGGGTATAATACGGCTCAACGGAAGGCCAATGTGTCATGTATAAGTCTATATAATCTGTACCCAGGCGTTCTAATGATTCTTCGACCTCCAAACGTACAGATTCAGGTGTCAATAATTTATATAATTGACGATCTCCAACTTTATTCCATACACTTCCCTTTCTGTTCCATACAACCCCACATTTTGTTACTAATACGACTTTTGAACGATCCACTTCTTTAAGGGCTTTTCCTACAATGATTTCACTATTTCCAAAATTGTATCCCGGCGCCGTATCAATCAAATTAATACCATTGTTTACAGCTGCTACAATAGTATCTATACATCGTTTTTCATCGAGATCACCGCTCCAAGCAGGACCTCCACCAATAGCCCAGGTTCCAAGTCCCATCTTTGAAACTTGAATCCCTGAATTTCCTAATTCTGCATATCTCATATTGTTTCCTCTCTTCTATACTTCTGGATATTGTTGACGATATTCCCTCATACGTTGTTCAAATACTAAGCGATTTCTTACACCGGTTGTAGCTCCAATACTTTGAATAGCTATAGATGCCGTCACATTTCCATATTCTCCGCACTCTTTTAGTGACTTCCCTTCCAAAAGTCCACTTATGAAACCGGAAGCAAAATTATCACCAGCCCCAATAGTATCAATAGCTTTAATTCCTTTCATTGCCGGTACAATCATACCTTCCTGATTCTGTGTTTGAATATAAGCTCCTCTTTTTCCTATTTTAATCACTACTGTTTTTACACCATAAGACAATAATTTCTTTGCAACGAGTTCTACATCGCTTTCTCCTGTCATCAAACAAGCTTCATCAAAATTCGGGAAAAAGTAATCTACATAACTCAATGCTTCCGAAAAATCATCCAACGTCTCATTTAATCTTGGCTTAATCATATCTGCAGTTATAATCATATTGTTTGATTTAGCTTTTGAAAAAATCTTAACTAGTGCATCATTGTCTAATAAAGGATTGTTGAAAAAACTTGCCAAAGACAATATTTTTGCTTTGGGAACTAAAGCAAGATCAATATCTTTTATCGTCATTTTCCATAGACTTCCATTACGGTTTGTAACAAATGTACGTTCTCCATCCTGAGTAACTAATCCTACATTAATAGAAGTATCTATATTTTCTTTGATTCGAATACCCTCTACACAAATTCCTTCCCGCTGACAATGTTGAATGATATATTGCCCAGCCGCATCATCTCCAACCATAGTTGCCAAAGCCGTTTTATGACCAAGCCTAGAGATAATAGTCGATTCATTGATAGCATCACCACCAATTGTCATGCTTATTTGCTGCAAAGGATAGGACTCTACGTCAAATATATTTTTACTAACCGGTTGTAAAGGAATATCGATGACAGCAGCGCCTACACAAAGCACATCAAATTGTTTTTCCATAGTTTATAAACTAGCCTTATTTTCATCCCCAAAGAGACGAATCTTATAAAGAGCTCTTTCTTTAATTGCTTGACGAACTAATCTTTCCAATTCCAAGAAAGACTTATCTGTATTTTTTGAGATAGCCTCCATAGCAGCTTGGCAAAGTTCAGTATGAATATTGATTTTTGCGATTCCTAACGAAATACATTTACGAATATCTTCATCCCCGATACCGGAAGCTCCATGCAACACCAAAGGAACATCAACCGCATCTCTACATGCTTTAATGACATCAAAATCTAATTTAGGTTCAGAACTATAAACCCCATGCACATTTCCAATTGCCACCGCTAACGAATCACATCCTGTTCTTTGAACAAACTCTGCTGCTTGTGCAGGATCTGTGTATTTATATTCACTTAAAGCTTCTTCATATATAGTTTCATTTCCAACATGTCCAAGCTCTGCCTCTACAGGAATACCTAATGGATGAAAATAGTCCACTGCTGTTTTAATTTCCTGAATATTCTCTTCAAAAGATAAAGCAGAGGCATCTCGCATAACAGAATTCATTCCATGATTATAAGCATTTTGAATAATCTCCATACTTCGACCATGATCCCAATGGCAAATCACCGGAACAGAAGCTTGTTTTGCCATCGAAACCATCATGTTTGAAAAATCTTCAAAAGATGTATTTCCCACAAATCCTGTACCAAAAGAAATGATAATAGGAGCTTGCGCTTCTTCTGCAGCATCTATAACACCCATTAACATCTCTGCATTCCATACATTAAAGTGTGGAATTGCAAATTTTCCTTCTTTGGCTTTATTTTCCCAATAACGAATATCCGCTAACATTTTTATACCTCTCTAAATCTCTTCTACCTTAATTACACCTTTGATCATATCGGCTTTTTTTACCGGATCAATGGCATCGCTAAACGCTTTTTGTACATCTTTGTAATCATAAACGTGACTTACCATATCTTTTACATTAAACTTTCCGCTGGCAATTGCTTCTATAGTTTGTGGGAAGTTATTACAATAACGGAAAGAAGTTTGAATCGTAACTTCTCGATTAATCTTCAAGAAATCAATCGGTACTGGTTTTGAATGCGTACCAACCATCATGATTCTTCCGCCACGCGCTACAACCTGTACGGCCTGATTTGCAGTAAACGCTGAACCAGCACATTCAAAAACTAAATCAACACCATGATCTCCATACCATTGAGAAGAACGAAGAACTTTTACTGCATCCTCTTCTTTTCCGTTTATTACTCTTTTAGCACCTAATTTTAAAGCTAAGTCCAAACGTTTCGGTAAAATATCAACTACTGTAATATCTGTAGCACCTAAACTTCTACACGCCTGTAAAGTCATTAAACCAATCGTACCTCCACCAAAGATAACAATGTGACTTCCAAGCTTTGCCTGTCCTAAAATCGCTGCATGCATGCCTACGGCAGCCGGTTCCACCAATGCAGCTTCCATAACACTCATACCTTCAGGAATCTTATAAGTCCATTCTTCAGGATGTGTCATATAGTTACATAATGCCCCTCTATAATTGGGCTGTGTAGCCATAAAATCTACATCTGGACAGATATTGTATCTACCAGTACGACAATACTCACATGTATCATCTGGTACACCTGGTTCAATCAGCACCTTGTCTCCTATCTTAAATTTCGTCACTTTAGATCCAATGCCTACAACTTCCCCAGCGACTTCATGCCCTAATCCTATTTCTTGATTCGGATCCTTTGGTGGAATAAAAGGACCAAATTCAAATCCATGAATATCAGATCCACACATTCCAACATATTCTACTTTTAATAAAATTTCATTATCTTTAGGTTGTGGAACCTCTGCATCCTTAATTTCAAAATGTTTAGGTTCGACCAATATTGCTTTTGTATTTTTCATAAATAACCTTTCTAAAATAACAGGAAGAAAAAATTGATTTTTAAGGAGAACTTACACTAGAATTTACTTGATCTTCCTAATACTTATTAAACATTTCCAATATCTTCAACCGATTCCCCTCTAGTTTCTACACCAAGGAAAATCACACCAATGGCAATAATCAGAGCTACAATAGCCAGTAATATAAAGACGTAACTTGGACTTTGTGCAGCTAAGGTAGTAACTAAAAATGGAAATAACACATTTGAAACTCGTCCCATCGCATTTGAGAAACCAGATCCCGATAATTTAGCAGATGTAGGCCACATTTCTGGAACATATACGGCAGAGGCATAACAAACATACATGTAGATGATCGTATTCATTAAGAAAGTTAAAATGATTAATCCATTCATTCCAACCAAACCTGCTTGTGTTACATACCCGATAATAATTCCAAACACGGCCATACCACTCAACAATAGAACACCTAACAATTTTCTTGATACTTTATCCATAATCAGAGAAGCAATGAAAATTCCGAATGGAGCTCCAAACAATCCAAATACAGTCATAAATTGAGATTGTGATGTATCATATCCTAATCCAACCAATAAAGAAGGCATCCAATTCATCAAGGTGTATTGAATTGTGTTCATTCCAATCAAAACAAGAGATCCAACAATTGTTCTTCTAAGAAGAGCTCCTTTAAATAAGGCTGAATATGGCAAGTTTTTAACTTCTTTTGGAGCTTCGGTTACTGGTGGCAGCGGCTCACCTGTAGATTCTTCAATTTCTTTCTCGATTCGACTCATGATTTCTTCTGCTTCCTCAACACGGCCTTGCGCTTCTAACCATCTTGGAGATTCTGGAAATTTTTTATAAATCATATAAGTTGCGATAATAGAAAGAACAGATGGAATCATAAATTCCACTCGCCAATTCATGCTCATGCTCATACCTGTACCAATCAGAATTAACGCAATCAAATTACATATAGGATGTGCCCAGTTTCCAATAAATGAAGTTCGACTGGACCATGTTCCACGATTTCTTCCCGGTACATATTCCGTAAACCCTGCAAATAAAACAACCAGCAATGCACCTAGCGCAAAACCTTGTAACAAGCGGAAAATATATAAAATTTCAACATTTGGTGAAAGAGCTGCACCGATCATCACAATAATATGTACAACCTCATATAAAAGGATAGATTTCTTTCTTCCGATTCTATCTCCAATAGGCCCTCCGATTAGTGCTCCAAACAATTGTCCGATTGTATAAGTCGTTCCCCACATAGCCAACAGCATCGATCCAGGTTTTAACCAATGTACTTCATTTAACAAAATATTCTGTACCGCACCACCTATTCCATTTGACCAGCATACTAAAAGTGCAAATGCTGTTATTAGCCACATCTTTGTATGCCATCCAGAATTTGGTAGGCGATCTAATCTTGCGCCAATATTAGCGCCCTTTACATTATCCATTTCCCTATTCCTATCACTTTCTACTCACATGTATTAATGCGTTTTCTACTTCTTTTTGCATAATGTTCCATGCTTTTTCAATATCCTTATCCTTGTTCCATAAAGCCGGTGGTCCTAAAACAACTACATCCGCTCCCGCTTCATATAGAGGGCCATAAACATCTGCATTCATTGATCCATCTGCTTCAATCAAAAAATCTAGTTTCATATCATTACGCCATTGAACTAATGTCTGAATTTTTTCATACATTTGTTCTATAACTTCTTGACCCGCATAACCTGCATCTACAATCATGATCGTAACCTTTGATAAAAGTGGCAAATAGTAACGAATGGTTTCCAAAGAAGTAGAAGGATTTAAAGCAATACCTGCTTTGCATCCTAAATCTAAAATTTTATGAATTGTGACAAAAGCATCACTTTCTATACAATCTGTATGAGGTGTAATATAGGCGGCTCCTGCTTTTGCACATTCTTCTATGATCCATTGCGGATGTTTAACCATCAAATGAGCATCCATTGGTGTTTTTACAACAGGTTTTAATGTTTTCATAAAGTCAGGGCCGATACTATAGGTTTTTACATAATTTCCATCTTTAATATCAATGTGTAAAAAATCTGCTTTACTATCTATAAATTCAACCTGATGTTTAAAATCAAACAAGTCACAACAGCCCATAGATGGAGCCAAATACAATTTATTTCTACTCATTTTCTTTATCAATCATTAAAATCGTAATCATTAGGAGTTTCTTCTTCACCAAATTCAGCTACATCCTTATCCTCTTCATCGTAATGGAAGATAACTTTAACAGCCGATTTATCTGCCATAGCTGCAAAACCCTCTTTCCATTTCGAAAGACCTAAACGATGTGTAATCATTGGTTGCACTTTAATGGCACCAGACTTCAACAATCGAATACTTTCTCTCCATGAAGTAGAATCATAAGCCATGTGCCCAATGATACTTTTGTTCAGTTCAGTGATATTGTTGATTGAAAATTCCAATGGTTTAAATCCCATTCCTACACGAATCACTTCTCCGTTTGGTCTCAACATTTCTAAAGACTGTTTTAAGGCAATGTTAGCTCCTGAACATTCAATAACTAATCCTAGATTATCTCGCCCACAAATTTCCGTGCAACGTTTTACCACATCTTCCTTTGAAGCATTGACGCAATGAGTAGCTCCAACTTCCATTGCGATTGGAAAGCGTGTTTCTACATCTTCTTCTAATCCTACCATAACAATGTTAACAGCACCCATAATACGAGCAATCTGAACAGCAAACAAACCTAACGGTCCTGTACCAAATACAACTACATCTTGACCAGGAAGTAAGCTAGATTGTTGAGCTACCGCCTTATAAGAATTACAAATAGGATCCAATACTGCTGCTTCTTCATATTTAACGCCCTCTGGGATTTCCCAAATGGCATGTGGATGTAATTTCAATATTTCTCCAGGAATCTTCGCATATTTTGTAAAGCCGCCAGATCCACCAAATACTTTATAATTATGATCTAATCCTAATCCGCTCTTATGTTCACAAAGCATAAAATCACCTTGCTCGCATGCCGGGCATTCCCCACAAGCCTGTCCGCTATTATCCGATACAATTCTTTGCCCCACATGCCATTTCTTTACGTTCTCTCCCACTTTAACAATGACACCGGCAAATTCATGTCCTCGAATAGAATCCAATTCTGTTGAATGATTTTCATTGTTCAAATCTGCATACCAATGTTTCATATCTGCACCGCAAATAGCTGCTGCTTTTAATTTAATAACAATATCATCAGGACCACATTCCGGGGCTGGTAAATCAATATAATGATATCCACCAAATTCTCCCTGATCGCTACAATACCGAGTTAATGCTTTCATCTTTTCCTCCTTATGCGTTCGGCCGAAAACGCTTTCTTTTTAAATCATCTGTATTATAACCGCAAATTTTATTATAATCAATATATTTTTCTTTGTTTCGCAGATTATTTAGTTTGTTTCAGTAAACTAAGGCGATTGAAAATGTTTAATTCAATACTTAATAAATAGATACTATTAATGATATCAAAAGAGTTTTTCATATGGAACATCACAAAAAAAGCCACTCTTTTTAAAAGAGCAGCTCTTCCAATTAAAACAATAAATCTATTAATAATTTTTCGCAATTCTACGGAATACAGACTGAGGATATCCACATACCGGACAAGCTTTAGGAGCATTAGCACCTGTATATTGGAAACCACAAATTCCACAAATCCAAGTGTCGCTTTCTTCTCCGGAGAATACTTTTCCTTCTTCTACATTGGACAATAATTTCAAGTAACGTTCTTCATGTTGTTTTTCAATTTCAGCTACTTTGTCCATCTGGAAAGCAATCTTAGTGAACCCTTCTTCACGAGCTGTATCGGCAAATTCTTTGTACATTGTTGTCCATTCATAGTTTTCACCAGCAGCGGCTGCTTTTAAGTTATCATCTGTGCTGCCAATTCCACCTAAAGCTTCAAACCACAAACGAGCATGTTCTTGTTCGTTACGAGCTGTTTCTTCAAAGATTTCCGCAATCTGATTCATACCTTCTTTGCGAGCTACGTTGGCGAAATACGTGTATTTGTTACGAGCCTGGCTTTCTCCGGCAAATGCAGTCTGCAAATTCTTTTCTGTTTTAGATCCTTTTAATTCCATTTTCCTATACCTTACCTTTCTTTTGAAGACAATCTGCACATGTTCCATACAACACAAGAGAGTGCGATTCAATGGGAATATGCAACTGATTTTCCGCTTTGCGCTCAATGGAACGATCATAAGGCATATCCACATCAAAGACTTTTTGACAAGTTGTGCAAATCAGATGATCATGTGGCCGACATGTCTTATCAAAAACCTGTTTCCCACTCTCCAACATTAAGCTGGCAATCCGATTTTCATCTTGTAAGATCTTCAGATTTCTATATACGGTCGCAACTGAAACCTCACGATTTTCTTCTTTTAGACCTTCATAGATTTCTTCTACGCTCATATGACGATCTGGATGTGACTGAATATAATCATAGATCCACTCTCTTTGCCTCGAAACCTTGTACATTTTATCCCCTTTTCTAAGAACTGTTCTTAGTTTAAACCTTTATTTATAGAAAAACAAGAAGAAATGGTGAGATACAGCTAACACATTAGCCAATAGTTTACCTGTTTGATTTTCCTATCTTTTTATTCAGTCTAATTGTTCTAAAAACAATTAAAAATGTTTGATTACAAAAACAAAATAGCCTATAATGTTTTTGTAATCAAACATTGAGGTGCAATATGGCAAAAAAAACAGTAAAAATCATGCGAAGTACAGAAAATATTCTTAAACAAATGGGAGAACAGATCAAACTAGCCCGTTTAAGAAGAGGAATTTCGGCAACTCTTGCGGCCGAACGAGCTGGTATTAGTCGCTCTACATTATGGAACGTTGAAAAAGGAAACTCTTCTGTATCTATGGGAGTTTATGCTGCCGTTCTTCATGCGATCAATGGCATGGATAAAGATTTATTATTAATCGCAAAAGATGATGAATTAGGAAGAAAGCTGCAAGATATAGAGTTACTAAAAAAGAGATAGGAGGAATCTTATGGCAAACGAAGAACAAAAAATTTATGTTTATGAAAATTGGAGTCATGATGAACCTCTATTAATGGGGATATTATTTGTATCTAAAAGTAGAGGATCTGAAAACTATTCGTTTGAGTATGATGATACCTGGTTAAAATCTACTTCTATAACTCAATTCATCCTAGATCCTAATCTTGAATTTTACCAAGGCAGACAATATCCAATACATCAAGAATTATTTGGTATCTTTTCAGACTCATGCCCAGATCGTTGGGGACAAACTTTGATGAAAAGAAGAGAACTGATTATCGCTCAAAAAGAAGGTAGAAAACCTAAAACGTTAACTACAAGCGATTTCCTGTTAGGAGTTTATGACGAAACAAGAATGGGTGCCTTACGATTTAAAACAGAAAAGAATGGACCATTTCTATCTGACAACGAAGATGAAGCAGTCCCTCCCTGGGCTACGTTAAGAGATTTAGAAGAAGCTTCCCGTGGTTTTGAAACTAACAGAGAAGACAATATAGAAAAATGGATCAAACAGCTAATCAAGCCCGGATCTTCACTAGGGGGAGCCAGACCAAAAGCCACCATCCAAGATACAAAAGGCGAATTGTGGATAGCAAAATTCCCGTCTAAATACGATGAAACCGATATAGGAGCTTGGGAAAAGCTGACAATGGAATTGGCAAAATTATGTGGACTTAAAGTCCCGCAAACATCGGTTCAAAAGTTTTCAAAATATGGCAGTACTTTTCTGACAAAAAGATTTGATAGAATTGGGAAGAAACGCATCCATTTCTCATCCGCTATGACATTGCTGGGAAAAATAGACGGTGCTTCTGCTCAAGATGGTTCAAGTTATTTAGATATCGTTGATTTTATAAAAGCCTATGGCGCTACTCCAAATCAAGATATTCATGAACTTTGGAAAAGGATCATTTTTAATATGGCTGTTTCAAACACAGATGATCATTTAAGAAATCATGGATTTTTATTGAGTAAAAAAGGATGGATTTTATCTCCGCTTTATGATGTAAACCCTATTCCTTATGGTGATACTTTATCTCTCAATGTCACAGATGATGACAATCGAATTAGTCTACCAACGTTAATCAACTTTTCTGAATTAATTGGAATGGATTCGTTAAAAGCAAAACAAGATATTAAGTTCATTCTGCAAACCGTACATAACAATTGGGAAAGTCTTGCGAAAACCCAAAAAATCCCTAGAGAATCTATCAATCAAATTCGTTCTGCTTTTGATTTTTCTAATCAATATAACAGCTTATAAAAAGTAAAGACTATTATTCTATTGCATTTTCATACAATTGTACATATAATGAAAATAAATAAAGGCTACCCTCTTAAATTAGTTAAAAAACACTTCATCATGGTAATGATCTAATAAATGATCATACATATTGCTTATTGATTGCTTTAAGCGAGGTGGTTATCATGCATACCCTGCAAATTAAAGAGAATCATGTTTACATTCACGGTAAAGAATATCCTATATCTTCTGTATCTAACTGTAAGATCGTAAACATTGATAAAAAGTTTATTGATTCTCCTACTGCTTATCAACATACGATTGCCGATACAGCTATTCCCACCGGATGGTTAAGCCCACCATCTTTCTATATCTATATCTATATGGAAATCGGAGAGGATAAGCTTGTTGCCCCCGTATCTTATCGCCTGGTACGCTTTCAAACCAAAGAGTACGAAGAAGATAGGGAGCTTGCTAAAAAATCGCTGGAAAAATTGAGGTAAAGATCATGAAAAAAGAATTTCAATCTGTTGTATTTGATGATGAGAATAAGAAATTATCCATTCTTATCGGATCTTCTGGAGAGGTAGCTTATACGGATATCGAAAAAGTATCTGTGGCAAATGAAGATGCCAAATTCAAAGGGAAATCAACACCTTTTGCGCATCAAGTATTAGGTGGTGTTACCTTTATGAGCATTGCGGCAGAACCAAGTCTTTATGTAGGAATCAAGCTTACCTTAAAGGATCATTCTGTACGCGCCATTTATGTTTCGGATATCAAAACACAATTCAATACTTCGATTTATCAAAAAGATAGAGAAGAAGCAGAAGAGATTCAGAAATTGATTCAGGAAAGAATTCAATAAGCCATTACCGGGTGTGGACATTGTCTCAGCCCTGTAATATAGAGAGCCAAAACTATTGCGCCATCGAACACGTAGTTTTTGCTCTTTTTTAGTGGAGCAACCAAAAAGCAGGAGTTAAAAATCTCCTGCTTCTCATTCAATACGTTTTTAAAATTACATTCCTTTGGATTTAAAGATTGCTTCTTCTTAGTATCGTAATGACTTTTCCTTTAATATCGGAACGAGAAATGGGCCCGAAAATTCTAGAATCCTTTCCACCTTCCCGCAAATCGCACAATAGAAAATAACTGTCCGCCGGCACTTTCACAGGAAGTGATATTCCATTCTCATAACGACCGGTTTCATAATAGATATCTGATTCAATCATGATATCTCCATTGATTTTTAAATGGTTGTCTTCAGTAATATCAACTTCATCCCCTGCTCTTGCCACCACACGTCCAAGATAAGTTTTTCCATCCACCTGATAAACAAGTACTTCACCTATATTATAGCTGGGGTCTAAACGATAAAACAAAGATAGATCTCCCGCAAATATCTTAGGCTGCATATCCAAATTATTTACGACATGGAGACCAAAGATCCAGCCAAACATGATGTATAAAATCAAAAGAAGAACCCCAGCTCGCATCAAAAAGAAACGAATTTCCTCCAACGCTCGTTTTTTAGGATTCTTTTTTGGCTTTTGACCCGGACTGGATTCTACGGATTCTTTTGGGAAATACTGTTGTGCTTCTTTTCGCTTTGCCTTTCTAAGAGCCATTCGTTTCTCTCCTGGAACGTCTATATAGAACGACCATCAAGACAATCATGGATGTACATAACATGGCATACATTTGCTCATTCGTCCGTGTTGAAGTATCGGTTTTATCCTTCTTTTCACTGACATCAACTACATTTTGATGATTCATTTGATTGGTAAACGCAAAGTTAGATACCTTTTGCGTATCCCCTTCTTTATAGGCTACAGCATCACATACCAACTCTTGGTTCGAATTATAAAAAGCATATACCGTAATATCATACACAGTAGGATCATAGCTCATATCCTGATTCGATCCAGCCTTTTGATAGAGACGATAATGATGCTCTCCCGCATTCTCAATCAAAATATTTTCTATCGAAGCTTTGCCTTCCTTAGTGGCAACGATGGATACCATCTGCACAATCTTGTATGTGCCACCAGATTCCTTTTCCAGTATAAATTCATAGGTATCCTTGGGCAGTAAATCAGGATACTTCCCATCAACGGCTAGTTCAATATCTAATTTTGTTTTTACCGTTTCCAAGGCTTGTAACGGTTGCGCAAACAAGCTAAAACAAAAAATACAAAAAAGAAAGCCAAACACAATAAAATGTTTCTTTTTTAAAAACATAATCATGATTGAACCTCCTTTTCTGTTTCCGTTAATGTTCCAAATACAACAACCCTTCCATTGGTTGTCGCACTCATGCACGTAGACAACGCAATGATCTTATCCGTCGATTTGACTCCTTGATCTATATACGATGTGGCATTGGCTTTTACATACGTTTGAAACCCTTCCATATCTGACATCACACCAGCTAAGTTATAGATTCGAGTTTCATAAGCACTACATTCCAAAGCAGCATACAATTTCACCGAATAAGTTTTATCCGGTACATACAGTGTTCCCGTGGTATGTTCTTTTAAATAGTTTAAATCCAACATTTTTGTCAGATCCCCAAACATAGCACCATTTTCCATATGATGACCATATGTCATGTTGTAAATATCTGAAAAATCCGATGCATTTTTGGTTGACAGGAATATGGAACCGCTTAGTGCAAATTCACCAAACGGATCCTTATTTACATATTCCATATCATCTTTTCCCTGTAATACAGGATAATCAATATGTGTATTATCGATGGTAATCCAAGCTTTCACATCTGGATTGAGTTCTCGTAAAGCATCGAAGCCTAAGCCATTTTCCTGTCCGGGCTTATACTTTAATAACTCATCGGATATAAAGGCATTATGATTGATACGATAAATATCCCATAAAGAATATAGACCATACGTTAGAAGCAATATGATCAATATAGCCGTCAGAAGCGATACAATTTTATTCCCAAATCGGGCGATTCTTTCTGCCAGCAACATAAAGTTTACTTTTTAGCGTTCGAATTAAGCTTCGTTTTTACGTTTTTTGGCAAACAATGCGATCAAGGCAGCACCCAATCCTACCATAGCTGCAAATGGAGCGATAGTCATTAAGATACCTGTAGGAGGTAAGATAGAATCATTTTCTGTCTTGTTGGTAATTACTACATCGGTTGCATCGTTATTGGCATCGTTAGATCCTACACCGCTATATTTCCATTTCTTACCAGCGTCATCATTTGTCATTTTTTTTGATTGGTCATCTACAGTAATAGTCGGCAATTTAAATCCTTCTACATGGTCTTCGGCGATGTCAATCGTTGCACCTACCGGCAAACCTTGAATTTTGATTTTGTCATTTTTCGCCAATGTTACAGTATGAGTATTGTTACCGTTTGTTGTTTCTACCGTAGTTGCCGAATCACTATTCTTTTGATATCCATAAGTACCGTTGTCATCTGTTGGCAATGTAATAGTAAAAGAATAACCAGCATTGTTTGTTAAAACGCCATCTACTTTTTTCGTTAATGTTACATCATATGTAGAGTACACACTACTCTTTGTTGGGTCTACATTCCCATCTGTTTTCTCTTCCGTAAAACCGGCATCTTTTCCAGTAGAATCACTTGTTTTACTAACAACATAGCCTTTAATTTTATAGGCATCACCATCTTGTTCTACATATACATCGACATTACGTGTTTTGTTCGCTGTGGTTTGTGGAAGTGCATTTGTAAGCTGAGAATTGTCGTTAACCGTATAATCAGCTTCTGTAATCACATAACGATAGATACCTGCTTCAGTAAATGTAATTCCACTAAAATCCAATGCAATATCCTTAGTAACCTTACCCTTACTTGCTGTATCATCTTGGGTAAATACAACATTACCTGTAGTCACTGTACCGTTAACTTTAACCAAATTTCCATCTTTACCGGCTTTTACCTGGAACACTTGATCCCCTTTATCATCTTGTTTAGATGTAAAAGTTCCTGCTTCACCATTGCTAACAGTGTAGCCAAAAGTAACGTTTGGTGTTTCTGGTGTATAATTCGCATCATCTAAATCTCTGACTGTCAAATCTTTTTTAAGATTTAATGTACTTTCCTCTGTCTCATTCAGACCATTTGAATTGGCATCAGTCCCTACAGCATATACAGGGTGTGCAAACGGTGCCACTACCATGGCCGTTAAAGCACTAACAGCCAAACCTTTTTGAAATCTTTTGTTCATTTTCTTTCTCCTTTGACTTTCTTACTTTACAATCCTCGTCTTTTACGGCGTATTAACAAGAATATCCCCGTAGCCAACACAGCATCCAATAGTATGGCCAGTGTAGGGCCCATTGGTACATCCAGTCCCGTATTCGGAACTTTGACCTTAGGACGATACACATACACAACAGTTTGATCCCCTTCTTGGACCGTACCCTTTGCCGGGGCCGAGTCCTCTTTCATGTCGACAAACACATAATCCGTAAATTCTTCCTTTGTCGATTCATATTCGGTACCTTCCAGTCCGTTATCAACCAGGGTAATCTCTTTCGTATCCGGCAATAAATTTCCTTCTGTATCTTCATATCGAACTTTTACAGTGCCTCGCGTTCGTACATATGTAAATGTCATAGAAGTCGATGTATCCGTAAAGGTTGTATATCCACCCCTAGGCGATGCATCATCAGAAAGTACCAGTTTATACTTATTACCATTGTATTCTAACTTATCCGGTGCGAATTTCTTTTCTCCGCTTTCCGTTAAGCTGGAATCTGTTCCATGAATGGAAACAAACGATCCAACCGTCGCTGTTCCATCTTCTTGTTTGCTGTCTTCGTTTTCTTTATAGACATGATTGACAACAAACGCATCTGCAGCTTGCTGTTCGGTACTGATATATTCCGCTTCCAAGCGCACGCTATCAAAGTTAACGTTTCCAAGCGTATCGCTGATACGACCAAACAATGTTTCGTTTCGAATATCAATATCTTCTCCCGGAGCAACAGAAGCAATCTTCTCACCTTTCACCCCGTTACTGACCTTATATAATCCCCAACCGACAAACTGAGAGTTTTCGCGAGTTGGAACTTCTAACGGTACATGGATAATCGGATTTCCCTCCACATCATACATAAACCGTTCATTTCCATCGGCCTTTGATGTTGCCGCATCCGGGAAATCCGAAGGCGTTTGAACCGTTCCGCCATCCAGATAATAATCAACCGGCAAATGTAGTAGCTCTGCTTCTACACCAATGACATTCATTCCTCCGACAGAAACATATCCGTACGTTCGATCATTTTCTATGGAATTTCCTATTTTTACAAACACAGGTACATTCACAAAGAAATCGCCGGGCTTGGCATATCGATCATCATATTTTGCCTCTCTGGAATTAGGCACAAGGTGTACATCACTAATCGCCATATCTCGATACATGGGCTTGGTATACCCATTCTTTACTTTCCCGACAATGGAAGTTAATGGATCATCTAGTTTTTCTCGATTAAAATCTTTATCCCATTTTGTATCTACACCATTCACATATCGATCATTTGAATTCGCGGTGGCAAACCAAGAAGAATCACTTTTACGCCAATCTGCCGGATCATTGACCGTGGAGGTTTTGTTTTGACCAGAACCTGTTTCATTCACAACAGCAGCATGTACCCATGTATCTTCCACACCATAGTTTAGATACATTCCGACTTTTGACTGATTCGTTGATGCCCATTCAGGTATAGCCTCAATATCCGTTGGTGCATTATCAATTTGAATATCATAGGCTAAACGAAGTGAATTATGCTGCCCTTTATTGTAAGCTGAGGTGTCATCCCAACCGTCACCATCTTTATACTCATTAAATGTATTTAAGCTGCCACGATAGTTATCTGGTTTGGCATCCGTAATCGTGATCGTTACCGTTGCCCCGGCTAGCGGACCATGTTGTACATATGTCTGTGTTTTTTGTCCGATGACATGCCTTTTTATAATATCGTTGTACCAAATGTAAAAACCATTGTCACGATTCTTTTCGCTCCAATACTTTGATCCCCAATAAGGTTCCCATCCTTGTCTTCGTCCAAACGTGGAAACAAGCGTATATTTATTCGCATAGCCAGGGCGATTATTCCAACTCGCATTTACATCTTCATAGTATGGCCGTTTATAGGATGCCTCTTTCGATGTGTTTTCATAAGCAGACGGTCCAAAGCGAGCCATAGGTTGTGGCGCTCCAAACGGTTGTCCATTGATCCATAGAATAGACATGAAGGTAGAATATACAGCAGGTTTATTTCCGCCCCAATAAGTCATATCATGATAAGCTTTGAGGTGAACTGTACTGCCATACGAAGAAGTTTCTGTACTTTCTGTGATTTGTTCACCAACCGAATTTTTGTTGGCAATATCCTGATTGGTAATATTTCCCGTAACAATTTCTGTTTGGGCATAGAAATAATCTTGTCGAACACACGCACGTCCATAACTGCCATTATCAGTTGCTTCCCCTATATTACAGACAGGAAGCCCCGACATCTTCCAATCATCGGCATGTTTGCCATCATTACTTGCCTTTGCCGTGATAGTCAAAGTTTCTTTGACTTCACTTCGGATAGGAATATTTAAATCTTTTGAAGTAGTAATCTTGTAACGATATACCGTTCTTTTAGTTGTGGACACATCCTGATCGAAAGCAACTTCCTTTGTCTCAATTATGGGTTTGGCATTTCGTGGAACAGATACCGTAAAATATCCAACAGCACTGCCATTCACTAACTCTAGATGTGGTGGCCCGGTGACAACAATATCTTTGCCATCTTCGGGTTGATATGTAACTGTTACTGTTTTCGCCAGATCTAAATATTCAAAATAAATCTTAGAAGCAGTATCTGTACTTAGATAAGAGCGTTCCAAGGCATCTACATTTTCATTGATTCGCTTAATGTAAGCACGTCCACCTCTGGATTCAATGCTTTGAATCGCTTCTTTTTTATTGGTTACAGAATCAATCACATAAGCCCGGATAAATCGTTTCCCCTCTATTTTTGGTGCAGTGGCTTCAGTAATATCTCCCCCTGCAAATGAAACCGTTTGCCCTAACGAATTTCCCTCTAAATCTACGGCGGATACTTCTACATCCTTGCTTTGCGCATATACCGTGAAATCCGGTGGTATACGAGCTAATATTGTGGTTAATGATAAAAAAACAGCCAGAGAAAAAATCCAGCATTTTTTTAATCCTCTTCTCATTTTCTCACCCTTTAACCTTCCTATTTCATTCTCTATATTGTCATTTTTATTCGTTAAATAAGATCATATTTTGACCTGTTTGTTATTTGAGTCATATAAGACTAATTCATTTATACCATATTTCATATCGCTTTACTAGTATATTATTTTACATTTCCCATTTTTATATAAAAAAATCACAAATTGTGTGATTTAATAGTATCTATCGTACATAAAAAAACTCCTTAAAAATAAGCTATAAACACCTATTCTTAAGAAGTTTTTCAATATCCTTATGAATTATACCTTTATAAACTGATCGACATCCAAAACAAAGATAACGGCTCCACCTACTTGAACCTCTAAAGGAAATGTCGCAAAATGGCTCATATCATAACCTGCTGTATTAGGAACAAGCTCTGTTCGTTTACTGGAATATTTTTCAATGATAGAAATTGCGTTTTTTACTTTTTCATCTTCACATCCACAAATCAATGTAGTATTTCCGGCGCGAAGAAAACCACCAGTCGTTGCTAATTTGGTCACTTGAAAACCATCTTTATTCAAGGCTGAACTTACCATAGGACTGTCATCATTCGACATAATCGCAAGAATCAATTTCATTTTGATCACTTCACTTTCTTTTTATCATTATACTCCTTCTAACACATCCACATCAATTTATTGGTGATACTTCCTTGCCTCGAACAGCAATTGCGGTATAATAAATATTCAATAAAGGGGGTCATGTTATGAAAACAGCACTCGTTTTAGAAGGAGGAGGCATGCGTGGTGCCTATACGTGTGGAACCATTGACTTTCTTCTCGACAACAACATTCATTTTGACGGTGTGATCGGTGTCAGTGCCGGTGCCTGCCATGCGACAAGCTATATCAGCGAACAAAGAGGACGTGCCATTCGTATTGGTGCGCACTATTTAGTAGATAAGCGAAGCTTTTCTTTTAAATCTTTGATACAGACAGGTGATTTATTTAATGCACAATTCATCTATGATGAAATTCCCAATGTCATTGATCCATTTGATTATAAAACCTTTAATAACTCCAAAACACGGATGTACTGCGTTTGTTTTGATTGCGAAAACGGAGAATCAATTTATGCACCGATTCCGCACATTCAGGAAAACATGGAATATATACGTGCCAGTGCATCCTTACCAATCATCTCTAAGATCGTAGAGTTTGATGGTCATAAGATGTTAGATGGTGGATTAGGCGATTCGATTCCTTTTGAATTTATGATGGATAAAGGCTATGAAAAAATCGTTGTGGTTTCCACAAAAGTCAGAGGCTATCGTAAAAGCTCCAACAAGCTGATGCCGATGATTGAAAAAATGTACAAAGAGTATCCTTATGTGATCGATGCTTGTAAAAACAGACACACTCGATACAATGCCCAGTTTGAAAAAATGGAAGAATTAGAAAAAGAAGGAAAGCTTTTTGTCATCTATCCAAGTGATACGCATGGTGTGGGACGACTGGAACAAGATGTCGTAAAACTGGAAAGCCTCTATAAAACCGGTTATCAAGATGCACAAGATTGTAAAGATGCACTTTGCGAATATCTTCAGATCGCATAATGCATCTTTTTTGATGCATGAAAAAAGTGAGAACCTTAGTCCTCACTGATACTTGCGGCATAATACGCTAAAATATCTTTTAAAAGCTGAATGCTTCGATCCACCTGCTCCTCTGTCATCTGTTGTACCTGATGATAGTTTTCCAACAGGATCGACTTTGATACGTTATACTTTTCCGATAAATAGGAGATCCAGGCTTCACTTTCCTTGATCTGCTGCTTAGAAATAACTCCTTCAGAAATGATCACACCTGTCAATCCCTTAACTTCTACCGGAACCGACCATTTGACAAGACCGGCATGGCAGGAATATGTCTGTACTTTCATGGATTGTAATGCCTGTGTATAGTTTTCTACTGTACACTCATCACAATGTTTTAAAGCACTGTTGCTGGTTTTCAGACATTTACAGAAAAAATTCTTCTCTTTGGCACTGGCACTGACAATATCTGTCTCGTCCTGTACAAAATAACTGTGCAATCCGGTAATTTCATGATAGGCATCCATAGCCTTATAGATTGCTTCCATAGCGTTCATATCTTTCACCCCAATACTAATAGTTCTATCCCTATTAAAGCATTTTTTTGCGGAAAATGAAAGCCTTTACAGGTTAAATTCCGGTAATCTCGTGAAAAGCATGCTGGGCGGCGATGGCACCATCATTGGTTGCTGTTACGACCTGACGAAGTTCTTTTTGGATCACATCACCAGCCGCATACAAGCCTTTGATCGATGTTTCCATGTGCTCATTAACTTTGACATAGCCTCTTTCATCTAAAACGCCCAAACCTTCCAAACAAGATGTGATTGGATCCTGTCCGATATAAGGGAAGATTCCCTGGCAGGCAACCGTCTGTTTTTCTTTGGTATCTACATTTTCCAAAACAATGCCGGAAACTTTGCCGTTTTCACTCAATATTTCCTTTGGAATGTGCTTGACGATCACCTTGATCTTTTCATTGTTTTGAATCTGATCCTGAATTCGCTTTTCTGCGCGGAATACATCTCTTCGAATCACGATCGTAACCGAATTGGCAAACTGTGTTAAATACAAGCTTTCTTCCAAAGCGGAATTCCCGCCACCGATCACGACTACATCTTTTCCTCTAAAAAAGGCTCCATCACATACCGCACAGAAAGATACGCCACGTCCGATGTTTTCCTGTTCACCCGGTATGTTTAAAAGACGCTCTTTCGTTCCTGTCGCAACGATTACGGCCTTTCCTTCTACAACTGTACCATCACTTAAATACACTTTTTTATCCGCATCTACTTTTTCGACATCGCCATAGGCATACTCTGCACCAAAGGATGTCGATTGTTCAAACATCTGTGTCGCAAGATCAACACCTGAAAGTTCTTTTACACCCGGATAGTTAGAAATCAAATGTGTTTTGATCAGTTTCCCTCCCGGTGCCCCGTTATCTAATAATAATGTTTTTAAGCCGGCACGAGATCCATATACACTGGCAGCCATTCCGGCTGGCCCGGCTCCTATGATTACCAAATCGTATTGTCGCTCCATGCGCGTTCCTCCTTACATAATTCAATCAATTCACGAAGATCTGTGATCTGTTTACAAGGATGTACCTGTTTTTGTTGTTCCAACTGTCTTTCGTCATTGCTGAAACCGACAGAATATGCAGCCATATTCTTGGCACATAAAATATCTGTCACATTATCTCCGACATATATTACATCATCATGTCCCACTTTTAACAAGTTACATGCTTCTAAGAGTCCGGATGGACTTGGTTTGGGTTCAGGAAGCTGCTCTTTTCCTAAGACCACATCAAAATAAGGCTCCAAATGAATGGCCTTTAATCCCATTTTCACTATACCGATTCGCTTATTGGAAACAACCGCCATTTTATAACCCTGTTCATGTAATGTCGATACCGTTTCAAAGGCATTGGGCATCGGTTTCAATAAAGTATCGTGTAATTGGATATTGATCTTTTGATACAAGGCGATCACATCATCCAGTTCTTCCTTTTTAAAGTATTTTAAAAAGGTTTCTTCCAAGGTAGGCCCAAAGAAAGAATACAGTTCCTCTTGTGACAGTTTATGTTCCGGTTTACGGATTCGAAATACTTCCTTGAAAGTTTCAAATACTAAATGTTGCGAATCCTGCAGTGTTCCGTCCAGATCAAAAAGGATCACCGGCTTTTGATTCCAGTGAAACGCTTTATGTAAGATACCGGTGAGGCCCAATACTCCAAGCAAGATGATTGCTAAAGAAACAAGCTGTGAGACTCGAAAAGAACCAATCATCAAAGAATCGGTACGCAGGCCTTCGACTAAAAAGCGAAGCACTCCATACCAGATACAGTACATAAAGGCACAATCGCCTCGTCTTTTATAAAAACGTTTACGAAAGATAAAATAAATAAACAGAAAGCCTAAAATATTCCCGGCACTTTCATAAAGAAAGGTCGGCTCACGATACGCTCCCTGAATGTACATCTGATCTTTTATAAAAGATGGAAATAACGCATAGTAGCTTTCCGGTACGATCTTTCCAAAGGCTTCCTGGTTCATAAAATTGCCCCAACGTCCGAAAGCCTGCGCCACCATGACACCGGGCATGATACAGTCGGCCATTCGCAAAGCGCTGATCCTCTGTCGCTTAAAGTAGTAAATGCTGTAAAGAACCCCTACGATCAAACCACCATAGATAGCCAGGCCGCCATTCCAGATCGCAATGATCTGATCAGGATGCGCACTGTAAAAATCCCACTCAAAGATCACATAGTACAAACGTGCGCCAATAATGGATAAAGCCATCATGGGAATTACATAATCTTCTAAAATTGTTTTACTGTAACCCCATTTCTTCATGGTGTTCTGCGCCAGAAAGTAGGCGGCCAGTACACCGGTCAGAATCAAAACGGCATACCATGTGACATGAAGTCCTCCTATAGAAAGAATGATCTTTGTATCAGGAAAGAGCTGCATTGTCTTCATCCTCTTCTTTATTGGCCGCAATCTTTTTTAAGACCATTTCTTCAAATTCTTTGGCCGAATCAAATCCATCCTGCAACAGCAGGTAATTCGTAACCGCCGTTTCAATGATCGTTGACATCGGACGTCCGCCACTGACCGGGATGCGCATCTTTAAGATCTTTACTCCCATGATTTCCGAGTATTCTTTTTCCTCGATTCCCACGCGGTCATACTCTTCGTTTCCATCAAAAGAAACCAGTTCGATCTGAAAATCAATATTGGTCTGATGGGCAAAAGCTCCAACGCCATACATACGACCTACATTGATGATGCCAACACCACGAAGCTCCATAAAGCCTTCCAACATCTTCGGGGTACGCCCTACCAATACATTATGGATTCGATAACAGTCGATACGATCATCAGCAATCAACTGATGTCCCTTTTTGATCAATTCCAGGGCAATCTCACTTTTTCCCATGCCGGAAGGTCCGGTAATCATGACACCAATTCCATAAATACGCATCAATTCGCCATGAATGATGATAGAATGTGCCAACTTTTCATCCAAATAGTTGGTGACATTAACAATCGTATGTGCGGTTTCTACTGCCGTTTTAAAAATCGGAAAATTCTTACGAATCGCAATTTCCGCCAGGATAGCCGGACATTCATGCCCATGGGCAATTACGATGGCCGGTGTATCTTCACCCGTCAAAAATTCAAAGCTTCTTCGCTGTGAGACTTCATCCATCTCCTGCTCAATATATAAGATTTCTTTATCTCCTAAAATCGTCAGTCTTTTGGTTACTGTATTGGGAAAATAACCGGCCAGCTCCAACCCCGGTCGATTGGTTTCTGCGGTGACCAACTTTCGCTGCAGGCTTTCTTCATCGCCCGTTACTCTTTCCCAATTAAATTTAGCCGCTAGATCTTTGACGCTGATCGTTGGCTGTGTTTCCTGCTGTGCCATGTTCTCACTTCCTTTCCAACAAAGGTTTCAAATATTGTCCGGTATAGCTCTTTTCACAGGCAGCTACCTGTTCCGGTGTTCCTGTGACTAAGATCGTTCCACCATCCTGACCGCCTTCCGGTCCGATATCGATGATCTGATCCGCACATTTGATCACATCCAGATTGTGCTCGATCACAACCACCGTATCTCCATGATCGACCAATCGCTGTAAAACTTCAATCAATTTTCGTACATCGTCGCTGTGCAAGCCGGTCGTTGGCTCATCTAAGACAAACAAAGTCTTTCCGGTTGCCTTTTTCTGCAGTTCACTGGCCAGTTTAACACGTTGTGCTTCCCCACCGGACAAGGTCGTCGCACTCTGTCCCAGCTTGATATACGACAAACCTACATCATATAAAGTCTGCAGCTTATGACGAATCTTGGATACATTGGAGAAAAAGTCCAGTGCTTCCTCGACCGTCATATCTAATACGTCCGCAATATTCTTTCCTTTATAACGCACCTGCAACGTTTCTTCGTTATATCGTTTTCCATCGCACTGATCACAAGGTACATACACATCCGGTAAAAAGTGCATAGAGATGCGAAGAATACCATCACCCTGACACGCTTCACAACGTCCTCCTTTGACATTAAACGAGAAACGTCCTTTATCATATCCTAACATTTTTGCTTCCTTGGTTTGGGCAAACAAATCACGAATATCATCAAAAACACCGGTATAAGTCGCCGGATTACTTCGTGGTGTACGACCGATCGGATCTTGACCGATCTCTACGATCTTATCAATATTTTCCAGACCCTTGATTTCCTTGCACTGACCCGGTTTGATACGAAGAAGACCTAGTGCATTTTGTACGCCATGGGTCAAAACTTCCGTCACTAGACTGGACTTCCCAGATCCGGAAACACCGGTCACAACGGTAAAAGTACCAAGTTTAAAATCTACGGTTACATTTTTCAAGTTATTTTGACTGGCTTTAACAATACGCAGCTTTTTTCCATTTCCTTTACGGCGCTTTGTCGGAACTTCGATGCGTTTACGTCCACTTAAATACGCACCGGTGATGGAGTCCCGATTTTCCATGATTTCCTGTGGTGTTCCTGCCGCAACGATCTGTCCGCCATGAATACCGGCCCCCGGTCCGACATCCACGATATAATCACTGGCACGCATCGTATCTTCATCATGTTCTACCACAATTAGTGTATTGCCTAAATCACGCATATCTTTTAAGGCAGAAATCAAACGATCGTTATCTCTTTGATGCAAACCGATACTCGGTTCATCCAATACATACATCACACCGGTCAAACGAGAACCGATCTGTGTGGCCAAACGAATACGCTGTGCCTCCCCTCCGGATAAGGTAGAAGCTAAACGATCCAAGGTTAAATAATTCAATCCGACATGATTTAAGAATTCTAAGCGGTTCTTGATTTCTTTAATGATCAGATGTGCAATATTTTCCTGCATGGGCGTCAGCTCTAAATGATTCATAAAATCCAAGGCTTCTTTGATCGACATCTGTGTCCATTCATGAATATTTTTTCCACCTACACGCACACTTAAAGCCTGTTCGTTTAAACGCGCACCATGACATACCGGACATGGGGCATCGGCGATAAAGGATCCATACCAGTCTCTGGACATAGCCGAAGTTGTTTCCATATACCGACGTTCGATCATCGGTACGACCCCTTCAATATATTCATTTTTCGTTTGATGGATACCACCGCGCGAATGAAGCTGATAGGCAATCGGTACATCCGATCCATATAATATATAATTCAGTTTTTTCTTCGGAAGATCTTTGATCGGAACACTTGTATCGATTTGATAATAATCAATTAATGCCTGCATACGCTGCCATTCCAGATTTTCCGTATTGACGATGTTTTTATAGTAGCGAATGCCTCCCTTATCAATAGATAAAGAAGGATCCGGAATCAACAATTGTAGATCCACCTTTTGTGTGATCCCCAAACCCTTACATTCCGGGCACGCCCCAAAAGGCGCATTAAAGCTGAACAATTTAGGTTCCAGTTTCGGTACGCTGAAACCACAGATCTTACAGGCATAATTACTGGAAAAAAGAATCTCTTCGTCCTTTGTCAGTAAAATGGCCAGGCCATCGCTTAACTTTAATGCGGTTTCCAGGGAATCATGAAAACGCGAACGATTATCCGATTTCACGATACGATCCACAACCACATCAATGTTGTGCTTTTTGTTTTTTTCCAATGGTTCCACTTCTTCCAGATAAACGATCTGTCCGTCCAAACGAATACGAACATAGCCTTCCTTGATCAACTTGTCCAAAAGATCCTTGTGTGTTCCTTTCTTTCCGGAAATCACCGGTGCCAGAATCGTACAACGTGTTCCGTCTTCCAATTCCATGATACGATCGATCATCTCTTTGATCGTACTGCCGGTAATCGGTTCATTGTGATGTGGACAATAGGGCACACCGATCCGCGCATACATCAAACGCAGATAATCATAAATTTCGGTTACCGTACCGACTGTACTGCGAGGATTGTTGGAAGTCGTTTTCTGATCGATCGCAATGGCCGGAGACAGACCATCGATCTGATCCACATCTGGTTTTTCACTATTCCCTAAAAACTGTCGGGCATACGCCGACAGAGATTCCATATATCGTCTTTGCCCTTCGGCATAAATCGTATCAAATGCCAAAGAGGTCTTCCCACTTCCGGATACTCCGGTCATAATGACCAGCTTATCACGAGGGATTTCCAAATCTATATTTTTCAGGTTGTTTTCACGAGCACCTTTGATTGAAATTGTTTTATGTTCCATTTTTTTATCACCTGCCTTGTTATTATACCATAGGAAAAACACTTCACCTACCGACAAGACCATATCTCTGAAGTATAAGACAATTTTTTTAAAAAACTTTTAAACGTTTTTTGATTTTTTATCGTATTAAATAGTAGTACTTATTTTTTCCGGAATAGATATAGTGCTGATTCAGGATTCATTCATAAAAAGAAAAGAAGGTGATATTTTGACAGTGAATCCCTATGATCTCTGTTTAAAGGAGGTCTTTTCCAATAAACAGCATTTTGCCGATCTGTTTTCTACCGTCTACTTTAAAAAGGGGTTACTTCTGGATCCAGATAAGCTTTCGCTCTATGACAAGGAAACTCATCATGATTTAGGATTTCGTAAGGAAAATGATTTGTTGATGTTTTATGATAACAAGTTCTTTCTCCATCTTGAATTTCAAAGAAAGAAGGATCCCTACATGCCCGTTCGCATCTTAAACTACAAGTATGCCGGTATCCATCAACAGATCAAGACCGATACCAAACTGCATCTGTTGTATCCGGTTTATTCCCTGACCCTTTACATGGGCGAATCAAAATGGGAACATCGTAAGAGATTGTATGAGTGCATGGTCGATAATCAGTGGAACGCAAAGGAGATTCCCGACTATCAGATGGAACTGTTTGACATTAACAGTGATCCTATCGATTTTATGTGTCTTTATTTACAGAAGTTCTTTCGTATCATACAATATGTATATCAAAAGAAATGGGAAAATTTATACACGGATTCCTTACTGGAGAACGTAGAAGAGGATATCTTCTATCATGCCAATGTATTTGTGAATTTAAATCAAGAGTTTATACAAAAGCATACAAAGGAGGGTGTTATCAGCATGTGTAAAGCATTAGAAGAATAT
>CABOGK010000018.1:36570-51857 GCA_902399855.1 Erysipelotrichaceae bacterium
AAGGAGGGTGTTATCAGCATGTGTAAAGCATTAGAAGAATATGCACAGGAATGTATTGAAAATGGCTATTCAAAAGGTTTAACAAATAAAGCTTATGAAATTGCGCAAAATATGTTATCTGAGGGCCTACAACATGACCTGATTTCTCGCTTGACAGGACTTAGCGAAGAAGCTGTTCTAAAACTATCTCAACAGTAAATACAAAGAAAATCAGATGCTGAATAAATGATTCAACATCTGACTTTTTTTATAATTGCTGTTCTGTTCGAGCGATGATATCATCCTGTATCGCTTTACTTAATACATTAAAGAATGCGGAATATCCGGCAACACGAACAATAAGATCCTGATGTTTTTCCGGATGAATCTGAGCATCCAATAATGTCTCCTTATCTACAACATTGTATTGTACATGATAGCCATGCAGACGATTAAAGAAAGTTCGCAACATCATTTCCAGCTTCTGCTTGTTTTCTTCCGTCGATAACATAGCCGGTGTTACCTTTTGATTCAATAAAGAACCACCGGTGATTTCAATGGTCGGAAGCTTAGATACACTTTTGAATACCGCTGTTGGTCCATGCGTATCCATCGCATGTGCCGGACTGGAACCTTCTGCCAATGGCTCTCTGGCCTTTCTGCCATCCGGTGTAGCCATGGTACCAAATCCTTGCCCCACATTCGCAGAAATCGAAGAAGTACCCGCATAACGAATACCGCCAATCGGACCTCTGTGATAACGAGTGTTTGGATATTTCTTCATTTCATCGATATAAGAAGCATAAGCCTGTACGATCAATTGATCCGCATAATCCTCATCATTACCGTATTTTGGCGCTTCTTTGATCAACATTTTCTGAATCTTTTGATTTTCTGGACTGGAAAAATCATCTAAAATTGCATCCCACAGCTCTTTTTGAGTCATCTTCTTTTCTTCAAAAACCAGTTTTTTAATGGCGGCCAAGCTATCTGCCATATTGGCAATTCCCACCTGCAATCCGGAAATGAAATCATAGATCGCACCACCTTCTTTGATAGTCTTTCCTCGGGCAAGACAATCATCGACCAGTGTAGAGCATAAGATATCCGGCACTTCTTTTTCCGAAGCCTGATCGATCGTATTTTCTACGATCACGCTCATTCGTGTTAACTCTCTTACGGTTTTACCCCAGGCATCCATCAATTCCTCAAAACTTTTCATATCGGTAAATTGACCATAGCCTTTTGTGAACCGCTTTTGACTGGTCAAATCGATCCCGTTATTCATGGCCATCAAAAGAATTCTTGGAAAATTCATATAGCTCATGCCTGTGCAACGATAGCCCCATTTCCCTGGAACTGCCGTTTCTACACAGCCGATGGCGCTGTAATTATAGGCATCATCTTCCTTTACCCCTTTATCGATGAAAGAAGGGATGATGATCTCATCGTTATTGAAAGCCGGCATGCCAAAGCCCAGCTTCATCACTTCAATACATTCGTCAAAGAATTTTGGATCGATATGGGCATGATAGCGCACCGTCAAATTCGGTTGCGTCAAGCGAGTCTGTGCTACCGAACGAAGCACCAGATAAGACATCTCATTGACCGCATCTTTTTTATCTGTTGTTTGTCCACCAATCGTTACATTTTGATACATCGGTGAACCGGCACTGGAAAATGTATGGGCCTGCGAACGTACTTTATTAATCGTCAAGGCTTTGATCCAAAGATTGCTTAAAAGTTCTAAGACTTGATCATCATCGATCAATCCTTGTTCTTTATCTTTTTGATAATACGGCTGCATATACTGATCAAAGCGTCCAAAAGATACAGAATGTCCATTGGATTCAATCTGCAAAACAACCTGAATCAACCAAATTGCCTGAATGGCCTCATAAAAGCTTTCCGCCGGCTCATAAGGAACCTTAGAACAAATCCTTGCGATTTCCAACAACTCTTGTCGTCTTTCTTCATTTGCGGTTTTAGCCTGTTCTCTGGCAAGATCAGCATAGCGTCTGGCAAACGATTTCACGGCATCGATCACGATCAAAACCGCATCATAAAAATGATATTTACTGATGGATGCAGGATCACAAAGATCTAATGCTTCTTTTGCCTCCAAAGTACGCTTTTCATATCCCTTCAAACCTTCTTTTAATAATCGTTCATAATAAACTGCTAAATGTGCATCACCTGCATTCAGCTTTCCTTCCATGCCAAAGAAACCTGTTTCCATATAAACATCTACTTCTTTAGGAAGCATCGCCATCCCTTTAGCTCTCAAATTATTATTTTCCCAAAAAGGCGCAATTGAGCGAAGCTCTTCTTTAGTTTGTTCTGTAATATAGAAAACATCACCATCTCTTTTTTCAAAGGTATCCAGCTCATTGATCACAAACTCCAATGTATATTCCGGAAAGACGGGTGCATCACGATTCGATTCTGCCTGATTGCCTGCCAACAAGCTTTCCTCTTCGATATAAATATCCATCTTTTCCAAAATATTCTTTAACATCAACGCACGTTTTAAGACAACCGGCTTTTCCAGATTTGCCTTATATGCTTCTGTACATAATAAAGCCCTTTGTGATCGAACATACGGTTTCTTATCTAAAACACTCTGACGATATTTATGCATACGAGGTGTCAAAGAACCAAAATGTTGTGTATTCTCCATAAGAGTGTCCTCCTTATTTTACTTGTAGTCTATCAATCCTTTTCTCTCTTGTCAATTCATTTGTAATGTTTTTTAGTTTCATTTGAAACTTTTTATGTTTACAAACTGACTTCCCACTGATACACTATAAGCATGACAAAAGGACTTATTTTCAACATACAAAAATTTTCGATTCATGATGGACCCGGTATTCGAACTACGATTTTTTTAAAAGGCTGCCCTTTGCGCTGTAAGTGGTGTGCCAATCCTGAAAGCCAAAGTGCCCATGTTCAAATCTTATGGGATCAAAAGAAATGTGTACATTGTCTTCAGTGTGTAAAAAGTTGTATGTATCAGGCAATTTCATGTAGAGAGGGAGAAATTCATATCGATGAAGCGCTTTGCCAAGGCTGTCTGAACTGCGTTTCAACGTGTCTTCAAAGTGCACTGTCTAATGAAGGAGAAACAAAGGAAATTGAAGAAATCGTGCGCATTGCCTTACAAGATAAAGACTTTTATGAAGAATCCGGCGGTGGTATCACGATATCCGGCGGGGAAGGGATGTCACAACCAGACTTCTTAAAAGAACTGGTCAAAGAATTAAAAAAACACAATTTACATCTGGCGATTGAAACAACCGGTTATATTCCAAAAGAAACCTTTCATGAGCTGGCGCCACTCTTTGATCTGCTCTTATTTGATGTCAAACACTATGATACCAACCGCCATTTTGAAGGTACCGGCGTTCACAATGAACGAATTATCAACAACTTAAAATGGGCCTTTCATCAAGGTCTGGAAATCCTTCCCCGTATTCCGGTTATCCCCAGCTTTAACAATTCCATCCAAGATGCCGCCGGTTTAGCTTCTTTATTGACGGAGATTGGACTCAAAAAAGTACAACTTCTTCCATTTCATCAATTTGGAGAGCGAAAATACGAGATGATGCATAAAGAATATGCCTATAAAAACGTCAGGGCGCTGCAGAAAGAAGATTTAATCGAATATCAAAATGAATTCATAAAAAAAGGCTTAGATTGTTTTTTCTAAGCCTTTATAATTTCTACTTTTTGTTCCAATAAATATTGTTCCTGCTCCGCCGGAATATCCGAATTGGTAATCAACATATGAATTCGATTGGTGGCGATCAAAGATACATTGCCTTTCTGATAAAATTTGGAGGAATCTGTCACCACTATGACTTTTTCCACTTGTTTAGCCATATCTTGTACCGCAACACTTCGCATATAATCATTTCCGGTAAATCCGGTACGAATACTAAAGCCATCTGTGCCGATAAACAATTTATCCGCAAAATAAGCCTGCGCACATTGCGCCGTCATCGGTCCTACCATGACCTGCGATTCCTTTTGATAGTTTCCACCCAGAAGAACAATCTGCACATTTTCGATCTTGCGCACATAATCGGCAATAAAAGCCGAGTTGGTTACAATCGTTACATCCTTTTTTGTCTGTGCGATTTCCACTGCCAACAAAGCACAACAGGATCCACTTTCAATAAAGATCGTTTCCCCATCTTCAACCAGTTGTGCGGCTCTTTTTACAATCTGCATCTTCTGTTCAAAATGAAAGGCAAGCCGTTTATTAATGTCATCACTGTTATTCAGCGTGGCATATCCATGTTCACGAACCAACATCCCACTTTGTTCCAAGGCAATCAGATCTTTTCGAATCGTTACCTGTGAAACATTTAAAAGCGTGGAAAGGCGCGAGACTTCCATTTTATGATATCGACTTAATAACTCTAATATTTTCGCATGTCTTTCGTTCATACGATAAGAATACCATTATCTTCTTTTAAAAACAACGAAGAGTCTTAACCCTTTAGGCGATGCATCCACTTTTTGCGAAAGAGTCGAAATAAAAAGAGAACGCCACGAACATTAAGCTCCAGTGCCATCGCAAACCAGACGCCCGGTAAGCCATAATGACCGGCTAAACCGGCTGCCAAAGGAATACGAACCAGCCACATACTGATAAGATTCATCAAAGAGGATGACAGTGTATCCCCAGCTCCCTGCAAAACACCGGCCACGACAATGCTGGCTCCATACATCGGTTCGGCAAAAGCTTCTATGCGAAGGATCTGTACCCCTAAAGCGATGATCTGTGCATCAGGGGTTAATAAATGCATCATCACAGGTGAACCAAAATACATAAACAAGCCAGAACAAGTCATCAAGCCAACACCTAATGCCGTAGTCAACGTGCCCAAACGAAAGGTCAAATCTTGTCTTTTGGCACCAATACTTTGCCCAATCAAGGTGATGGCAGCACTTTGTACTCCATACCCCGGCATATAACATAAACTTTCAGCCGTAATCCCAAAACTGTTGGCCGCAATCGCAATCGTCCCCAGAGGCGATACGATACGGGTAAATGCCACATATGCGCTGCTTGTCACAAAACGATCCAATCCTACCGGAAGACCAATCTGCATGGCTCTTTGAATCGTGTGTCGATCAAAGCACAGCTTTTCATCTTTATGAAGCTTTAAAATATCGCTTTTATAAAACAGAAATCCACACAACAATAACGATACGACCAGCTGAGAACAGCCCGTACCGATACTGGCACCCATGACACCCAGATTCAAATAAAAGATAAAAAACAAATTAAAGAAAACATCCAGTATGCACATCAGAATATTCAATAAACTGGGTACTTTCATATTTCCGGATGCCTGCAGCATCCCTGTGGCGATGTAGTTCAGCTGTTGAAAGGGCAAAAAAAGAGCAAACACCAAAAAATAGTAATACGCATTTTGAACAATTTCCGGTGTTCCTTTTAACCATATCGGTAATGAAGAAGAAATCAGACATCCGATCAAGCTTAAAACCAGGGCAAAAGCCAAACAGATCACAAAACCCTGCTTCATGATATTTCGTGCCTTACTAAATTGTTTGGCTCCAATGGCATGAGCCACCTGAACACTAAAACCGGTAATACCGGCAAAACAAATTCCGCCAAACATCCATGTCGTACTGGATACTAGCCCAATACTGGCAGAGGCATTGGCGCCCAGGCTTCCCACCATACCGGCATCGATATACTGCATCACGGTACTGGAAATCTGAGAAAGGATGGCCGGCAGTGCCAGTAGAAATATCATTTTGATCTGATCGGATGTGTGTAAGGTTTCTCCATTTCGAAGCTTGGATAAATACTGATTCTGCATACCTTTCTCCTTTCTTTTGATACTTTCCCGATTTATAATACAGATATGGCTAAGATCTTTATCGCAAAACTGGATGCGGATACAAAACACAAAATCTGTCGCAGAGAACTATCCTTAGAACAGTTAAAATTTATATATTCTATCTTATCTAAGGAACAAAAACGCAAACATAAAGCCTTTCAAGCTGCCGTTTGTTTGACCCTTTTGATTTTGGCAATCTTACTGATCCTTACTTTTTTTCTCAGTGAAAAGCCAGATATATTATGGATTTGTTTTGCCATGTTAGCTGCTATGCTGGTTCTTGTTTTTATCCTGGTTTGGTTTCTATCGATGGGATATTTAAAGTTTCAATTCAATCATTTGATTCAAAAACACTATGTCGAATATGCCAGTCTATTAAAGCTGTAATCCATCTTTGACTAGTTCGATAGCTTGTTTTCCCGTGCATGTTTCCGGCTCTAAAACCAAAATCAAAAACTGATTCCAAAATCGATCGATTTCGTCTTTTGGATCAATATCCGGGGCATACTTTTTCGCTAAGTGAGTAATCGCATTCCTTTTTTCATGCTCGTCTGCCACTGTGATTTTTCCTTGAGCAATGACACTTTTATATTTTGTCGTAAATTTTTCCGGTAAAATTTCATCTTGATCAATGACACAAAAAGAAGCATATGGATTCTGGTTCAGCAGTTTCAATTTATAGCCTTCCAAAGCCACATGAAAATAAATCTTCTGATCGGCATAAACATAGCTTAATGGCACCGCATATGGTTTTTGATCCATGCCACATAAAGCTAAAACTCCCGATGTATTTCTCTTCAAAATCTCTAATGTTTCTTCTTTTGATAGTTCCTGCCTTGTTCTTCTCATTGTAGTTCCTCATCGGTAATCGCATTCAATGCGTTTTGTACTTCTTTCATCGTTTCATCCAGGCAACCTTCTTCAAAAGGACTCTTTAAGTTGGCAGCCTGCACGATTTGTCGGAAAGGAAGACTGCCGCCCAATTTACAGATTTTTTTATAATCTTTTAATGTACTTGGATCCTTTTTTTGAGCCCGGCTCCAAAACTGTAAAGCACAGACCTGTGCCAGTGTATAGTCGATGTAATAAAACGGATCCATAAAGATATGAAGCTGCCGCATCCACCAGCCTCCTCTTTCCAATACATCGATCTCATCATAGTTTTTGTGCGGTAAATACATCTTTTCCAACTTTCTCCATGTTTCCATACGCTTGGCATGCGTGTACTCTGGATGAGCATAGATTTCATGTTGGAAGTGATCCACCAAAACTCCATAAGGTAAAAATTTGATGGCATCGCTTAAATGCTGAAAATAAAATTTTCTGGTATCTTCTTTAAAGAAGTCTTTCATCCAGGGATATGTCAAAAACTCCATGGACATGGAATGAATCTCTGCACTCTCACTGGTTGGCCAGATACAATCCGACGGAAAAATATCACGGGAAGCATATGCCTGGTAAGCATGACCAGCCTCATGCGTGAGAGTTTCTACATCTGAACTGGTTTGATTGAAGTTCGCAAAGATAAACGGTGCACCATATACATCAAAAGATGTGCAATATCCACCGGCAGCCTTACCCGGTTTACTTTCCAGATCCATGAGTTTATGATCCACCATAAATTGAAAGAATTCACCGGTATCTTTATCAAGTTCCTGATACATATGCAGTGCAATTTTTACCATCGTCCTGGCATCCTGCTTAGGTGTTGGGTTTCCGCTTTGAAACTCCACCTTTTCATCCCATGCATATAACGCATCCAGTCCCAGTCTTTTTTGTTGGCGCGCAAAAAGAGAAGCTGTGACCGGTACGACCGTATCCAATACTTGTTTACGATACGTTTGAACATCCTCTTTCGTATAATCAAAACGATACATGCGATAGTATCCCATCTCTGTATAGTCTTTATATCCCAGCTTCTGTGCCATCGTTGTTCGTATCTTTACCAAAGAATCAAAAATCTCGCCTAATTCTTCCTCATATTTCTCAAACCATCCCCAATATGCTTTTGTAGCTTTTTTTCGCATAGAGCGATCGCTTGCCTTCATGAATGGTTCTAATTCGGACAAAGTGCGCTTTTTTCCTTCAAATTCAATTTGTGCACTGGCAACCAGCTGTTGATACTGGCTGGAATATTGATTTTCCTTTTGTAGCTCTTCAATGATGTCTGGAGAAAAACATTTTTTATCAAATTCTTTAGCCAGAAAATAGGTAGAAGGAATTTCCTTTTCCAATTCTTTTCGATACGGACTTTCCAAAATCACATTAGAAATACGAACCAGATCTTCCTGTAAAATCGGTGCAATTTCATCAATATGCTCCTGTTCTTTCTTATAATATTCATCCCGTGTATCGATCGTATGTCGAACTTCACACAAACTAAATTGTGTATAAAGCTCTTTTTTGTACACATCTAAATCTTTAAAAGCTTGTTTAAAAGAAGCATAATCTTCTGCGTTTACAAGCTGGCTTTCTATTTTCCGAAATTTATCTTTTGCCTGTTTGACATCAATTGTATGATATGGATATTCACTGAATTTCATGGCCGTTCCTCCTGTTATTTATCAATGGAATCATTTTATCACTTTTAAATACAGAATAAAATTTTGTGATCACGGATTGTGTTAGAATAAGATACAGACAGGAGGGATCCTATGTTGTCCATGCATAAGGTACGCGGCCATCTGAAAACGATCAATCAACATAAAGCCAAAGTTACACAGCTTTGTTTTCGCTGTCATTTGTATAAGCAGGGAATTTTACATGATTTAAGCAAATATACCTGGACAGAGCTGAAAACCGGTTTTACCTATTACCAAGGTTTTCGTTCCCCTATCGATGCCCAGAAGGAAGACATAGGCTATTCTTTAAGCTGGCTTCATCATAAGGGCCGTAATAAACATCATTGGGAATACTGGTTAGATAATGGACCAAATGGAGTCCATCCGGTAAAGATGTCGGCCAATTATGTCATCGAGATGTTTTGTGATCGCGTCGCCGCCAGTATGATCTATCAAAAGGATCAATATACCGACCACAGTGCTTTGGATTATTACATGCAAGGTCGAAATCGAATCATGATTCATCCGGATACAGACCGACTGATTCTCTTTCTTCTGCAGTATCTGGCAGATCATGGATTGGACGATACGATCGATTTTATCGTTCATCATGTACGAAAAGAAGGATATTCCATTTTAGAAGACAAAAAAGGCTCCTCCTCAAAACAAAATTGAGAAAGAGCCTGTTTTTATAGACAATTTTTAAAGATTTCAACAATATCCTGCTCATTTAAAGCAACAAAGGCATTGGATAAACGTCCATTACGATTGGCATGTTTTGCCATTTCTTCAAAGTGCGTATCATCGATACCTAATTCGCTTAAACGCATAGGGATTCCTGCATCTTTGAAAAAGTGTTCCAACGCATCGATGCCCGCATAGGCAAGCTTTGTTTCATCCTGACCTTCCAAATTCCAAACTTCTTTGGCAAAACGAACAAATCGCCACGTTACTGAAGGATCTTTTTGAAGGATATAACGCATCCATGAAGGTGTTAAGATCGCCAGTCCCACACCGTGCGTAATATCATAGTAAGCGGAAAGCTCATGCTCCATCGCATGACAAGGCCATCCGGTAGAAGCCTTTCCGTATTCCGGAATGCCGGAGCATGCTACGGAGGCACAGGCCATCAAATTGGCTCTGGCAGAATAATTATCCGGTTCTTTAAGTACGATTGGTAAATTTTTGATCACCGTTTTTAAAACACCCTGCGCCAATTCATCCGATAAATCACTGTCTTTTGTTTTTGAGAAGTATCCTTCCATGATATGACTCATGATATCGGCAGATCCGGAAGCACTTTGATAGGAAGAAACACTAAAAGTATAGGTCGGATCACAAATCGAAGCGGTAGGATAAGTAAAAAGTCCTCCCAGTTTTTCTTTTGTCTTTAAATTGGAGATAACACCGCCGCCATCAAATTCAGAACCGGTCGCACTCAATGTCAAAATATCGACAAGCGGTAATGCCTTTTGAAGATGATCTGACGTTTTGACCATTTCCCATAGATCCTCTCCCGGATAATAAACACCGGCCGCAATGGCTTTGGAACAGTCAATGACAGAACCGCCGCCAACTGCCAGGATCACATCAATTTGATGATGCTTACAAAGGGCCACGCCTTCAACAACGGATTCAATTCGAGGATTAGGCGCAATGCCGGATAGCTCCACCACCTCAAAGCCACCTGCATCAAGGATTTTTTTGACCGTATCATACAATCCTGTCTTTTTGATGGAACCACCGCCATATGCCAACAAAACTTTCTTTCCCAATGGTTTTAAAATACTTTCCAGTTGGGAAATCTGGTTTTTCCCAAAATAGATCTTAGTCGGAATATCATGTACATAATTTAGCACTTGTTCTCACTCCTTTTTGACTCTATTTAATCATAGTTCAAAAAGGCTTTTCAATTTTTATGCTTTATCAAAGTTATTTGATTACTCCACGGTTACTGACTTGGCAAGATTTCTAGGTTTATCGACATCACAGCCTTTTAACACCGCTCCATAGTAGGCAAAAAGCTGTAAAAGGATAGCGGCTGGTATAGCTGCCAAAGCCGGGTGTACATCCGGAATGCGCAGGACTTTTTGAAATGCATGTGTATCCTGATGCTGAGTCGTAATCAGTATAACGTTAGCTCCTCTGGCGATGGTTTCTTCAATGTTGGAAATCGTCTTAGAAGCAACTTCTTCCTGTGTCGCAAGCGCTATGACCACCGTTCCTTTATCGATTAAGGCAATCGGTCCATGTTTAAGTTCGCCGGCAATATAAGCATCCGCATGGACATAGGAAACCTCTTTTAGCTTTAAGGCGCCTTCCACGACACTAAAATAATCCAATCTTCGACCAAT
This sequence comes from Erysipelotrichaceae bacterium, assembly GCA_902399855.1. Lineage (GTDB taxonomy): Bacteria > Bacillota_I > Bacilli_A > Erysipelotrichales > Erysipelotrichaceae > Faecalicoccus. Next base: position 47,344 of record CABOGK010000018.1, read on the forward strand.
AAAATACGCATCTTTTTGATCTTTTAAACATTGTGCATAATCTTTGACGATTTCTTGTTGTGCCAACATAGCCTTTGTGATTTCTGGAATTCTTTGCAAATCTTCTATCAGCTTGGATACATCTTTTGGTTGGCGTCCTAATTTCTCACTCAAGGCGATCATCAGACATACTAAGAGTACAAGCTGTGTTGTATAAGCTTTTGTGCTCGCCACTGCGATTTCCGGTCCGGCACAAGTATAAAGTGTACAATCCGATTTACGAGCTAAAGAAGATCCCAATACATTAACGATAGATAACGTCTTTGCCTGTTTTTCCTTTGCCAGCTGTAAAGCCGCCAGGGTATCAGCTGTTTCCCCGGATTGTGATACAAAAATACATAGCGTATCTGAATTCAAATAATAATTCCCGTACCGAAATTCGCTGGCTGCCAACGCAAAGGAAGGACAGGCCGGAACCCATTGACGGAACAGATCTTGTGCATATGAAGCGGCATTTAAAGCCGTTCCGCAGGCCAAAAAGTAAACTCTTTCCAGCTTTTCCCAGTTGATATTTAATTCTTTCAGCTCATCCATTCTTACATCATTATCCACTCGGCCACGCAAAGTTTCTGATAGAACATAAGGCTGCTCATGAATCTCTTTTTCCATGAAAGTATCATAATCACCTTTTTGCGCTGCCTGCAGATCGTAAGGAATGTGCATCCATTTTTGTTTCTGAAGTTCTCCCTGAAAATCATAAACTTGAATTTCATCGGCCTTTAATACCGCAATTTGTCCATCCTCTAAACTCAGAATATCTTTGGTGTATTCTAAAACGGCCGGTATATCACTGGCACAAAAACTACCGGATGCACAATGTCCGATGATCATAGGACTTTCCTTTTTGGCAACATATATCGTATCAGGGTCTTGTACAGACACCACACACAAGGCAAAGCTGCCTTCTAAATAGCGCACTGCCTTTTGTAGCGCCTCAAATAGATTTCCTCGATCATAGTAGTCGATCAAATGCACGATAACTTCACTATCCGTTTGTGATACAAAAGGATATCCCTGTCGAATCAACTCTTTTTTGATGGCTTGATAGTTTTCAATGATACCATTATGTACGATGGAAATCGTATTTTTCGCATTCGTATGTGGATGTGAATTAAGATTACTGGGAATGCCATGCGTAGCCCAGCGTGTATGACCAATCCCAGTTTTCTGTGGATGTGACTTTCCCTTCAACAAGTCTTCCAGATGACACAAACGCCCTTTACTTTTAAAGGTATATAATCCATTATCATCTACTAAAGTCACACCGGCTGAATCATATCCCCGGTATTCGAGTTTATTTAAACCCTGCATTAAAAATGGTAAAGCTTCCCCTTTACCCACGAAACCTGTAATTCCGCACATGAAAAAAATCCTCCATTTTCTATTCACTTCATGGAGGATACCGAATGGATTTGTTCAATCTTCACAGACTGTTTTTGTCCATTGTTTCAGGCCGTATCCAGCCTCCAGGTCACCCGCCGAATCTTTCGAAAAACCTGGTCCTCGTCAACTGTAAAATTACAGTCCTGGCGCTTTTCTTTGTATAGACCCCATGAATGCATTCTATTATACGCAAAAAGATAAGCTTTGACAAATTATATTAAGCTTCCTTTACCTTCTTGCCAACCAAAAAAAAGGAAGATTACTCTTCCTCAATCAGATGCAAAAGCTCTAAAAGTCGAGTTAAATCTTCCTTATCTTCATAATGAATCAAAACAGAATGCGCTGAAATCGTTACCGATGTTTGAAAATACTCTTCCAGCTTATTTTTCGCATCTCTAACATACGGATCTTCTTCCGGTTTTGGTTCCGTGACCTTTTTAGAAGTCTTATCTTTTACGATTTGTTCTACTTTACGAACCGATAAGCCCTGTTCGATTGCCTGCTTGGCCACTTTACGCATATCCAGTTCATTCTTTAATCCCAATAAAGCGCGAACATGCCCCATTGTCAATTTCTTTTGTACAACCAAATCTTGTACATCTTCCGGCAACTTCAACAAACGAAGCGTGTTTGTGATATGTTCTCGAGATTTTCCAACCCGATTGGCAAGCTGTTCCTGCGTATAGTGCAGTCGATGCATAAGTTGTTCATACGCCTTCGCTTCTTCGATGACGTTTAGATCTTCACGCTGGATATTCTCCAACAAGGCGATCTCCATCATTTCCTGATCGCTAAAGTTAACAACAATTGCCGGTATTTCTTTTAATCCTGCTAATTTGCTGGCACGAAGCCTTCGTTCGCCGGCAATCAGATCATAGCCCTGAATGCTCTTTTTTACCAGGATCGGTGTAAACACCCCATGTTGTGCAATACTTTGACTCAGCTCCTGTAAGGCTTCATCATTAAATACTTTTCGAGGCTGATAAGGATTAGGTCGAATCTGATCGACATCGATTTTTGTCTGTTCCTGTGATTCAGTATGTACTTCACCATTTTGAATCTCATCCAGCACTTTTGAAATGTCCTGTCCGAAAAGCTGATTCAAACCCTTTCCCAAACGGTTATTATCCATAAGCACTACCCCCTCTCGTTACGTTTTACTAATTCTTTTGTCAGTTCTCCATACGCCTTAGCCCCTGCACTGGTCACATCATATTCAAAAATGGACATGCCGCGTGAAGGTGCTTCAGATAATTTGATATTTCTTGGAATACTGGTCTGATAAACCTGCTTGCCGAAATTTTGCCGTACATCCTGTGAGACTTCAACGCTTAGTTTTGTACGGATATCAAACATAGTCATTAAGATTCCTTCAATTCTAAGATCTGGATTGTAAAGTTGCTGAACCAAACGGATTGTCAATAAAAGCTGTGTCACACCTTCCAATGCATAATATTCACACTGAACCGGTATCAATACGCTGTCTGCCGCCGTTAAGGCATTGGTATTTAAGATTCCCAGGCTGGGTGGACAATCAATAATGATATAGTCATATTGATCTTTTATAGAAGCCAACCGTTTTTTTAAAATCTGTTCTTTTCCATTGCCGATCTTATCCAGTTCCAGATCCGCTCCGGCCAATGTTATATTGGCCGGTAAAATATCAATAGCTGGTTCTTGTTTATGTACGATGACTTGTTCTGGATCCATATCTTCTAAAAGCACATTGTAGATGCTTGGCTGTCCTCTTTTGGTAATAGCCAAAAGTCCCTGCGAAGCATTTCCCTGCGCATCAAAGTCAATTAAAAGAACTTTTTTGCCCATATAGGACAATCCACTGCTTAAATTGATAGCGGTCGTCGTTTTCCCAACACCACCTTTTTGGTTAGAAATCGCAATTACTTTTGACATACTACCCTCCTAAAGGCTTCTTTTTGATTTGTCCATAATTTCTCGGATATTTTAAAGAAGTCTTTTTCTTTTTTGTGAAATATAAATTGATATGTTGCGCATCTTCAATCTGAAGTGTTTCACTTCGATCAAATTGAAGCCCTAATACTTCCATGGCTTTTTTTGCCTCTTCTAGCTCTTCCAGTCCACTTTTCCCTTTCAAGAAGACCAATCGTCCGTTTACTTTACATAAAGGAGTGCAAAGCTCCAATAAGATATTCAACCGAGCCACTGCTCTGGCACTGATGCAGTCAAAAACTTCACGATGATTTTTGGCAACATCCTCGGCCCGCAGATTTAAGACTTCGATTTCTTTTAAGTCTAATTCCTGGATCACATGTTCCAAAAAGCGGCATCTTTTTTGTAACGGTTCGATCATCGTACATTGTATTTGCGGAAATACGATCTTCACCGGCAGGCATGGAAATCCTGCCCCACTTCCGACATCACAAAAACTGGAAATAGAAAGATCCTTAAAAGGAAGAATTGAATCTAAAAAGTGCTTTTCCCAAATTTCTTCCGGATCGGTAATGGCCGTCAGATTCATCTTCTCGTTCCATTCCAATAAAAGTTCCATATATCGCTTTAATTGTTCAATTTGCTTGTCTTCTATAGAAATCCCATGATTCATACAAGCTTCTTTAAATGTTATTTGATTCATTCTGTTTCTCCGTGCGATGTCATTATATCAAAGATCGTTTCCTAGGAGTAGTCTATCTTTAAAACAGACATTATTCATGTCTATAAGATAACTATGGATATAGTTTCATTCTACTCACAAATCATAAATTTCCTGTATTTGTTGTTCTATGTAGCCTAATGCACAAATTTTCTCTTTTACTTCCTAATTCGCCTCTTCCTTGATTGATCATTCTTCTTTTATAACTGCCAAGTTCATGAGTGACTTCGACTCTTTCTTCCCTGATAGATCACACCATTGATAAAGCTTGCGAATACTTCTTTATCTTCAAATAATTTCTTTGTAATATTGTCTTTGTTCACACTTCATCTCCTTTGTTTTATGCTTTTTGAAGATCTTCTGTATTTTATATACGTATAAAAATTCAAAGTTCAGACTTTTTTTGAAAAAATTTTTATTTTTTACGCTAAATTCAACTAAAAAGTTGATGATTCAACATGAA
>CABOGK010000019.1 GCA_902399855.1 Erysipelotrichaceae bacterium
TTGGATTTATTATAATAGTCCAAGAATTTGTCCGCAGCCCCTATCTATAATCTGTTAAATCATCATAAATTTAATATTTAATGATGATAAATAATTATTTTCTTTAATAAATACTTTTTAAAAGTAAAATCGTGCATAACATTTTACATCGTTTTTATGCACTTTATCATACTGAAAAAAATGGGATCAAGACAGATATAAAATAGACTTGTTTATTAGAACTAAAAATATGATTTAAATTATTTTTAATTCTGCCTAATCTATACAAAGATTATTGAAATAGAACGATCTACATTAAATGTGACAAGAAGAGTGTGGCCAATCCTAAGAAGATAAAAAATCCCAAAACATCCGTTGCAGTTGTAAGAAAAATAGAGGAGGCAATGGCTGGATCGGCATGAAGTTTTGAAATGGTTACGGGAATCAATAATCCAAAAATACCAGCTACAACTAAATTACCAATCATAGCTAAAAATACAATTAAAGATAAGAATACATTATGGTACATCACATATACAATAATCGCTGTCACAAGACCGGTCGAACTGCCATCAATTATACCCAATGCAATTTCTTTAAAAAGTACCTGCCACACTCGTTTTGCTTTAATATCACCATGGGATAAATCACGTACCAAAATGGACATTGTCTGTGTTCCGGCATTTCCACCCATCCCTGAAACAATGGTCATTACGGCTGATAAGGCCACAACTTGTTCAATGGTTGTTTGAAATATTTTAACAATAAATGAAGCTAAGAATGCAGTTGCTAAATTTATCAATAACCATGGCAAGCGCATTTGAATCGATTCTAAAAGTGTAGTATCAATGCTTTCTTCTTTACTAACACCTGCCATCTGCAGTAAGTCTTCATCATATTCATCGATAATAACATCAATAATATCATCAACAGTGATAATTCCTAAGATAGCTTTATTAGCGTTCACAACAGGTATCGCCTTTAAGTCATATTTGGCAACCAGTTTTGCGACTTCTTCCTGATCCATTTCTGGATATACATAAATCGCATCTGCTTCCATAATACTTGATATATATGCCTCTTTATTAGCTGCCAATAGCTTTCGTAAATCTACAGTACCTATCAGTTCTCGCTTGGCATTGATTACATAAAGAGTTTCAATAACTTCTGTTTTAGGACCAATATCACGAATTGTCTGTAACGCATCTGAAATCTTTAAATCCAGCCGAAGAGCTATATAATCGGTAGTCATAATACCACCTGCAGATTCTTCTGGATATTGTAACAATTGTCGAATGATGGTTTGTTCATCATGTTTCATGCGATTCAAAAGGCGTTTTTTTCGATCCATAGGTAAATTTCCCATTAAATCAACAATTTCATCTTTAGGCATCCATTGAAACAAGGAAAGCAGTCGATCATCATGAACATGCTTCACGACTTCCATTCGTTCATCGTCATCACTTTGATCAAGAACACTGGCCAAATCTTCATCATTTAAGTAGGAACACATTGCATCGATTTGCTCATCTGGCCAATCTTCTAGTTCACTTGCTATATCTACTGGATGTAATTGATCAAAATAAGCTTGAAATTCTTTTTGGTCTTTCCATTTTCTATCGTTCATGCTTAAATCCTCCCTGCTTTTCTTCTTTATTTTAGACTGTTTTATTTCTTCTTGCATGGAAAAAGCATAAATACAAATTCGTTATAGTACAATTCGTATATAAAAAAGGATAAATATCCTTAGGTAAGATATTTATCCACTTTATTTATCTACATAATTTTAAAACTTATCGTATAATGATATAAATCATATAGGAAAAATAAGTAATCAACATAAATGCACCAATCTTTCGATCAAATTTATGTATCCTACATAAAAGCCAGAATACAATAGAGACTAGAACTAAGATTAAGGCATCAATAATAGCTGTGGCTTCTACTGCAATTGGATGTAACACGGCAGAAACACCAAGAATACAGAAAATGTTAAATAGGTTGGAGCCTATTACATTTCCCATGGCAATTTCATTTTCTCCTTTTTTAGCTGCAACCAATGAAGTCACAAGTTCAGGTAAAGAAGTACCGAAGGCTACAATTGTAAGTCCAATCAAAGTTTCACTTAGTCCCATAATACGGGCAAGACTTGTTGCTCCGTCTACCACAAGTTGTCCACCAATCACAATGCCGGCGATACCTATAATTAAAAACAAGAATAATTTTTTAAAAGAGTCATTGGTGTCCGCCTGAATGTCTTCTGATTTTTTTGTCTGTTTAATTTGTACAACCAGCATAGTCACAAAACATACTAATAAAATAGCGCCTTCCAGAATAGAAACCTTTTGATCTATTAACATAATTGTCAATAAGACGGCCGCAATGATAGATATTGGCCAGTCCCTATTTAAGATGGTCTTATTGACTACAATTGGATAAATACAAGCACTGCCACCGGCTACAATTAATAAATTAATAATATTAGAACCTACTACATTTCCTACGGCAATTTCATTTGCACCTTGAAGAGCTGCAGTAACACTAACCGCAAGTTCTGGCATAGATGTACCAAAGGCTACAATCGTAAGTCCAATAATTAAACTAGATACACCCAACTTTTTCGCAACGGAAGAAGCACTTTCTACAAATAAATCGGCTCCTTTGACAAGAAATATAAATCCTACAACAATAAAGAGTATCGCAATCAATAAGTTCATAAAAATCTCTTTCTTTCTTTATTTATATGTTAATGTTTAACGTATTAATATTTTATTTAAAACATTTCAATAGCTTAAAAGCTTTTCTATTCAATATTAGGTAATAATAATTTTACAGCTTTAGATACAATTTCAATTGTAGGATTCTTTACTGCTCTGACTTCTCCATCCAGATTCATCAGTATTTCTTTGTTCTCAGTATCTACATGACAAGTTGTACCTTGGCTTACCATTGCCAATTCTGGATATTGCACATGTTCTCCTTTTTCATACAACTTGGCCATCGATACGATTTGTGTTCTCTTAACATCTTTGATCAAACAAATATCCATCATGCCATCATTTAACAAAGCATTCGGACAGGGTCTGTATCCACCACCATAATATTGCCCGTTGGCAAAGACAAGAAAAGTATATTTTTCTTCCGGCAGATGATCTTCATCAATCTGTATGCGATATGTATGACCTAATGGCTTTCTAAGACTTGCCAACATTCCCATATAATAAGGAATGATTCCTCCGGCCGGAATATACTTTTTATATTTGTTCGCATAATCAGCTACATGAACATCAAAGCCGATCGAAGCTGTATTTAATACATACTCCCCATTTACCTTTAATAGATCGCATTCCATTTCTACCGGATTTTCATATTCAGAAAGATTTAAAAAATCTTGCGCAGTAAGAGCCGGAAAACTCTTAATAAAATCATTTCCTGTTCCGGTAGGCAATACCGATAGATATACATGCTTGGCGCCGGCCATTCCATTGACCACTTCATGAAGCGTACCATCGCCTCCGCAAACAAAAAGGTGAACCTCTTCTTCTGTCTTTAAGGCATATTTTTGCGCAATAAACTGTGCATGTCCCGGATTTTTTGTTTTTTCAATGATAATTCGTTTCCCTTGAAAATTCTCTTTGATTTGCTGCATCAAAGCATACTGTTCTTTTTTTCCGGAATAGGGATTGATGATAAATACATCCTTCATAAACTTATCCTTCTTTCTTTAAAAGTCTTTGAATACATTCATTTGCCAACAACAAGCCAGCCGTAGCCGGCACAAAGATCATAGAGTAAAGCGGTTGATCCGGTTCTTGTTTAACCGGTGCTTCTACACTCGATACCACCCATATTTTATCTCGTATCTTATTTTTGCGCTTCCAAATCCGTAATCGTTTGGCCATCGGATCATACGATGTTTTTTCAATGTCCATGATTTTTAACGCTGTAGGATCTTTCTTTCGGGCCATCCCCATACTGGAAAGAAACGGTATATTTCTTTGAAGACAAGCTTTATAGAGATCCTGCTTACTGGAAATGGAATCAATACAGTCAATCACAAAATCTATCGACTCTGAAAATAATTCTTCATCTTTTGTCGAATCATAAAAGAAGGCATATGTTTTTACACAACATTCCGGATTAATCGTTTGAATACGCTCTTTTAAAACATCGACTTTATATTTTCCCAGCGTTTCCAATGTGGCCGGCAGCTGACGATTTAAATTGCTGAGTTCAAAAACATCGGCATCGATCAGAATCAAATTTCCTACACCTGTTCTTGCCAGTGCTTCTACACAAAATGAACCAACACCACCACATCCTACGACCATTACGGTTTTCTTTGCCAATCTATTGACCGCTTCTTTTCCAAGAAGTCCTTCTGTTCTTTTATTTTCCATCATACCATTCCCTGATTTTTGTCATTATTTGTGGATCCTCTTTATCAAACCAATGCACCGGCATTTGGTGCTTGAACCATGTATATTGTCTTTTGGCATATTGTCTGGAGTGCTTTTTGATATTTTCTTTGACTCCATCCAACGTTTCCGTTCCTACAAAATAAGGTTTAAATTCTTTATAACCAATTCCCTGGAAGCTGGTATAATTCCATGTTTTTGGATCTTGAAACAATCTTGTCGCTTCTTGTACAAGCCCCTGCTCAAACATGGTTTCTACGCGTTGATTGATTCTTTCATATAATAAACTTCTATCCATATCTAAGCCTAAAAAATAAATATCGTACAAAGGTTTATGTTCCTGAAGCGCTTCTCTTTGACTTTTAGATGGACCTTCATGGACGATCTGTAAAGCACGAATCACTCTTTTTCGATTGTTCGGGTGAATCTTTTCACAGGATAAAGGATCTTTACTCTTCAACAAATCATAGAGTTGATCATTGTTAAGTGTTTCCAAATATTTCGTATAAGCTTCATCAAAGGTTTCTTCTTCAAAGACATAATCATATAAGGCGGCCTTCAAATATAGACCGGTACCTCCACATAAGATCGGAAGCTTCTTTTTTTGAAGAATCTTTTGAATGGATTCCCTTGCCTTTTCCTGAAAGATCTTAACATTGTAAGGCTTATCATAAGCTTGTATGCCCACCAGATAATGGGGAATTCCTTCCATTTCTTCTTTTGTGATCTTTGCGGTACCAATATCCATTTGATCATATACCTGCATGGAATCACCGGATATGATCTCCCCATGAAATGCTTTGGCAAGTTGAATGGAAAGTGAAGTCTTACCAATACCTGTAGGTCCGACAATAACCAAAACTTTATCCACGTTCAAATTCCTTTCTAAGATCTTTATCACTCATGGTGATGACCGTAGGTCTGCCATGCGGGCAATGATACGGCTGTTTACATTTTTTCAGATCAAGGATTACTTGTTCCATTTCAGATTGATTTAAAGCTCTATGAAAACGAATCGAAGAATGACAGGCCATAGTCGCAATTACATGCTTACGAAGCATTTCCATATCTACTTCCTGATTTTGCGCAAAATAATCTAACAGATCATAAAAGAAATCTTCCTGATGTACATCCTGAAACCATAAAGGAATCTCACGAACCAGTAATTGATCCGTTCCGAAAACATCAAAAAAAAGCCCAAAAAAGCTGACTTGTTCATTGATCTTTTCCACCTGTGCTACCAGGTTACTGGAAACATGAAGCTGTATCGGAACCATAAGAGGCTGTGTCTGCGTGGTCGGCTGACTGAGTTTTTCAACAAGCTGTTCATAGTGATATCGCTCTTGTGCTGCATGTTGATCGATAATGACCAAACCCTCTTCATTTTCACATAAAATATAAGATTCTTTTAATTGCCCTATGACTCGAAGATGACAAAAGAAATCATAGCCGACTGTCGTCTCCTTTTCTTCTTTTTCGATCGGTGCCACATAGACTTCTTCTTGTTCCTGCACCTTGTTTTCAATAGGTTTTTGATAGGTATCAAAAGCCTTTGTGATAGGATCTTCTTTGATCTTCGGTTGTATTTTAGGTTGTTCAATAACTTGTTTTTCTTCTTTTCTTACCGGATATGGAAAGGAGATCTGTTGTTGTTCAAAGACCGGTGTCGATTTTGGCTGTACTTTGACAGTCCGTAAAGAAGAAGAGATGGCTTCCATCAATGTTTTCTTGATCAATTCCAACAATTCACTCTGTTTTGATAAACGAATTTCCCATTTGTTCGGATGAACATTGACATCCACCAACTGTGCATCAGTCTTGATATCCAAAATTACGATGGGGAATCGATTGGAAGGCATATAATGGGAATAGGCATCTAAAATTGCTTTTTGAATCGGAATACTACGAATTAGACGTGTATTCATCGTAATAAACATAAAATATTTTGTAGCCCGGTTGATCTTTGGCTGTACGGCATAGCCTGAAATCTGAAAATCATCGCTTTTTTGTTCAAAAGGAATCGCGTTGGATGCCACTTCTTTTCCATACATCTGATAAAGGATTTCCTGTAAATTTCCATTTCCGGAAGTTTGAAACACGATACGTCCATCATGCGATAAAGTAAAGCGAATTTTCGGATGAGACAAAGCCATTTTATTGACCAGATCGGCAATGATACTAAATTCATACGATATACTTTTTAGATGTTTAAATCGAGCCGGTGTCTTTAAAAACAACGAACTGATTTCAATTCTTGTTCCTAATGGACAGCTGCACTTCTCTTTTGTGACAAGCTCCCCATAGTGATATCGAATCAAAGTTCCCTGATTTCCATCATTGGTCTGCAGTTCTACTTTGGCAACAGAAGCGATACTTGGCAATGCTTCTCCACGAAAGCCCATAGTATGGATATTGAATAGATCTTCTTCCTGCTGCAGCTTACTGGTCGCATGGCGCATAAAAGCCATTTGGGCATCTTCATAGTCCATACCGCTTCCATCATCAGTAATGATCAGCTTTTCAATACCGCCTTGAAACGCCTCGATATCAATAACTTTGGCACCGGCATCAATACTGTTTTCCACACATTCTTTGACAATGCCTGCCGGACGTTCTACAACTTCACCGGCTGCGATCATATTCGTTAAATGTTCACTTAATACTTGAATTTTGGACATTTGTCCTCCTTTTATTCTTCAATGGCATCTGCCAGTTTTTTCAGTTCGTATAAGAAATCCTGGGCATCTCTTGGTGTCATAGAATCAACATCCAGATTTTGCAGTCGCTCCATAATCTCTGATTTTTTTGGTTCTACCTGATCCATGACAAAAAGACTGGGCTGATAATCCTGTGATACACCCTGGCTTTCAAAATCCCGTAAAAGCTGATTGGCACGATCCAACACTACTTTTGGCAAATGCGCCAATCGTGCAACATTGATACCATACGATTTATCGGCTTTTCCTTCAACCACTCGATAGCGGAATTCAATCTCTCCTTTTTGTTCTTTTACATCTACATGTACATTCGTTATTCCCGGATGTTGTTGATCCAACTGTGTTAACTCATGATAATGTGTCGAAAATAAAGTCTTTGCCTGAATGGCTTCATTGATATATTCCAACATTGCCTGTGCTAAAGCCATACCATCATAAGTGGCCGTTCCTCGGCCAATTTCATCAAACAAGATCAAAGATCGCTTTGTCGCATATCGCAATGCCACATTTGCTTCCATCATTTCGACCATAAATGTCGATTTTCCGGTCAAGATATCGTCACTGGCACCAATACGTGTAAAAATTCGATCAAAGATCGGCAACTCGGCCTTTTTGGCAGGTATAAAACTTCCCATTTGTGCCATAACCACCAACAAAGCATTTTGACGCATATACGTAGACTTACCACCCATATTGGGTCCGGTAATCAACTGTACCGATTCTTCATCTTTCATGATCCAGTCATTGGATACATATTTTTTCTTTTTCATACGGGCATCTAATATCGGATGCTTTCCTTCTATGATACATACGCTTTGATCTGTATGAAAAGACGGACAAACATAGCCTTTTTCAGAGGCCAGGATTGCCAAGGAAACTAAAACATCAATAGTAGATAAGGTGCTTGCCAAGGCATGCAGATCAAAAAGACGAACTTTGATCGTATCCAACAGTTCTTTAAATAATGTTTGTTCCAGCTTAACTTTTTTTTCCTGCGCATGAAGAATTTGTTCTTCTCTTTCCTTAAGTTCCTGTGTCACAAAACGCGTCGCATTGGCCAATGTTTGTTTGGCATGATAGCCAAATTCTTCTTTGATGGCACTTAAATTTCCGTTTCTGACTTCGATATAGTACCCAAAAACACGGTTATATCCGATTTTTAAAGATTTAACACCAGTTCTTTCACGTTCTCTGGCTTCCAGTTCCAAGATAAAATTCTTACCTTTTTCACTGATTTCACGGAGTTCATCCAATTCTTGACTGTAGCCTTGTTGAAAAACACCGCCATCTTTCATTGTTAAAGGAGGATCTGGTACGATTGCACCTTGAATCAACTGATACAGATCCTGACAGGAAGGTGTATTCATAAATTCCGGATAACTCTCCAAAGCCAAAGCAAGTTCTAAGATGGGCTTGGCATGCTCCAGAGTAGCTACCAGCTGCAGTACATCGCGCGGGCTGGCATTTCCATAAGCCATACGAGAAGCCAATCTTTCCATATCATATACATACATTAAATGCTCTTTGAGATTTTCTCTGAGCATGAAATCCTGGATCAATTTTGATACCGCCTGTTGCCTTTGATTGATCTGATTTACATCCAACAAAGGCATTTCAATCCATCGCTTTAAAAGACGAGAACCCATCGCACTTTGACATCGATCCATGAAATCCCATAAGCTGCATCCTTTATCGTTGGAAGATTGACTGTTTACAAGCTCCAAATGATTTTTGGTTTCATAATCCATGATCAAATTAGCTTCTTTATTCATGCAGATTGCAGGTAAAAAATGATCGATATGCTGCTTCTGTGTTTCTTTTAAATAGCCCATCAACTGTGCCAATGTCATTTTTAGGACATCCGAAGCATCCTCTGAAAGCAAGACAAGATCTTTAGGATCTATCTCTGTTTTTTTCTGATAAGAAATCGTGCAAGTCCCCATTTCTTCCAATGCCTGTTTCCAGCGTTTATCCAAATGCAAAGGACAGATGACTTCGCAGACTTCCTGTTCTAATAATGCTTTTTGTAAAGAAACCAAAGATCGCTCTAAGGTTTGATATTTTAATTCACCGGTGCTCAGTTCTGCATACAATATAACGATTTCAAAGCTGGATACCGTTACACTGGCCATATAGTTAGAAGCCTTTGCATCCTGATTTTCATCCATATAAGTTCCCGGTGTAATGATCTTGATAATTCCGCGATCTACTAAACCCTTCGATGTAGCTGGATCGGAAAGCTGTTCACAAATAGCTACTTTATATCCTTTTTTGATCAATCTTTGTATATAAGAATTCGCCGCATGATAGGGAATACCGCACATGGGCACTTTTTCTTCAACCCCTGCACTTCTTCCTGTTAAAACTAAATCAAGTTCCTGACTGGCCAATTTGGCATCTTCAAAGAACATCTCATAGAAATCACCCAAACGATAAAATAGAATGGGTTCCGGATTTTCTTCTTTTAGTTTTATATAATGCTGCATCATCGGTGTATATTTTTTTTCTGCCATGCACCTATTATAACAATTTTTAGTTCAGTTTTAAATTTTTCTGCGTTATAAACTCTGCTTATAGATCTACAGCACCTTTCTTTAGAGTAATCAAAAATTCAACGAATCAATCAATCGGTTTTTACCTGATCATAAACGATAAGCATATATCCTACTTCTTTGGTATAATATAAATATAACAGGTGATTTTATGTATCCAAGACTTGATTTTTTCATATATGGTTTATTCTACTGGGGATTTTTTTGTGAGTCTCTTATTTAGTATCGTGATCTTTTTTAAAAGAAATAAGCTTACTGGTTTTTTGCAGTTTATTCTTTCCATCGTTTCTCCAATATGGGCATTTTTATTTTCCCTTCAAAGAGATTATCTCTGTCCCGGACTTGAAAAGAATGAATTTTACTATATGTTTAAACAAGTCATACATTTAAATCTTGAAGCCATCTTCATAGTTTTATTATACATATTACTTTTTGCGTTATTTCTTTACAATATTTTAGTATTGAAAAGAAATAAATAAGGACATCTAAGCTTTTTAAAGAATTGACCAGCCAGACATCCTTATATTTCTATTCTTTGTTTAAAGAAAACTGTGAGATTGCCAAACATGCTAATCCTATTCCCAACATGCGAAGGGCATTTTCTGTTTCCAATTCTTCTAACAATGATAAGACAACGACTGCTATTCCCATAGCCATGGCGATTCCTTTACAGACCAGGTTGATTGTTTCGGTAATTTTTGTATTTTCTTCTTTTTTCGTATCCACTTTTACCTGCATCAGTTCATCGACTGTCACATCAAATAACTCCGCTAATTTTGGAAGGGTATTAATATCGGGAAAAGATAAATCTCTTTCCCATTTTGATACAGCCTTATCGGTTACACCCATCATTTCAGCTACTTCCGCCTGTGTCAACTTTTTCTCTTTGCGTAAAGTCGCAATCATCGTGCCAAAAGTTTTTTTTCATTGTATCCTTGCTCCTTTGATTGTTCACCTGCATCCTATCACTTCCCATATTTTTTACTCAACCGACTATCAGTTTAATTTTCTCGTCTAATGGTTTAGTCATGGTTTACACTAATTATGAATACTATAATACAATACTTTACGTTGAATTATGACCTTGTTTTATTCATAACTATGATATACTAATACAAATCAGATAAGGGGGCTGTGCGATGAAACAAACCATTACTTTGGGAAAACATACATTTCGCATTGATACAGGTTTTCTGATCATGTTAATCCTATTAGGACTTACAAGTTTTTTTGCGTTATACAATGCGTTCAATCTGATCAGTGATGGTTCCGGATATGGATACATGTTCCGTCAGATCATTTGGTATATCATTGGATTTACCGCTATGTTTTTTCTTTGTTCTATGCAAAATAAAGCCATCTATCCTCTAATGAAAAAAGCTTATAACTTTTTGATGGCCTGCTTAGTCTATTTATTAATTTCACGACTTTTGATCCTTGTCAGTTCCGGAAGTATTTATCTTCCTTTTGCGAATGAAATAAATGGTGCGGTTTCCTGGTTTTCTTTGCCCTTTGCCAGCTTTCAGCCAAGTGAATTTATAAAGATCGTACTGATCGTGATGATTTCCAAAATCATCGCAACACATCAGGAGGAACATCCAAATCCGACAAATAAGGATGACTTAGAACTTTTAATAAAAATTGGAAAAGTTCTCTTACCACCTCTGATTCTTATTTTTCTGCAGCCGGATACCGGTGTTATGATCATCATTTTACTAAACACCTTGATTCTACTTTTATGTTCAGGAATTCGTAAACAGTATGTATGGATCATCGGCATTCTTATTCTATGTGCAGTAGCCGGATTTTTCTTTCTTTATTTTTTTCAAAGAGATTTATTAGAAGCTCTTCTTTCAAATTATCGATTAGCTCGAATTGATGCCTGGTTGGATCCAGAAGGAAATATACAAGGAAGCTCCAATCAGCTCTATACCGCATTATTATCTTTAGGAAGCGCCGGTTTAAGCGGGCATGGATTACAAGCGGATATTATTGCGATTCCGGAAGCACATACCGATTTCATTTTTGCGGCAGTAGGACAGTGTTTTGGTTTATTAGGAACTACATTCATTCTCGTGATTTGTTTTGTGTTTGATATCGTACTCTTTAAAATCGCATACAACACGAAAGATCGAATGGATCGATTTGTCGTAATCGGTGTCATCGCCATGCTGGTATATCAACAATTTCAAAATTTGGGAATGATTGTTGGACTTGTTCCCATCACCGGTATTACACTACCGATGATTTCTTATGGAGGAAGTAGTATCTTATCTTACTTTATTGCCTTTGCGATCGTAATGAATATATCTCCGGTTTCTAAAAAAGTTTGGGTTGTTGGTAAGAAAAGACCCAAAAAAGTAAGCAAATTAAAAAGAAGATCTCTGATCAAGACCTTCAAAAAAGCACATTAGTATTAATATAAATTTTTAAGGCGTTTTAAGTACGAATAATTTCTATATCGTGCAAAACGCACTTTTTTTTCAGAAGTTTTAATATAAAGTTCTTCCACTTCTTCTAACGATTGATCTAAATGGTCAAAACACGCTCTGGCCAAAGATAATGATTTTCCTCGAACCATGATTTGTCGATCGGATCGCATAATATAGGGATTATGAAGCGAATGGTGATTCTTATGTGCAATCGGCATGATTTCACACAATTGTAGAATACGTAAGCCGTCATCAATAACGGCCCCCTGTAAGGCTCTGTTTATGGCTGTGGAACCTGCCTGTGTGCTGATACAGATTCCAGATCCTGTACAATGTTCAAAGAATTCGCCATCTATATACACGTCCAGCGACAATGTCTTGGATACAGATTCGATACGTATTTCATTTAACGCGTAAATGGAATCAAAATTTCTAGAAGTTTTCATTTCCAGTAAAGGCATTTCTTCATAACTGGGGACTTTATGGAAAATATCATCTAAAAAAAGATCAATCTCTTCCTGTGTATAATCCGTAAAAAATCCGAGTGTCCCAGTATGGATACCAACAAAACTGATGTGATCTAAAATAGAGAGATAAGTATGAATACCACGTAGAAGTGTACCATCACCACCAATCGATATGATCAATTCAGGATTTTTTGTATCATAATCCCATCCAAACTCACTACACTTTTGTATTACATATCTTGAAATAGATTTTGAATATTCATCCGTTCTAACAATTGTCGCAAAACGCATAATCATCTTTCCTTTCATTGTTTTCTATTGTACCATATTTTAAAAGGAGATTACTTTATGAAAGAACCTATAGAAAGAGAATTAAAGATTTTAATTAAAGAAGAGGATATGAATTTCATCATAAAATCATATGATTTAAATAAATATAAGATACAAACTAATATTTATTACGATACATTAGACAGAAAAGTAAAACAAAAAAATGGTGCTGTAAGAATACGAATTGTTGATGATCGATATATTTTTACCTTAAAAATTCGAAAAGATGCCATAACTCATTTTGAGTACGAAAAAGAAGTAAATACCCAAGACTTACTAAATATAAAAGATGAAGAAATTCTAACCTGGTTAAAAACACATGACATTCCTTTTCATGGATTAATCCCTATTGTATCATTCACCACAAAACGTTATGAAAAAGACTTGGAACGTGCAACATTATGCGCCGACATTACCCAGTATGATCATCATGTTGATTATGAATTAGAATATGAATATAAATATGAACATAATGGGATTTCATATTTTAATCAGATTTTAAAACCAATACATCTTCAATATATAAAAAATTGCCCCAGCAAGATTGCCAGAGCCTTTGATAAATCTTAAAATTTATGAGTTAATCGATAGAAGAAGGATTTTGAATTATATTCTTCTTCTTTCTTTTTATAATCTTCGATCTTTTGCCGCATCTGTTCAACCGATTCAGCTTCTTCTCGAAGAACTTCATTTTCATGTTGAAGCTTTTGGATTTTCTCATCCTTTGTCTGATTTTCCAATAAGAATGTTTGTTTGTTTTTTTCTATTTCCAACGCTAAACGTTCTTTATATAATTCTTCGATTTTTTCCTGTGCTTTTTCTTTTTCTTCTATTATGGCTTTTAACTTTTCATTTTCATATCGAAGTTCCATTTCTACTGTAGAAATTTCATGTTTTTCTTTACGAAAATACTTAGAAAGATGTTCAACACCTTCTGCTTTGATCGTGATCCGTCGTGTTTCTGGATTTTTATATTTCCAGTCTTTATCTGGATTATCTTTTACTAATTTCGCAATTGCTTTATCAACTGTATTTCTTGATTTAGAAAAATGCTGACAAATTTGCGCAATATCCATATCGTAGAAGACATCTATTGGCTTTTTATCTTCCATTACGATCCCCTTTCCTATGATTTTCCTAAGTAAATTCTTATTGTGCTTTACTATCTTAGCATATTTCTTCATTCATTTCCACAACATCATAGGATATTCATATAATTTTTTAACATTATCTTTACATTGTGATTTTTCATATTTTCTTCCTATGATATTTCATAGTTCTATTTTAAGCTTTTATCGTTTTAATTCATAAATCATATGAATTAGTTTTCTTGTCATTATTATTCATATGAATATAATTTTATAGAAAATCCTTCTTAATTTTTATAATTATATTTTCATATGATTAATTTTTTTCACAATATTAAAATCATATTTCTTTTCATACACTTTTTATTCTTTAATATGATTTTCATATATTTTGATAAAATGAAATTTTAATCATTTCATAGAATATATGATTGTTCATATATTCTGATTTTTTCGTATGAAAATATATGAAATTTAATATGATTTTAAGAAATTTATATCATATGAAAATAAGAATGGGTGTTTTTTAGTCAATATCAGTAGGAATTTTCATAAATTAATCATATGATATGTCCTAAATATACTATTTTCTTCCTTGAAACGCCTTTAAAAGAGTCAAACTATCTGTATAATCCAAATGACCACCCATAGGAATACCATATGCCAATCGTGTGACCAAAACATCCTTTCCTATAAGCTTTTCAATATATAACGATGTAGTTTCTCCCTCTACTGTTGGATCAAGAGCAAGAATAACTTCTTTAATTTCATCTTTATGGATTCTATCAACTAATGAATCAATATTTATATCTTCAGGAAGAATTCCTTTTGATGTATTTATAACTCCATTTAATACATGGTAAACTCCCTTATATTCTTGAATAGATTCAATGGCCAATATGTCTTTCGGGCTTTGTACAACACATAATAATGTATGATTTCTATTTTGATCTGAACAGATTGAACATGTATCTCCATCACTGAGATTACCACACACCTTACATGTATCTACACCCTCGATTAAAACTTGTAAGGCATTTACAAATTCTTCTCTTTTTTCCTGTTCCCAATTTAATGTTTCAAAGGCATATCTCTCAGCTGTCTTTCGACCTACTCCTGGTAGATTTTGAAATGCCAGAATCAGATTTTCAAATTTTTTTGGATACATTCTATTCCTCCATTTTTTTATTTTCCTTTTTTAATCATATGATTAGTCATCTATGATTGTTATGCCTGGAAAATAGTTTTTCATCTTTTCTTCAATCGTTTCTTCCCTTACTTCACTTTTTTCAAGTTTAGGTTGAATGATTACCTCAGCAGCTTCTGGTAAGGTATGTGTTAACATTCTTTGCCTAAATTCATCAATTACACGATTATGTTGCACTGAATCAACTGCGAAAACTACCTTAGGTGTTCCTAATAATTGTTCTGTATAGTTTTCATATCCTTCTTCCAACTGCATGGCATTGATCTCTTTTGCCTGAATTTCTGATTTTACACTAACAATCATATACGTGTTTCCACTTGCCACTAAATTCACATTACGTAGTGTTGATGCGTATTTAGCCGCGTCTAAATCAGATAAATACATATCATTATCCTTTAGTTTCAAAGAATCTATTTGTCTTTGTGTCTTCTGAGCACCTACAAGCAATTGTAGTACATATTCATCGCTTAATATGATTTTACGATCTTCTTTTCTCACATCCTTCAATGTTTCACGTGAAACATCAGATATTTCATTTTTCTCCGAAATTGCCTCAAAATCGCTATTTTTCGTACTTTTTTCTTCTATTTCTGATTGTTCAGATACCGTTTCATATGAGTTTTTACTATTACTCATAGTAATTTTAGAATCAAAACTCTTATTGATTTTATTCTTTTCTGGTTCTGTTTTCAAAGATATTTCATATGAATCGGCAATTGATTTTAATAAACCTGTTTCTAAATAATCAATTACACTGGATGCATAATTAAATTTACTATATACATCCATCAATTCATCTAAGACACGGATTCTAAATGGAGAAGGTGCCATAGATATCTTTTCTTGAATAATTCTTTTATTTGAATCCGAAACTAAATCCGTATTTGCGGCATAATCTAAAATGATACTGTCTTTTAATAATGAAATTAAATCTTGTGTTAATCGTTTTAAATCCATTCCTGCTTCTTCTGCTTCTTGAAGCTTCTGAACAACAAATTCTATATTTCTTTTGTATAGTGCATAAAATAAATCACCTAGTTCATCTAAAGTGACAACACCATAAATCTGACGAACATCATTGACTGTAATCTTGGAAGTGCAAAATGCGACACATTGATCTAATATAGATAACGCATCACGCATCCCTCCATCGCTTAATTGTGCAATTAAACGAATGGCTTCTTGATCAATTTGTATATTCTCCTGTTCACAAACGATTGTTATTCGCTTTGTCAGATCTTCCATGCATACTTTATTAAAATCAAATCTTTGACAACGAGAAATGATGGTTGGAATTACTTTATTAGGTTCTGTTGTTGCCAAAATAAATACTACATGGGCCGGAGGTTCTTCAATGGTTTTTAAAAGGGCATTAAAAGCACCTGTTGTCATCATGTGAACCTCATCAATGATATATACTTTATATTTTCCCTGCATTGGAGCATATTTTACACGTTCGATCAAGTTACGAACTTCATCTACACCATTGTTGGATGCAGCATCGATTTCTATGATATCCGGATGATTTCCATTTTGAACCATCTGACAATTCACACATTTTTCACATGGCTTATGATGTTCACTTTCGCAATTTAACATTTTCGCAAAGATTTTGGCAACCGTTGTTTTTCCGGTTCCACGAGGTCCGCAAAATAAATAAGCATGTCCTATACGATTCTGATCAATTGCATTTTTTAATGTTTGGATGATATGTCTTTGTCCAACAACATCCTCAAATCTCTGGGGTCTATATTTTCTATATAATGCCTGATACATAAATTCAGACCTCACTTTCTAACCTCTTCATTATAGCATAAAGGCTCAAGCCTTCTTTCGTTTCTGTTTAAAAAACTCCTTTAAAAGACTTGAGCACTCTTCCTCTAATATTCCACTTGTATAACTTGGATAATGATTAAATCCTTTTGTTTCAAATAAGTTGGTACAAGAACCAACACAACCTCCCTTTGGATCGTAGGCGCCATAGACAACACGTTCGATACGAGATTGTATAATAGCACCAGCGCACATCGGACAAGGCTCTAACGTTACATATAACGTACATCCTTCCAACCGCCATGTATTTAATTTCTTACATGCTTTCTGAATAGCCAAAATTTCTGCATGAGCAATGGATTGTTGATTCATCTCTCTTTTATTGTAAGCACGAGCAATGATTTTATCGTCTTTAACAATAACACATCCAATAGGAACTTCATCTTTTGCCGCAGCCATTTTAGCTTGTTTAATTGCTTGTTTCATCCATTTTTCATCATTTAACATATTCGCAGCTTCCTATAAAAAAACTACTACACATGATGGAGCAAACTTAAGGCTGCTTCGTTCCCGACCTGACCTGATTCATTTGACATCATTGTAGTAGCTTTCTCATTATATCATATGAATTTACATTTTCAACAAGTTTATCCTTTTAATCCTCTTGATTGACGATCCATATCTTCAATCACAATATCATAAATTTCTCCTAAGCTGGCACAGTATTCCAATACTTTCCAGGGATCATTGGTATGAAAATGTATTTTGATCAATTCATCATCACCTACTGCCAATAAACAATCTCCTTTAAAATTCTCTAAAAAATAATCATGAATCTGATTCTCATCGAGATTTTTGCCTTCAATCAATAATTGTGTATCATATTTAAACTCTATCATAATGATTTCCTTTCTTTTTCATATATCATACTATAAAAAAAAGATAATCATAAATTCATATGAATTCACAATTATCTTTTATAAGTTATCCTATTTTCTTTTTACCACCCATATATGGCTGTAATGCTTCTGGAATCAATACACTTCCATCTTCCTGCAGGTTGTTTTCCAGGAATGCGATCAACATACGCGGTGGAGCCACACAAGTATTGTTTAAAGTATGGGCAAAATATTTATTTCCTTTTTCATCTTTTACACGAATGCGAAGACGTCTTGCCTGTGCGTCTGTCAAATTAGAACAGCTACCAACTTCAAAGTATTTTTTCTGTCTAGGAGACCAGGCCTCTACATCCACGGATTTACATTTTAAATCCGCCAAATCACCGGAGCAACATTCCAATGTTCTTACCGGTACATCTAATGAACGGAAGAATTCTACTGTATTCATGTAAAGTTTTTTAAACCATTCCATACTTTCTTCCGGCTTACATACAACGATCATTTCCTGTTTTTCAAATTGATGAATTCGATAGACACCACGTTCCTCGATACCATGCGCTCCTTTTTCTTTTCTGAAGCATGGAGAGAAAGAAGTATAAGTATAAGGAAGATCTTTTTCATCTAAGATCGTATCAATAAATTTTCCAATCATAGAATGTTCGCTGGTTCCAATCAAATACAGATCTTCGCCTTCAATTTTATACATCATGCCTTCCATTTCCGCAAAGCTCATAACACCATCAACAACGGCAGAACGAATCATATACGGTGGAATACAATAAGTAAATCCTTTATTGATCATAAAATCACGTGCATAGGAAAGTATGGCAGAGTGTAAACGAGCTACATCACCCATTAAATAATAGAATCCATTTCCGGCAACTTTACGAGCACTGTCCAAATCAATTCCATTTAAACGTTCCATGATTTCTGTATGATATGGAATTTCAAAATCTGGTACAACGGGTTCTCCAAATTTTTCTAATTCCACATTTTCTGAATCATCTTTTCCAATAGGAACACTTTCATCGATCATATTAGGAATCATCATCATTTTCTGTTTGACAGATTCTCTTAATTTATCTTCCTTTTCTTCCAAGGCTTCCAATTCCTGAGCAATCGAAGCTACTTTCTGTTTTACTTCTTCTGCTTCCTCTTTTTTACCTTGTCCCATCAAAGCTCCAATTTGTTTGGAAATTGTTTTTCTCTGCCCTCGCAGATCATCTGCATGCTGCTGAGTCTGACGAAGCTCTTTATCTTCCTGTAAAACTTCATTGACCAAAGGAATCTTTGCATCCTGGAATTTTTTCTTCATATTCTCTTTGACCAAATCCGGATTTTCTCGGACAAATTTAATATCTAACATTTCTATATCCTCCTTTTGTCCATTAAAAAAGAGACATGTACCACAAAGGGACGATGTCTCGCGTTGCCACCCTTCTTATCTTAAAAAAATAAGATCTCTTGACATGATAACGGTATGTACCGAAAACAGATACTTTTTTCCCTGTTTCACTCAAAGGGGCTTTTCCATTTATCTTCTCGATATTTTCACCAGCCATATCGTCTCTATAAGAAAAGAATAAATGTACTTTTCCTTTTCATTGTTTTCAGTATATTTTATATCATTCTTTCAATAAGAGTGCAAGTTTGAATCGAATAGAATTTTATAGAATGCGAATAATCATATGATATTCCTATTCTTTGATCTGCTTAGGTTTTTTAAAGATTCCAAAGACTACAATTAAAATCGCAATCGGACACATGATGGATAAAATAGGTAACGACATATTTAAAATAAAATCTAAACCTAAACTTGAAATGATAAAACTGAAAATCACAAAAAGTAATAACCATTTTTTATAGGAAATCTTTGGGACAAGTTCCTGAAAATATTGAGCACAACAGGATAATAATCCGGTACAGACATTAAAGCAGGCAATAAAGAAAATCATGCCTACTAAGATTTGTGCAAATGATCCAAAGCTATTTTCTATAGAATAGACTAAAACCTGTGCACCATTTGTCACTTGATCAAACATACCGGAGCTATGCATTCCTATATAACCGGTAGCACAATAAACAATTGCCAATAACATTCCGGTAATCAGTCCTGCCTTCATAATTTCAATCGCAACTCTTTTTGGTTTTTTAATTCCTAAATCTTGAATATTGATGGCGATAATAATTCCAAAATTTAATGCCGCCAAAATATCCATGGTCTGATATCCATCCACGATTCCGGATAGTACCGGTGAGGATGCATACCTTGTATAAGGATTCCCAATATGAACAGGAAGCAAAAAAACAGCACCTAAAAATACAATCAATATTAAGATCAATAAGATGGGTGTCATAAATTTTCCTAATAAATTTTTTAATTTATTTGGCTTTAACGCCACAAGTCCTGCCAATGTGAAAAAAAGAAGGGAATATACAATTTGAAATAACATGCGATTGTCTTCCTGAATCAAAGGTGTCAATGCCATTTCAAATGAAGTCGAAGCGGTTCTGGGAATCGCAACACAGGGTCCGATCAATAAATACACTAGTGTCACAAACAAAAGTGTGAAATAAGGATGAATCTGATCTGTTAGATTTTTTAATCCCTGATGCCTGGCAACGACAATAACGGTAACGCTGGGAACAACAACTGCCATTAATAAAAATCCAAGGATTGAAAGTAAAAACGAAGAACCGGATTGTGCTCCTAATAAGGGAGGAAAGATCAAATTTCCAGCTCCAAAAAACATTGAAAACAGAGTAAATCCTATCAATATACTATTTTTGATATTTAACTTTTCCATACGATCTCCTTAAAAAAGACCCTTATTGTGATAAACAATAAGGATCTACAGATTTATTCTTCCTGTGTTTCTTCGTCCTCGTCATGATCAACTAAAGTAACCTTGGTCACTTTAGAACCTTCTGTCAGATGAATCAATTTAATCCCCTGCGTATTACGTCCATAAACACCTACACTGGCCAGTGAGATACGAATCATGATACCGGAACTGGATACGATCATCGCATCTTCATCCCCATTGACAGCTTTTACACTGACTAAATTTCCTGTTTTCTCGGTAATATTTATCGTACGTACACCTTTTTTACCACGGGAAGTCAAACGATATTCTTCAAAATCACTGCGTTTACCATATCCATTTTCAGAAACTGATAATACAGTGTTTCCTTCATTGGATAAACAAACACCTACAACGTAGCTGCCATCACAATTAAATCCAAGTACACCAGCTGCATTTCTTCCCATCATACGAATTTGATCTTCTTTGAAGCGTACAGCTTTTCCATTGGATCCGGCAATCATTACTTCATCATCACCGGTCGTTGCCTTGACAAACGCAAGTTCATCTTCTTCTTTTAAGCTGATTGCGATCTTTCCATTACGATTGATATTGTCAAATTCATTTAATGCGGTTCGCTTGGCAATTCCGTTTCTGGTCACAAACAATAAAGTTTTGATATGATCATGTTCTTTAGGAATTGGAAGCAGCACTTTTACCTTTTCATCCTTTTCCAATGTCAGAAGGTTGATGATTGGAAGTCCCTTAGCTGTTCTGGATGCGATAGGAATATTAAATCCCTTCATACGATAAACGCGTCCTTTATTCGTAAACAACAACAGCCAGTCATGTGTTGACATGGAAATCAAAGTATCAATGGAATCTTCTTCATTTAACGTCAATGACTTAATACCACGTCCACCACGATTTTGTGTATGATAAGTATCAACCGGTTGGCGTTTGATATAGCCTGATTCTGTCAACATGATGATGCTGTCTTCTACTGGAATCAGATCTTCATCTTCCATATCAAATGAAGCATCACTGATTTCCGTTTTACGATCATCACCATATTTTTCATTGATTTCTGTCAAATCTTCTCGAATAATCTGTAATACACGATCATGATTAGCCAGAATATCTTCCAAATCCGCAATTGTCATTAAGATTTCCTGATATTCTTTTTCAATCTTATCTCTTTCCAAACCGGATAATCTTCTTAACTGCATGGCTAAGATCGCCTTAGCCTGAATTTCAGATAATCCAAAGGTTTCACATAAATCCTGAATCAATCCGGCTTCATCTTTTTTACTGGAACGAATCAAATGAATGACCTGATCAATATGATCCATCGCAATACGCAAACCTTCTAAAATATGCGCCCTGTCTTTTGCCTTCTTTAAATCAAATTTTGTTTTTCGAACGATAACTTCTACCTGATGATTTAAATAATCATTCAAAATCTCTTTTAAAGAGAGTTGTTTTGGTCTTCCGTTCTCCAAAGCCAGCATATTGATTCCAAAGCTTGTCTGCAACGGAGTCAAACGGAAGAGTTGATTTAAGATGACTTCTTCCTGCACATCTTTCTTTAATTCCAATACAATACGAATACCTTCACGGTTACTTTCATCATTCAGATAAGTAACACCTTGAATTTCTTTATCACGAATCAGATCTGCCATCTTTTTGATCAGATTCAATTTGTTGACCTGATATGGTATTTCATAGAATATAATTCGTTTCTTTCCATTATCCAATTCTTCAATACGATATTTGGAGCGAATCATGATTGATCCACGACCCGTTTCATAGGCCTGACGAATTCCTTTTCGTCCTAAGATCATACCGCCGGTTGGAAAATCTGGGCCCTTGATAACTTCCATCAATTCCGGTATGCTGACATCCGGATCATCCATGATTCTAAAAATAGCCTGAATCGTTTCTCCTAAATTGTGTGGTGGAATATTAGTCGCCATACCAACGGCAATACCAACAGAACCATTGATCAAAAGGTTAGGAATACGGCTTGGTAAAACAACCGGTTCACTTTCTTCACCATCATAGTTTGGTACGAAATCTACGGTATCTTTATTGATATCACGCATCATCTCCATAGAGATTTTTGACATACGCGCTTCCGTATATCGCATGGCCGCTGCTCCATCTCCATCCAGAGAGCCAAAGTTACCATGCCCATCGACCAAAGGATAACGATAAGAGAAATCCTGGGCCATACGAACCATGGCATCATAAACTGCTATATCCCCATGAGGGTGATACTTACCAATAACTTCACCAACGATACGAGCACTTTTTTTATGAGCTACACCACTGGTGATTCCCAACATATTCATCGCATGTAAAATACGACGATGAACCGGTTTCATACCGTCACGAACATCAGGCAAAGCACGTTGCACAATAACGGACATAGAGTAATCCAGGAAGGATTCACGCATCTCCTTGGATATTTCTACATCTTCTATGTAATCATATTGTTTATTGTCTTCCATAGAAACCTCCTAGTAATCCAAATTTGCGTAAACCGCATTTTCCTGTATAAATTCGCGACGAGGATCGACATCTTCTCCCATCAACATAGAAAATACACTATCGGCCTCAACCGCATCATCGATTGTAACACGCTTTAAGATACGATGAGCCGGATCCATTGTTGTTTCCCACAACTGTTCGGCATCCATCTCTCCCAAACCTTTATAACGCTGTACTTTGTAGCCATCTTTAAATTCTTCACGGAGCTTATCCATCTCCTGTTCCTTATAGGCATAGGCAATTTTCTTTCCTTTTTGTACCTTATATAAAGGTGGCTGGGCAATATAAACATATCCGTTTTCAATGACCGGACGCATAAAGCGATATAAGAACGTCAACATCAACGTACAAATATGACTTCCATCGACATCAGCATCGGTCATGATAACGATCTTATGATAACGAAGATTATCTAAGTTGACTTCATCCTGAATACCGCAGCCAAAAGCTGTGATCATGCTGCGAATCTCCTGATTTTCAAAGATTCTATGTTGACGCGCCTTTTCTACGTTTAATATCTTTCCTCGAAGTGGCAAGATAGCCTGTGTTTTGGCATCACGCCCCTGTTTGGCACTTCCACCGGCAGAATCACCCTCGACAATAAAAATTTCACATTCACTGGCATCTTTGGAAGAGCAGTCTGTCAATTTTCCCGGCAGTGAACTAATACCATCCAATGCACTTTTTCTTCGTGTCAATTCACGCGCTTTTTTGGCAGCCAAACGTGCTTTAGAGGCAACGATAGCCTTTTCAACAATAGCCTTGGCATCATTTGGATTCTCTAAAAAGAAACGCTTGATCTGTTCACCGGCAATACTTGATACGATCTTACGGACTTCGCTGTTTCCCAGCTTTGTCTTTGTCTGTCCTTCATACTGCGGATCCGGATGCTTGATGGAAATGATTGCCACCAAACCTTCTTTGACATCATCCTGTGACAAGGTTTCTTCCTTTTTCAATAAGTTATTTTCTTTGGCATAATTATTGATCACACGTGTCAATGCCATACGGAATCCATCTTCATGGAAACCACCTTCATGCGTATGAATATTGTTACAGAACGAATAAATATTACTTTGATAGCCATCATTATACTGCAGGGCCACTTCAGCCAAAATCTGATCCTGTATACCATCGACATAGATGACATTATCACCTAGAGTTTTCTTACCCTTATTTAAATATTGCACGTATTCAATAATACCGCCTTCATATTTATAGTTTACACTTTGTCCATCTTCACTTCGTTCATCCTTTAAGGTTAAACGAATATCCTTATTTAAAAAGGCAAGCTGACGTAAACGAACATTCAGCGTATCAAAATCATAAGTCGTTGTTTCTTTAAAAATAGAAGGATCGGCCTTAAAACGAACCAATGTACCTGTTTCTTCCGTCTTTCCGATGATTTTTAAAGGTTCTACCGTATTTCCGCCGTTTTCAAATCGAATAAAATAAATATTTCCATTTTGATACACCGTAACTTCCAGCCATTCGCTCAATGCGTTTACAACACTGGCACCGACACCATGAAGTCCACCGGATACCTTATAAGCGCCACCACCGAATTTACCACCGGCATGTAGGACGGTCATGATCGTTTCTACCGCACTGATTCCAGTCTTTTCATGAATGCCCACCGGCATACCACGTCCATTATCTCGTACAGAGATCACATTGTCTTTTTCAATGACCACATCGATCTGATCGGCATAACCGGCCAACGCTTCATCAATACCGTTATCGACAATTTCCCATACCAGATGATGAAGACCTCTGGCACTGGTTGAACCAATATACATTCCCGGACGAAGACGCACGGCCTCCAAACCTTCCAATACCTGAATATCATTGGCGGTATAAGAATGATCTACACGAGTTGCTTCACTTTCCAACTCTTCAAATTCAATGATTTTCTGTTCTTGTCCATTACTCATTTTTTGACCTCCCTTAGATGTCCGTTTTCCACTTGTATCGTATAAGCCTTATGATCTTTTAACCAGGAAGGCTCTATATTGCCTGTTGTCGTAATAAAAATCTGCATTTTTTGAGGTAAAATCGATATCAGTTTTTGACATCGATGATCATCCAGTTCACTAAAGACATCATCCAACAATAAAATCGGATATTCCTTTTGTTTTTCATAGATAATCTGACAGAGTGCCAGCTTCATCGAGAGCACAAAGCTGCGCTTTTGTCCCTGACTGGCTACTTCTTTAACAGATATGCCATTCATATGAAAATCAATATCATCTTTATGAATACCGATATGCGTCTGTTTGTACAATTTATCGCGCATTTCACTCTTTTTATACGCATTTCTTAGATTCGTTTCCAAATCATCCATAGAAACAAATGTTTGATATCTGGCTCCCACTTCTTCCTTTTCTTTAGTAAAGTAAGAATAAAAAGTCCGTGTTTTTTCCATCAGATCTTCCAAAAAAGAGACTCTTTGTTTCAATATAATGATTTGATCCTGTATCATTTGTTCCGTCATCGTTTCTAAAAGAACAGGATCTACTTTCTCTCTTTTTAAAATGGAGTTTCTTTCTTTTAACATTTTCTGATAATGATTTAAAGTGCTGGTATATCGCTTGGAAATCTTGATCAGTTCCATATCAATGAAGCGTCTTCGAATCTTCGGACTTTGTTGAAACAACATCAAATCATCCGGACAAAAAAGAACCGCATTGACAATGCCTATAAAATCGGAATATCTTCGAATTGGATCATTTAAACGATATAAATGCTTCTCATGATCCATAGATACGATTTTCAGTTCTTCTTTTCTTTGATGGGATTCAATTTGTGCCTGAATCATAAAAAAATCTTGATTCTCCAAAATCAAAGAAGAACTGGATGGTGTACGAAAAGAACGTAAATGACTTAAATAATAAATCGATTCGATCAGGTTCGTCTTTCCCTGTGCGTTTTTTCCTTCCAAGATACAAATACTGTTCGGTCTAAAAACACACTCTGCCATATCATAATTTCTAAAATTACGAAGCTTTAAGCTGCAGATATTCATCGGATGATGATCCTTGTATCATAAAAAGATACGACATCATCTTTATAAAGCTTCCGGCCTCTTCGATCTTCTCTTTGATCATTCACCATAACCGGTGTTTCCTGAAGAAATTCTTTAACTTGACCTCCGCTGGAAATGATATCGCATGCTTTCAATAATTGTTGTAATGTAATGCATTCACCTTTTAGATCAAAATACATACAAAATCCCTCTTTTCGCCCCTAGATTATACCATAAATACGTTAAATTTACTACTTCTTGGATTTTACAGTATTTGAATTTGTCTAAAATCAAATTAAAAGGCTCAAAAAAGAGCCTCAAGCGATAAATTTGTTTTTTTGAACCATTTTTGTATCTCAATTTCTTTTTCAGTATTTCTCAGGCTTTAAAACAATTTTTGTATATGTGGCACTCTTTTTAGGAAAGAGACGATGAAGCCACAAAGAACAAAACTGAAAACACACCATAAAACAGATGTGATAAAACCTCCAAAATAAGGAATCAAGGTCATTTCAAATTCATCAAAAATCATCTTTCTAAAAAATGGATCCCATAAATAAATTCCATAGGTCAAAGCACCCAGTTTCACAATGAAATTTTGAAAAGAAACGTTGACCTGATCTTTATAGGATAGAAACAATCTTTTAATCAGTATAAAGGCAAAGATGGCACTTATGTAATCAAACAATTCAAAATACGCATCACTATATACATATAGATTACCGCCGATGATTGTAAAACAAATGGAAATGATCATACCGGTCAATGTCGCAAGACCCAATGTAAAGATCCACTTCTTCTGCATTTTCTCCACACATACTATTCTATCGATATAAAAGCCCATCAAAGGATAAAAAATCTCTTTTGTGGTACTAAAAGGAATACGAAAAGCCCATGTAAATTCAAAATCCTGTCCTAAAAAAGTCTGTACAAAAAACTGCATCAAAGGCTCAATGGTCGAAAAGACAAAATGAATAAAGAGAATGATCCAGAAATCAGATGCCTTCATATTTCGACAGATTCTATGTAATAGCGGAAGCATCAGTAAAAAGCCCAGATAAGAATATAAGTACCAGTAAGAACGATCGATTCCGTTTTCAAAAACGCCAATAATATAGGCTGTCAAATCTACGACAAAATCATGTTCAGCCATATAAACTAAAAAATTGAACACGAGTATCGCAATGATGATCTTGATCATACGTTTACGAAAGATCGTTATATATCTTTCTTCTTTTGTCAGTAAAAGACTTCCGGAGATCATCAAAAATAAAGGAACATTTATTTTTGCAATCAAGTCAAAAAATATAAATAAGATTTCATGAAACAGATCCGGCTCATTCAAATAGTAATCAAAAGCCGGTACATGTTGAAATAATACCAAAAAGATTGCCAGAATCCGTAATGCTTCAATATACGCTTTTTTGACCTTTACCATTTCATCACCAACCTATTATTATATGCATCTTTTTCAAAAAGAAAAGAAGCTACGACTAATCATAGCTTCGAATCGGTACAACGATCATAATAATAGAAGAATCTTCCGGATTGGAAATACGAATTGGCTTTAAGTATCCTGAAAATTCCAGTTTTACAGTTTGGGCATTTAGAGCTCTTAGAGCATCTAACATAAAAGTACCGTTGCAGGAAAGAGTAAGGTCTTCACCAGTATAAGTGCAATCTGTCAAAATTTCATCAGAATTTCCGATTTCCACTGAATTTGTCTTAATACGACAAATTTCCGGTGTACATTCCATTTTGACCAGATGAATCTTTTCATTACGAATAAAGTTGGTACGATCAATAACACTGGTCAATTCAGAAGAGCTGACTTCCATATTCGCAACATACTGTGTTGGAATGATACGTTCCACATCCGGGAAAGTTCCATCGATCAGACGTGTCTGAATAATTGTTTTATCAAAGACAAACTGTGCTTTTTTATGATCAACATAGATCAAAATATCACTGTCATCCTCAGAAATGCTTCGTGTCACTTCATTTAGACTTTTGGCCGGAATTGTAATGTTAAAATCTTCTACGTTTTCTAAGGCAATGACTTTACGTGCTAAACGATAGGAGTCCGTAGCACTGCAGTATAAAGAATTATCCTTTGTATGGAAATTAACACCCGTTAATACCGGTCTTTGATCTTTGTCGCTGCAGGCAAAGGAAGTCTGAGAAACGATCTGCTTTAATTGTTCTCCTTTTAAAGTAAATTGATGATCCGGTTTTGAAAAATCAATGGAAGGATATTCCTGGGCACGAATACTGTTTAATTGAAATTGTCCGTTTATACTGGATAAACGCACTAAAGAATGATCTATCTGTTCCATATCAATGATGGCGCAATCCAACTTACGAACTATTTCCAGTAAGTATTTGGATTCCACTACGATCGATCCGGTAGATTCAATCTGAAGCTGATTTAATTCTCCTTTTAAAATCGTAGAACGAATTGAAATATTAGAATCACTTCCGGTTAAGACAATTTGATCTTCTTCGACTTGAATGCAGATTCCTGATAAAGCAGGAATTGGACTAAAAACACTGATAGCTCTTGAAACGACGCTTAATTTGTCATAAAAATACTTTCTGTCAATTGAAAAGTGCATACGAATCTCCTTTTTATATATAATTCTTTATTAAGTAATAATAATAACCTGTGGATTTGTGGAAAAAGAACAGGCTTTATCCGATAGTTATGCAGTCAAACACTGTTTTTTGTATGGGGAATGACTGTGGAAAGACAGGGAAAACTAATCTTCCAATAAGGATTTTACCTTATCGACTGCCATTTTAAAATTCTTATCCGTTTGAATCAACTTTACAGCTCGATCATACGAACTTGAAATTGTCGTATGATCCCGGTTTCCTAATTCTTGTCCTATGGATACATACGCTTTATGTAACAGTTCACGGCTTAAATAAATAAAGACCTGTCGGGCATTCATCAGCTTTTTCTGTCGTGATTTTCCTTCGATATCTTTATAGGTCAAACCATAAAAACGAGTTACCGCTTTTTTTATTTTTTTGATCGTTAGCTCCGATGTAGAAGAAACGATCGGTTCTTTCATCAAAATACGCTGCGCAAAATCAAGATCAATCACATCCGGATTCTCCAATGTCGCATTGAAAATCAGCTTATTTAAACTACCTTCCAAATTTCGTACATCATTACTGAATTTATGTGCCAGATAATCCAGTACATCTTCATTGATCTGACAAATTTCTTCATTGCCTTCCAGTTTCTTTTTCAAAATGGCTTTACTGGTGTCAAATTCCGGTTTTACGATATTGACCGATAATCCGGAATTAAAGCGAGAGATCAAACGAGATTGAAGACCACTTAATTCACTGGGATGCATATCCGATGTAATGACAATCTGCGCATTTCGACTGATCAATTCATTATAAACCGTGAAAAAGACTTCCTGACTGGATGATTGTTGCAGGTTTTGAATATCATCAATCAAAAAGTAATCGTTATCGATCAATTGCGATTTGACCTGATCGACTGCATTTCCATGAATATTTTTGGTTTTCATCGCATCCAGCAAGATAGATACTAAATCACCACTGTAAGAATAAAAAACTTTGGTTTCCGGTCTTTCTTTTTTCAAATAATTTCCGATTGCGTGCAACAAATGCGTTTTTCCTAATCCGGAATTTCCATAAATCATGATCGGATTAAAAAGATGTTTTTTTTGCGTACAGCAGGAAAGACAGGCCGCATAGGCTTCGGCATTGGAATTTCCTTCAATAAAATTCTCAAAAGTATATTCTTCATTAAAATCAGTACGCATTAAGTTTTGCGTTCTTTGTTGAAGATTAATTTCCGGAATCAGCTTACTGGCATCCTGTTTGGAAATAAATTGTATCGAAACTTCTTCCTTTAAGACTTCATATAAAGAGGAACGTAATAAAGAGATACCTTGTTCCGTTTTCAATATATTTAAAGTGATCATGGTAGGATACACAATAAAAGCTGTACCGTCTTCAATTTTAAAAAGTTCTGTTTTCGAAATCCAGGAATCGAATGTTTCTGAATCATAGTAACCCGCTTTTTGAATATCGGACAATACTTGCTTCCATATTTCTTTATAAGCTTGTGGTTCCATAGAACCCTCCTTTACCTTTTAGTATTATACACGAAAGAACCTTATATTTTAATAGGGGATTTCTTTTGTTTGGAATGGGGAAAACTTAAAGTTTTTCCTGATGAAAATGGAAGTTTTCCACAAAAATAAAAAGAAAAGTTTTCCTCAATGTGGAAAACTTTTAAAAATGGGGAAAAGTAATGTGGAAAACTCCGGTTTTTCCATCTTCTTTTACAAACAATTTTCCTTTTAAACAAAGGGTTTTAATGAGTTTTCCCCATCTATCTTAAAAATAGAAAAATAGATTAAAAAATATACAGGAAAACTTAAAATAAATATGGGAAAACTCAGAGTTTAAATCTTTACAAAATAAGTTTTCCCCATTTTGAGGGTAAAAAGAAGAGGAGGAAAAATTATTCATAAAAAATATATAGTTTTTGTTTCTTTATAAAAGATGTGGTATATAATGAAATGAACTAAAATAGGGGGAATTTTCATGCGCGTATATCACTTTGAAGTTAATATAGATAAAAAAGAATTCAATGAGTTTGTCCAAAATCATCCATACTGTAATCTTTTACAGAGTTATCAATGGGCTGATGTCAAGAAAAACTGGGATCATATGCATACCGGCGTCTATGATGAAAATCATCAATTGGTTGCGACGGGACTTGTTCTGATCAAAAGGCTTCCATTAGGTTTTACTATGTTTTATTTACCTAGAGGCCCAATCATGGATTATAAAAATAAGCCGTTGTTGAAGTATTACTTCAGTGAACTGAAAAGAATTGCGAAAAAAAGACATTGTTTGTTCATTAAGTTTGATCCGGAGATTCATATAAGAGATTATCTATATGGTGAAGAAATGCCGGAAATGAAATCTGATTCTTTAGAAATTTTAAAGAATATTGAAAATATCGGAGCGGTTCATCATGGATTTACGACATATATTGCGGAAACAGCACAGGCGCGTTTTCATATGGGAGTCATGAAATGTGAAAATATGGATCAACATGTTCCTCGATCAACATTAAGAAGTAAGAATGTTGCGTTACGCAAACATGTTCATGTTGAATTGGTTGGACAAGAAGGACTTGATGATTTTGCGAAAATAATGCATATGACTGAAGAAAGAAAAAGTGTGCAATTGAGAAATGAAGATTATTTCAAACTTTTAATGGAAACATATCCAGATCAAACTTATTTGTTTCTCGCAAAAGTAGATCCAGAAGATCGTAAAAAAGAATTAGAAGCTATTATAAAAGAAAATGAATTGAAAATAGCGGATGAAACTACAGGAAATAAAGCTCGTAAAAAAGCAACTCAAGAAATCAAACAAGCAGAAACGGAATTAGAATCTTTACAATCAATATTACAAAAATATCAAGGTGAACAAGTGATTGCGGGAGGCTTGATGCTTGGATTCGGAAAAACTGTCGAAATGTTATATGCAGGTATGAATGAAGATTTTCGAACTTTTAGACCTCAGTATTTAACATATATGACACAATTCACATATGCTTTTGAACATGGTTATGAATATGTAACTATGGGAGGGGTTGAAGGAACTTTAAAAGATGGTCTATCGGTTTATAAATCAAATTTTAATCCGATGGTCAATGAATTTATCGGAGAATTTGATCTTCCTGTAAATAAAATGTTGTTTAAACTTTCTGAAAAAGCATATGAAATGAAAAAAAAGCGTAATTCTAGCGAATAATAAGTTGACTTATAGGGTATGTCTTGATATAATTGGCGAGCAAACTTGTTTGAAAAGAATGGAAAAAAACTAGACTGTGGGGTGGGTCAAAGATGAAAAGAACATATCAGCCAAGTAAGAGAAAACACCAGAAAACTCATGGTTTCCGTGCTCGTATGGCAACCGTTGGTGGTCGTAACGTACTGGCTCGCAGAAGAGCAAAAGGAAGAAAGGTACTATCCGCATAGAAATCACCACCAAGGTGATTTTTTTGTCTTGATAGGGGGTTTTCATGAAAAAGGAATACAGAGTCTGTAAAAATTATGAATTCTCTTCTATTATTG
The DNA here is from genome assembly GCA_902399855.1 of Erysipelotrichaceae bacterium. Taxonomy (GTDB): domain Bacteria; phylum Bacillota_I; class Bacilli_A; order Erysipelotrichales; family Erysipelotrichaceae; genus Faecalicoccus. The sequence continues at coordinate 32,388 of CABOGK010000019.1, forward strand.
GACAAAAACGATACGTGGCATCACATTCATTTGTGTGTTACTTTGAACAGCGAAAAAACGAACATGCTCGTGTAGGAATTAGTGTGGGCAAAAAGTTGGGAAATGCGGTTCAAAGAAATAAGGTAAAACGTCAGGTTCGTTCAATGATCGATCATCATTTTAATTTTCAAAGTGATTTCGATTTAATTTTAATTATTCGTCCTAAATATAAAGAACAGAGTTTTACTGAAAATGAATGTGAACTTCAAAAAGATTTGGCTCGTATAGAGAAGAGAATGAAGAGGTAAATCATGGCAAATTTATTAAAAGGGAAGTCAAAGATCCTGTTTCTTTGCTTGTTTATCCTGTTAACGTGTACGGCTTGTTCCAGTCCGCGTGCAACAGATGGAAAAACAAAATTGGATATGATCATCGCATCGGAAGAAGTAACGGTTCGTAAAGATCAGGTCAATATTTCAGAAATTCAAGATGAAGATTTGAAGAAAGAATATAAAGACTATAAAGATGATGAAAAAATTACGATCAAACCGATGACATTTGGAGAAGCCTTCAATGAAGGATGGTTTAGTGGTCTGATCGTATGGCCTTTGGCACAGGTTATCAACCGCATTGCGGCTTTTACAGATGCCGGTTGGGGTATTATCTTGACAACGGTTATTATTCAGGGTGCTGTATTCTTATTTACACGTAAATCGCAGATGTCAGCACAGCGCATGCAGGAAATCCAGCCGGAAATGCAGCGTATTCAAGATAAATATAAAGGAAAAACCGATGATCGTTCTCGTATGATGCTGGCGCAGGAAACACAAAAACTGTATCAGAAATACGATATTCATCCATTTGGCTCAATTTTGGTTATGTTTATTCAGTTGCCGTTGATGATGGGTGTATATTACGCAATGGTACGTGCATCCAGTGTAGTCTATGGAACATTTATGGGAATTGACTTAACGCAAACACCATTATATGGATTCCAGAATCTGCAATGGGCTTATATCGTAATCTATATTTTGATGGTTATTTCTTCAATTGCTTCTATGAAGATGCCGCAATGGTTGAAAAAACGTCAGGATAAAATTGATCATGTAAAGACCAAGGATTATTTGAAGAGTGGTAAAGATCCAATGAGCAGTATGAATATGACAATGTATTTCTCAACTGGATTTGTTGCCTTGTTGTATATTTCCTGGCCAATCGCCATGTCTTTTTACTGGTTAGTGTCTTCTTTAACACGTGTATGCTTTAACATATTTATGCATGCGATGATCGTCAAAGAAGCCAAAGAAAAGAAATCGAAAGATATCATCAGGTAGGAGGCCAAGTCCATGGAATTTAAAAGATACACAGAAAAAACTTTGGAGGAGGCTTTAAAGTCGGCCGCCAGAGATAAAGGTGTTTCTGTCGAAGACCTTCATTACAATGTATTGGAGGAAAAAAGCGGATTTTTAGGAGTCGGCAGATCTGTTGAGATTGAGGCTTATTGTGAAAAAGATGTAGAAAACTTTATCGTTTCTTATATTCAACAGTATTTTGACAATGCACAATTGGATGGTCAGGTTGATATTGAAAATGATAACGGATTCTATCGTATTACGGTGAATACCTCCAACAATGCGATATTGATTGGCAAAGCCGGAAAAACTTTGCAGGCATTTAATCGTTTGGTGAAAGCGGCTGCCAGCGCTGAGTTTAAGAAAAGAGTCGGTCTTTTGATTGATGTTAATGGATATAAAGAAGATCGTTATGAAAAAATCACAAAAATGGCAATTCGTGTTGCCAAGGATGTGCGGCGAACTAAAATTGATGCGACTTTAGATCCAATGCCGGCCGATGAAAGAAAGGCTATCCATAATGCATTAGCAAATATGGAGGATATCACAACACAATCAACCGGTGAAGGGGCAACTCGTCGTTTGCAGATTTTATATTCACCAGGTAAAGAAGTGGATTAAACGGGATTTATTCCCGTTTTTTTTGGAAAGGAAAGTCTATGAAAATATTTGTAGGATTAGGAAATCCCGGTAAAAAATATGAAAATACAAGACACAATGCCGGTTTTATGGTTATGGATGAATTGGCTAAGTTATGTGAAGTATCCTTTGATCAGAAAAAATTTTCGGCGTATTTCGCAAAGACAAAATTAAAAGGAGAAGATGTTATTTTATTGAAGCCGACCACTTATATGAATAACAGTGGTTTTGCCCTTCGTCAATGTATGGATTTCTATAAAGCATCACCGGAAGATGTTACAGTTATTTATGATGATGTGGACTTACCGGTAGGAAAGATTCGTCTTCGTCAAAAAGGAAGTGCAGGCGGACATAATGGTATCAAAAGCATTATTCAATGTATTTTTACCAGTGAATTTGACAGGATTCGTGTAGGAGTGGGAAAAGATCCGCAAATTGATATGATCAATTGGGTATTGGGAAAATTCAGAGAAGAAGAACAAAAAGATTTGAAAAATGCGGTAAAAAATAGCGCAAAAGCGGCTTATTATTCTATTGATCATTCTTTTATGGACACGATGAATCTGTATAATAAAAAGTAGAAAGAGGAATTATTTTTGGAAAAGATATGGAATTCTTTACAAGACAATGATGTAGTAAAGGGAATTGTTTCTTCCAAGATTTCCTGCGGAAACCTATTTTTAATGGAAGAAGCCTTATTGTTAGTATCTAGCTTTAAGAAAGAACCAAAAAACTACATTGTTGTGAAAAAAAGTATGTATGAGGCGCAGCAACTCTATAAACGAGTATCCCCACTGATGGACGAGGTGCTGCTTTTTGTCATGGAAGAAAGCTTGCGTGTACAGGCAATCGCCAGTTCACCGGAAGATAAAGATGAAATGATTTATTCCTTAACACAGCTTATCAAAGACAATAAGCCAAAGATCATCATATGCAATGTCGCAGCTTTTACAAGATATTTACCAGATCCTGTCTTTTTTAAGGAAAACTGTATTCACTTAGAAATTAATCAAGAGCAGGATATGAATACTCTAAAGAAACAACTTAATCGAATGGGGTATTCTCGTTTGAATTATGTGGATCGACCATGTACCTTTGCGTCACGTGGAGGCATTATCGATGTATTTAGTTTAGAATATGATCATCCAATACGAATAGAATTTTTTGATACAGAAATCGAGTCGATCCGTTTCTTTGATGAAGAAACACAAAGAACAATTGAAAGAATTGATTCAATTGATTTTGGTCCGGCAACCGATTTACTTTTTACAGATGAACAGATTTCAGAAATTCAACAGGAAGTACAGAAAAAACTGGAAAAAGAATTAGTTTTGTTGAAGTTGGAAGAAGATAAAGAAATGCTGCAGGATCATATTGAGGCAGATATGCGTTCTTTGGAAAGTTATGAACCGGAAAATATTTTGTATATTTATTTTGCTTATACAAAAGGATATCATCTGTTCGATTATTTGCAGGGAAAGATTATTTTTAGTTCCACTGAAGAAGTCCAACAATCTTTTAAAAAATTAAATGAAGAGACAATTTCTTATATGCAGGAACGTGTGCAGGATCATATTTCATTGCCTAAATATATGCTTTTTCAGGATATTCATATGATCATACAGAAAAATAATATCTTAGAATTTCATGAATTTTTAGATGAAGATTCTATTGTTTCTGAAATTTTTCCTTTAGAGAAAGCCGCATTGCCTTTGATTAATCAATTAGAGGCAATCGATCGACATAAAAAGGTTTATTTTTCTCTGGAAACAAAACAGGCTAAACAAGTAGAGGCCTGTATGTTTGAAAATGAAATGAACTTACAGTGTGAGTTTATAGAACCTTGTTTTTATGAAGGCTTTTCCTATCAAAATATGATTGTGATCAGTGCGAGAGAATTATTTGTAGATGCCTATCATTCTAAACGATATCAAAAGACCTTTAAAGAGGGTCGTATCCTTGAAAATGTGATGGAGCTGGAAAAAAATGATTATGTGGTGCATGAACAATATGGAATCGGACAGTATCTGGGAATCGTCACGAGGGAAAACAAAGGAAAAAAATTGGATTATCTGCATGTAGTTTATCGAGGCGGTGATGAACTTTATGTTCCTTTATCTCAGTTTCAATTAGTTCGAAAATATATTTCAAAAGAAGGTGCGGGTGTAAAATTATCGCAACTGGGAAGCAACGCCTGGCAGAAGACCAAAGAAAAAGTCAATCAGCGTGTGGAAGAGATTGCGGCAAGATTGGTGGAACTCTATGCTCTTCGAAATGAAAACATCGGATATGCATTTCCAAAGGATGATGCGCTACAAAAAGAATTTGAAGAAGCATTTGAATATGAACCGACACCGGATCAGATCAAAGCAATTCATGATATCAAAATAGAAATGGAAAAACCAAAACCAATGGATCATTTACTTTGTGGCGATGTTGGTTTTGGAAAAACAGAAGTGGCGATGTGCTGTGCCTTTAAAGCCATTGCCAGTGGCAAGCAGGTTGCTTTTCTGTGTCCGACAACAATTCTTTCTATGCAGCATTATCAAACTGTTCTGCATCGTTTTGAATCTACCGGTGCCAATATTGCTTTGGTAAATCGTTTTGTGTCACAAAAAGAAATTACACAGATTACAAAAGATCTAAAAGCCGGAAATATCGATATTATTATCGGTACACATAAATTATTAAATAAAAGTTTTCAATATAAGGATTTAGGATTACTGATCATTGATGAGGAACAACGATTTGGTGTCGAACATAAAGAAAAAATTAAAGAAATGAAAAGCTCTATTGATGTACTTTCTTTAAGTGCTACACCGATTCCTCGTACTCTACAAATGTCTTTGATTGGGGTACGCACGATTTCACAGTTAAATACACCACCAGCCAAAAGACATCCGGTACAGACTTATATCATGGAAAAACGAGGCAGTGTCATACAGGAAATTATTGCCCGAGAGCTGGCACGAGGTGGACAGGTCTTCTATTTATACAACCGTGTCGATCATATTCATACAACGGCCAATCATTTATCCAACTTATTTCCGGATGCCAATGTCGCCGTGGCACATGGTAAGATGGCTAAAGAAACGATAGAAGAAACCATGATGGACTTTGCCCAGGGAAAATACCAGATTTTGGTTTGTACTACGATTATTGAAACTGGCTTGGATATTGCCAATGCGAATACGATCATCATCGAAAATGCCGATAAATTTGGTCTATCGCAGTTGTATCAGATTCGTGGACGTGTAGGACGAAGAGATAAGATTGCCTACTGTTATTTAATGATCCAACCAAATAAAGAGTTAACGGAAACGGCACAAAAGCGTTTAAAATCGATCAAAGAATTTACCCGTTTAGGCAGTGGCTATAAGATTGCCATGCGTGATTTAACCATTCGTGGTGCCGGGGATTTATTAGGTCCTCAACAAGCTGGTTTTATTGATCAGGTCGGATTGGATATGTATCTGGAATTGTTAGGAAATGCGATTTCTCGTCATAAAGGAGAACCGGTATCCAAAGCGAAGGAAGAAAAAAGAGCCATGCTTGATTTTAAAGGGCATATTCCGCAACAATTTACAGAAAATGATGGTGATAAGTTATCTATTTATCAACAAGTACGAAAAATTGATACATTTAAAGATCTTAAATCATACCAACAGCGAATACAGGATTTATTTGGTAAAATTCCTAAAGAAGTACATCAGATCTTTGAACAAAGATGGTTTGATCTTTTTGTAAATCAAAAAGGAATTGAAAGCTTAAAAGAAGAAGAGAAACAATACGTACTGACATTTGATGAAGACTTTTCAGCACATTGTGACGGTATAAAACTGTTTGAAACGATGAATGATGTCAATCGTGAAATTTCTTTGACCTTAAAGAAACAAAAGATCATCATAACGATTCCGAAGAAAAAGAATAAGGATCTGTTGATGGAAACACTAAAAAATATTGAGGAGAAATTTTTATGAGACTGGATAAATACTTAAAAACGGCTCGTATCTTAAAGAGAAGGGAAGCGGCCAAAGAATTGGCCCTTAAATCTCGAATCTGGATCAATGATCGTATCGCAAAACCATCTTCGGAAGTGCATATCGGAGATCAAATTCGCATTCGTTTTGGATATCGTCTTTTAGAGATTCAAGTTCTGGATATTCAAAAACAAGTTTCAAAACAGAACGCTCAAACTTTATTTGAAGTGATCAAGGAAGAAAAAATCGATGAAGAAGATTAAAGTTGTTTGTGGTGTCCTTGTTCAAGAGGGAAAGGTTTTGATTGCCCAGAGAGCTACCGGAGATTCTATTGGGAAGTTTGAATTTCCGGGAGGAAAAGTAGAAATTGGGGAATCCAATGAAGAGGCACTGATTCGAGAATTTAAAGAAGAATTAGATATTGATCTGACTTCGGTGACCTTTTTGGAAAAGAGTGTTGATCATCAGGCCGGTAAAGAAATTGAATTATATTGTTTTCTTTGTTTTGCTAATCAGAAGCCTGAAAAATGCATTGTTCATTCTCAACTGGTATGGACAACACCGGAACATATATATGATTATGACTTTTTCGAATCTGATAGAGTCCTTGTTCAAAAACTCATGGAGGTATGGCCATGTATGAAAAAACCAATGAAATCAAAGTTTTAAGAGATCCTATTCACGGATATATTCATGTAGAAGATCAAGTGATATGGGATTGTATCAATGCCAGAGAATTTCAGCGCCTGCATAGAATTCATCAGCTGGGCGGCGATTTTCAAGTGTATCATACGGCAGAACATTCTCGGTTTTCTCACAGCTTAGGTGTTTATGAGATTGCCAGACGTATGATTTATGAAGTCAAAAGCTTAAATGAGGCATTGGATGAAGATGAAAAAATTCAAGTCATGTGTGCGGCCTTACTGCATGATCTGGGTCATGGTCCTTTTTCGCATTTTTTTGAATCCATTACACATGTTTCTCATGAAACTATGACACAGAGATTAATATTAGATCCAGGCACTGAAATTCATCAGGCTCTGGTTCAAGCTAAGAAAGATCTTCCGCAAAAAGTGGCTTCTATCATCGCCCATACACATCCACGTTTATTGCTTACACAAATCATATCCAGTCAGCTGGATGCCGATCGTATGGATTTTTTATTGCGGGATGCTTATGAAACCGGTACAAGCTATGGTACGTTTGATTTAGAAAGAGTGCTTAGAACTTTGCGTGTTTGTGAGGATAAATTATGCGTCAAGGAAAGTGGGGTACACTCCATCGAAGACTATATCATGGCGCGTTATCATATGTATTGGCAGGTTTATCTGCATCCGGATGCGAAAAGCTATGAATTATTGATTCATATGTTTTTTAAGCGATATATGAATATTCATACGCAAATCAGACCAATTCCTATCTTTGAATGTCTATGTCAAAGCGAATTAAGTACAGAAGATTTTTTACTGATGGATGAATACCGAATGATGGTAGGTTTTCAGGAGGCTTTACGATCGCAAGATCCTATTTTAAAAGATTTCGCATCTCGTATTTTAGACAGACATTTATTTGAATGGATTGAAGATCCGACAGAAGAGCAGGAATATGAAGTTAAAGAAAGAATTCAACACCACAATTTAGATTTAAATTATTATTTTTATGAGGAAACAAGTCGTTATCAGGCTTATTTACCTTATCAGGAAAAAGAAGAAGGACAGATGATCTGGATCCTTACTTCCAAAAAGGAATTGTTGTCGCTATCCAAGTGTTCAGAAATTGTTAAGGCTTTATTGAAGATGCCCAATAAAACCAAAAAGCGTATTTATTTCGCAAAGGAAAATCGAAGATGAAAAAGATTGAATGGATCGTAAGTGATTTAGATGGAACGCTTTTAAACGATCAAAAACAAGTATCTAAAAAGAATCAAAAAGCCATTCAATGGTTATTTGAACATGACATTGATTTTGGTATAGTTTCCGGAAGACCGACCAAGACCATTTATGAAACATTAGATTTCTGTCATATCAAACCTTATGTTCGTTTTATTGTCGGCATGAACTGAGCTGCTTTTATGGATATTTCAACGCAAGAAATCACCTATGCTCCTTCCTTATCACTGGATGTGATTCATAAAATTATGAATCATTTTAAAGGCTGGGATGTATGTTTTCAAATCTTAGATGAAAAAATTCGTTATACGAATCGTTCTACAAACTCTTCTATACAATACACTACAAAATGTCATGAAAGAGAAGTAGTGACGGATTTAATCGAATATAGTAAAAACCATAGAGTTTTAAAATTGATGATTTATTGTGATCCAGAAATTATGGAACAAGTACGTAATCATACCAATACATTAAAAGAGGATCAATTTTCGGCCATTCAGACGGATGATTGCATGCTTGAATTTATGTCTTCTGATATTCATAAAGGTTCCGGTCTTTTAAAGGTAGGCAAACAACTTCATCTGGATTTGAATACATGTCTATCTTTAGGAGATGCGGATAATGATGTTTCTATGTTTGATGTAACAGGTTATAGTTTTTGTGTTCTAAACGGAACTAAACTTGCCAAGGAAAAGGCAAAATACATACTTCCTTATACCAATGAAGAAGACATTATTGATAAAATTGTTTGCAAGTATATATAGATGTTTACAGATGGTAAACAAATGGTAAAAAATGTATATTTTCATAAACAATGGATTGAAATTTTGTATGAAAAAGCATACTTTAGTAAGGGGATAAATTTATGATGCACCAAATCAGAGAATTTGAAAAAAATCGTATCGTTCATCTTATTGTTTCGATTTTATTGATGATTGTCAGCGCCTTGATGCAATCGTATATCATGCAAGTATTTATGGATCCTTGTAACCTGCTGTCCGGTGGCTTTACAGGAATATCCATCTTGATCAGTCGAATTTTAGGCTTGTTTCAAATCGATTTTCCGGTTTCTGCAGGCATTATTCTTTTGAATTTGCCGGCTGCCATTCTTTGTTATAAGGAGCTGTCTAAACGTTTTGTGTATTTGAGCTGTTTACAGTTTGGTTTAGTTTCTGTTTTTCTGGAACTTTTTCAGTTTGATCCATTTTTTGATGATCGAACTTTAAATGTTTTATTCGGTGGCTTGCTTTGGGGATTTTCTATTGCGATGGCTTTGCGTGCCGGAGGAAGTACCGGAGGAACCGATTTTATTGCACAGTATGTGTCCAATAAGATTCATAAAGGAATATGGGATTATATCTTTATAGGAAACTGTATCATGTTGATCATCTTTGGATCGATCTTTGGATGGGTTTATGCCGGATATTCCATTGTTTTCCAATTCTTATCCACCAAGGCCATTTCCAGTTTGTATCAACGCTATAAACAGATCACTTTGGAAATTATCACAAAAGATCCGGAGCCCATTATTGAAACCTTTATGGCAACTTGTCATCATGGCATGAGTATCTTTGAAGGATACGGAGGCTATTCACATAGTAAGATTTATGTATGTAAAGCTGTTGTCAGTACGTATGAAGTGCAGGATGTCATTTATAATGTTCGGCAAACCGATCCTAAAGTCATTATCAACACCTATCATACCGCCAATTTTTACGGTCGTTTTTACCAAAAACCATTGGATTAAGACTATATCACACAGAAAAGGCTGTGTGATTTTTTTTATTTACAGCTTCATTATTTTTGTTAAACAAACATTCCGTAGCATTTTTTTGTTTGCATTTTATGTAAATTGTGATATATTTCTAGCGCTATGTTTAAAATACAGTTGATTGATCATCTGAATCAGCAGATCCTTTATCAGGGAAAGGCTGAAATAGAGTACACAAATCAAGGTGTGAGGTATCGCTTTGCCAATGAAAGGTTTTCCTTCTCGTGGACAGCGTATAAAGACACTTTGATCATCGACAGTATTTCCGAAGTCCATGTACATTTGGTTCTTAGATCTTATAAAAGGACAAAGGGATGGATTCGTACCGAATTTGGCGAGATCGATGTATCTTGTTTTACACATCATTACGAGATGCAGGATCAGCGTATTGAAATACAATATGAATTGGATATGGAAAAACAAAGTCAAAGATTTGAATTTGTATTAGAAATAAAGGAGGCAGAATATGCAGTCCATTGAAATTGAATTAAAAAAAGCAATCCAGCAAGCGATTCAAAAAAGCTTTGATTTAGAAGTTTCTTTGGAACAGATTGCCATTGAGATTCCTAAAAATAAAGATCATGGTGATTTTTCCAGTAATGTTGCGATGCAGCTGACAAGAACGTTGAAACAAAATCCAAGAAATATCGCAACACAGATTACCGAAGCTTTGGATAAGGAAAGCTGCTCCGTTTCTTCTATGGAGATTGCGGGTCCTGGTTTTATCAACTTTACTTTGGATACCAATCGATATTCCAAAGTCATCGAAGAAATCTTGGAAAAGAAGGAAAATTATGGTCAACAACCATCCAATGGAATAAAAGTAAATTTGGAATATGTCAGTGCCAATCCGACCGGTTCTTTACATTTGGGTCATGCCAGAGGGGCAGCCTGGGGAGATAGCTGTGCGCGAATCATGAAGAAAGCCGGATACGATGTAACGCGAGAATATTATGTCAACGATGCCGGAAATCAGATTACGAATCTGGCTTTATCTTTGAATGCCCGCTATCGTCAGGCGCATGGCATAGATACGGAAATCGGTGCTGATGGTTATCTGGGTGACGATGTAAAAGAAAAAGGATATGCGCTTGCCAAAGAATATCCGAATCAATATTTAGAACCAACTCCGGAGAATTTAAATTTCTTTAGAAAAGAAGGAATTACCTTCGAATTGGATAAGATCAAAGAAGATCTAAAAGAGTATCGCGTTGAGTTTGATGTCTGGTCCAGTGAACAGGCAATTCGCGATGCCGGAAAAGTAGAAGAAGCGCTGCAGTTGCTGGATGAAAAAGGATATACGTATCGAAAAGATGGAGCCTTGTGGTTTACGACGACAAAATTTGGGGACGATAAAGATCGTGTCCTTCAAAAAACGGATGGATCTTATACGTATTTAGTACCGGATATTGCTTACCATAACGATAAATTCAAACGTGGCTTTGATGTGCTGGTTGATTTCTTTGGAGCCGATCATCATGGCTATATTCCTCGTTTAAAAGGAAGCATGACAGCTTTGGGAAACGATGCCAGTAAACTGCATGTGGATATCATACAGATGGTTCGTCTGGTATCCAATGGCGAAGAAGTCAAAATGTCAAAACGGTTAGGCAACGCGACGACGATTTCGGAGCTTGTGGAAAGTGTTGGTGTTGATGCGGCTCGTTACTTCTTTGTACAAAGAGCACTGGATTCGCATTTGGATTTTGATGTCGAACTGGCCAAGAAGCAGTCTAACGATAACCCGGTTTATTATGCACAATATGCACATGCTCGTATGTGCTCCATTCAAAAACAGGCACAGGATATTTCATTAGCCAATCACTTTGAACGATTAAATCATGAAAAAGAAATAGAGCTGTTAAAGACACTGCAGGAATTTAATAAAGTCATTACCGAAAGTGCTCGCACCCGCCAGGTTCACAAAGTATGTCACTACATTCAAAATCTGGCCTCTAAATTTCACAGCTTCTATAATGCCTGTAAAGTGTTAGATCCACAGGATATTGAACTTACTTCACAACGTTTAGCTTTGGTCAAGGCAACGCAGATCGTCTTAGCCAATGCTTTAGAATGTATCGGTGTACAAGCCGTAGAATCTATGTAAATGTTTTAAAGGAGATTTTAGTATTATGAAACAGTCAATGACCGATGTTGCCTATCAGATTTTACAAAGTGGCAAAGATGCCATGCCATTTATTGAATTATGGACTCGTGTATCCAAAGAATTAGGATTTAATGAAAGCCAGTTTGATGACAATATTGCTCAGTTTTATACGGATTTATCCATTGATGGGCGCTTTTTCAACATGCCGCAAAACAACTGGGATTTAAGAAGCCGTCATACTTTTTCAGAAAGCGTGATGGATACAGATTCAATCGCCATTGATGAAGACAGCGATGATGAAGACCAGGATGAAGCTCTGGATTTGGATGAAGAAGCCAAAGAAGATCAAGAAGACGAAGATTAGTCATTTTTTAGTCACTTTCCTTTTTAATAATAAAAGGGAAAGGAGAAGAATGCGCACGTTAAAGGCCTGCCGTTTGGCAGGCTCTTTACTTACTATTTAGAATAGAATACAATGAAGAACGAGGAAAATATATGTTTAAAAGTATAAAGTACGTTTTAAAAGAAAATTTTTCAAATTTATTTCGAATCTATTCCATTGCCAAATATGAACTATTGGCCGATATGCGCGATTCCAAGTTTGGAATCTTCTGGAATTTCGCATCACCGGCTATTCAGGTCTTTACCTATTGGCTGATCTTTGGTGTCGCCTGGAATAGAAAACCAGTCAAAATCAACGGAATTAAGGTATCGTATCTACCATGGCTGGTTGTAGGCTATGCCATATGGTGGTTCATTCAACCCTGTATCCAAAAAGGGTGCAGTGCCATCTTCTCAAAGACAGATGTCATCACAAAGATGAAGTTTCCTGTTTCGGTTTTACCGGCAACAGTAGTATGTAAAGAATTATTTAATCACGGCTGTATGTTGATCATCGCACTGATTACTTTGTTTTTATGTGGTTATACACCACAACTGAACTGGTTGTGGGCCTTTTATTATATGTTTTGTGCCTTTATGTTCTCAGAAAGTGTATCACTGATTCTTTCGGTACTGACCATGCTCTGGCGAGATATCAAAAAACTGGTAACGTCTCTGATTCGAATGTTTATGTATTTTTCACCGGTCATCTGGAATTGTACTTTCAGCAGCCATGTACCTTTTCACAATTTTTTGAATTCGATTATGAAGTTAAATCCGGTTTATTATATCATTCAAGGATACAGGGAGGCTGTCTTCTACGGGCAAAGTGTACTGGATCATCCGGTCTATACTTTATATTTCTGGTGTGTGGTACTGATCTTGTTTGCCATCGGCTGTATGCTGATGTTTAAATTCAAGAAGAAATTTATCGATATGATATAGAGGTGGATATGGCAGAATATGCAGTAAAAGTAGATCACATTTCCAAAATCTACAGTTTAAAAAATAAAAATAATCAGCATCGGTCCAACAAACGATTTTATGCTTTAAAAGACTTGTCTTTTACCATCGAAAAAGGAGATGTTGTCGGTATTTTGGGAACAAATGGTTCCGGAAAATCAACACTTTCCTTGATTTTGGCCGGCATCAGTGAAATTGATGAAGGGGCAATCGAAATTCATGGTGAACAATCTTTGATTGCCATTAATACAGGCTTAAATATGCAATTAACGGGAGAAGAGAACATTCGTGTAAAAGGAGCTTTATTAGGATTGAGAAAAAAAGAAATAGAGCGCATTACACAAAGCGTAATTGATTTTGCCGAATTGGGAGATTTTCTGTATCAGCCGGTAAAAAAATATTCCAGTGGGATGAAATCACGTCTGGGGTTTTCCATTTCTTTAGCGCTTGATCCCGATATTTTTATCGTTGATGAGGCTTTATCCGTAGGGGATAAAGGCTTTGCGAAAAAATGTTTGGATCATATGATGAAATTAAGAGATAACGAAGGAAAGACGATCTTTTTTATATCGCACTCTATTTCACAGGTTCAACAGTTTTGTAAGACGGGAATGTGGATCGAAGGCGGAAAGCTGCAGGAGATGGGAGATATTGAAACGGTCTGTGCACATTATTCAGAATATGTCGATCAGTTAAATGCACTCAAGCCAAAAGAAAAGAAAAAAATTCTGAATGAAAAATTTGAAGAACGTGTTTTACCAGATACAAAAAAAAGCTTTTTTTCAAGATTGTTGGGAGGATTATAAGATGAAAACAGTCATTACTTATGGAACCTTTGATTTATTTCATATTGGGCATCTGAATTTACTAAAGAGGGCAAAGGCATTAGGCGATTATTTGATTGTTGCGGTCAGCAGCGATGAATTTAATCGTGGTAAAGGAAAGGTCTGTCAAATCAAAGATACCGATCGCATGCAGATCGTAGAAGCCATTCGTTATGTTGATAAAGTCATTCCGGAAACCAGCTGGGAACAAAAAATAGAAGATGTCAAAAAATATAATGTAGATATTTTTGTCATGGGAGATGACTGGAAGGGAAAATTTGACTTTTTGAAAGAGTATTGTGAAGTCATTTATTTACCAAGAACGGAAGGTATTTCCACGACACAGTTAAAGGAAGAGTTAAAAGGCGATGAATAAGATCAGTATCATCATCCCTTTTCAAAAATATCTGCACTATTTAAAAGAATGTCTGCAGTCATTAAAAGAAAGCTCCTATCAAGATTTTGAAGTTTTGATCGTGTGTGATCATGTTGATGAACATGTGCAAAAAGAGATTTCAAGTTTGAGTGATCTATCGTTGCGTATTTTGTCATTGGAAGATGAAACAGGCGTAGCGGCTTGTCGTAATGAAGGCTTACAACAGGCGACCGGAGAGTATGTATATTTTTTAGACAGCGATGATTACATCCTGGAGGATACTTTATTTCATATGACCGAACATCTAAACGGACAGGATATGGTCTATGGAACGATACGCAATACATGGAACAATAAGGCTAACTTTTTAGATAAGCTTTCTAAAAAAGAAATAGATGCGGATGATGAAGCCGAAAAGATTCAGGCACAGGAAGAAAAGATTCAAAATCACTTAGACCGCTTTAAAGAGCAGAATTCGGATCGAATGCTTGCGATTTATCACACCATGGTCAAACGCAGTGGATTTCAGACCATCACCGTTTTATCGAATTTATACAGAAGACAGTTTTTGATCGATCATCAAATTTCTTTTGAACCAAGTTTTCGCTATTTCAGTGATCAGATCTTTTTAGTCCAGGTGCTGGAAAAAGCAGCCTCTTTTCTATCTGCGGAAGATGGTTGGTATATCAAAAGAAAGCACAATGATCCAATAAATGAGCCGAGCTTAAATCAGGAAGAAAGCGATACTCGTTTTGAAGAAAGATGTCTGGCGGTAGAATGTGCCAGAAAATTGATCGATGCGCAAGGACCGGTACGTTATTATCTGGATAAAAAGTTGATTCGCTATGTCACTAAGACAATGATCAAACGCATACGAAGATCGCAGGATGAAAGATGGAGAAACGAATACTTTATCCGTATTCAATCCACTTTATTAGATACGGCCCCTAGAGTATTAGATGATCTTTCTGCCAAACAAAAGCGAATCATTTTGTTGATGATGAAAAATGATCTAAAAGGTGTACAAAAGGCAATTCGCTGGAGTTTTGGTAAGGCAAAGCTTAAAAGCATCTTCGCGAATAAAAATAAGAATACGTTATATAAACTGGCATATTATCATCACTATTTAAAAATGCCAATCAAGGAAAATGTGGTTTTGTTTGAAACGTTCATGGCTAAAAATTATTCGGATTCACCAAAATATATTTATGAAGCTTTAAACAAGATGTATCCGGGAAAATATGAATGTGTTTGGGCCATCAATGGGAAACATGATATTCCGTATGGGGCAAAAACGATCAAACGTTTTTCTTTTCAATATGCTTATTATTGTGCTATCAGTAAATATCTAGTCTTTAATGTCCGGCAACCATTGTGGTTTCGTAAAAGAGAAGGACAGGTATTTTTGGAAACATGGCATGGAACCCCGTTAAAGCGTTTGGTGTTCGATCAGGAAGAAGTGACCAGTGCTTCTCCTAAATATAAAGAACAGTTTTATAAACAAAGAAAAGAATGGGATTATCTGGTCAGTGCCAATCCATTTTCATCTAAGACATTTAGAAGCTGTTTCATGTACGAAGGAAAAATGTTGGAATATGGATATCCACGCAATGATATTTTATATGCATCGGATAAAGAAGAAAGGGCAAAGCGTTTAAAAGAGAAACTAGGTATTCCCTTAGACAAGAAGACCATTTTGTATGCACCGACATGGAGAGATGATGAACATTACGGCAAAGGAGAATATAAATTTACCCTGGCTCTAGATTTAAAGAAAATGAAAACCATGTTGGAAAAGGACTATGTGCTTTTGTTGCGAACCCATCATTATATTGCGGACAAGATCGATACGACAGGCCTGGGAGGGTTTGCGTACAATTTAAGCACTTATGATGATATTTCTGAAATTTATCTGATTACAGATATTTGTATTACGGATTATTCCAGTGTCTTCTTTGACTTTGCGAACTTAAAGCGTCCGATTCTTTTCTATACGTATGATATAGAAAAGTACAAAAATCAACTTCGAGGATTCTATATTGATATGAATACCGAAGTGCCGGGACCACTTTTATATACCAGTGAAGAAGTGATTGATGCGATCCTTCATATTGACAAGATACAAAAACGCTATCAAAAGCGTTATGACGAATTCTATGATCGCTTCTGTTGTTTTGATGACGGACACGCCAGTGAGAATATCGTTAAAGAGGTGTTTGGCTAGAAAGGAAGAAAGAATATGACCATCTTACGTTTTTTTAAAAAATGGGCAGGTAAGCTGATTCGTATTGTTTATCGATGCATCTATCGGTTGATACCGGTCGATGACAAGCTGGTCATATTTATTTCATTTCATGGGCGGGGATACTCGGATAATCCCAGAGCGATATTTGAGCAGATGCAACAGGATCCAAACTGGAAAGGGTATCGCTTTATCTGGTTTATCAAACATCATAAACAAAAAAATATCCAAATTGAAGGTGCCAAAATCAAAGAGTATTTTAGTTTTTCCTACTTTTATTATTTATCCAGGGCCAAGATTTGGGTGGTAAATTGTAAATTACCGCTTTATATCTGTAAAAAGGAGAATCAGATCTATTTACAGACATGGCATGGAACACCGTTAAAGAGATTGGCCCATGATATCGATGTCAGTGAAGATACCACCTTTTATCGTTCCGGTGTTTCCTATGAACAAATGTGTCACAGTTATGATGTCGATGTAGCTCGCTATAACTTTATGATCTCGCCCAATGCTTTTTGTACTTCGGTATTTCCTCATGCCTTTGGGATCGATCCTAAAAAATTGGTGGAAACTGGATATCCACGCAACGATTTTATTGCGAATGTAACACAGGATGAAATTGTATCGATCAAAAAAAGGATGAATTTACCATTGGATAAAAAAGTGATCTTATATGCTCCGACATGGCGGGATAATTCGTATGTGGCGGCCGGCTATACATTTGAGTTAAAAGCTGATTTTCATTTGTGGAAAGAAATATTGGGTAGCGATTATATTGTGCTGTTTAAACCGCATTACCTGATCATCAATCATTATCAAAATGATGCTTCTCTACAAGGCTTTTTATACAATATTCCGGCAGAGGCAGAAATCAATGAATTGTATGTGATCAGTGATGTTTTGATCACGGATTATTCCAGTGTGTTCTTTGATTATGCGATCTTAAAACGTCCAATGTATTTCTATATGTATGATTTAGAAAGCTATGCCAGTGATTTAAGAGGATTTTATCTGGATATCATAAAAGAGCTTCCGGGCAAGATCTATCGTGATGAAAAACAACTTTGTGAGGATATTAAAAATGGCGTTTATGATGCGTCCCATGTAAAAGACTTCCACGATCGTTTCAACAATCTTGATGATGGACAGGCATCAAAACGTATCAGTAAACTGTTGATTGAGGCAAGGGCATGAAAATAGAAAAGATCATCTTAAGTATTGTCTTATCCATTTTAAACGGACTTACATTCTTTATTCATCCTAAACAAAATCGGATTACGTTCATCTCGATGACGGCTGATCATTTGACAGGGGATTTCTATCAGATCAATCAAGCCTTAAAAAAAGAAGGATGTTACGACATTCAGTATGATTTGTTCCAGATTCATAAAACGATAAAAGGATATTTTCTATATTTTATTAACCTTTGTCATCAGTTGATTCAGATGAAACAAAGCAAATTGATCATTTTGAATGACAACAATTATATTGTTTCTAAATTTAAACCAAAAGAAACTAAGGTTTTACAAATATGGCATGCCTGTGGTGCCATAAAAAAGTTTGGCAATCAAATTGAGCGTTCTTATCCGATCCAAGGATATGATGCGGTTTTATGCAGCGCTCCGTATTGGAAAGAAGTGTATGCCCAGGCATTTGGCGTAAATTCAAGCCAGGTTTATGTAACAGGATTGCCGCGAATCGATGAGCTGTTAGATCCACAAAGACAAAAAACACAGAAAGAAAAGTTGTATGCGAAATATCCAATGATCAAAGAGAAAAAGTGTATCTTATATGCACCTACATTTCGTGGGAATATGGTCAAAGGATTTCAAGTGGCCAGCTTTGATATGAGAAAGGTATTGGATGCTTTAGGGGATGAGTATTGTATCTTATATAAGTTTCATCCATTATTGCCGGATATTCAAATCAATCATCTACGAGCTATCGATTGCCATGATGAAGATTTGTATGCTTTAATGCATGTCAGTGATGTTTTGATCAGCGATTATTCCAGTGTCATTTTAGATTATTCCTTACTGAATAAACCTATGATTGCCTATATTGATGATGTAGAAGAGTATGATCAAACGATAGGATTCAATCTGGACTATCGAAAGGAATTTCCAGGGCCTGTTTGTCTAAATGAAAGCGAACTGATCGATGCGTTAAAAGAGGGATATATCCATTTCGATATATCGCGCTTCCAACAAAAATATATGATTCATAAGGATGGGCAGAACACCAAAAGAGTAATTGAGAAAATTCATGAATTGATGAGAGGATAAAAAATCCTCTTTTTTTATACCTTTTGCCTGAATATAAATTGATGAAATATAAAAAATCGCTAAATTCAACTAAAAAGTTGATGTAGAGAATTAAA
>CABOGK010000020.1 GCA_902399855.1 Erysipelotrichaceae bacterium
TTTTTGATTTTTTACTTGATTTCTAATAGTTAATCTCCTTTAAAACTATGTATATTCTAGCATATCTTTTCTCATTCCTATAAAAAGAATGCACATTGTCTTTGTATTTACATATAAGAAGAGGATGTAAAAAATCGGAATACAGAAATCATCCCATATTCCGATCGATTCATTTTATGCAAATAGTTTTTAACTTTCGACAAATTCAAATTCATAGCCTAATAACTGTACAGTATCGCCATCTTCACATCCAGCCTCGCGCAATGCCTTATCAATACCAAGATAACGCATTTTATTGGCAAATTCAAAGTAGTCTTCTTCGGTATTCAGTTTTTGAATATCAAAGACTCTTTCCACTCTTGGCCCGGAAACTTCCCATACATGAGAATCCACTTGTTGAATTTGAAGATCGCTCTTTTTCTCTTCAAAGGTATAAACAACACCATCGTTTTTCATTTCACCATCGGTGATGGCAAAGGCCGGAGTTACCGCCAAAAGATCGGCTGCCTTTGTCAAAACCGGCTCGATTCCTTCATGAATGATAGTGGTAGTCGGATATACCGTAACATCCGGATAAGCTTCTTTAAAGCGCTTTAAGTTTTCTTCGGCATGTTCCAGATCCATTTTATTTGCTACTACAATTTGTGGTCTTTCCAGTAAACGAATTTGATAAGATCCAAGCTCATCGTTAATGATCTTATAATCTTCCAATGGATCACGGCCTTCTTCGGCTCCCATATCAACGACATGCACGATAACACGACAACGTTCAATATGCCGTAAGAACTGATGTCCTAAACCCTTTCCGGTACTGGCTCCTTCAATCAAGCCAGGCAGATCGGCCATGATAAAGCTGCGGCCATCTCTAGTCTGTACGACACCGACATTGGGCGAAATCGTTGTAAACGGATAATCACCAATTTCCGGCTTTGCTCTGGATACCGCATCCAATAAAGTGGATTTCCCAACGCTTGGAAAACCGACAAGACCAACATCTGCTAATACACGAAGCTCCACAATGCAGTCAAATTCTTCCCCCAGCGTTCCTAACTCCGCATATTTTGGTGCGGTATTCCGGCTGGATTTAAAATGATAATTGCCGCGACCGCCTTTACCGCCTTTGGCAATGACTTGCTGCTGATGTGGCTCGGTTAGATCGGCAATAATCTGTCCGGTATCTTCTCTTTTGACGATCGTACCTAAAGGAACTTTGACAATCTTATCTTCCCCATTGGCCCCATGCATCTTTTTATTTTTTCCTTTTTCACCGGGAGTGGCCTTGATTTTTCGATGATAGCGCAGATCCAGCAAAGTTGTCATACCCGGATCCGCCTGAAAGATGACACTGCCGCCATTTCCGCCGTCGCCGCCAAAAGGACCACCGTAAGCTACATATTTTTCATGACGAAAGCTAACGATACCGTCACCGCCTTTTCCCGCCTGTACATGTATTTTGACCTGATCAACGAACATAAGATTTCCTCCTTCTTGAAAAAAGATCCCCGAAGGGATCTTATCAACTATGCCTGTGGATAAACAGAAACTTTCTTCTTATCCTTACCAAGACGTTCGTAGCGTACAACACCGCTGACCATTGCGAACAATGTGTCATCAGCACCACGTCCTACATTCGTTCCCGGATGAATCTTTGTACCACGCTGACGATAGATAACGCTTCCGGCATGACAAGACTGACCATCGGCTACTTTTGCCCCTAAACGTTTCGAATGGGAATCACGACCGTTCTTAGTAGAACCAACTCCCTTTTTAGAAGCGAAATACTGAATATCTAAACTAAAACGCATACTTACACCTCTTTTCTTGTGATTTGAATGGATTGCGGATATTGTTCGCTTACTGTTTCCAGTTGAATTCTTAGAAAATCCAGAGAATTTTGAACCTTATCCGTATGATTTAAAACCTGAATATCAATCCGATTATCCTGCATCTGCAGGGCACAATCTTCATGACATAATACATCCAGTGCATTTAAAGCACCGATACTTGCAACACTGACTCCGGCACACACGATATCCTGTCCATAGGGACCGCTTTGCGCATGTCCGGTAATCTGAATACTTGACACCTGATCCTTATGATATGTCAGGATGACCTTGATCATAATTAAGCCTCGATTGCTTCGATCTTAACACGAGTGTAAGGTTGACGGTGTCCCTGTTTTCTACGTGTAGAAGATTTTTTAGGTTTATATTTTACAATCGTAATTTTCTTACCTTTACCCTGTTTTTCAACAGTTCCTGTAACTTTAGCACCTTCTACATAAGGTTTACCAAATTTTCCATCAGCGAATAAAACCTTATCGAATGTAACTGTATCTCCTTCGTTAGCATCTAATTTTTCTACGAAGATCACAGCATCTTTTTCAACTTTGATCTGTTTTCCGCCTGTTTCAATAATTGCGTACATGCAAGCACCTCCTATTCTATGTTCCTGATACTCGCCATGAAGGTGGATTTCTCACTTTTTACCTTTTTTGTGCGGTTGCAAGATCAGAACAGAATCTGCAACATAGGTAGTATATAAAATCTGATCGTCTTCGTCAAGAAAGAATCCATTTATTTCCTTAGAAATCTATCCTTCGAACGCGAGATCAGACGATCCATGTTTCAACATTCTTTGCCCCGGCATATTCCGCAAGCAAAAGTTTGGATGTATCCAAAAGTGATGAGAGATCAAGCTCTGCTTCAAAACAATAGATAACGCTTAAAATATGTTGAGATCGCATTGTCACCATGGTACGGATAGAATCAGACAAGGAAGAACCGAAGATTCCTTCCTGATCCGCAAGCACCAGCATATTTTCCATGTCGATAAATGATTTTCCAATCCCTATATAGCCTTCCTGGAAACCGGCTTTACGAAGAAGAACATCGCCCTTGATCTGTTCTATATCATATGATCCAACAGACAGGCCACTTTGTATTGAAATCAGATTATTGACATCGACAACTGTATTAATACGGTACAAAGGATCTAAACGTCATACCCTGCGTAATAAAGCCTCCGAAGAAACCCGATACCTGCCTGGGTTTCTTCCAAAAGCCTTATACGCCAAACGACTTCCTTTAACACCGGGAATTTAATTCCATTCCTTTCCCTCTAAAGACTGTCTTATGCCGGGTATCATATCATTATCTACATGTTCCCAGAATTTTGGCTGGGATTCCTGAACCATCGCATCAAATTAAATACAACCTAAACGGATATCTCTATATTGCGTAAATAATGCTTGATCAATATCAACTTTTACTCTCATGGTTTCCTACCTCTCTTTATTTATCTTCTGCCTATGATTCGAACTTCCGGTTCTAAATGTACACCAAATTTTTGATCGATCACTTTTTGTATATAGGCAATCAATTCCTCATAATCTTTTCCGGTCGCATGATCGATGTTCACAATAAAGCCGGCATGTTTTTCAGAGATCTGCGCTCCACCCCACTTTAATCCCTGCAGTCCGGCCTGTTGAATCAAAGCGCCGGTATAATGTCCTTTGGGCCGTTTAAAGACACTGCCGCAGGATGGATATTCTAAAGGTTGTTTACTGCGTCTAAGCTCCATTAAATGATCCATTTTTTCTTGAATTTTTGACGGATCACCAGGAGTCAGTTGAAATTCTGCCTCTAATACAATCGCTTTTCTTTCCTGTAAAATGCTGTGACGATACGAAAAATCCATGTGTTCTTTTGTCCATGTTTCAATCGTTCCTTTTTCCGTTAAAACCGTGGCACTGTAAAAGACTTCATCAATCTGTCCATCATAAGCACCGGCATTCATATAAACAGCTCCACCGATGCTTCCCGGTATGCCACAGGAAAATTCCAAGCCGCTAAGTGCATATTCGCAAGCCCTGGCACAGACCGCTTTCAAGCTGGCTCCGGCCTGGGAAACGATTCGATTTTCCTTGACATGGATCTGTTTTAGTTGTGTCGTTAAGATGACTAAGCCTTCGATACCCTGATCCCGTACGATCAGATTGCTGGCATTTCCTAAGACAAGGTAAGGTATTTTCTTTGTTTTGGCATAAGTAATGCAGTCACAAAGCTCTTCGATCGTTTCCGGTAAGGCTAAATAATCCGCCGGTCCTCCTGTCTTTGTATATGTGTATTTTTTTAATAATTCATTCTTATAAATGGTCGTGTTATCAAAAATATCTTTCAAAATAGACCTCTTCTTTCTTTAGCTTTCCGCATCGATACAGCGAAGTTTTCGTGCTATGATCGACTGAGGGCGATTTTTATTTCCCTGCACAAAGACGATACGATCTTTAGCAATTTGATCTTTTTCCTTCGCATATACAGCCGGCATCAGTACGATATCGATCTTTCCGGTTTCATCTTCCAGTGATACAAAGCACATAAGCTCTCCCTGCTTTGTCGTATGGGTACGAAAGCTGGTCACTCGCCCAATTACCTGCATAAAGCCATTTTTATTTTCAGCCTGTGAAAAAGGAATACATTGTTTAAATGTTTCCTGTCGTAACTGTTGTACCGGATGTTGGCTTAAATAAAAGCCATAGACCATGAACTCTTTCCTGGCTCGCTCCATTTTATTTTCTTTGACCTTGATCAAATTAGGCTTAGAGACAACTGAAAAATCAAAGGAAATCTGTCCCATCGCTTCAATTCGTACTAAATCGGCATAGACTAGAACTCGTCCTAAATTTTCATGCATGGTAGCACGATTGAGTCCAAGGGAATCTAAAGCTCCACCATCGATCAAAATGCGCATGCTGGATTCGGTCAGTTTTCTGGCATTGCATCGAACGACAAAATCAATATAATCTTTATACACTCCATTCTGACGCTCTTTTAAGATGATCGGATAAATAGATTGTCCGATTCCTTTTAATACCTGCAGCGGCATACGCAATGCCTGATTTTCAATATGATAATGATCCTGTGAAGCATTGACATCCACACATAAGATCTTAACATGTCGATGCATACATTCCTGCCGATACTGATTGGTTTTTGTTTCCGAACCAATCACACTGTCTAATAAACACTGATAAAAATATAAAGGATAATTAGCCTTTAAATACGCCATTTGATAGGCAATCAGAGCATAGGCATAGCTGTGTGATTTATTAAAGCCATAGCTGGCAAACTGGGCCATGGTATCAAACAAGCCATTGGCCTGTTTAAACGTACATTGATGCTGCAAAGCACCTTGAATGAACAATTCCTTATAGCTTTCCATCTGCTCATGATTTTTCTTAGACATCGCCTTACGCAAAGAATCGGCCTGTGCCAGACTTAAATTACCAATCGCCCTTGCGATCTGCATGACCTGCTCCTGATAGATCATGATGCCATAGGTTTCCTCCAAGATCGGCTTGGTCAAAGGATGAGGATATTCGATCTTTCGAGGGTCTTCTTTACGCGCAATATATAGATCAATATTATGCATGGCACTTGGACGATATAAGGCCAGTACCGCACAGATATCTTCAAACCGTGATGGCTTCATTTTTCTAAGCAAACTTTGAATGCCTGAACTCTCCAACTGAAAAACACCCAGGGTATCGGCTCTTGCCAATAACTGATACGTTCTTTGATCGTTTAATGGAATCTTTAAGATATCAAAAGGCTGGTGTGTCTTTTTTTGAATTTGTTTAACGATTTGATCAATCGTTGTCAAATTTCTTAAGCCCAGAAAATCCATTTTGATCAAGCCCAGTTCTTCCAGATATTCCATAGTAAACTGGGTAGCCTGATTATCCGCATCCACCTGTACTTTAGGACATACATTAGTAATCGGCTGATCGCTTAAAACAATACCGGCGGCATGTAAGGAAATATGGCGTGGCAAGCCTTCTAAAGCCAGACAGTTATAATACAATTCTTTTAAAAGATCATCTTTTTGAACTAAAGATTGAAACTTTGTATTTTCCTGATAGGCCTGTCGCAGCGTCATATTGGGTACGTTTCGAATTAATTTGGTCAAGGAATCAATTTTGGAAGAAGAAATTGAATACACCCGACCTACATCTCGTAAGACCTGTTTTGCCTTTAATGTGTTGAATGTCACAATATGACAGACATGCTGCTCACCGTACAAGTTTTTGACATATTCAATGACCTCATCGCGACGATCATCGGGAAAATCGGTATCAATATCCGGCATAGAAACACGATCGGGATTTAAAAAACGTTCAAACAATAAATGATTCTGAATGGGGTCGATGTGCGTGATTCCTAAACAATATGCAACCAGAGAACCGGCTGCACTGCCTCGCCCCGGTCCGACATAAATGCCCTTTGTGCGGGCAAAACGAATAAAATCATAGACGATCAAAAAATAGTTAGTAAAGCCCATCCGTGTAATCACAGATAATTCATATTCCAGTCGTTTTGTATAGACTTCATTCTCTTTTTTATGCAGTCTCTTTTGTAGTCCGGCCTTACACAGCTTGATCAAAAAAGAAGACGAGTCAATGCCTAATTTATTTTGAAAGACCGGTAAATGGCTTTTTTCCATAGCCATCTGCACATTGCACATCTTGGCAATTTCTTCGGTATTTTGAAGATCCTCAGGATCATATAAAGATTCCATCTCCTTCATGGAGCGAATATAACGATCGTTTAAAACATTTAAGTTTTGATCATGTATGCGTGCCTGTTTTTGAATAGCTTTTAAGATACGCAATTGTTTGACATCCTCTTTTTTTTCATAAAGAATATACGATAAAGCACAAGTCGGGATGGATAAAGAACGATACAATTTCTTTAATTCGATATTTTTAGCTCGCCAAAAACCGGAATCATTACAGGCAATACCGGCATAAAAACAAGGGAAACTGTTTTTACACGTTATAAAATACTCTTTCAGCTTTTCTGTATCATCATGTAAGATCCAGCCATTGAGGATGTCATGATCTTGTATGCCGCAGGAAATTACGACACAATCTGCACTTCGCTTACATAATTCTTCAAAGGTTACAGTATTCTGTATCTGCATTCTCTGTGTCGATAGCGCATACAAATCCTGCAGGCCGCGATCGTTTTTCGCAAGCAGGATAAAAGTAGAAGGTCCCTGTTTCATCTGTACATCCAGCTCCAGTCCAAGAATGGGATGTATATTTTTTGATAAAGCATATTTATAAAACTTCATCGTGGCAAACATCGCATCTTTATCCGTTAATGCCACATGTCGATATCCCAACGCCGCACTTTGATCAACCAGTCTTTCCACACGCAGACTGGATTCTAAAAGGCTGTAACAACTGCGGGCATGTAAATGAACCATAGAAGAACCTCCTTTCTTTTTTTTCATTGTACAGGAAATGAAAAAAGTGTTCAAATGAACTGAACACTTTACATTGTACTTCGTATCGCAAGCTGATCGATAATTTCATGAACCTGCTCAATGGTCAGGTTTTTGATACCGCAGGCACAGGCATGACCACCGCCATGAAAGGCCTGGGCAATATCGCGAATATCGATCGTTTTGGAGCGTAAAGATGCGCTGTAGTGCACACCATCTTCCATACGCGTAAACAAAGCCCATATTTCAATTGAAGAAACACCGCTTAACGCATAGACCTTTTCTTTGGCTTTCGCAAAGGTTTTCATGAGCGGTAAATATTCTGCAGTTTCCATAATTGCCGTCATACATTTTTGTGATACTTTTGCCTTGTTGCGAATCATCGTTTCATACTGAAAGTCTTCCAGCGTACTGGAAAAATTGATACGATCGGCCTGTACTACATCGGCGCCCTTCTCAAATAAGAAGCCTGCTGCCTGAAAAGTTTCCCTGCGCACGCTGGTGGTCGTAAATCGAACATTATCGGCAACCATTCCCTGATACAACATCTGCGCTGCCTCTTTCGAACAATCTTTTTCCATCAGCAGCAATCCTAACATTTCACAGGTCGCACTGGCCTTTTCATCGATCCATTCCAAATCACAAAAGCTTTCGGTCTTTATATGATGATCAATACGAATCGTAAAATCACAAAGCTTGTAGTTTTCATCATCTACCCTGTTGGCTGTTGAAGCATCCAACAAGATTCCAAGCGATCTTGCATAAGTATCATCCGCAATGGTATCAAAAGAAAGCTGAAGTTCCTTCGATAAGGCATTCGCGCTTCCGGTGACATAAATCTGTTTTTGCGGATAAGTTTTTTTAAGCCAATAAGCCAAACCAAACTGGCTGCCCAAGGCATCCATATCCGGCAGGACATGACGAAACAAAATGATGGAATCGTATTGTTCGATCAATGAGAAGATCTTATTTTTCATCGCAAAGGTTGGCATAAGCATCTCTTGCCATCACAAGTTCTTCATTAGTTGGAATCAGCCATACGCTGATCTTAGAATCATCACTGCTTAATTTCTTTTCAATACCGCGAACACCCATATTTAAGTCTTCCGGCACCTTAACGCCTAAAACAGACAAACGATCGCAGATTTTTTGACGCATCACAGAGTCATTTTCACCGATACCGCCGGCAAAGACGATCGCATCCGCACCACCCATCAAACCAAAGTAACCACTGACAGTTTCAACGATGGAATTGACATAGATTTTCTGTGTCAGGATTGCTCTTTTGTTTCCGGCTTCGGCAGCGGCTTCTACATCACGTCCGTCACTGCTGATACCTGATACACCAAGCATTCCGGATTTTTTATTTAAGATCGTATCCATTTCATCTGGTGTATAACCATATTTCTTTTCCAAAAACATGATGATGGCAGGATCGATATCACCACAACGCGTTCCCATCATGACACCGGAAAGCGGTGTAAAGCCCATACTGGTTTTAAAGGACTTACCGTTTTTGACAGCCGTAATACTGGCACCGTTTCCTAAATGACATGTGATGATGTTCATTTCCTCCACTGGTTTATTCTTAATTTCTGCCAATCGATGTGTTAAATACAGGTGACTGGTACCATGCATTCCATAACGACGAATTTCATCTTTTTCATAATATTCATAAGGAATCGGATAGATATAGTTTTCTTCCGGCATGCTTTGATGGAAGGCTGTATCAAAGACAAAGGTATGCTTACATTCCGGCAAAGCCTTCTTAAAAGAACGATAACCTAGTAAACCAGCCGGGTTGTGCAAAGGTGCGAGCACCTTTAATTCATCAATCTTATCTTCGGCTTCTTTACTTTCCGGTACCGAATGATCATAGTATTCTCCACCATGAACCATACGATGACCAATAGCTTTGATATCTTCCAAGCTTTCTACAATGTGATACTTGATCAAAACTTCCATAAGCTTGGAAACAGCTACCCCATGATCCGGGATATCTAAGACTTCTTCGACTTTCTGATCGTTAAACTTCATTCCTACAATGGAATCGTTTAATCCGATTCTTTCAATGTTTCCCTGCGCTAATACTTTTTCTTCCGGCATTTGGAATACCTGAAACTTCAACGAACTGCTTCCGGCATTGACACTCATTACGATTGGCATGTTTTATTACCTCCTATAATATGCTCAATATTTCCTCTTTTATCTTATCATCATCCAAATCTTTTAAAAGAGAAACAATACGTTTTCTTTTTGATACATATTGAATGATGTCTTCGTATTTATGTAGCTGCTGCATCGATTTTTTTAAACTGTCCTGTACAGCGGCTCTGGATATTTCCAGGGCCTCACTGATTTCTGTGTAAGAAAAATCTTCTTCAAAATACAGCGAACAAATCTCTTTTTGACGCTTTGTCAACAAATCACCGTAAATATCAAATAATACATTGGATTCTAATCTATTCATCCGATTCCAGTCCTTTTGTGATACCCATCAAGTAACTGTTGATCTCAAATGGTTTTAAATCCTCCGGCTTTTCACCTAAACCTAAAAAGCGTACCGGAATATGCAGACTGTCGCGAATGGCCAATACGACCCCACCTTTTGCGGTACCATCCATTTTGGTCAGGATAATACCGGATACTGAAGTCGCCTCCAAAAACTCCTTGGCTTGTGAAATACCATTTTGACCGGTGGTCGCATCCAGTACCAGCCATACTTCATGTGGCGCTCCTTCGATTTCACGATCACAGACACGAACCATCTTGCTTAATTCTTTCATCAGATTGGTTTTGGTCTGTAAACGACCGGCCGTATCCGCCAACAAGATATCAATTTGATGTTCTTTGGCATAGCGACATGCATCGACCAAAACAGAGCTGGGATCTTGGTTTGGTTTTCCTTTGATACACGGAACCCCTAATCTATCGGCCCATGTGGCGATCTGATCGACCGCACCGGCACGAAATGTATCAGCCGCTGCCACTGCAACGGAAAGATTTTGATCCTGGTAATATTTGATCAGCTTAGCCGAGCTGGTCGTTTTTCCTGAACCATTGACACCCACCATAAAAATTACCGTAGGTCCATTCTCATTATACTGAATATCTTCATCGCTTTCCTGATTATAAAAGTCATGTAGGATGCTGATAAAATAATCTTCCATAGAATCATAATCGCGAATATGAGAAGCGCTCTCCTCAAACTGATCCACAACCTTTTGTGCCGTATGAATACCGACATCACTTTCCAATAGGATGATCATGATTTGTTCCAGTAACTCATCATTAACACCATTAAAGCTGTTGGACAAGGCACGTAGTCGATCTCCAAAGCTTTTACGTGATCTTCCTAAACCGGATAAGTATTTATCCTTATCTTTATTTTTGACAAAGGCTTCTTTAATGGATTGAAAAAATGCCATTCTAATTTTCCTCCTTTTCCAGGATATGTACCGCATCTTTGAGCTGTACCTTTAATAATTTAGAAACACCGTCTTTTTGCATCGTAATCCCATACAACATTTCACATTGTTCCATCGTTCCCGGACGATGTGTTACAACGATAAACTGTGAACGATCGCTGAAATGTGATAAATATTTCGCAAAACGTTCGACATTGGCCTGGTCAAGAGCCGCTTCAACTTCATCGAAAATACACAAAGGCATCGTTCTTGCCTGCAAAATGGCAAATAAGACACTGATCGCAATCAATGCTTTTTCACCACCGGAAAAAGACTGTAGGTTTTTGACCATCTTTCCCGGAGGCTGTACATCGATTTCGATTCCCGTATTCAACACATCCTGGGGATCGACCATGGATAAGCGAGCCTTCCCACCGCCAAACATTGCTTTAAAGATACCGTCCAGCTCCTGATTGATCTTGTGGAACATTTCCGTAAACTGTACCTTCATCGTTTCATCCATTTCATCAATGGCCTGCAAAATCTGGGCAGAGGCTTGTTCCAGGTCTGCTTTTTGACCCTGCATAAAATCAAAACGTTCCTTGATTTCCGAGTATTGTTGCGGCGCATCTAAATTCACATTCCCCAGACGATTGATGGCCTGGCGAAGTTCTACGACGCGATCTTTTGCTTTCTCGATATCGATTTCCTTGCGCTGTTCACAAGCATATTCATAAGTCATCTGATAGTCCGCATTCAAACGATTTAACGCGCTTTCCAAATACGCCTGTTTTTTAGCCTGCTGCAGCTCCGCATCATGAATCTCCGCCTGCAGGGCATTCATTTCACGCCTTGTCATACGCATCTGATTTTCCAGCTGCTCCACCATGCTTCCTTTATCGTAGCGGCGTTTTCGCAAAGAAGAAATCGACGAAGTGATCTCATCAATGCGGGCATGCATTTTTGACATCAAAACAACAATATCATCTTCCTGTAGATCCTGTGTGTTTTCCTGTGGAACCAGCTCATTATATTCCGCCTGCAAAGATTCATATTTTTCCTTTTTCGTCTGAAAAATATTTTCCAGCTTTGCGACTTCAATCTGCAGCTGCATACAAGTATCCGTTTCATTATCCATCTTACTTTCAATCAAACGGTTTTCTTCCGAAATATGAGCCACTTTGATCTTCTGTCCTTCAATCTGCTCTTTTAAGCGGTTCAGTTCATGTTGTGCCGTCACCGGTGTGCTTTGGTGACGATTGGCCCCTCCGGTCATACTACCACCGGCATGAACGATATCTCCATCTAAGGTCACGATCTTGACTTGATAACGTAATCGTTTGGCACATTCATTGGCATTAACCAGATTATCGATGATCAATACATTTCCCAACAAACGATCTCTTAGATCATTAAAAATTTCCTTACACTCAACACTTTCGTTAGCCCAGCCTAAATACCCTTTGGATTGCGAAGCAATGACTTTCTGCTCTTTGGATGGATAACGAGGACGCATGATATCCAATGGCAAAAAGGTGGCACGGCCACTGCGATTTCGTTTCAAGTACCCAATAGCCTCTCTGGCACTGGCTTCATCTTTGGTAACGATATGATAAATACTGGCTTGCAGAGCCGAACTGATCGCATTGGCTCGATCATCCTGTGCAATCAACAATTCACTGACAACCCCTAAGATTCCGGATAATGAATGTCGTGCGGATAAGACCGCTTTAACACCTTGTTGATGCGTAAAAGGCTGACGAATCATGTTTTCCAGGACTTGTTGGCGGTTTTTTAGCTGTTGAAGAACTTGTTGCTCTTCCACATTCTGCTGGATGATCTCACCCGATTTTTGTTTCAGCATATTTAAGCTCTTAGTATGAAGTTCTAATTCTGCCTGTAATCGCTGCAGACGATTTTTACGATCTTCAAACTCAAAGCGGGCTTCCTGCACCATTTGTGAAAGCTCATCTTTTCTCTCTAACGCATCCGCCTGACGTAAACGATATTTTCGTTTTTCATCCAGCTCGACCTTGCGTTTTTCAAGCTGATAGCTTTCTTCCATCGCTTTGGTGTATTCTCCCTGTAGATCATTGATCTGACGATCCAGGGCATGCATTTCCTTTCGTAATTCCTGTATATCAATTTCCTGCTGATCCAAGCTGGCTTCCTTGGATACATGAATCGTATTATTTTCAAATAATGTATTTTTGATCGTTTCGATTTCTTCATTTAAGGCTTCAATTTCTTCGACTAACACGCTGATTTCAATGGAAGACAATTCCTCTTTATACGTTTTGTACTGCTTAGCCTTTTTTGCCTGCTTTTCCAAAGGTCCTAACTGATGTTCCAGTTCATCTAAAATATCTTGTAAGCGATCTAAGTTCTCCTTAGTTTTTTCCAGCTTCTGCAAAGAAACTTTTTTACGCTTTTTATATTTGGCAACCCCGGCAGCTTCTTCAAACAACGATCGTCTTTCTTCCGGTTTGGCATCGGCAAATGAACTGATATTTCCCTGCGTAATGATACTTAAAGAATCTCGCCCTAAACCCGTATCCATCACCAGATCATTGATGTCTTTCAAACGACAAGGCGTTTTATTGATAAAATAGCTTGATTCATTGGTTGAACGCTGCAATTGTCTTGTGATCTCGATTTCTTCAAAAGGCGAGTCGAACACCTTGGTCGTATTATCAAAAACCAGTGTTACCTTTGCCATATTAACCGGTTTGCGATATTCACTTCCACTGAAAATGATATCGGTCATACTGGTACCGGAACGAAGACTTTTGGTACTCTGCTCTCCCAATACCCAGCGTATCGCATCGTTGACATTACTCTTCCCACAGCCGTTTGGCCCTACGATACCGGTTATATTATGATCAAATTGTAATATCGTTTTATCCGCAAAACTTTTGAATCCTTGTATCTCAATCCGCTTTAAAAACATAACTCACCTTCATCCTAACTTTAACATTGTATCAAAAAGCACCCTAAAAATCGACAATCTTTCCCTTGAATTTTAACACTAACCTTTTTAAAATAGTGGGTATGAAAAAGAAAATGAAAGAAAGCATGAAAAATGTATTCCCACTTTCTTTTGGCGAAGAAGTGGGCAATTCAGTCAGTCATGG
This sequence comes from Erysipelotrichaceae bacterium, assembly GCA_902399855.1. Lineage (GTDB taxonomy): Bacteria > Bacillota_I > Bacilli_A > Erysipelotrichales > Erysipelotrichaceae > Faecalicoccus. The sequence continues at coordinate 13,832 of CABOGK010000020.1, forward strand.
GGTCATGGCCCTGCTCTTATTATTCGCATTACCTTATTACGCCATACGCGCTTATCTGCAGGCAGGCGCTTTGCATGCCACAGGTATTTCCATATTCATAATTTGCATGATCTTTATGTTTTTAGGCTCCTGTCTTTATCACAGCATGCCACATGATACGACTCATAAACTAGTTTTTCGAAAATTAGATCACATTATGATTCTTTTGGCCATTGCCGGAACCTATACACCGGTATGTTTAAGCTTGATGAATAACTGGATTGGATATACGGTCTTAGCTATCGAATGGCTCATGGTTATCGCCGGTGTGCTTTTAAAATCCATCTCCAATACCAATCACAAAGTATTGTCGATGACGATCTATATGACGATGGGATGGATGGCAATCTTTATCTTACCGGCATTGATACAAAAGTGTTCCCTGCCGTTCTTCTTATTAATCTTAGCTGGCGGCGTACTTTATACGATTGGAACTTATTTTTACGGACATCCGCAAAGAAAGTTTAATCACTTCGTATGGCACATCTTTATCATTCTGGCATCGATCTGTCACTTGATTGCGATTCTCTATTTTATGATTTAGGCACCTAACGGTGTCTTTTTCTATCCCATAAAAAAAGGGACATGAAGTCCCTAAAATAAGCGAATGATATCGTTATATGTCGCAAAGACGAATAATCCGATCAATAACACAAAGCTGGCAACAATAATATTTTCCACGATTTTTGTGTTGATCTTTCTTCTAAACAGCTTTTCTAAAAGTAAGATCAAAATACGTCCACCATCCATTGCCGGAATCGGTAAGATATTAAAGATACCGATGTTTAATGAAATCAATGCAAACAGACTTAAATACGAGCGTAATCCCATTGAAGTAGCCTGTGTTGTGACTTGGGCAATACCAACCGGCCCGGATAAATTCTGTAAGCCTTCTCCTTGAATCAGATGCGCTAAAGCACTGAATATGGCGGTACTGGAATCCAACATATCCAGCGTACCATAATAGAAACCCTGATACCAAGGAATCGGTTGTGCATATGCCTGTACCACATAACCTAAAGTATAAGTATTGGATTCTTCGTCCAGCTGTGGTGTAATAGGCACAGTTAGAGTTTGATCATCGCGTTTTACACTCAGTTCCAGATTTCCATGGTGATACTGCAGCCATTCTAAAAAATCATATTGCGTTTCTGGTTCAATGGTATCTTCGCCATCCGCCGCTTTAACGATCGTATCGCCTGGCTGTAGTCCGGCTTCCTGTGCCGGTGAACCTTCTACAACTTCATAAACTTGTGCAATAGGTTCTTCTACCACATATCCTTGTGTCATGGATAACCCGACAAATAAAACCCATGCCAAAACTACATTCATACAAACGCCGGCTACCATAACTAAAATCTGCTGCCAACGTGGTTTATGATTTAAACGCTTTTCATCCGGTACATTTTTTAACCAGTCATCTTCCTCGTCCTGTGATCCATCTTCTTCACCGGCCATCATTACATAACCACCAAAAGGAATGGCACGAATGGAAAACTGTGTTTCCTTACCTTGTCTGGCATACAACAAAGGTCCCATACCGATAGAAAACTCTTTACAAAAGACACCAAAATGTCTGGCAACCATAAAATGACCGAGTTCATGAATGAGCACGATCACGCTCAACATAAAGAAAAAGGCAATCAACCCAATAACAAGCTGCATTTCATTCCTCCTACATAAAGAACGTTGAAGTGAGCACACCAAATAAAAGTACATTCATCAATAAAGAATCTACTCGATCGAGTATGCCGCCATGACCTGGCAACAACTTCGAAAAATCTTTGATATGATAAAAGCGCTTGATGGCACTAAAACAAAGATCTCCGAATTCCGCAACAACAGGGCATAAAAGACATAATAAGAATACTAAAACCACTGAAACTTGATCTAAAAAGAAGAAGGTAGGAATCCATCCTATAATAAATCCACTGATAATACCGCCTACAAAGCCTTCCCAGCTTTTTTTAGGAGATATACGCGGGTTCATCTTATGTCTGCCATAGCGTCGGCCAAAAAACCAGGCTCCCGTATCACTGCCATACGTGGCAAATACGATTGTGATTAAGTATAAATGATTTTCCTGAAGGAGTCCAATACATTGATAGATCAACGAAAAGATCACAAAGAATGAAATAGCGACAAACGCATTACCAATCGTATAAGATTCCAAAAAGATAGGCAGTCCCCAAAGATACACCAGGCAAAGGATCCAATACGCAAACTGGTACGATTGCGGAATAAAACGCGAAGCAATCGTCAATACTAATAGACTAACAGGTACAAATAAAGGCCATTTGCGAAATTCAGCTTGTGGACAAAGCCATTCGTAAAGACTCCCTGTCAAAATCAATAACGCTAAAATTTCCAGAGGAATTCCACCCAAGGCTACCGGCAAGATACAAACTAATATGATCAATATTGCTGTAACGATGCGCGTTTTCATGAGGTCAATCCTCCAAAACGGCGATCTCTGGATGCAAATTTGCGAATGCAGTCATCCAGTGCCTTTTCATCAAAATCGGGCCAGGCAACCGATGTAAAAATCAATTCCGAATAAGCAATCTGCCACAACAAAAAGTTTGAGATTCGCAATTCCCCACTGGTACGAATCAAAAGATCAATCTCTTCCGGAACCATCAAATATTGCGCAAACTCTTCTTCTGTCAAATCATTTGCTCGTTTCTGCTCCAAAACATCCTGTGTATATTTCTGCACTGCCAAAAGAATCTCACGACGAGAACCATAATTGATCGCAATACAAAGCTCCAGTCCCGTATTTTCCTTTGTCTGATTTACGGCTTTTAAAATCACTTTCTGCGTTTCAACTGGGAAGCGTTCCAATTCTCCGACAAAAGTAACTCGTATGTTATTGATCATCAGATCCTTTATAAAACGATTAAAGAAAATTCCCGGCAATTTACAAAGATAGCTGACTTCTTCCTCAGGACGTTTCCAGTTTTCCGTTGAAAACGCATATAAGATCAGTTTTTCAACACCGATTTTATTCGCATGTAATGCTACAGTACGAATCGTATCAGCTCCTTGTTTATGCCCTGCCGTTCTAGGCAAGCCCTTTGCCTTGGCCCAACGACCATTTCCATCCATGATGATGGCAATCGTTTTGGGAAAACTCATATCGAACCCTCCTAAAAAAATTTGCCCAATGCACATTGGGCAATCTTATTACACGTTTAAAATTTCTTTTTTCTTTTCATCAACGATTTTTTCAATATCTTTGACAAAACGATCGGTTAATTTTTGAGATTCCTCCAAATTCGCCTTACGATCATCTTCCGTTTCTTCTTTATCTTTCTTGATCAAATCGTTTGTATCACGACGAATGTTACGAATCGCAACCTTTGCTTCTTCTCCATATTTTTGTGCTTCTTTGGCCAGTTCTTTACGACGATCTTCTGTTAAAGCCGGCACCTGAATACGAATACAGTCTGCTTCTGCCTGCGGGTTTAATCCTAAGTTAGCTGCCTGAATGGCACTGGAAATACCTTTGATGATCTGACGATCGTATGGACGAATCACAAGCTGTGTTCCTTCTACGACCTGAATCTGTGCCATCTGGTTGATCGGTGTTGGTGATCCGTAATAATCCACCTGTACACGATCCAACATCTGCGCACTGGCACGTCCGGTACGAATCGTACGAAGATTCGATTCTAGATTTTCAATAGCGGACATCATTTTCACTTCTGCATTTTCTAAATAATCACTCATAAACTACTCCTATTTCTTTTTTGTAACAACGGTTCCCGATACTTTCTGAGTCACCGCGTTCATTATATTTCCTGGTTCGTTCATATTAAATACGACCAGATCAATATCATTATCCATACACATACTGATTGCCGTTGAATCCATGACCTGTAATCCTTTATTAAGTACATCAAGGTAGTTCAACGTATCAAAACGCTTAGCTTCCGGATTCTTCTTCGGATCGCAATCATAGACTCCATCCACGCCATTTTTAGCCATCAAGATGACATCGGCATCAATTTCACTGGCACGAAGTGCAGCTGTCGTATCCGTTGAAAAATACGGTGAACCGGTACCAGCGCCGAAAATCACGATACGTCCTTTTTCCAAATGACGAATGGCACGACGTAAAATGAACGGTTCTGCCACTTTCTGCATTTCCACAGCAGTTTGTACTCTTGTCTGTACACCTTCCTGCTCTAAAGCATTTTGAACGGCTAACGCGTTGATCACGGTTCCTAACATGCCCATGTAATCAGCCTGTACTCGATCCATACCTAAGTCTGCCATCATTTTACCGCGGATAAAGTTTCCACCACCAACAACAATGGCCAGTTCAACACCTAGGCTCTGTACTTCTTTTAATTCTTTTGCGAGATTTTTAAGCACTTCCGGATCTAAGGATTGTCCATGACCGGATAAAGCCTCCCCGCTTAGCTTTAATAATACACGTTTATACATAGATGATCTCCCCAATAATTCAATTCAATAGAATTATACACTAAGCAAAGACCAAAAGAAAGTGGAAGTCATTAGAATGACAAGAATGCGAGTTTCACAAAATATACAAAAAGATATTCATTCTAATTGAGCACATTTTTCTTAAAATCCAACATCGTGTATTCCTTTTACTAAAACTTTTTAACTGTTGAAATATTAATTACAATAACCCCAAAAATATGTCATTTAAGCCAAAAACAGAGAGTCAAAATATCGTGACCCTCTATTCTTTAATAATACCCATTTTCTAAATGATATATGCTATATTGATTTCTAATGTATCTGTATCGATTGTAGAATACTTGGTCTTAATGAAGCTTCTACCCCTAATAAGTCCATAGCTTCTTCAATGCTTGAGACAACATGATTTTGAATTAAATTTTGTATATTCTTTATCGAATTTGACAAGATTCCTTCATTTTTTCCTCTTTCCCATACCGCATCGCTGAATGTACACATCCTTCTCATCTCACTTTCTACTTCCTTTTTCAATATTATACCATACTTTTTCAATAGGATTTCTTTTCTTTGCTCATATTCTCTTTTCGATATAAACAAAAGCTTGAGATACTCCATCACATTCTTTTCGCCATCCAGTATCTCTTCCATCGTCTTTTCATCACTGGTATTGCCGGGGATACATCACCTGTATCTCTATCAAGTCATAAAAATCTTTAGAGTGTTTCAACTGTCCCAGTATGCACTTTTCTTCAAGCACATACTTATTGATCGTATCATTTTTATATTTCGCATGTTGTAAACAAATCCAAAGAGTAATTATTTTTTGTATGTTGTCAAAGTCATCTTCCCTGAAACCTTCCGGATCATTTCTTGGTCGTCCCACCATTCTTGCACCATAGTAAAAGGCTCGATGAAACAGATCATAGGCACCGGGATCCATTCCCTGTGGCTCAATATTGATCCACAAAAATTGATTGTTCAAAGGATTTCGAACCTTATACAACAGGTCATAACGTACCATGCTTCCGGCCACACTTTGATCTTCCACGTTTCGGCTGATCATCTTTTCATGGGGTTGTTCTTCATCCAGCAGATCCTGTATCTCTTCCAGGCTCATATCCTTACATTCTTCCAGACAGCACTGAAAAAGCTAAGCCAATATCGGTTTAAACGATAGGATTTTCTTACACTGCTCGTCATACAGACGTTTCTGTTTCTGGATCACATGTTCCAGTTCATAATTTTCTACCATTTTGAATATCCTCCTTATTTCTAATATTAATTACGTAAAAACAACCAAAAAGGTATGAAAAAAAGTTATAAAAAAAGTAAGTGAGAACTAATTTATAAAACTCACTTACTTTTTTCTTAATAAATTTTATAGAGCGAAAACATGGAATAAAAGTGTTCTAAAAAACTTTAAGATTTTAATCTATGATTTTTCAGAAATCTCTTTTATCCATAAGAAAAAAACAGCCATGATTGACTGTTTTGTGTTCTATTATAAGGATCGTAATGCTTGTACTAAAGCGGTTTTATCGGTTGCCTTTTGATCCTTTTGTTTGATGACTCTGGCTGGAGTTCCGGCTACGACCACATTTTCCGGTACATCTTCTATGACAACAGCACCAGCTGCCACTACTGAACCTTTCCCGATATGTACGCCTTCGATCACAACCGCATTGGCACCGATCAATACATCGTCATCAACGATAACCGGTGTAGCACTGGCTGGTTCGACAACACCGGCCAACACAGCTCCGGCTCCGATATGACAATTCTTTCCAACCGTAGCTCGACCGCCAAGTACAGCGCCCATATCGATCATTGTATTGTCACCAATTACAGCTCCAATATTGATGATGGCCCCCATCATAATAACCGCATTGTTTCCAATTTCTACCTGATCACGAATAATAGCCCCGGGTTCAATTCTAGCTTGTATGTTCTTTAAATCCAACAAAGGAACAGCACTGTTGCGACAATCGTTTTCAATCACATAGTCCAGTTCCGGATACGAGCCCAAAACGGGTTTAATATCTTTCCAATCTCCGTAAACGATATTGCCAAAGACTCTACAATTGTTCCAGTAAATATCTTTATCACTGTTAAAGATTACTTTGACTGGTGTTTTCTTTTCGGCATTGTGTATAAAATCAATAATTTCCTGCGCTTCCATACTTCTATCCTTTCATCATATCTTCCATCGTGTACCAGCCTGCTTTTTTATCTGATACATACATAGCTGCTTTGATAGCACCATTGACAAAAATTTGACGGCTGGTTGCCTGGTGGGTAAACTCCAACACTTCATCCTGCCCTAAATATAAAACAGAGTGTTCACCGGCTAAAGTTCCTCCACGAACCGCATGAATACCAATTTCTTTTTGACGGGCACCTACCATCCCAACGCGGCCAAACTGATGTGTATAAGCATTTTGCGGATCGATTGCCTCTAAAAGCTGTAAGGCTGTCCCACTTGGTGCATCTTTTTTTTGATTGTGATGTTTTTCAATAATCTCCATATCAAAATCAGCTTCTAAAAGCGGCGTGATTTCTTTGATTACCTTGGTCAAAACCGCAATCCCAATAGAATAATTGGCAGAGTAGAAAACCACATTTTGTTTGGATGCTGCTTTTAGTTTTTCTTTATCTTCATCGTTTAAACCAGTCGTACCATAAACCAGGGCGGCATGTGTTTTCTGCACATAGTCAATGACCCAATCTAAATTATCACGATGACTGAAATCAATCACCAGATCGACCGTTTGGCTCAATAAAATTTCCTTATCGGTAATATCAAAGAGTCCGACTACCTGCATTCCTTTAGCTTGGGCTGTTTGTGCCAATAAAGTTCCCATCTTTCCTTTTCCAATAATGGCTACTCGCATAAACCAGCCTCCTTAAGTGCCTTGTGTAAACGTTTCTGGTTTTCCGGCGCCATTTCACAAAGCGGCAAACGATAACCGCCCACCGACATATTCATTAAACGCATCGCCTCTTTGACCGGAATCGGATTGACTTCACAGAATAAGGCATGAATGACATCCAGATACTTTAACTGCAGCTGCAGACTTTCTTTGACTTTTCCTTCATGGAACAAAGAAACCATATCGTGTGTCTGTTTAGGCAAAATGTTACTTAAGACACTGATGACTCCACTGGCACCAATAGATAGTAAGCTGGTGATCATATCGTCATTTCCGGAATACATCGCAAAATCATCACTTAGATAACGAGCGATTGAAGTCGCATAAGAAATATTTCCACTGGCTTCTTTAATTCCGCAAATATTTGGATGCTTACTTAATACTTTGACAACTTCTTCGGAAATCGAACAACCGGTTCTTCCCGGAATGTTATAGAGGATGACCGGACAATCGACCGCATCCGCGCAAACAGTAAAATGTCGAATCATCCCTTGTGTGTTTGCCTTGTTGTAGTAGGGAGAAATCAACAATAACGCATCGGCTCCCATCTTTGAATATTTGATACTTTTTTCTAACTGTGTCTGTGTGCTGTTGGAACCGGCTCCGACGATAACCGGAATTCTTCCATTGACCTTTTCAATGGTAAAAAGAGCCACCTCATCATCTTCTTCATGCGTCATGGTCGTACTTTCTCCGGTCGTGCCCAAAACCAGAATGCCATCCGTACCATTTTTGATCTGATATTCGATTGTTTGTTCCAATCGTTTAAAATCAACGCTTTCATCTTCTTTAAACGGTGTGACCATCGCCACAATACTACCCTTAATTGGTTTCATAGACATATTCTCCTTTCGCAATGCACTGTGCATTTCCTGTCATATATACATCCCCGTTTGTATCAATATGAATTTTTAAATGTCCTTTTGGAAGCAGGACTTCCACACTATCTTTACATTTGCCTAATTGATAAGCACAAACCACACTGGCGCAGGCCCCTGTTCCACACGCTAACGTCATGCCGCATCCTCGCTCATAGGTCTGCATCTGTATATGAGTTGGATCGATACACTGGACAAAATTGACATTGGTTTGTAATGAAAACATCGGATCTTCACAAATGATCTTTCCATCCTTTCGCATCCACTCTTCATTCAATTCATCGACAAAGACAACTGTATGGATCGTACTTTGAAAAAGTGTATGTAATCGGTAGTGCCGATCTTCAATGGTGTACAAGTCATCCCAGATTCTTTTCGAGGTACCGGTAAGGCTTAGATCATCAAACTCGGGCTTGGACATATTCACCTGAAAGGTCTGATCATCTAAAACACGAATGATCTTATCACCAGCCAATGTTGTTACCACAAACTCTTTTTTATGAACGATGCCTTCATCAATACAGAACTGTGAAAAACAGCGTATCCCGTTTCCACACATCGGTGCCCGAGATCCATCCTGGTTATAATACAACATCTCCAGCGGTTCTTTTCGGACAACGATAAATCCATCGGCGCCGATCCCCGTATGTCGATCACAGCTTTGTACGATCAAATCTTGTAACAGCTCCGGATAAATTTCTTCTTCCTGTACGATGATAAAATCATTTCCACATCCATGATATTTTCTAAACGGGATCTTCATCACACACATCCCCTCTCACAAGCTCTTGCAGCGTTTCTCGTTTTACAACCAAGCGACTGTTCCCTTCTTTGACAAAAACAACGGCCGGACGTAAATTTCGATTGTAGTTATTAAACATGCTGAAACCATAAGCACCGGTCGAATAGACCATCAAAAGATCACCGCTGTCACAGGGCGACAAGGCAATGGAATCGATCAAGATATCTCCTGATTCACAACACTTTCCGGCTACACAAACTATTTCGGTTTTCTTTTGATCCATATGATTGACAATATCGGCCTCATACTTTGCCTGATATAAGCTGGGACGAATATTATCAGACATACCGCCATCTACAAATACATATTTTTTATGTGGTGTCTTTTTAATAAAACCGACTGTATATAAAGTCGATCCCGCTTCGGCAACGATACTTCGTCCCGGTTCGATTAAGATTTTCTGAATGTTTGTATGATACAATTCCTGCATCTTCTGACAGGTTTCCAAAATCACAGAACTGAAAACGGAAATCGGAATCGGTTGATCTTCATCGGTATAATGTACGGCAAAGCCACCACCTAAATTCAAAGTATTACATAAAATACCCTTTTTCTGCATTGTATCGATTAAAGAAAACATCGTTTCGATTTCTTTGACAAAAGCTTCTTTTTCAAAGATTTGCGATCCAATATGTGCATGAAATCCATCAAAGACAATATGATTCGATTGTTTCAGTGTTTGGATCAGATCTACAATTTGCGATATCGATTCTAAATGAATGCCAAATTTGGAATCTATATTGGCCGTTTGAATATAAGCATGCGTATGGGCTTCAATACAAGGATTGATTCGTAATAAAACATGCAGAACATAATCTCTTGTTTTCATCTCTTCCACCAATAAATACGCTTCCTGTAAATTGTCGACAATAAACGTTTGAACATGATTATCCAGCGCATATTGAATCTCTTCCAAAGTCTTATTGTTGCCATGAAAATAGATGCGATCAGGTGATATACCGGCTTTTAATGCGGTAAACAGCTCTCCCATTGACACAACATCAACACTGAGTCCCTGATTTTTAACTAGACGAAGCATTTCTATACAGCTAAATGCCTTGGACGCATAAAGCACTTCGGTATCAAAGGCATCGCAGCTAAAATATTGACTATATTGCCTGCATTGATGAAGCAGTTTTTCTTCATCATATACATAGAGCGGTGTTCCATATCTTTCTTTTAATTCGGTAACCGGAACTCCGCCAATCTTTAAAACGGCATCCATACTCAAGCCCTCCTATGAAAAAAGACAGGATAGACTATCCTGTCGGTACGATCAAAATCGTGCGATAGCCCTCCTACATCCGTAGACAGTCCGATAAATATTCTTTATCGGCCCACCGTTTGTTCATGCCTGAAAAAACAGTTCGGCAAAGTTGCCCCCAAAATGGATCAAATGCCTGCCGGCTTTCCATTTTTTCATCGTCTTTGCGCCTCTATCATGAAAGAATTATACATAATATGAAAGAAAATGTAAATAGTTTTTGAAAATTTTCAAATTTTTCGATAAAATAACTCTATGTTAGAAAAAGTGAGAAAATATAGAAGGGATCTTCATCAGATTCCTGAGTTAGAACTTGTACTGCCCAAGACCAAGCAATATATCCTGCAAGCTTTAGATGGGCTGGATTGCCAGATCGAATCACTGATTGAAAGTGCTGTTGTAGCCTATTTTGACAACCAAAAGCCAATTACGATTGCATTTCGCAGTGATATGGATGCTCTTCCTGTTAAAGAGATGACAGAGGTTCCTTTTAAAAGCGGACATGAAGGATGTATGCATGCTTGTGGACATGATGGCCATATGGCCTTGTTGCTGGGATTTGCCCAGGAACTCAATACCTTTTATAAAGAGCTTTCCTGTAATGTACTGTTGATCTTTCAACCCGGAGAAGAATCACCCGGCGGTGCCAAGCTTTTGTGTCAACAAGGTATCTTAGAAAAATATAAAGTCAAAGAAATCTATGGCACACACCTTTGGCCCTTTCTTCCTGCCGGTCAGATTGCCACAATCCCGGGGCCTATGATGGCAAGAAGCAGTGAGGTAAACATCGATATCTTCGGAAAGACCAGTCATGCGGCCAAATATAAAGAAGGAATCGACGCTCTGGAAATCGGTGCCCGTTATCTTCTAGACCTCTATCAAATGGAATCCCAGATTGATCCAAAGTATGCCCGATTACTTCGCTTTGGAAGAATAGAAAGCGGAACAGTACGAAATGTAGTCAGTGATCATTGTCATTTAGAAGGTACGATGCGCTCCTTAGATGAGGATATCTACCAATATCTAAAGGAACAGCTATATAGTTGTGCAAAAGCATATCAAGAAGCTAGATTCGAGTTTTCCATCAGTGAGGGCTATCCTGTCGTATTCAACGATAAAAAGCTTGTACGAAAGGTACATACGATCCTGGATTCTCTATTGATTTTAGATACCCATGAAATGATTTCCGAGGACTTCAGCTGGTATCAACAATATGTACCGGGCGTCTTCTTCTTTTTAGGCACAGGAACAAATATTCCCCTTCACAATTCACATTTTGATTTTGATGAAGAAATCTTATTGCAGGGGATCCAGGCCTATATTCAAATTGTCAAAAACGCATAAAAGAGCACATCGTGCTCTTTTATTGTGGTTTTGAATTAATGATCAATGCCATAAAGACTAGATCTTCACTTCCCGGATTCGAAATAGAATGTCCCTTCCCATCCGGACAATATAAATGTTCACCCGGTAAAAGCGTTACTTCTCTTTCCTGATTATCGTTGACAAGCGCTTTCCCTTTAAGGATATAATAATCCTCACCATTTCCGATATGTGTATGATATCCGATAGAGCATCCAGGCTTTAATGTAACCTGGGCATACATCTTGTTCATACCTTTCATTTCTTCACTGGTTAGAATGTGTTCAAAATGAACCGTACCATTCCCGTTTTGAACATTCGTTCGATCTTCTGGTGTTAACTTCAAGCTTTTTCTCCCTTCATCAATAAGACCATGACGGCCTTTTGTGCATGTAAGCGATTTTCGGCTTCTTCAAAGATTTCATCGGCATGATCCTCAAAGACTTTTTCTGTGATTTCCTGACCACGATAAGCCGGCAAACAATGTTGAACCATGGCTTGTGGCTTGGCCAATGCCATTAAATCATCATCAACCGTATAGCCCTGAAACGCCTTTTGGCGAATTTCCTTTTCTTCTTCCATTCCCATGCTGGCCCAGGTATCGGTAATCACAACATCCGCATCTTTGATGGCTTCTTTAGGCTCGGATGTCCAGCTAAATGTCGCATAGTCTTTGGCAAAATCCATCACTTTGGCATCCGGTTTATAATCAACCGGTGTTGCCACACTGACCTGCATACCGACAAGCAACCCTCCGACGATCAAAGAATTCGCCATATTATCGCCATCACCAATATAACACATTTTTAATCCTTCCAGTATTCCATAACGCTCACGAATCGTCATGAGATCAGCCAGTACCTGGCAAGGATGGCTGTAATCAGTCAAGCCATTGATGACAGGGATGCTTCCATATTTTGCCAGATCTTCTACTTCTTTTTGGTCAAAGGTCCGAATCATGATCATATCCAAATACCGGGAAAGAACACGGGCCGTATCTTGCACCGGCTCTCCTCGTCCGATCTGTAAATCACGACTTGACAAAAACAAAGGCTGTCCACCCAACTGATAAATACCGGTTTCAAAGGAAACACGTGTCCGGGTACTTGATTTTTGGAAGATCAGACCTACACTTTTGCCTTCCAGATGCCGATGTGGAATCTGATGTTTTCTTTCATATTTTAACTGATCGGCCAAATCCAAAATCTGAAGGATCTCTTCTTTGTTCAAATCTTGCATTGTAAGTAAATGTTTCATGAAAATACCTCCTGAAATGCCTGAATCACCTGATCCAGTTCTTCTTTAGAAATGATCAATGGTGGCAAAAGACGAATGGCCTGTGATCCTGCTGTTAAGACAAGTACACCCTTCTTTTGAAGTTTCTTGACAAAACCGGCTCGTTTCTTTTCATCCACAACTACCCCGATCATCAGTCCTATACCACGCACTTCTAAAATATCCGGGCTTTGTATGTTTTGTAGGGCATCCATGAAATACTGTCCTTTTTCTTTCACGCTTTCCAAAAATTCCTTTTGATTAACGATCGATAAAACCGTCATAGCTGCTCTTGTACTCATTAAATTCCCACCAAATGTCGAACCATGCATGCCGGCCTGTAAGACGGTTGAACATTTTTCATTGGTCATGATGCCTCCAATCGGAAGGCCGCCGCCTAAGCCTTTAGCCATCGAAACAATATCCGGTTGAATTTCATATTGTTGATAACAGAATAAGCTTCCGGTTCGACCGATTCCGGTTTGCACTTCATCAACAGCTACCAGCACATCCTTTTGATGACAAAGTTTTGTGACTTCCTGCACGAAAGTTTTATCAAGTGGTAATACACCGCCTTCTCCCTGAATCATTTCCATCAAGACAAGGCATACAGAATCGTCCAGCTTTTGTTTGAAATCTTCAATATCATTGGCAATAACATATTCAAAGCCATCCGGAAACGGATAAAAATACTGATGAAATTTATCCTGACCGGTTGCCGTTAATGTCATCATCGTTCTTCCATGAAAAGACTGCACCAGACTTAATACTTTATATCGATGTTGTCCATAGCGATCACTGGAGTATTTACGTGCCAGCTTGATGACACCTTCATTGGCTTCTGCTCCTGAATTGGCAAAGAACACTTTTGACATTCCGGTTGATTCCACTAACTCTTTGGCTACCTGTACCATTGGTTCAGTGTAATACAGATTGGAAGTGTGCATAAGCTTTTGACTTTGATCGTGTAATGCTTCTACCAATGCCGGATGATTATGTCCCAGGCAATTGACACCGATACCGGATGTCATATCGATGTAGCTGCTTCCTTGATCATCATATAACAAACATCCTTGCCCTTTGACCAAAAATAAGTCATTGCGCGCATAGGTCTGCATCACATATTGTTTTTCCAATGTTTTTATCTCTTCTAAATTCATGATGGTCTCCTAATAGAACATCGTACCCACACCTTGATCGCTAAATAACTCAATGAGGATCGAATGTGGGATGCGTCCGTCTTGTATATTGGCAGAATGAATTCCCTGACGTACTGCCTCAACACAACACTGTACTTTAGGAATCATCCCTCCGGAAATAATACCTTCTTTTTCCAGGGATCGTACCTTTGAAACTTGAATCGAAGGAATCAGGCTCTCCGGATCTTCTATATCCTCCATGACACCACTAACATTAGTCAGCAGGATAAACTTCTCAGCCTTTAAGGCAATGGCAATTTTTTCTGCTGCCAAATCGGCATTGATATTGTAGCTTACGTCATCATCATAGCCGGAAGCAATACTGCTTAAAACTGGAATATAGCCTTTATCAAGTAACTCCTGCACTAAAGAAGCATCTACTTTGATGATATCGCCTACATATCCATAATCCGTACGATAAATATCGGTATGGCGTAAAGCTTTAAATATGGAAGCATCCAATCCGGAAAGACCGACCGCTTTTCCGCCGGCTTTTTCTAAAAGGGAGACTAAATCTTTATTGACTTTTCCACATAAGGCCATCTGTACAAATTCCATTGTTTCCGCATCGGTATAGCGAAGGCCATTGATAAATTGTGTTTCTTTACCGACTTTTTCCAATAAATTGGAAATTTCCGGTCCTCCACCATGAACCAAAACCACATGGACACCGACCATGTTTAATAACACGACATCCTGAATGACCGCCATTTTCAGCGCTTCATCGATCATCGCATTTCCGCCATATTTAATAACGATCGTTTTTCCTCTATATTTTTGGATATAAGGCAAGGCCTCTACCAAAACTTGTGCTTGTGTTTCTGGTTTCATGTTCTATAATCTCCATTTATCTTTACATAATCATACGTCAGATCACAACCCCAGCACGTAACAACCTCATCCCCTTGATGCAGATCGATCAAAACTTGAACGGAATCTGTCTTAAGAATTTTTTTGGCTTGTTCTTCATCAAAATCCAGTGCTTTACCACTCTGACATACTTGAATCTTGCCAAATTTTGAGGCAAATGTCACATCTACGATTTCCGGATCAAAGGCTGCCTGTGAATACCCCATGGCACAAAGAACACGCCCCCAGTTGGCATCACTGCCAAACATAGCCGCTTTAAATAATGTACTGGAGGCAACAGATTTGGCAAGCTTTTCAGCCTGTTCTTCGCTTTGTGCATCATATACGGTCACACTCAACAAGCGACTGGCACCTTCTCCATCACTGGCAATTTGTATCGCTAGATTTTCCATGACCGTATGTAACGCCTTTTTAAACGTATCATAGGCTTCGCCTTCCGTTTGAATCGGTTTGTTTTTGGCCATGCCATTAGCCAAAACCACACACATATCATTGGTAGAAGTATCTCCATCTACACTGATTCGATTAAAAGTCTTCTTAGTGATTTCCTGTAACGCTTTTTCCAACATAGAAGATTCGATATCCACATCGCTGGTAATAAAAGCTAACATCGTTCCCATATTTGGATGAATCATTCCAGATCCTTTGCAGATTCCGCCTAAATGAACACGAATTCCGTCCAATTCAAAAGAAACTGCACAGCTTTTTGTTTTAGTGTCTGTTGTCATGATAGCCTGTGCTGCTTCCAATGAATTATTTTCTTTAAGCTCAATCTGCATGGCACCTCGTTCGATAGCTTCGATCGGTAAGGTTTGCCCAATTACACCGGTACTGGCGACAATGACATCCTCGGTATCTAACTGTGTTAATTTGGCACAGGCAACAGCTTCCTTTAAGGCATTTTCTTTTCCAAAAGGAGCACATGCATTCGCATTCCCTGAATTACAGATAATAGCCTGTGCTTTACCGTTTGATAAATGTTCTTTGGTCAACTTTAAACAATCGGCCTTAACTTGATTGGTCGTATAGACGGCTGCAGCCGCACAAGGCTTTTTCGAATAGATTACCGTAAGATCCAGCTTGGACTGTGATTTACGCACACCACAATGCACCGCTCCTGCCAAAAAACCTTTTGAAGCGCAAACGCCTCCTTGTATCAATTCCATTTCGATGCTCCTTCCTAGTAAGATAATCCTTTATATTCTTCGAATCCTAACATTAAATTCATATTTTGAATGGCGGCTCCACTGGCCCCTTTACCTAAATTATCAAACAAAGCACTGATCATCACTTGTCGATCATTACCATGAATACAAATCTTCAAGTTATCCTTTTGGGCATATAAATTGGCTGAGAGGTAAGTGTCTTCATCCTTTGTGACTTCAATAAAAGTATCTTGATAAAAATCTTGATACAGTTGAGCAATTTCTTCTTTATTGCCCTCGATCATGATTGTTGTCAACATGCCTCGATAATAATCATCGACTACCGGACAAAATAAAGGTGTTTTTTCTAAATGACAGATTTGTTTCATTTCCTTTAAATGCTTGTGCTGTAAAGAAAGACCATAGAGTCTGGGAGCATATAAATCCGATGTTTTATCCGTCTCATATTGGGCAATCATCGATTTCCCACCACCTGAATATCCGGTCAAAGATGTGCACGATAGCAACGTATCCTTTTGAATGAACTGATGTTTCATCAAAGGATAGACAATGCTGATAAAACCTGTTGCGTGACATCCGGGATTAGCCACTCGATAACTTGACTTGATCTTTTGTTTCTGTTGATTTGATAATTCCGGAAAACCATAGACCCAATCCGGATCGGTACGATGCGCCGTGGAAGCATCGATGACTTTCGTTTTATCGTCCATGAGTTTCATTGCTTCGATACTGGCAGCATCCGGCAAGCATAAAAACACCAGGTCTGCTTCTTTCATGTATTCTTTTCGTACGACATCATCATGTCTTTTATCGTCCGGTATTTTTAAAAGTTCAATATCTTCTCGATTTGATAAGCGCTTTACGATTTCCAGACCGGTCGTACCGGCCTGTCCATCAATATAAATCTTCGGCTTATTCATGAAAACCACTCTCACTTAAAAATTCTTCGATCTTTTTAATCTGGCGACTGACCTCTTCCGGTGCCGGGCCACCTAGGCTCTTTCGCTGTGCCAGACAAGTCTGCAGATCTATGGCCGTATAAACATCTTCACTAAAGAGTGCGGAATATTTTTGAAACTCTGTAAGTGTTAAATCGTTTAACGCTTTTTTGTTTTCAATACAATAAGCAACCAGTTGGCCTACACACTTATACGCATCTCGAAATGGCATACCTTTTTTTGTCAGATAATCGGCACAATCAGTCGCATTGATAAAGCCACCCAAGGCCGCCTGATGCATTTTTTCCTTGTGAATAACAGCCGTCTCAAACATTGGAATCATGACCTGCATCGAGTGAATCGTGGTATCCAGGATATCAAAGAAAGCTTCTTTATCCTCCTGCATATCTTTATTGTAGGCAAGTGACAATCCTTTCTGCATAGTCAACAGTGTCATCAGATCTCCATAGACACGCCCGGTTTTTCCACGGATCAATTCACATACATCCGGATTCTTCTTTTGTGGCATGATACTCGAACCTGTTGAAAAGGCATCATCGAGTTCCATAAAGCCAAATTCACCGGAACACCATAAGATCATCTCTTCACACATTCTGGAAAGATGCATCATCAAGATCGAACAGGCATTGCCGATCTCCATGCAGTAATCTCGGTCACTGACACCATCCATCGAGTTATCTGTTGGACACCGAAATCCTAACAGAGCACAAGTATAGTCTCGATCGATCGGATACGTGGTTCCGGCTAATGCACCAGATCCAAGCGGCATCTCATCCATCAACTCTAAAGCATTCATCAATCGCTTATGATCTCTTTTTAACATATTGGCATAAGCCATCCACACATGCGCCACGGTCACCGGTTGTGCTCTTTGTAAGTGTGTATAACCTGGCATTACGGTCGTTAAATGCTCTTTGGATTTTGTACAGAGAGCCTGTAACATCGATAAGACCAAATCGGATAGAATAGTAACCTGCTCTTTGGTAAACAGCCTCAAATCTAAAGCAACTTGATCATTTCTCGATCTTGCGGTATGTAATCTTTTTCCGGCATCACCGATTCGTTTGGTCAGCTCCTGTTCGACAAACGAATGAATATCTTCTGCGTTACAGATAACAAGCATACCGGATTCAATATCCTTTAAGATGGACTCTAACCCCGATTGAATCAATTCCTGGTCTTCAGACGAAATGATTCCTTGTTTGCCAAGCATTTTGGCATGTGCCATAGAGCCTTGAATATCTTGTCTGTATAATCTTTTATCAAAAGGAAGGGATGCGTTTAATTGATCTAACAGCGCATCCGTCTCTTTTGAAAAACGTCCGGTCCAAAGCTTACTCATTATTCCACTCCCGGAAAATCTTCAACTTCTTTTGCCTTTAAGGCTCTTACCTTCAACGGCAAACCAAACAGATGAATGAATCCGGCAGAATCACTCTGGTCATAGCAATCATCTTCATCAAAAGTGGCCATACCGGCACTGTATAAAGAATATGGACTTGTTACAGAAACCGGAATGATATTTCCCTTATATAATTTTAAAGTCACATCCCCTGTTACGGTTTCCTGTGTACTGGTCACAAAAGCTGTCATCGCTTTTCTAAGCGGTGTGTACCATTGTCCGTTATAAACCAGATCGGCAAACTTTAAAGCCAGCGATTGTTTATAGTGCTGTGTTTCTTTATCCAGTGTGATTTCTTCCAGTTTTTCATGAGCTTTATACAGTACTGTACCGCCCGGTGTTTCATAAACACCACGACTCTTCATACCAACCAGTCTATTTTCAACGATATCTAAAATTCCACAACCATTGGCACCGCCAACCTCATTTAATTTCTCAATGATTTGTGTCGGTGTCATCTCTACACCATCAACCGAGGTAGGTACCCCTTTTTCAAAGTGAATCGTTACGTTTGTTGGTACATCCGGTGCCTGTTCCGGAGAAACGCTCATTTCCAGGAAGCCCGGTTTATTGATCGGTGCTTCGTTGGCTGGATCTTCCAGATCCAAACCTTCATGACTTAAATGCCATAAGTTCTTATCTTTGGAGTAGTTGGTTTCTTTATTGATCTTTAACGGAATGTTGTGTGCTTCGGCATAAGCGATTTCCTTTTCACGAGAATTCAATTCCCAGAACCGCCATGGCGCAATGATATCAATTTCCGGTGCAAAAGCCTGAATAGCCAGTTCAAAACGTACCTGATCGTTTCCTTTTCCGGTACATCCATGACAGATCGCATCCGCCCCTTCTTTTTTCGCAATCTCTACAATTCTTTTCGCAATGATCGGACGGGCAAAGCTGGTTCCAAGTAAATATTGTTCATAAGTAGCACCTGCCTGCATCGTTGGAATCACATAATCATTCACAAATTCATCCGTTAAATCTTCAATGTATAACTTACTGGCTCCGGTTTTTAAAGCTTTTTCTTCCAAACCATCCAATTCTGTACCTTGTCCTACATTTCCGCTGACCGCAATGATCTCAGCTCCATAATTTTCTTTTAACCAGGGAATCAATACCGATGTATCTAATCCTCCTGAATATGCTAAAACGATTTTGTTGTATTTTTTCTTTTCCATGTTATTCTCCTCCATCTTTAAATTCATTCAAGCTATATAAACGACACCCACATCGTCGGACTTTTTCAGACATCGTTCTCACTCCCATCTATAAAAAAACGTCCTTTTCTTCAAAGGACGTGAATACGCGGTACCACCTTATTTCCATCTACACTATGTAAATGACACCTTATCGTTAACGCGGATCGCGTCTATGCCTCACTATAATGTTTCGACATAGAAGTTCCAAGACACGTTCCAGAGCTTCTCTTTATGGCTTGCACCATCCGCCAATTCTCTTAAAATAAAAGTCTCTGTACTCCTTCTCTTCACAACTTATGTACATTATTATACATTTTTGAAAGTGATTTTCAAGAATAATTTTCAATTTCTTACATCATATTTTCATTTCATAAAAAAAGAGCTAATTCAATTAGCCCTTAATTTGTGACATAACTTCTTCAGCGAAGTTTTCTTCTTTCTTTTCGATACCTTCACCAGCCTGATAACGTACGAAGCATACAGCTTCAGCTCCGTTTTCTTTCAAGAACTGAGATACTTTTTGTTTTGGTTCCAAGAAGTATTCCTGATCATTCAAGCAAAGATCTTTAAAGTGTTTGTCAACTTTTCCTTTTAAGATACCCTGTAATACTTTTTCAGGTTTACCAGCCATCTTAGGATCGTTCTGCATCATCTGCATCTGTAATTCACGTTCATGTTCTACAACATCTGAAGGAATTTCAGACTGACTTACATAAACCGGAGACATAGAAGCAACTTGCATAGCAATGTTCTTTGCGATCTGTGCATCCTGTGTACCCTTCAATACAACAACAGCTGAAATTTTTCCACCCATGTGCATGTAAGTTCCAAAAATTTCATCATCTTTCTTTTCTACAACATCGATACGACGGAAAGAAATCTTTTCACCGATCGTAGCAGTAGCGTTTGTAATTACTTCTTCTACAGTACCTTCTGGTGTAGATACCTTTAACGCTTCTTCTAAAGAAGCAGGTTTTGTTTCTAATAAGCTTGCCTGTAATACATCCAATACATGCAAGAACTGTTCATTCTTGGCAACAAAGTCTGTTTCAGAGTTGACTTCGAAAATAACCGCATGGTTTCCCTGTGCAGCTACACGAGTCAAACCTTCTGCTGCGATACGTCCGGCTTTCTTTTCAGCCTTAGACATACCTTTTTCACGCAGCCAGTCAACAGCTTTAGCCATATCTCCATCGCATTCAGTCAGGGCTTTTTTACAGTCCATCATTCCTGCGCCGGTTTTTTCACGTAATTCTTTTACTTGACTTGCGGTAATAGCCATGATTTTTCCTCCTGTTTGATTATTCAGCAGCTGGCTGTTCAGCCGGTGCTTCTTCTTTTACTTCTGTTTTAGCTTCTTCTTTAGGAGCCTGTTTGTTGAAACGACGGTTTCTTCTTTCGAAGTTTCTCTTTCTCTTTTCTTCAATACGCTGACGACGACGTCTTTCGTTTTCGGCAATCTGCTGTTCAACGTTTTTGATAACGTCATCCATTGTTACATCATCTTCTGTGTTATCCAGATAAGCTAATTCTAAAACGCCACCTTTAGCATCTACAATAGCATCTGCCAAGATTGTAGTAACTAATTTGATAGAACGAGCTGCATCATCATTAGAAGCAATTGGATATGTTGCATCATCTGGATCACAGTTTGTATCCAACATTGCAAATACCGGAATACCTAATTTCTTAGCTTCCGCAACAGCGTTGTGTTCTTCCTTTGGATCGATAATGAATACTGCATCTGGCAATTTTTTCATTTCTTTGATTCCACCTAAGCTGCTTTCCAATTTAGCTTTTTCCTTACGAAGATTCGCCTGTTCCTTTTTCGTATATACTTCGATTTTTCCACTGGCTTCCATTTCTTCGATTTCAACCAAACGTTTAACACGCTTCTGAATTGTACGGAAGTTTGTTAACAAACCACCTAACCAACGTTTGTTTACATAGAAAGAACCAGAACGTAAAGCCTGTTCCTCGATAACGTCAGCAGCCTGTTTCTTTGTTCCGACAAACAGAACCTTTCCACCGTTTTCACTGATTTCTTTTAATTTCGCATATGCTTCTTCGATCTGTTCGATCGTCTGGTTTAAATCTACGATATAAACCCCGTTACGGCTGGTGTAGATGTATGGTTTCATCTTTGGATTCCAGCGGCGAGTCTGATGTCCGAAATGTACACCATTCTCCAACAATTTCTTCATTGATACAATTGACATAATAGTCCTTCCTTTCCGTTACTCCTCCATCATTTCCAACGAATGCAACAATAAATTGCACGGGCATTCGAATCCATGATGTGTGTATTCGCGCTTGCACGCTCATTTATATTAGCATGACAAATTCGCAAATTCAATATATTTACATGAAATCTACCCTTTTATTGAATGATTTGCCAAAGGGTGTGATTTTTCATACTCTTTCTGCAGTTTTTTCGTTGAAACATGTGTATAGATCTGAGTCGTTGAAAGACTGGAATGCCCTAACAATTCCTGCACGATGCGGATGTCAGCACCGTTATCCAGTAAATGTGTGGCGAAGCTGTGACGAAACATATGCGGATGCAGATTATTGGATATGCCTATTTCCTCGGCATGTTGACGCATCAACATCTGTACGGCTCGTGTTGTCATTGGTTTTCCGCGAAGAGACACAAATACCGCATCAGTATGTTTTGCCGTCTTTTCCCAGAAAAACAGTTTGTAATGACGAAGTTGTTCAATCATATCTTTATAAAAAGGCACCAGACGCTCTTTATCACCTTTTCCTCGAATACGCATAAAACGCTCCTGAAGATGAATATCCTCCCATGTCAGATTTACGATTTCCTGTACACGAAGGCCACAGGCATATAGCACTGTAAACAACATCTGGTCGCGACACTTTACCGGTTTGCTTGTATCATACGTTTCTAAAAAATACTGGATTTCTGACAGGAACAAAAACTCAGGAATCTTTCTTGTATTCTTAGGAGAATGAATCGAGACCAAAGGGTTGGTCTGTATTCCGATATATTCATTTAAATAATGATAGAAAGATCGATACGTACTTAACTTTCTGGCAATAGTTGCGTTTTTAGCTACTCTTCCATCCGGTAATTCTCGACAGGAAGCTAAAAATTCCATAAAGACCAAACGATCAACTTCCTCAAAGCTTTCAATTCCCTGACTCAACAAATAATCACGAAATTGAAACAAATCTCTACGATAGGCATCAACGGTCTTCTCAGATTGAGAATGACGATGATAAATATATTGAAGAAAGCGATCAATCAGCTCATTCATCTAACATCTCTTTGATCTGCTCGATGCGAGATAATGCCTGCTGGCAGATTTTTTCCTTTCGCATGTTCTTCTTACATTTTTCTTTTAATTCTACAATGCCAAAATTCGCATTCATCGGCTGAAAATGCTCTGGTGTACAATGTGTAATATAATGAGCCTGACTGCCCATGATACACGTATTACCAAAAACAATCGGTTCTTTACCTTCCAGATAACGAGCCATATTGATACCCGCAATCAAACCGCTGGCACAAGATTCCACATAGCCTTCCACACCGGTCAGCTGTCCGGCAAAGAAAAGATCTTCCCGCTTTTTGGACTGATATGTTTCCTTTAAAACCCTTGGTGCGCATAAGAAGGAATTTCGATGCATAACACCATAACGAGTAATACGAAGATTCTCCAATCCCGGGATCAAAGAAAATACTCTTCGCTGTTCAGGCCAAGTCAAATGTGTCTGAAACCCTACTATATTATATAAGGAACCGGCCACATTATCCTGACGCAGCTGTACAACCGCAACAGGATGATGGTTTTCATCCTTTTCCAATCCAACCGGCTTTAACGGACCAAACAGCATCGTTTTCTTACCGCGGCGTGCCATTTCTTCAATCGGCATACAGCCTTCAAACACCTTCAGTTCAAAATCATGCATTTTTACACATTCCGCATGAATCAGCGCCTCATAAAAACAATCAAATTCTTCTGCATTCATCGGACAGTTGATATAACTGGCCTCTCCTTTATCATATCGAGATTTAAAATAAGCCTTTGAAAAATCGATGGAATCTTTCTCTACGATTGGTGCTGCCGCATCATAGAAGTGCATAGGTTCTGTTTCCAGATATTCATCAATTGTTTTCGCAAAGGCATCACTTGTCAAAGGGCCGGTAGCAATGATGACCGGTCCATCCGGAAATTCGGTCACTTCCTTTTCGGTTACACGAACATTAGGATGCTCTTTGATTGCTTTTGTGATCAGTTCTGAAAAAAGCGTACGATCAACAGCTAAAGCACTGCCGGCCGGAACACTTGTTTCATCCGCTGTCTTTAAAATCAAAGAATCTAAGATTCGTAATTCTTCCTTTAAAATACCTACAGCATTATTTAACGCATTGGAACGAAGAGAGTTAGAACAGACAAGCTCCGCAAAATTTCCTGTATGAAATGCAGGGCTTTTCTTAGTAGGTCGCATTTCGATCAAATGAACCTGTATGCCTCTTTTAGCACATTGCCAGGCCGCTTCACAACCGGCTAATCCGGCACCGATGATCGTTACTTCTTTCATGACTTTTCTTCCTTTTTCTTTGTTTCTTTTTTGATATAGCGACACTTTGGATAGTTACTGCAACCGATAAAGGTCGTTCCAAAACGCGATTTACGCTTTACCAGATCATGACCACACTCCGGACATTTTTCTCCTGTCGGTTCCGGTTTAGCCTTTTCCTTTAATGGTACGATTGTTTTACATTCCGGGTAGTTTGAACAAGCCCAGAAAGGTCCATAACGACCTTTTTTGATGACCATCTTAGCCCCACAGTTCGGGCAGAATTTCTCTTCCTGTCCTTCCGGTGCAGTCTGTTCATCCTGCTCACTTTCTGTATAGCGACATTTTGGAAAATTGATACAAGATATAAACTTACCATATTTTCCGTTACGATAGACAAGTTCACCACCACATTCCGGGCAGGTACGCCCCACTCGCTCCAGTTCTTTTTTAGGCATCTTTTCATAAGCTGATTGCACTAAAGGGGCAAATTCATCATAAAAAGTATGCATATAGGCAATCGGGTCGATCTGTCCTTCCGCAATTTCATCCAATGTATTTTCCATATTGGCCGTATATTCGACATTGATCACACTTTTAAAATATTCCTGCAGTTTTTCATCCGTCAACATACCCTGTTCACTTGGAAAGAAAACTTTTGTCTTCGTTGTCTTGTTTGGATCGGCCTTGAGTTCGGCATAGCCTCTTTTTTGCAGTGTATCAATGATCATCGCATAAGTGCTTGGACGACCAATGGATTTTTCCTCCAGCTCCTTGATCAATTTTGCTTCCGTATAGCGAGCCGGTGGTTCGGTAAAATGCTGTTTAGCATCAACAGGTACATCTTCAAAGACATCTTCCTTTGTCAAAGCCGGTAAAAGATCATCTTTTTGTTTCTCATATTTATCATAGACCTTTAAATAACCATCAAAGGTTAAGATGGAACCGGATGCCGCATATTCACAACCGTTGCAGTTTAATTTTACATTGGTCACACTAAAAACCGCATCACTCATCAGATAAGCCATCGTTCTGGCATAAATCATTTCATAAAGACGGTACTGTTCATTGGTCAAGTAAGGTTTGATTCTTTGCGGCGTATTTAAAACATTGGTCGGTCGAATCGCTTCATGTGCATCCTGTGCGTTTTTAGCATTTTTCGCATGAAGCTTTCCCACATATTCTTTTCCGTATTCCTGCTCGATCTGCTGCATCGCATCTTTGACAAAGATGTCACTTAATCGAGTGGAATCACTACGCATATACGTGATCAAACCTTCCATCTGACCACCCAGGTCGATACCTTCATACAGCTTTTGGGCAATACTCATCGTCCGACGCGCACCAAAACCGAGCTTTGTACTGGCTTCCTGCTGCAGCGTTGAAGTAGTAAATGGTAATCGAGCCTGTTTTTTGCGAGAACGTGTCGTCAAAGAAGAAATCGTAAAAGGAGCTTTGCATCGTTCTACGATTTCCTGTGCCTGTTCTTCATTTTTCAGCTTCGGTTTCTTTCCGTCTACTTTATTCAAAAGCGCTTCAAACGATTGTCTTCCCTTTTTTAACGTCGCATGAATGCTCCAGTACTCTTCAGATTTAAACGCCTGAATTTCCTTTTCCTTTAAAACGATAAGATGTAACGCAACTGACTGTACACGACCAGCTGATTTTGACTGGATCTTATTTTGTAGAAGCTTGCTCAGTTTAAAACCGATGATTCGATCCAGCATTCTTCTAGTTTCCTGTGAATGCACCAGATCCATATCAATGTGTGTTGGCTCTTTGATAGCTTCCAATACGGCCGGTTTAGTGATCTCATGAAAGATAATACGATTTGTCGTATCAATATCCAGATCCAAAACTCTTGCCAAATGCCATGCGATCGCTTCTCCTTCACGGTCCGGGTCGCTTGCCAGATAGACAGAATCACTTTTTTTCGTGAGATCCTTCAATTCCTTTACCACATCTTTTTTATCTTTACTGATCGTATAAGTCGGAGTAAAGTCATGATCTACATCGATACCAAGTCCTTCTTTTCCGGATGTTGCAAGGTCACAGATATGTCCCTTGCTCGATACTACTTTAAAATCTTTACCTAAATATTTTTCAATCGTCTTCGATTTGGAAGGCGATTCCACAATGACTAAATTTTTCCCCATATCTATCCTCCTATGGTTCGTTAGATATCAAACAATAAAAAAAGTGTTTTGTCAATTATATTTCATACAAGTCTTGTTCCTGTACGATGCTCAATGCTCCGTTTTGAATCAAGACATTACACCCCTGATAGACTTTATCTTCATAGGCACTGGGTAAACAATAGACTGGCTTGGAAAGCTCCAGACATTCATTGACCGTATGCATGGTTCCACTTTTACATCGTGCCTGAATAACGACGATGGATGAAGAACAAGCCGCAATCAAACGGTTTCTCCAGGGAAAATGATGAGCCTTTGGCGCTGTCTGCATGGGATATTCACTAAGGATCAAATGTTGATTGGCCATGCTCTGATATAAATTCTGGTTTTCTTTAGGATAAATACGATCGATTCCACACCCAATGATTCCAATTGTTCTTTGATCAAAAGCACTCTTATGGGCCATCGCATCAATTCCTTTGGCAAGCCCTGAGACGATCACATATTTTTTCTTTAGAATATTCACCACTTCTCTGGTATTTTTTAAAGCTTGATCCGTGCAATCTCTGGCTCCGATGATTCCCACACATTTTTTCGATAAATAAGAAAGCTTTCCCTGATAAAAAAGGATCCATGGTGGATAACGCAGCTTTAAAAAGCATCTTGGATATTCCTTATCGGCCCTAGTGACAAAGGGATACGCATACTCCACTTTTTTATAAGGTGCTTTTACCTGCAGGCAATGAGCAATTTGTTTCCAATCGCCATCATTTTGAATGGCATACCATAAAATCGCATCTCTTAAATTTTTCTTCATACTATTTAATACGATAAAAAAATAAAAAAGATAGAAAAAATTTTAATTTTTCTATCAAAATAGCTTTATTTCCAATTTTTCTTTGACCGGCCCATACGATTTTCGATGACATGGCAATACACCATATTTTTCTAAAGCCTCCAAGTGTGCTTTGGTCGGATATCCCTTATGTTTCTTAAATCCATATTCAGGATACCTCTGATCCAGTTCCATCATGATATGATCTCTGGTGACTTTAGCTAGAATGCTGGCAGCCGCAATCGATACTGATTTAGAGTCTCCTTTTATAATGGCTTCATATGGCTTTAAATAACCTGGAAGCTTCATCGCATCCGTCAAGCAGTAAGCACAATCAGCACTTTGCGCAATCGCAAGCATCGCATCCTGAGTAGCTTTATAAATGTTTTTTTGATCGATCTCTTTTTCAGAAATGACCTCTATCGAAAACCATAAGGCATCTTCTTGAATTACCTGAAAAAGCTGTTCCCGCTTTTTTTCAGTCAGCTTTTTAGAATCATCGATGTCCGGATGCCAATATCCTTTTTCAAAAACACAGCCGGCAACGACCAGCGGACCGGCAATAGGTCCTCTTCCAGCCTCATCAATACCTACGATGGAATCATAGGTTTGCCAGAGTTCCTTTTCCAAAGGTTGTTCAATCATGAGGAAACTCCCAAGTCAAAGGACCTAATTTATCTTCGCGAATATCTTTGATAAAAGAGCGAACAAGGCGATTTTCATCAATGCTTCCTTTTTGAAGATACCCTCGTTTTAAGGCAATTTTTTCCAAGGTCTGCCAAGGATCCTTTTGTTCTTCGATCTGATACAGGCTTGCCAAAAGGCCCGGTTTTGTTTCCTGCAGCCATCGGCAGGCGTAAATAGCAAGTTCCTGCATATTGACTACTTCATCTCGAACCGACCCTAAAATCGCAAGACGCATACCGGTATTAGGATCTTCAAACTTTGGCCATAATACGCCCGGCGTATCTAATAATTCCAGAGACTGCCCTAACTTGATCCACTGCAGGGATTTTGTCACACCCGGACGATCGGCCGTCTGTGCTGCTTTTCGCTTGGCCATCGTATTGATAAAGGTACTTTTCCCTACATTGGGAATCCCACAAACCATGGCGCGTAAAGCTCTGGGACGAATGCCTCGTCTTTTTTGTTTATCAATAATTTTTTGACAAGTCGTCTGCGCTGCCTGTACCAAAGCCTTAAAATACGAATCCTTGATCAAATCCAGGGCTAAGACTTGATGCCCCTGAGAATGCAGTTTTTGAATCCATTCTTTGGTGGCAGCCGAATCCGCTTTATCTTTTTTTGACAAAAGGATCAGACGCGGTTTATTTTGAATCAGTTCATCCAACATTGGATTCTTGCTGGAATCGGGAATACGGGCATCCCGAATTTCAATCACAAAATCAACCTTCTTCAAATTCTCTTCCATTTGCCGTTTGGCCTTGGTCATATGACCGGGAAACCATTGAATCGGATTTTGATTCGACATACGCTCTATCCTTTCAATCCCAGTTCATCAAATGGATAAAGAACTAAGACGCCTACACCATAGATTTGGTTACGCTGAATAACACCGATAGCACTGTCACGAGAATCTTTTGAAACCGGACGGTTATCTCCCATGACAAAATATTCATCTTCTCCCAAAGTCACTTCCGGAAAATCGACATAATCCACAACCGTTCTTCCTTCATCATCGGTTGAAATTTGCTCAATCTGGTTAAAATAACCATATTTTTCACGACATTCCTTGATATAATCCGGATCGATATAGTCTTCATCCAGTTTTGCCCCGTTGATATAGATTTCATCATCAATACAAGATACCGTATCTCCCGGCATTCCGATTACACGCTTAACGATCTGAATCGTTTCATTGGTCGTTTCGCCGGTTTGTGAATCGGTCATATCCTGCTGGGTAGTAACCACAACGATATCATATCGATTGATCTGATTCAGCCAGACGCTAGCTAGACTGGTAAAACCAAATTCACCGTCCTCCAAAGTAGGATCCATACTTTTTCCATTCACTTTAATCGGATGCGCAATAAAATTCATAAAGACTAAAATAACAATAGCGGTGATCGCAAAAACTTTGACAAACCCTAATATATCTTCTAAAAGTGTTCTTTCGTCCTCTTCGTTATATCGATAAATCGCTTTCTTTTCACGTTTACTTGCTTTTCTCATTCTGAAACCCCTTTTCATTACATACAGGTATTATACACTAAAGCCCCCAAATAAAAAATGCCGATTTCTCGGCACTTTTCTTAGCGTACTTCTTTAAGACGAGCCGCCTTACCAGAACGTCCACGCAAATAATGCAATTTGTTACGACGAACCTTACCGTTACGAACGACTTCGATCTTATCGATGATTGGTGAATGTAAAGGGAATTTACGTTCTACTCCAACCCCATTAGACATCTTACGTACAGTGAAAGTTTCTGCGATTCCTCCACCAACGCGTTCGATAACAACTCCTTCAAAAACCTGAATACGGCTTTTGTCACCCTCTTTGATACGTACGTGTACACGAACAGTACTTCCAGAGCGGAATGAAGGAATATCACTTTTTAACTGTGATTTCGTGATTTCATTGACTAAATTTAAGTTCATCTTTTTTCCTCCTTTTCTTCCATACGGCATCCTTGTTCATTCACACGTAAAGTGTCAGCGGAACAAAACCGTGCAATAATGCTTTAAAATACTAGCATACTTCCTCTTTGTTTTCAAGAAGATTTGAAAGAAACTCCTGATCTTCTTTTGAAAGCTCTTTTTCCTTTAAAAGATCCGGACGATGCTTCCATGTATTTTTTAAAGCCATCTGGTGACGCCATTTTTTAATATTGGCATGATGACCGCTTAGTAAAACTTCCGGAACTCTTTTTCCTTCATAGACCTCCGGGCGCGTATATTGTGGATATTCCAATAAACCATCGGAAAAGGAATCATCTTCCCAGCTATCCTGTCGAATCGTACCCGGCAGTAAGCGTAAGATCGCATCACACATGACCACGCAGGCCGGTTCCCCTCCTGTAAGAACAAAATCACCTAAAGACAACTGAACATCGACATAATCGCGAATACGTTCGTCAAAGCCTTCATAATGTCCGCAAATAAAGATTAAATGCTCTTGTAAAGATAGCTCTTTGGCAACCGATTGAGAGAAAGTCTTTCCCTGTGGGGTTAAAAGGATCACCGTGCTTTTTGGGGTTCGTACACTGGCCAAAGCATCCAAAATAGGCTGACACATCAACACCATGCCGGCACCTCCGCCATAAGGGGTATCATCGACATGACCATGCTTTTCTTTCGTAAAGGTACGAAAATCGATACATTCAAACTCGAAAAGTTCCTTGTCTTTAGCTCTTTTGATAATGCTTGTTTCCAACAAAGAGCGAAAATAATCAGGAAACAAAGTCAAGACCGTTATTTTCATCGAAGCCCCTCCATGTCTTTAAAGATGATCTTTTTCGTCTCTGGATCAACTTCTAAAATAAATGCCGGCACAAAAGGAAGCAAAAATGAATCCTGATCTTTGGAAATACGCAGGACGATATGTTTCCCGGTTTCTAAAATATCACTGACAATTCCACATTCATCGCCTTTATCATCATATACGGTACAATCCATCAATTCATGATAATAATAAGTTCCTTTTTCCAATGGAGGCAAATCTTCTTTGGCAATCAAAAGATCAAACGTTTTCAATTTTTCAGCATCATTGATGTCCTTGATCTCTTCAAATTTCGCATAACCAAATCCCTTCTGCATACGAAAGGAAGAAACGGTCAACTTTTTTCCATCCGATAGGTGCAGGATCCTTCCCTTGGCAAAACGATCTTTTACATCATCTGTTACCAGATAAATCTTACATTCGCCTTTTAACCCATGTGTATTGATAATTGTTCCTACTTTGATCATCTATTTCACCCTTAAAAAAATTAGGATGTTTTCACATCCTAGTATGCTTCGAATTTCACAGAAATTCTTTTTTTGATATCACGCGCCGCAATCGACATCATTTGACGAAGACTGCTGGCCATCATACCTTTGCGACCAATCAAACGCGCTACATCTTCACTGTTGGCATATACATACAACAAGACTTCGTTATCATTGGTGCTGGTCATTGTTTTGACAGACAGTGCCTGTTTGTCATCCACTAAAGGAAGACAAAGATCCATCAATGTCTTTTCCAGATCTGTCATTACTTCTTAACCATTTTTGTTTCGTGGAATTCTTTCATAATGCCTTCTTTAGAAAGAATTGAACGAACTGTATCGCTAGGTTTAGCACCGTTCTGTAACCATTTCATAGCTAATTCTTTGTTGACTGTCACCTGATTTTCAGAAGCGATTGGATTGTATGTACCAATTTCTTCAATGATACGTCCATCACGAGGACTTCTTGAATCTGCAGCTACGATACGGTAGAAAGGACGACCCTTTTTACCCATTCTTTTTAAACGTAATTTAACCATTTCAAATACCTTCCTTTTCTTTTGCCTGATAAATGTACCATAGCAAAATAAAAGTGTCAAGCATTTTTACTTGACACTTATTTTTTCTTTTTCTTCTTTTTGCTTTTTTTCTGTTTCTTGCTTCCGGCATGTTTGCTGGCTCCCTGCATACCACCGCCGCGCTGCATGTTTTGGAGAGCTGACAAGTTAGGCATACCGCCACCGGACATCATTTTTGTCATCATCTGCATTTGTTCCAGCTGCGAGATCAATCGATTGACTTCCATGACCTTAACACCGGCCCCCTTGGCAATACGATTCTTTCGGCTGGCCTTTAAACAAGACGGATTTTCTCTTTCATATGGTGTCATAGACTGAATGATTGCCTGCGATTTTTTCATGGAATCATTCATTTTTTCATCATCCAACTGTTTGACCATTTTGCCTAATCCCGGAATCATCTTTAACATGTTCTGCATCGATCCCATTTTCTGCATCTGGCCAAATTGATCCAACATATCATTGAAGGTGAAGATCCCCTGTGCCATACGATTGGCCGTTTTTTGTTGGATGTCCATATCCAGCTTTTCCTGCGCCTGTTCCACTAAGGTAACGATATCTCCCATACCCAGGATACGATCCGCCATACGATCCGGATGAAATTCCTCTAAGTCCTCTACCTTTTCTCCATTGGATACAAATAGAACCGGAACATTGGTAATGCTGCGAACAGACAACAAACCACCACCACGGGCATCGCCATCCATCTTGGTCACAACCAAACCTGTGATAGAAAGCTGCTCGTTAAATTCTCTGGCAACCGTTACGATATCCTGACCGGTCATCGCATCCACTGTCAATAAGATATCATCCGGCTGTACAAGTGCCTTCATTTGAGAAAGCTCCTGCATCAGCTCTTCATCTACGTGTAAACGACCGGCCGTATCAAAGATCACAAGATCTTTTTGTCGATCATATGCATAGCCCATCGCCTGGCGAGCTGTTTCAACAGCACTGACCTGGGTTCCTAAGCTAAAGACTTCAACATCGATTGATTTTCCCAATGTCTCCAACTGTTCGATAGCTGCCGGACGAACAACGTCACAGGCAACCAATAACACTCGTTTTTTCAGCTTCTCTTTACAGAAACGAGCAATTTTGGCACTGGCAGTTGTTTTACCGGTCCCCTGCAGACCGACCATCATTAAAGTCGATACTCCGCTTTTTTTCAAATTTAATCGAGCATCGGCACTTCCCAGTAATTCCTGAATTTCATCATGAACGATCTTAACAACCATTTGCCCCGGATTGACCGAATCGATGACTTCCTGCCCTAATGCTTTCTGTTTTACATTTTCAATAAATTCTTTAACGACATTGTAGTTGACATCCGCTTCCAATAAAGACATGCGCACTTCCTTCAACATGTCGTTCATATTGGATTCTGTCAGCTTCCCCTGTCCAGTTATATTTTTTAGTGCCTTTCCAAGGCGTTCACTTAAAGATTCAAAAGCCATTTTTCTCACTCCATCTTATTCTTTTACAGCCTGAAAGGCCATACGACTTTCGTGAATGGAAAGCAGTTCGATGTCTCCTACATACACAAAGCCGTTTTTCTTTAACATATTCTGCATGGGAATATTATCCTCATGCGTATCTATTCGAAGATTCTTTATTTTGGTAAAACAATAATTCAAAATCGATTGTCCAACATGAGGCACCCTTTGCCGTGATGCGATGCGATGAATCACACCATAAGGCTCCTCATTCAACCATTTCCCATCAATTTTAGCATAGCTGGGATCTTCCCCAATAAAGAACACGAAAGCTCCTTCTATTTCTCCATTTTGCTCATACACATAAAGTTGTTTTGCGGCCATATCCTTCAAAAGAATTTTTTTACTGGGATATCCTTGTGGCCACTGAGTCGGATTTCCATTTTCAGCCATGAAACGTCTAGCTGTTTCATAAATCTCCATGAGCACATCGATATCTTGTATCGTCGCTTCTCTTACAGCCATTTGTTAAACTCCTGTGTCTTTGTCTTAGCCCAACCAAATCGTAAGGAACAAATTCCCCGGCACAGTTCGTAAGCCACATGCACAAAAGGATTGACTTTCTTCCAGTTGATCACAGCGGGCACAAATTGTGGATCATCTTTTTTAGTATAATACGCAAAAATCGTATATAAGATCACAAAATCACTGTTGACTAGATGAACATCAAAATGGAAATCTTCTTCCGGATACCAGCGTCGCAGACAACTTTCCTGATATTCATACGCTTTACGCATATCGTATGCCGTTTCCAGATTCATACGATGGGTCAATGAGCCCTGGTGCTGGACATAATGATAATATCGTTTGGATATACAGCCTATCGTATCGGCATTGCACAAGGCTTTAAAAACAGTATATGTATCCTCAAAGCCACGCATAAACTCCGGAAAGCTGACATTGGAAAAGCATTTTTTCTTATAAAGCTTGCCCCATGGATAATTGTTCATCCCTTTATTTTCCGCAAGCGAATGCAAAGCCTCTTGTTTTGTCATGACCTTCTTTGTCCCCACCTTGCGATATAAAGCCCCAAAGCGATAATCCATCGTATAACCACAACATACGATATCACAGTTATAAGCTTCCATATGGTGCATCATCGCCTGTAAAGTTTGCGGTGCGATATAATCGTCACTATCTACAAAGAATACGTATTCTCCCTTCGCATGACGCAATAGACGATTGCGTGTTGTTGAGATCCCTGCATTCTCATAGTTATACAGATGAATAAACGAATAGCGGTTCGCATATGAAGATGCGATATATTTGGAATGATCGGTCGATCCGTCATTGACCATCACAATTTCAATATCTTTATAAGTTTGTGCAAGTATAGAATCCAGACAGTGAGATAAGTAGTTTTCTACATTATATACAGGTACCAAAATACTGATCATGTAACTGCCCCCTTACCCAAAAAGCCTTTCTAAAACTTTCTTTAATAGTTTATTAAAAATACATACACAAATCAATAGCCAAATTGTCCAGGCCATTACTCCGGCTAAATTCACATTCAATCGATCGTATTGCATATTTGCCCCAATTCCCAAGGAAACCGATGTCATGATTTCCGCCATAACAACCACTTTAAAACCAAGCGATGAACAAGTAATCCAGCTGGAAGCCATAGCAGGACGAAGCAATGGTAAATAAACCATTTGTATCTTTTTGAACCAGCTTTGTGGATAGATTTGAAAAATGTTTTTCCAGGATTGGCTTATATCTTGAATTGCTTCAAAAAGATTTTGATAAAAGATCGGAAACAAAAGTAGAAAAGAAACAATATAAATGCTGATCTCTCGGCTCACCCAAAACAACAATAAGATCACAAAAGTTACATTGGGAATACTTCTTAGAAATAAAAGGATAGGCTCAAAATATTGGGCAAAGGTTTTAAAACGATTGGAAAGAAAAGCCAGGAAAAACGCAATCACCGAAGAAATAAGCACCGAAAAAAGTACACGAAAAAAAGTCATGGCTAATGATTCATATAATTTTATATCCTGCATTTGCTCTGTCATCTGTGTCAAAACCTCATACGGTGTCGGCAAGATAATGGAATTATCAATTCCCAGTGAGGCCAAGGACCAGATAATGAGAATCCCTGACAACAAAATAAGCCATTGTCTAATTTTCATACGTATCCTTTCTTTTAATCCTATAAATATTGATATATAGTCTTCTTGATTATACCAAAAGAAAAAAAGCACGCAATGTGCTTATCTCAGTTTTCGTTTATTGATGTTCCATGCACCGATGACTTCATTGACTGTAGAAACGGTCACAAAAGCTTGAAAATTGCTTTTATGCAGATAATCCAGCAGCTTTTTATATTCATTGCTCGTCATGATCGTTACCAATTCTACACGTTCCTCTTTTTTAAAACCACCTACGGCTTTATATAGAGTCACCCCACGATTCATCGAATTCATGATGTA
This sequence comes from Erysipelotrichaceae bacterium, assembly GCA_902399855.1. Taxonomy (GTDB): domain Bacteria; phylum Bacillota_I; class Bacilli_A; order Erysipelotrichales; family Erysipelotrichaceae; genus Faecalicoccus. The sequence goes on from CABOGK010000020.1 coordinate 49,611, forward strand.
ATCTTGTATAACCGGATATTCTTCAGATAGAATACAGATTTTTTTCTTTTTATGAAATCCGTCGATAAAGTAATCAATAGCTTGTCCGTTGGCATAGGTCCCAATCAAGCTGACCACAAGCGTCCCGACATCATAAACAAGAATCGAGGTCATAGAAGTAATAAAGCCAGAAAGCATCAAAGCTTTACCAATTTCCATATGCGTATATTTGCTGACGATTTTTCCTACAATATCCAATCCTCCACTGGATGCATTCACATTAAACAAAATCGCCTGACCAAATGCGATGATCAATGTATAAGTAACCAAGTCATATACATTATTACCAGTAATTGATTCACTTAAAGGAAACAGAATTTCAAATACAGCTAAGAAAACAGGTAATAATATTGATGTATAAACTGTTTTGGCACCAAATTCTTTTCCAATGAACAAAAAACCGATCACTAAAAGTCCCATGTTTAAAATCAAAGTCAATATAGAGATAGATAAAGGTAACAATTGATTTAATACCATGGCCAAACCTGAAATACTTCCTACGACAATACCACTGGGTATCAAAAAGAAATAAATTGAAATCGATATAATAAACATCGCAAAGGTTATCAAAGAAAATTCTCTTACTGTCTCACTTTTCATTTCTAAATTCCCCCATCATTACCTTGGCTATTATAACAATGAAATAGATGGAACAACAGCAGAAAAAAATGAATATATTTTTGAAAAATATTGAAAATAAAATGTGTTATTCTGGTTCACATTGATCAAAAAAATCTAAAAATGCTTCAGCCGTTAAAAGAATGGAAGTATCTTGGCCTACAAAACAAAAAAGAACATTCTGTGTCGCTCCACAACAATTCTCATCATAAACAATGGAAAAAGAGCCGATCTGATTGATCCAATCTTTAACGGCTCCCTTATATATAAATGTCTTATCTTTACAATTTCGGCAGATTGAAATCGCAAGCTGCTCCTTTTCAAAATGATCCATAATAAGTTCCATATATAAAAAAAGGACCCGGCAACGTGCTATCTTGGCAGGGGCAGG
>CABOGK010000021.1 GCA_902399855.1 Erysipelotrichaceae bacterium
TCTTGTAACTCCTTTTGATTTAAATTGAAATAAAGCCATATTACCTCCTATTGTTCTACCATTACTTCTTCAGATCCATTTGACATAGACTCTAAATCATTTTGCAATTGATTTAATGTTTGTTGAAATTCACTAATTTGCTGTGATAAGTTACCTATGTCAAAACCACTAAAACTGTCCAATATATCATTCATTTCCTGTATCTTTTGATTTGCTGTTGCAGTAGCCTGATTACAAGATTGCGTGGCAGCATTAGCATTAGAAATAGAACCTCCAATGTTATTAACTGCTTCATTGCATAACTGAGTTGCACTAGCACAAGCATTAGTAACTTGATTGCATTGTTGGTATGCAGTTTCACATTGATCTCTTGCAGTAGTACATTCACTCTTTAGCGTTTTAAGTTCTTCATAAATTAACTCAACATTTGGATCAACAGGATATTCAGAAGGGTCTTGATATCCAATAGATTCATCGATAATCATATTAAATACCTTAGACAACTGTTCATAATCGCCATCAGCAGTCATTGAATATAACTGCCCTTTTACAGTTCCTGAATGGAACGTTAGAGGCTTTCCAACCAAGAATGAATCAGCAGTTAAAGGAACCATGTTTTTATAATCGTTTATTTCTAATCGAATATATAAACTACCCTGATAGTCTAGATTCATGAACTTAACTAGTGTTGCTTTGTGCTCGTATTGATGACCGATGTTGAAACTATGCGTTTTATCTAACGATACATATACAGTTCTCATCAGCTCACCTCAATCATGATGTCCGTATCACCGGACAAATACGTTCTTATTTCAGTTTCTAAATCCGTTATTCTTTCTTCTAGTGTTTTTCCATCAGTGCTTAATTCACTTGTTGGGAGTTCTGCCATTGCATCTGCATCACCACTAATCAATGATTTAGCCTGTAATTCTAAAGCTGATACACGGCCTATCATTTGTGCTTCTTCTGCAATATCTCTTGATAAGTTCTTCATTACATGAATGTAAAAAGAAAAAGTTGTAACGATATCTGCGGAATCTCTCAAGGCAACTTGGCATTCCACCGTTCCAACTTCATTTAGCAAACTCAAGAAATGTTCTTGGCTTGCAAATTTAACTTCGTATGATCCTGACGTAGCGTAATGAATGACAGACAAAGAAGGAATCACTAATTCCATACCACTAGGCTTAACTGCATATAAGTTAGCACTCAATGTTTGGCTTTCTTCTCCTGGATCATCCGGTATTACATCGTTTGTCAACATAATATCTAAGCCTCGGCCACTGTCATATTGAACCATTGATAACTCTGGTGTAATAGGTTGGTCTGTTAAGCTTATATTCAATCTTGAAAAAATAGTAGCCATATCATCACCTCAATTCAGATACCTCAATGGAATCGGTTGTTTCTTTTATCAAGTCAAATTTGTATGATTCAATATAAAATTTTGTTTCAGACACACCTGTTTTTTCGTCCACTAATACAATGTAATCATTTGGCTTAATGATTTTTCTTTGGTTTTTATATTGTGGCAAATCAACAGGTTTTAATTTATATGTCTTTTCCGGTACATCTTCTAATGCAAGGTCTTTGTTTGCTGCTTCTCTCAAAGCTGTATAGACTTGATCCATCGTGTCATATGCCGTGTCTTTTTCGTCTTCGGAAGCATCTTCCTTTAGTTTGATATCATCATATTTTCTAAACTCAATACGATGTATTTTGTATTGGTCATATTTAGAGCTTTTTACTATTTCATGATTAGGCAACATATATCCGTTATATGCTTTAGGAATGATACCTGTAACAGTATTTTCCATTGTTTCCGTTAAGGAATCATCTTCTATCTCTGATGATGTGGAAAAGTAAATATTTCTTGGTTTCATCGATTCAGGATATTTTGTTCCATCTCCAAAATAACAACTGAAATTATCAAACATAGCGGTTGGGTGATATTGTTTAACATCATCTTCCCATCTATTGATCAAGGTATTGTCTTCTGTTCCAAATAAGCATTGAATAAGATTATAGTCTTCCCAATAAGCAGTTGTTATTTGTCCGTTTATTTCTCCATATACGTGGTATGGGTTTTTAGGAGAACACTCACTTATGATTGTGTTTGCTGTATTTATAGCACCACTCCAATTTGTATTTATGGAACGCTTGTCAAATACAATAACTTCCTTTTGGGAATCAAAGAAAACGTGGTTACAATAACAAGTATATGTATTCTTTTTCCTATCAATTTCTTTATAAATCATTCTAAAGAATTGATTTTTCGCATACGTCAAATCAACTTTAAAAATAGCTTCATTCGGTAGTTCTTTTCCGTGTAAATCCGCTATAGGAAATTCAATCTTTAAATACCAAATAGAGTTCCGTTTGAATTCAACATAAGCCGACAAAGGATGAAAGATAACCGTACCATTGCTTGATAGCATATAGTCGTTAGTGGATCTTTCAGGATGAAGAAATACTCCAATCTGTTTCATAGCTCTCTCATCCTTCTATATAAATATGTTTTTATTGTGTCGTTTGATGTTGTAATTCTATATTGGTTTACTCCTTGATCAATTTGGACATCTGCATAAGCACCACTTACGTCATCGTCAAAATAATCATATGTTCCATCTTCAAAGTGTTTAACAAGTTGCATATTCTCTACGTCTAAATCAATGTAAGTTACATCTTTGCTTGTTATCCAATCTTGGAATGCATGACTGATTTCAAACAACTTATCTTCCTTTACAATCGATATTGTTACATCTTCATCCGTATTCTTGAAAAATCTAAACATTGGTTTTGTTCCTTCCTTATCGTTATATATTTCAACGGTCTTTCCTGATGTTGAAATATCGAATTGCAAAGGAGTAGTATAAGCCTTTAGATATCTGTATGGCTCACACACAAAAGTGATATCAAACTCACCACATTTACCGATAATTCTATCGATACTGTCTATCGTTACACTTTTGACATTCCAATAATGCGATTCATCATCCGTCAATTCTAATGTTCCGGTATCTCCTAAAAGTGCTCTTTGAATTTCACTTAGATAATCAATCCAATTGTTTTTATTCTCAGATACAAAATTGCAGTTCAATTCTATTTTTCTGTCTGAATAGATGCCTGTATGTTCATACAATTTAGTACCATTTCCTAGTGATATTTCATTTACAATTTCTTCGGCCGGAGGAATAGCCGGCCTAGTAGATACCTTGAACAATCTAAATAATTCTTTTACAAGCACTGGATTACTATTTGTCTTGTTGAATTTAAAAGCAAACATTATCCACCACCCTTTCCAAAATTATCTAGCATTTCTCTAATTGTCATGATTTGTGTAACCTTATCGGTTAAAACATCACCATCTAACTCAATAGGGTTCATCGTTACAACAAATTGAGCGTTTTTAAAAGCGCTTATGAAACTATCTAACTTAGAAGATAATTGGCTTATTATTCCTGATTCATTTGATATAATCCTTGTTCTTTGCATAGCTTGGCTTAATACGCTTTGATATGTAGATGGATCTTGAATACTAGGGATGAACATATCATCTCTCATATTGAAACTATTGAACGGATTGAAACTTGCCATTTTCAATACAGCCGATGCGCTTCTTTCTCCACTTTCCTCTGTATTGACTGTTTTTCTTTCTACAACAATCGGATGTTCTTTAGCATATTTTGTGGCCGCATCTATATCAGCCATAACGCTAGACTTCATATCCGATGCGGATTTTTTCATATCGCTCATATAAGGAGTAAATGCATCACGTCCGGATTTCCCTAATCCACCTGCGGCGGTTGCTGCATTGGATTTACCATCGCCCATTGCATCTCCAGTTTCTTTACTTCCTTTACTAGCATCTTGTTTTAATTTAGTGATTGCTTCCTGTATCTTCTCGTCACTACCTGACATCATGACATTAGTAGCATCACTAACAGACATCTGACCACTTGCTACCGCCTGTGCGATTTCTTGCGGAATTTGACCACCTGTATATCCGGCATTAACTAACGCATTACTGAACTTCATTAAGTTATCAATATACATTGTTGCAGCTTGAATACTAGGTGCACCGGCAATCAATCCATTTACTAAATTAGTCGGTATAGCTTGACCGGCCCACATACCATTGTTCATAGCCTCTTGGAAGGTCAACATACTAGCAGTAAATTGACTTGCTTCTCTATAACTATAAGAACCGGCCATGATTCCATCTTTAATATTCTGTGGGATTTGAATACCTAACTGCGTGAAAGAATCTGCGGTTGTTTGGAATGTATTTTTTAAAGATTCACCAATTACTTCTAATCCGCCCGTTTCAAATTTATTGGCAGAGTTCATCAACTCGGTTTGAGTTTCTTTGATCTTCTCTAACATGCCTTCGTATTCAGGCATGAGTTCTTGGATTTTTTCTTGTAATGCATCCCATTGTGAGAAGTCTAAGTTTTCGCCATTGTTAGATTGATCCCACAATTCTTTCATCTTTTTTCGAGTATCTTCAATACTTGCAGAAGTTTGTTCATATTGAAGTTGTTGTTCGATTAAAGCTTGTGTAGTTTCCTTGATAGCATTTGCATAGGCTTCCGCTTTTGCTTCTTCTTGAAGTGTAGAGATTCGTTTCTTTAAAGCATCATTATTGTCATATATATTTCCTGTGTTATCTCGTAACTTACCTGAATTTTCATCGTAGTAAAGTCCAAGTTCAGGGTAAATTTGATTCAATTTGTCGATTGATTCTAACAGTAATTCTTTCTGAATTCCGTTCAGCTGTTCTTGAGAAGTCAACTGACCTATTCGATCAACCAACATATCTGCTTCTTTTGACTGTTCTTTGAATGAACTTAAATAGTCATCCGCAGTGTCTAAATGGTTTTGAATGGATTGATTATATTCGTCCATTCCCTCAATCAATTTCAATGTAGTGGCATACATTGCATCTTCTGATGCTAGTTGTTCATCAAACGCATCTTTGGCTTGTTCAGACCTTGAAATTGCAGTGTACAAGGCAACAGATACAGCACCTAATGCTACGGATGTACCACCTAAACCTACCGCTAATGGCCCTATTGATGCCAATAATGAACTTGCGCCTTTTGACAGTGTAGCCATAGGAGCACCTGACTTTGCAGCCGATTTAGCTAAGCCTGTTATGCTCATGGAGGCTACATCAGATTCTTTACTTAATAATCCGGCGCTCTTTGCAAAATCAGCTATACTAACTCTACCTTTTGTAAAGAATTGAATTAGTCCACTACCGCCTTTTGATAATTTGCTTAAAGCTTTACTAGTTGGACTAAGTGCAGCACCGACAAGCAATAAGTTAGCTATCATGTCTTTTGCAGAATCGTCTAAGTTCGTAAACCACTCAACTACATCTTTAATGACATTAGCAACTGCTTCTAATTTAGGAGCAAAGGACTGTCCTAACTCATCAGCCGCCTGTTTAATAGCTTCCCATGTCTGAACTAAAGTAGATTTTAATGTTCCATATCGTTTCTCGGCTTCTGCCGCCATAGCATGGTTTTGCTCAAAAGCACTGTTAGCTTTACTAATTGCGTTCCAGTACAAATCAGTATTCTGTGCCAATGCCCCCATCGCATTAGACATACGAACTTCTGTAATTCCTAAGTCATCCAATGTCTTGGTTATGTTTTCTGATTTTCTGATACCTTCTAACAATTTACCAAATGCAGTAGGAGCATCTTCGCCCCATAATTGGATGAATTGCTCTGCGCTCATTCCCGATACATCGGCAAATGCCTGTAAAGCTTCAGAGTTTGTAGCCACTGCGTATTCTACGTTCTTTAACATTTTGGACATAGAACCACCACCGGCGGCCGCCTCGATACCAACAGAACTTAATGCAGTCGCTAAACCCAATACGTCTTGAGAAGTAAATCCAACTTGACGTCCTGCGGTAGCTAAACGCATTGACATATTCATAATGTCTGCTTCGGTTGTAGCAAAGTTGTTACCTAAATCAACGACAGAAGAACCTAATCGTGAGAAATACTCGTTTGTTTGTCCTTCTGTACCGATCATGATATTGGCAAATTTAGCAATTTGTTGCGCTGCTGCATCACCAACTAAGTTTGTTGTATCTCCTAACATGGTTACAGTTTCGGTAAATCCTACGATGGCATCTGTAGCGACACCTAATTGTCCTGCTAATTCTGCATAGTGAGCGATACTCTCATATGAACTGGAAGTTGATGTAGCTAACTCTTTAATACCGTTGTTGATAGCTTCTAACTGTGCCGGTGTACCTTCGGTAGTCTTCAATACACCTGTCCATGCATCTTCAAAGGAAATAGCAGCCATTGTTGCACCGGCAATAGCGGCCGCACTTCCCAATGAAATATACTTTGTAGAATTAGAAAATTTATCTAACGCTACCGATGCATTATCTAAACTAGTAACAGCTTGTAATACATTGGAATTAGTCGTTAGAAATTCATTCCCTAATGCTTTGAGATTGTTTTGTGTAGTTAATAAGCTTGTTCTAGTTGCTTGTAACTTTTGATCGTAAGCATCCCAATCCGTACCTAAACTCTTTAATACCGCCTGATTGGACTTTAATTCTTGCGTTTGACCAATAATAGAACCTGTACCATTTTTGATATTGGTTTCAAGTTCTTTATTTCGAGCAGTCAAAGTAGAGATTTGTTTGTTCCATGCGCCATAAGATTTAGGCATGGCATCCAATGTCTTTTGATATTGGTTTGCCTGTTTGGTTAGACTTTGCATCTTTGTTGACACAAGTTGTTGATACTGTGCCATTGACTTAAAGTCTTTTCCATCAAGTCCTTTCATGGACTTTTTAAGCGTTGACATCTGCTTATCTAAGCCGGATGTTTCTGCTTTAATTTTGTTGATTTCTCTTTGGAGGTTTGAAGCATCACCGTTAATCTTTACTGTGATACCTTTTATGTTATAGGACATTTGACACCTCCTTATAATCTGTCAAAATCTTCTTGAGTGGCCCATCTTACTTTTACTTTTGGTTTTTTGTCGCTTTCTTTTTTCTTTATCTGTTCAAGATATATATTGTTTTTCGTTGTGATTAAATCAAATAAAAAACCGATATCGCTTCGGTCAATTTCGTCCATTGTTAATCCACAATTTATACTTGCGATAACGATTTTTGCGAAGTTCGTTTCACTTTTTTTTTCGGTTCTTCTGTATCTTCCGATTCAACAGTAGGTTGAGATGAGAAAATAGCAGAATCATAAAGCAAACAACACTGTTGAATAAATCCAACGTAATCTTCAATATTGTCAGTAAGTGCTACATAAGTTGGAACTGGTTTATTCGTCAATAATAGTTCACCTGCAATACAGGCCCATGCCAATTGTGTTAGGAACGTTTCTCCAATTGCACTTAACATCAAATCTCCAATTTCACCTTGTGCGAACTTTTTTGATTCCATGTTTTCCGCAATTGCTTGCACTAGATTTTTTTGTGCGTTGTTCATGTCAACTAATAAATCTGATCTGAATTGCTCTCGATATAAACGAGCAGTAACACCCTTTAAAGTTGTCTTATACTCTTTTCCATCTATGGTAATTTTTGAAATCATTTAATCCTCCTAAAAAAAGATAAGAGAGGAAAATCCTCTCTTATGCTTCTTCCTGTGGTACAGGTAATTTTGGTGCGGTTTCAAAGAATGTCGCATACTTCGCAGAAGTAGATGGACATTTAGCTTTGATCCAGTTATGTTCACCATCGGCAATTGGAACACAAGTAATATCAATAGACTGTGTATCCGGTTCAATCGTGTCTTCCTGTGTGTTAGCTTCTGTTCCCGGACGACCAAATACAATCTTATAGAATACGTGACGTACTGCTTTTTGATCTCCGTTGAATTCACACAATAATGCTACAGATTTTGGCGCTACATTCGCATCTTCAGCCAACATTCCATCATTTGTTTCAAAGTATCCAAAGATATCTTTTAAAACATCATCCGGCAAATAAGCCATTTCCAATGTTCCTGAATATCCGTTGTTTGTGGACTGTGTGAAGTATGCCATATCATCAGCATAGAATGTTTGTGTATCACCTTCAGGATCTAAAGTTAAAGATTTAGCACCTTTCCAAGCCTTAGGTGTAGCAAATGTTACTTCTCCTTCTGTTTCGGTCAAAACAGAATAATATACGTTTTTAAAGCCATAACGTACCTTGTTAGTATCTGCCATGTTTAGCCTCCTATTTTATTCATAATTCGTTTTGGTAGCTCATCAATAGCGTGTTGTTCACCGGTTTTCCAGTGCTTGAACGCTCTTGTAGGTCTGCTTGGTCTATTCCATAACTTGTGACCTTTTTCTAATAGGTGGGTTAAGGAATATTCATGGTTTGCTGCAAAGATTGTCACGGTTCGTCCAAAAGCTTCTTCTTCGGTTCGTGTTCGCATGGATTTATAATATTTCTTTCTTCGCCCTTGAGGAGCTTCTTGAGAAATAATCCTTCGTGATTCTTTACCGACTTCCGATACAGCCTCAGACACATTCATACGTGTTTCTGTGGAGAATTCTTCTAGTATGGCTTGTATCGCTTCCGGTAGTTCTTCCATACTGACTACAACGTTATCTGTATTTCCTATTCGCATAGTGAAAACATCCATTCTACGCAGTAAGCTTTTTCGGACTTAATATCTTCGTCTGTTATGACTTCATACGGTATATCCAATGAATCAAACATATTTTCGACTTTTTCCTCTAATGAAAAATCCTTAGAATCGGTAACAACTCTAAGGATATAAACATTGATTTTTTGATAGGTTTTATTGTCTGCAAATACGTTTGTTGATTCCTGTCTTGCGTAATTCCCATAAGGTAAGGTCGGTTTCGATTTGTAACCGCCATAAATGAATTTCTTTGCACCTAATATAGATGACATTTGATTTACAATTTCTTGTCTTAATCCCATTCTCCAACATCCTCTCTCAAGTACAATTCAATATCATCACCCGATGGATACTTTCGATAAACACTGTATATCGTATCTTCAAAACGGACTAACAACTCACCATGATAATCATCTTTAAATATGACTAGTTTAAACTGTGCTTTGATACCGGATTGGTAAGCATCGAAAAATTCTTTTTCATATACACCGCCAACCTTACAAAACACTTCGGTTTCTGTTTCTTTTCCATCTTGTACAACACCGTTTTCATCAATCTCAGTTTCTTTTCCAATCAAAAAACACGTACTTTCGTACAGGTCATTTTCTCTTGTGTATTCATATGCCATAATTTACCACCTATGACTTTTATCTAAGAAAATAGCCATCCTTAAATCCCTGTACGCTGCTTTCATTGATTCCTTATACGATTCATTGCCTGAACCAAATTTCGATTTTACGTAACAAATAATGCACGTTATAATCTCATCCTCAGGGTCATCCGGTTCATAAACAATATTGAGCCTGTCTAAATCATATAAACAGGCTCTGATATAAGTTTCAATTTCATCATCGTAAGCAGTTGAATTTTTAATTCGTAAGGCTACTTTTACTTTTTCTAAGATTTTATCCATAGAAAATCACCTACTCAAACGTGATTCCATTCATATTGACTTTGGTTGTCTGATCGCCAACAACAATGCTTAAAATGGCTTTCTGTGCAGTGGTTTTTGTAGCTCCTAAGAAAGCCACATTGACTGTTGGTGCTTTATCAATAACCGCTTGCTTAGTAGAACTCTTTACATACATCTTAGCTTCCTGTTCGCCATCATAAAGGAATGGCAAATAGTATCCGCTCTGTTCTGATACGTTACTATCATTGAAACCGGTGTATCCAGTTACCTTTTTTAACGTACCTGTCAACATACCATTTTCAAATGATACAGTTCCTAGTTCACTAGTTTGTTTCCCATAACAATCGGTTGTAGGTTCTACAGACGATAGATTACTTGCGATGTTTGCGTTATCTTCGATAGCTCCTTCGCTTACACTACCTTTTTTTTTAACAAATAGATATACTTCGTATCTAACGGTTTACCATCATTGATAACCAATGCCTTAGTTACCATCTGATTGGCTTCATGATCCATATAACGTGTCACGCTAAATTCCAAGTTTGTATTGATTGCATAAGCTTCTTCCGGTACCCACAACATAGCAAAGTATTCACCGGTTGCGGCATCATCAAAGTTTTTCAAAATATCTTCTTCAACGAATACAACGTCACGTCCTTTGAAGCGTGCAATCTCAGCACCATCAACAGGGTTGAATGTTTCCATATAAACAGGGCGGTTGTTATCGTCTGCCAATGTCTTGATGTTTGCTTCCCAAGTACCCGGTGTCATAACAAATTCAGGTCTTAAACCTCTCATGCTCAGAGGAATCTCAGCAAACAATTTTTTCTGCCATTGTTTCCAATCGGCGACTTCTTCCGCAGTGAATTCAATGATGTTTGCTTTAGGGATTCGGCCACCGGATTTATTAGCTTCCGTCAAGATACCTTGCATTTCATTACTTTCTTCGTTACCTAACATGATTTCATGATCCATAGCTTTGACATAAGCCTGAACGATAACCTTAGCCAATTCGGCTTCAAATGCCGGTACGCTCAATACAGACTGTAAGATTGTACGTGCTAAACGAATCTCACCAATCTTGTATTCAAAAGTAACGGAACCTGTGATAGAACCGCCTTTCTGACGATCTGATTTTGTTGTTTCAGTGATACGTGTAAACGTAGCGGAGAAAGAACCGATAGGGTACTTCACACCACCCTGAATGTTTGTTTTGCGTACACGAGAATATAACTGACCATATACCTTTTCTAAGTCTTTGATGATTTTCTGAACAACTGTCTGAGGAATCATTACTCCTAGATCACCGGACTGTCCTGCCGCATCATCACGCTGTACATACTTCAATAAATCAGAACGAGTACCTTTTACAACATAATTCATGAAAGCAGTACGGTATTCCATAGAATCTAAATTTGTTTCGTTAGGTTTAACGTCATTACCGGCTCCTTCAATAACCATATTCTGTAGGTTTGCTCGTTTTTCTGCCTTTTTCTTATCGGCTTTCAATTGTGCTTCACGTTCGTTCAGTTTATCAACTTCCTCAGACAATGCATCAATATCTGCATCATCTCTCTTGGAAAGTTCTTTGATTTCTGCTTTACGTGTAGCAATCTGTTCTAAAGTCATTTCTTCGATGTTCATAACTAACCTCCTAATTTTAATAACAGATTTAATTTCTTTCTTTTTAGCTCTTTGGCTTCTTGGTCTTGTTCTTTCAATCCATTCAAAAAAGACCGTGCGGAAATCTCTGTGGAATCGTTAGCCGGTCTAGATACCGCACTTACGTCCAACACCTCACGGACATTGTTGATATGGATTGTTCTTGTATTTCGGTCATAGGTTCGACCTTCAGGGGCAATGAAAAAGGCCCATGACATTTTTGTGATCATACCGGTCTTTATTTGCTCATATAACTGTCTAGATGATTCTGTTTTTGATAAATCCGCTTTAATAAACAAACCATGTTCATCAATACTTAATTCCAAAGTACCGTTAGACTGTCTAGCGAAAATCGTTCCGTTATGGTCATACTGCATGATGACATCGTTCATCTTTGCGTTTTTGAAAGCTTCTCTGTGGATTTGTTCATAGACTTTTCCGTTTTCATCTTCAAACAACACATAAGGATTAAACGTTGTGGCATAGCCTCGGACTGTATAATTACTGTCCTCCGTCTTCTCCACTTCCATTGTCATCATTCTTGTTTGCATTTCCTGTGGCACCGTCCGTCACCCCCTTTCCCACGTTGTCGGTAATGTTCAGATATTCTGCACGGATGTAGCGTTTATCTCCATCCTCGACTGGTGGCATATTTAAAATTGACAAAGCTTGATTAGTAGTAATCAATCCTCGGTCAAAATACTCTTTGGCAACTTGGATTTTTGTTGTGTTCGATGCGTACTGTAATCGATCAGAAGTTAAAAGAATCTCGTTTCCTCTTTCTCGTTGATCACGTGAGTAAAACATTCTTGTTAGAACTTCTCCGGCTTGAATAAAGAACGCTTCTACTTTTGATTCATAAAAAGCGTTCCATTCATTTTCATCGTAGTTGTTCTGTAGAATGTGCTCATTCACTCCCCAATAGTTGAATACTGAGTTCTCAATGGCTTTCTTTTGATCTGCATCCAATAAAACCGCTTGTGCTTTGATTTGTTCCATGCTTTCAAAGCGGTTGTCATACAAGAAAACCCCAGTGTTATTTCCACTGAGGTTCATTGTTGATATAGCTTGTTGTTGCTCTTTCATGTCTTCTTCATCCACGATTTCAGAATTTAACTTCCCTATAAATCGTAGATTCGAGCCATTTTGGATAGCTTGTTGCGTTCCTGTTTCCTGCGCTTTTACCAAATCTGCTGTAGGATTAAACGCACGGTTTGAATCACCGAAGAAGTCATTTTTATATTGCATTTTCTTTAAATGACCGCATCGGTTATATTCAATGGCTTTTTCATGACCATCTGCAAATGTATATACGATATAAACAACACCATTTAATTCTTTCATGACTGCTTGGCTAGGACATACAGGATATATACCTGTAATATGTCCAAACTCATTTTCAATTGGCACAATAAATGCATTGTTTTCTATTTCGTATATCGTAGCTAACCTATAAAAGAATTGGCTTGTTGTCATGAATTCGTTTGGATCTTTAGAAACGATAAATTCAATCTTTTTATTTTGCTTTGTTAAAGCCGGCTTTCCCTTAGAACTCTCAGAAGCTATCCTATGGATAACTGCTTTGCATAATGCAAGTTCATATATTGCTCCATCTGTCGATGTATAAACAGGAGAATAACCACTTAGAGGGAAAAAGATTGGCTTCATATCCGCTTTTGGTCTTTTCTTTCCGAATAAAAAATCAAACAATCCCATCTGCATCACCTCCTATTTTCTAAACGATACTTGAACTTTTCATAATATTTCTGACGTACTGTAAACGCATCAATCACCGAAACGAAACCGTCAATGTGTTTTTTAGGATCTACTTTTTCAGGCCTTACTCGATTATCGTTATAAGCCTTTTTAAGCGCTACGGAAGCAAAATGGCTTTGTAGCAATCCGTTTGTACCGGTCTTTACTAAACCATCTCTCAGTAGTCCACCAAACTCATCGATGATAGGAGTTAAGTTCGTTCCCTGAATGACATCATCCATTAAGAATCCTTTCTTCTCCATTTCGTCTACTAGATACTGAGATGAATAGCGGTCATATCCGATTACACAACAATAAATCTGATATTCTTTCTTCATCATTAAGAACCAGTTCATGACATCGTGATAGTCAACAAAATTCTGACCGCTTAAACTCAAGTAACCTAATTCAATGAAGTTTCTATATCGGATATTGTCACGTTGTGCTAACTCATCTACCTTGTTAGCAGGCATAAAAAAATGACAGAATACATAATCGATTCCATCACGTTTTACTACTATCGATGCAGCGGTCAAGTCGGTTGTCTGCGACAAGTCGATACCGCCAACACCAAAGGTTCTTCTAAAATCTTCAGGATTTAATTTATCGCATAAAGTACGTTTGATTTCTGATTGACTGAGCCATGCGGAAATAGTATTCTGCTTTAGATTACAGTATTTTGTAAGGAATTCTAGCTTGTAGGAATGAGAAGATTCCGCTTTGCGAATTTCCTCTTGTATGAAGTCGTATGACACGCTCACACCTAGATTTGGCATGGCTTTTTGAAGTTCCGTTAAGTCGTTCCATTTCTTTTCATCATCGATCATATAGATAAATGGAAGTAACTTTGTTTCATTGGATGTACCCAACAAAACAGAAGTAGAACGAGCCATAAGTTCATCATACAAACCATCATCAATGTAGTTTGCTGTACTACATGCTAAGTTCAAAGGTTCATCTCTTGCGCCCTCAGCAGAAAGCATAACATCATACATGGCGATTCCCTTATCACCTTCCCATGCTGCAAACTCATCGAATGTAACCATACTAGGGTTAAAACCATCTGATTTCTTACTATTGAAAGCAATAGGCTTCATTTTAGCGTTCCATAAAGGAAAGTACATATCTGTTCTTCGTTTGCGTGTACGCTTGTACAAGCTTTTGACCGATTCAATCATGTTGGTTGCCACGCTAAAGATAATGTTTGCTTGTTCCAACTTAGGAGCAAGGTTGTAAATCTGCATACCGGCATCCTTTTCCGTAAAAGCAAATTTAACCTGTATGGCTGCTGCTAATATAGACTTACCTTGCTTTCTTCCCATAACTAATACAACTTCTCGAAACTGTCTTTTGCCTTTATCGTTTACAATACCAAAGACACAGGCCAAGAAGTATTTCTGCCACGGTTCTAATACAATTAAAGAGGTCTTACCCTCAACGTGGTGGCAAAACCTCTCAATAAACAATATCGCTTTATCTGCTTTCTTTTCGTCATAGAAGAACTTCTTTTCATTTAATCCATTTTCAATGAATTCAATATTAAGCTTCATCCATTTTCCTATGACTGCGTGTCCTTCTGCTATCTCTCTCTTGTAAAGATCAAGATATTTCATCCATAAATTCCTCGAAATCGTCTTTTCCTTCATCATTAGGATGACCTAGCTTGTTCATCCCTGAAGGACTGATACATAATTCTTTACAGTATTTCAAAATCTGTTCATTGAACTGTAGGTTGTTCATGTAATATGGTGTCTTTAATGGATTGGTAGCACCGCCTTTGTTTGTATATGGTATAACCATTTGCCCTCCGGCTTTTTTCCATTCTTCCATGTTCTTATCTCTGAATTCACAAGTTTGTGCTAACGTATCAATCAATATATCGTATTGCGGTTGATAGATGCACAAAGCTTTCATATCTTCAATTATTGTTTTTTTATACTCATCCTTTTTCACTCATCATCATCTCCTAACACCATTGATCCATCTTCGTTGAACTCATAATATGTACGCTTAGAATGTTCTTTAGCATGACAGTCATCACATAATGCTTCCAAATTGTCATCTCCTAGCAAAACAGACATATCGTTACAATTGTCTTTAGAAATATGCTCTTTGTGGTGTACGCACGTTGATTTTGTGTATATACCACGTTTTAAACATCTTTCACATAAAGGATGTGACTTTCTGTAAGCCTTAGATTTAACAGTCCATGCTTTGGAACTATAGAATTTCCTAGCGTAGTTTCTTGCACCTTGATTTCCATAATATTTCATATATCTGCATACATCAGTGAGGAGGATAAGAATATTGATGCCGTAAACTGAATGACCTTATGTGACTGATGAAATTAACTGATGTATGCACATATAAAAAATGGAGGTTTTCCCTCCATTTCCCAAGATGAGCCATGAGCAACCACGAAGATTTCCTATCTTCGCATATACAACATATCACAGATTATTTGTGAAAAATTTTCAAAATCACTAAATAATACTAGAAATTGCATAAATAAAATGAAAAATAAATATGTTTTAAAGCCGCTTTTTTGTTGCTTTTTGACCAACATAAAAAATCAGTATATACCCCTTTTTAGAAAACCATTTCGGGTTTAAAAAAACTCCCCACGCCGTTCCCCAGAGCATGGGAAAAAATTCTCGATGGGGGCCTTGCTTGGTTGTCTGATCCATCGTGGTTTGCATCATTTAACTATTTATTTTTTATTCATAGCTCGCTATGTTTTTATATAGCTTATCTATGTATTATTGAATGATATAACATCTAAGGTTATAACATTTGAATGTATGCCCTATCCTATAGGTCTTTTATCTTGAGTGTTTGTTGGTGTTTGTATTAGATGAAATAAAGAAAAGAAAAAAGTTTGAAATGTTTTTAGATTTGTTATTTACATTATCTGTATAATGTATATAATGAAAGCGTAAGGTAATAAACCTTACAAGGGAGAACGATGAAATCATAAAGCCAACTAATCGCAAGACTTAAAATCAGAAAGGGTTAGAGGCTTATGAAATTATTGAAAAGGCTCTTAAAAATCAAGATTAGAATTATATTCGAAATTGACATAAAAAAAGGGTTAGTCAGCTTATATATAGCCATAAACTGATAACCACAAGACCATTTTAATATTAACATCGCATCTCCCTTTTGTCAATTAGGAGGTGTGACCATGACACGAAAGAAAAGCGGTAGCTTTAATCAGAAACAATATATAAATGATTATGTACGTCAAACCTACAAGCGCTTTGAATTACGCATAAGGCTAGATAACGAAGCAGTTATAAATAAATTGAATAGCGTACCAAACGCAACCAAATATATATTAAATCTAATTGAAGAAGATATTGAAAGAAATGGCTGATCACTGAATCAGTCTTTTTTTATATCTTTGTACCATCCTCAAACTCAAAATAGCATTTGTATTTTGCTCCTATTGATTCCGCTATCTTTTCCAGTTCCGTATCTGTTAATGTTTCACGCATTATTTTTTTATTTAAGTTTGCTTTAGTTGTTTGTAACGCTTCTGCTGCTTCTGCTTGTGAACTGTTTGCAAAAGCTAAAGCGCCCTTTATTTGTTCCTTTCTCATTCCTCTTGTCCTCCATACTTATTATATCATGTTTACCATTTATTTTACACAGAAAACCATTAAATAAATAAAATGTCACTTTTAGTTTACTTTTTTGTTGACATCGTCAACCGTTTGGTATATATTGAAGACGTAAAAAGAAATGGCATAACATTTCAGGAGGTACAAAGATGAAAAAGGTTTATGAAAGCTATGAAGGTTTATTAGATGTTGATCATAGAACAAAGTACATCATATACGATCACACAAATAAGAGTTGGCGCATTGATTGCATAAGCGCTTATCTTGGTGAATCAAAGAGAGTTTACATCTCAAAGGATTTACTTAAAGAAAATCAATTTAGCGATTGGTCTTATATCAAAGACTTGATCGATTACTTAGGACTTTAGGAGGTAAAGGAAATGAAAAAATCATTGATCATTGTAGCATTGGTACTTACTGGATTTATTGGATTTAAAGCCGGTCAATCTGAACAAGTTGAATCTAATGAAGTGATTGAAGAAATTAACTATCAGTTAGATGTAGCTTGTGGTGCTGATGAATACTGTAGAGATGTATTCGTTGACTGCTAAAAGAGGCTTTGCCTCTCCTGTAAACCAACTAATCAATTCTAGATCCGATTAAAGGTTGCAAGTCCTTGTAAATGGTGAGCACAGGCAAATAGGAGGATTAACAAGATGGAACAAATTAATAGACATTGGGATATTTTAGAAACCTTAGGAGTTAGCGAACAAACGTTGCAAATAGTAACCGATATCAACGGTTATAACGATAACACATTATTAGATGTATTATATGCGTTTACCGGTGAAAGAAGCTTTTCAGATTATGAATAGGAGGAACTAACATGATTGATCTTATAATTCTAGAATTTTGTAAAGGAATGAACTTTCTCATTCCTTTACTCGGAATTTTAGGAATGTATCAAATTATAAAATATTATCGAGGTGAACAAAAATGAATGAACTTGTAAATAAATGGAATGAATGGCTTAAAGTTTCTAAAATGACTGAATATAGCATTTATAGAAACGATAATGAAGGTATTCAAAAATGCTTAAAAAACTTTGAAATGCAAGAGATTTTAGAACTTGCTTTTGAGTCAGAACACTATGCTATAGATGATGAATTTATAGCTTATAATCCTGATTCAGACACTTTAGAATCTTTTAGTTCAGATAGCTTAGATTCTTTATACGATTACAAAGACTTTGTTGACTACTTAGGAGGCACACTATGAACAAATCACTTTATATGCAATTTTACGAAAGCATTAAGAATAAAATCATGAATAAAGAACTTGTTAGCGGTGATCAATTGCCATCTGATCGTGAAGCTTGTGAAATGTACAACGTTTCAAGGATCACAGTAAGACAGGCATATAACTTGTTAAAGTTTGAAGACTTAGTTTTTCGTAAAAAAGGCAACGGAGGTGGAACTTATGTGTTATAACATTAAATTCAAAAACTTTACAGTTCATGCATCGAATAGGTGCATGAACAAAACTTTATTTTTAGATGGCAATACACCATCAGAAGAAACTTTAAAAACTTTTGAAAGAGTTCTTGAAGGATTCCAAGTTTCAAAAAAAGGCTTTTCCTTTTATGACACGTTAGAAAATCGCATGAAGTTAAAAACTTTGGATCGTGATTTTGTACCGGTTATGGATGTAAAAATAGAGCGTGAATTGAATAAATATATCCAATATGATACAAAACAAGCGATTCTAAAAAGTTTAGTTTCAAATCAAATTTATACAGGTTTTATCAGATATGAAAATGATCTATTTGTAATTTATAAAAGCGCTACATCCAAATCAAAAATTGCTGTAGCTGATGAAAACTTATCAGTAATTCATTACTATAAAAACGGAAAAGTTACTAAAACAGAATGTTTGGATTTGTTACCATTCTAAACCAGTTAAAGAGCCATGACGGCTCTTTTTTTACACTTATATTTTACCATTTTTTGAGTTTGAAAACTTTTCAGACAAGAAAACTTTTATAATCAAATTAGGGTTCATGCAACCCTCTCCTTTCTTTTGAGCCTTCACAGGCTCTTTTTTAATGCTCAACTAGTTTAGCTAATTCTTTCCTAATCTGATAACGAATTGCATGAGAACTTTTGTAAAATCCTTCATATTGCATCCAATCCCACGTCTTACCTTCAAAAAACTTTTTCTGTATCATTTCTTTTACTTCTTCGCAGCATAGATCCCTGATAGTTTCCAAAGCCTTAATATGACACTCATTTAACATATATTGAGCCTCATATGACTGTTGCTTAGATATAATATCGTTCAGGATCTTGTCTTGTCCGGTTGGATTTTCAATGTGAATTCCGTCAAAACTTACTCCTTTAGCGGTGTAAAAGCTTTTTATTTGCTCTTGGTAAAAACTTATTTTTTCGAGAAAAACTTTTCTTTTCTTCTCCAAAATTTTATAAGATTCTAGCTTATGCCATAACTCATCAACCATAGTTTCTGTGTATAGATTCATATCTTCCTTTCTAGTGCGAAAAACTTTTTTTGAAAAAATTATTTTAATTCATGTTCTCTTTTAAAACTTTTTCGATAACCGCTTTATCTGCAAAAACCTTTCCACAGATTGAAATTAAATGAGAAGCTTCGTTTAAACTTTCTTGTTTCTTTAAACTTATTTTGTTATCACCTAAAAAACTTTCTCCCTGAATCATTAATAAAGTTTGTGCGAATTTTTCTTGATCCATGTGAAAACTTTCGTATCCTCTTTGCATGGAAATAAATTGAGCTATTACATTTGCTAAAACTTTTATAACATAATCTCTTTGTTTCCCTTTTAATTCTACTTTTAAAACTTTTTCTAATTCTTCTATCATTTTTTCTCCTTTTCGTAGATTGTGATAACTGTCACCGCTAGAAGTAAAACTCCTAAAGCGATGAACAGTACCACAAATACCAGTAATAAAAATAATTTAAATAAAACTTCTATCATCGTGTTTCTTCAAAAACTTTTCTTTCACTTTCAGGATTACTAGGATCTAAAACTTTTTCTTCAATTTTCGTAATATCTGAATTTGGATTATTCATATAAAACTTATATCGTGCCTGTTCAATAGATTCTGCTTCTATTTCATCTACCACAATATCTCCAAAAGGTCTGATTGATATTATTCTGTATTTCATTTTATGCCTCCAAAGTTAAGAAAGTTTTACAAGCCTATCTTCGTCAAGCCACCATTCTAATGGTCTTCCTGTGCTATCGCTAGTTTCTAACATATATCTTGTGCATCCAGTGATAGAAAACAAAATGCTTGTAATCGTTCCTTTTAACCCAGTAATGTTATCTACCGCTTTATCTCCTAAATTAAACTTTAATTCTCTCATATTAACCTCCTAGCCTTACTTGGCTTATATCCAAGAATTCTGCAATTGAGTACATAACGAAGAAAAATATTATGTACAAAATCATTCCTATAAAAACTTTTAAAATCTTATTTTTCATATTTTTTTAAGCTGACTTTCTTGTATTTCTTATTTGTGCATATCATCTCGTATGGTTCATTATTGGCATAAATAATATCGTATTCTGAATCATCTACGAAATATACTTTTCTTTTTAATCTTTTTTTATAGATCATATTCTTTCAAATTCTTCTTTCTTTTCTTCAATGGCTTTTTTAACTCCATTGATAAAAGCTTCAATAGTTACCTCTGATAAATCTAAATTTGACCTTTCATATTGATGACTCAACTCAATCTTCCCTGAGTTTGCACCTTTTAAATCCATTAACATACTATGCAACTCACTTAATTGTTCTTTAAGTTTTTTTGCTTCATAAAATTTTTCATCTGTCATGTAAATCTCCTAAAATGGCAAGTCTGAATCATTTATGTCTAAAGTATCACCTTGCATATAGTCATATTTCGGTGCCATAGCGGACTTTTGTTGCGTTCCATATGTATTTGGTTGTCCATATGAATTTTGGCTTGTGGTATCGTTCTTTGATTCTAGAAACTGCACGTTATTACAAATAACTTCTGTTACATAAACTTTTTGTCCTTGATTGTTTTCATAATTTCTTGTTTGCAAGTTTCCTGTGACTCCGATTAACGATCCTTTATGCAAATACTGTGCCATATTGTCTGCTGATTTATTCCAAGCAACACAGTTGATAAAATCTGCATCCGGTTGTCCTTGCGTTTTTGCAATACGATTGACTGCTAAAGTAAACTGCACAACGCTCTTTCCATTTTGTGTTTTTCTTAGATCTACTTCCTTACAAAGTCTTCCTATAAGATTAACTGAGTTCACTACTCATACCTCCCTGCTACAATAGCTTCACGTCTTTTTTCTTCTTTCATGTGCTCATCATGCGCTAATGCATGAAGTACAACTTTATCTATGTTGTACTTCAAACAGAACTTTCCTAGTTCATACGCTTTTTTTTGTTGTTCTAATGCTTGTTTTAATTTTGATTCACTAACTGTTAATGCCATATATTAATCCCACGCTCCTCTCAATATTGATTGAAAAAATACTTCTTAATTCTTTCATCTCCTACAACGTTTCTAAATTCTTGAATGTTTTCAGTGCTTCCAAAATAAAATTTATATTCCTTAAAAACATCATCCCATGAAATACCAATTCTTTTGTTTATAAATGTGTAATAAAAATAGTGATTCAGCTTTCCTATTTCAAACTCTTTCTTGTACTTGTCCACCTGTTCTAAGAACCATCTGTAATCTTCTGCTTCTTCTTTAGTTCTGAATACTAAATTATGTTTGATTACAAATTCATCAAATTCATCTTCATATGTTTTCCAGGAAATGCCTCCGAAAGTGGGGATACACCAATAATATTCTCCGTATTTAGGTATATATCTTCCTTTTGGTTTTACCTTTTCAATGCTTAATCTTCCTCTTGCTAGAAATCCTAAAACTGAATCTGCTGGTATTCCGTCATCTCTGCGCAATGCTCCTAATTCATCAAAGTGATAGATACTTTTATATTCGCTTTGTCCTGCAACGCTAGGCTTTACTCTAAAATCTTCACAAATTCCTACACCTAATTCTTCCATTAACAGTTCTATTACTTTATTCATATTCTACCTCGCAATTTTCTAATATTTCTTTTAATGTCATATATTCATTTGTTATTCCTTTGAAATACCCTACTCCTCTTAGATAATTCAATTCCGAATAATGTACGAAAAACATTTTTTTAACAGAAGAAGTTCTATAAATATATCCAATCAATTCAAATTCCCATTGTTTCAGTTTTATCGGTTCTTTGTGTTCTTCTAAAAGCCAGTCAATAAAATGTTCAGTCTCTGCCCATTCATCATTACACCATATATCTATTCTTTCGTGCGAAAACAATGTAAACGCTTTACCAATCACGTCCGATTTTAAAGATAAAAATTTTGGATTCTTTTTAATGTATCGTTTAAGTTCATCTTTATAATATTCTAAATTCGTCATTCTGTTTCTCCTATATTTATTTCAGTCATAATTTCTTGTAAAGCATAGATATATGATTCTTCTGAATAAAAACCTCCTGATCGAATTTCTAATTTTTTTGTTATGACATTTTCACAACCATAAGCTTCAATAAACCTTCCTTCATTACTCTCAGTGATATAAACATCATATCCTTTACTGTTTAGTTCCATAATCGTTCTTAACACGTTATATTCTTTCATTCTTTTACCTCGTACATTTTCGGTAAATCCATCCATGCTATTGCAATATCGTCCTCTACTCCGTCAGGACTGAATGATTTGTATTGACTATCATAGTACGATACATCCATATATACACCACCACAATCATTGATTGCCGTTATCAGATACTGACCGTAATGTTTCGGCAATCTTTCTTCTACAGGTATCCATTCGCCTACTTTTGGCTCGTTTTTGACAATTTCAATTATTTTTTCGACAAAGTAACCCTTGTTACTTGCGATTATTTTGTTTGAATTTATTAATTTATTTTTAATTTTATCTAGCTTCTTAATTAGTAAGTTTTCGTCAATCATGATTCAACCTCTTCATTATCATCTATGATGTGTTTTTCTATATATTCAATCATTTCTTCTTTTGTTTTATTGCATAGACCAAGACAAAATAATAGTTGACCTCTGCCATCAATGCCTTCACCAAATGCGACAAACCCATATTTTTTAAATCCGTATTTGCCATTCTTTATAACTGTAAATCTTTCATATGGATATTTAATATAGTAATCGTATTTTTTAGAAGATTTGTAATATTCCTTTTTCGGTTCTTCTTGTTCAAAACGAACCACTTTATTCAGGACATCAACATATTCTTTAACAACGTCTAACTGTTCTAGTTCATAAAGCCTATCTGCGTACTCTAACATTTCCTTTTTAGTTTTCTCATCAATCATCTAACCACCCGATTTCCTTACACTGTTTAATTACCGCCAACATTTCCATCGCATTTATTTGGGCTGCAAGTTCACCATCAAAACTATCACGATTTTGTACGCTTGAATTCACAGTGTTGTAATTTAAATCAAACGATATGTAATGTATATATGTTGATTTTTTTATTGTGTCTTTATCATCTAAATCTGAAAAATAAGTTTCAACTTTTTCATAGATGATGTTTTCACTATCTTTTTTGCTTGTCTTTTCATATCCTAAGCATTTAAACATCTGTTCTGCGGTCATTATATCCACCCGATTTCTTTACACTGCTCATTTATAGCCTTTAGAACATGCATGTTGATATGTCCTGAAGATGTAACAATACCTGATTCACCATCTCGTATAAAATATATCGTTCTATATCCCCTTTCATAGGCTATATGAGATGGTTCATTTGTTGTTTGTTTCCACCCCATACTTTCAAACATTTCTTTTGCTTTCATTGTTCCAACCTCTCAATCTCGTGATTCAAATACATCTGTGCCTTCTTCAAATCCTGTAACTTATTACCTTTATACTCATACCTTGCGATATACTTAACCACATTTCCTAAGTTAAAGTTCAAATGCCAATCTGCTATTACTTCAATTGGCTCGTATTTGCCTTGTGTGTAATGCGTAGGATGATTTATGTTGTCGGTCAATTTGCTCTCCTGTTCCATGCTTTACTTGCTTTTGGTTCATGTTCTGCTCCATAAAAACAAACATCAGCACCGCATTTCTTGCACACAAACATAACTGTATTCATCATTGGTGCATTTACTTTTTCTATTTTTCCGCCACAAAACGGGCATGGTTTTAATTCTTTCATTCTTGTACCTCACTTTTTAAAACATTCATGTCATAACCACTCTTAACAAATTTGATTGTCAAATCATGGTTTATCGAATTTCCAAGTTTCTGATAAATCAGTTCCATTTGCTCTCTACTAAAATCCGTCTTTAGATAATAATTTATACGTTTTCTTATCGTATCTTGATAATATAAATTATGTTCATGATTATTGAATGGTTGTGTTTTATACGTATCTCTTGAACACCATTCTAATAATTTGCACTTAATATCTTGTTCACTATTTACATCATCTAGACCAAAATATAAATTTGTACTACTATAAAGAATAAGTTCGTTCAGTCTGTTAATATATGAATTAGGGAATAAATCCATTAGTCTACCGATATATGATTCCATTTTCATTCCTGTACCTCTCTAAATCCAAACACAATTTCTTTCATTTTCTTTCAATTCTTTAAAGGAAAAATACAGTGTCCCATTAGTTCCCTTAATAATTACCTTTCTCCCAACTCTCGCACCAATTCCGCCAATACCACTCAGTTCGTATTTCCACTGTGGTGGTTTTTGCCACGTATATTTTTTATCGAAATCTTGTTGAGATTTATACTTCCAACTTTCTTTATATTTTCTCTTTATGCTTTCTAAATTATGGTAAATATACATAAGCTCATTTTTTGTAACTTTATCATTAGCATTTATTTGTATATTCATTCCTGTACCTCGCTATTCAACCAATTTTCTTTACATTTAAAACAGGTGTCATAATCGTTTTCTTTAACATCTTCATAAAGGCAAAAAGCTCTTTCATCTCCCGTAAAGTAAGGGCAAGCGATACTATTACAAACCATTGATTCATAACTTACGCCGTTATCATCAATGTAATCTTCACCGCTTAATTGAGCGATAATATATTCTCTGTTTGTCATTCCTGTACCTCAACTTTCTTGACGTGACTACACCTAAAAATAAGATGTCTAATGTTAGGACTGACAAAATAATATTTAGGGTTTAAATAATAATTTGGATCATCTTTCACATCTTCTGTTTTCCCAAGTGTTCCAATCACAGAATCGTTGTCATGCAATACTACTTTTACTTTTGTTCCTAAATATTTTTCTAGTTCACTACGTTTCATTCCTGTACTTCCTTTCTGTAAAAGCGGGTCTTGTAATAAGGGTATACGTGATAATCTTCGAAGAAAAATTGCACAACAGTAACTAAAGCGTCTTTTTCTCCACCTTTTAAGACATCATGTATTTGCACATATTCTTCAATTTCTTTATCCCATACTGGGATACCTTCGTGGCAACATTGCTCAACTTCTTTAAGACTAAGTGGTGGATTTTCAAAGTGTTCATCCATTAGTTGATTCAATACATTTACGCTTTCAACATTTTCGCTTTCCTCACCTAAGATATCTTCTAATTGGTTTTTTAAATCAGATAAAGCGTTTCGGCATTCTTTTTCAGTCAACATTTAAATCACCTCTTTTATAAAAACTAACCAATGCGTTTTGCTTCTTTTGTTTCCAAATAATGGTTTTTGATAAAAACAAGATAATACATCTTTAAGTTTAATTTGTTCTTCATTCCACTTGAATATAAGTGTTCCGTTTGGTTTCAACACTCTCATGCATTCATCAAAACCTTTTGCTAAATCTTTTGTCCACGTTTCGTCTAATCTTCCATATTTCTTGACCAACCATGAATTTTCGCCTGCCCTAATTAAATGCGGAGGATCAAACACGAATAAATCAAAGCTATTATCATCAAATGGTATATCTCTAAAATCGCCTATAATATCAGGATGGATTGATAACTTTCTTCCATCACACAAAGTATCTTCGCATTCCCTAATATCCATAAAAGTTACATGTGGATTTTCTTTATCAAACCAAAACATTTTTGAGCCACAACATACATCTAATATTTTGCTCATTATTTATCACCCATATACTCCAATTCTTTTAAAAGTTCTTGTTTCTTGTTTTCAAATACTTCATTCACCAATTCTTCAATGTCGCATTTTCTCCGTTTAAACCATTTCGATTTAAATTTAGTAACAGTTTCTCTGTATTGTTCTTCTCCGATATCTCCTTCTTGCCATTTTTCAAGGTCTTCTAAGACTGGTACTAAATCTTTCATCATTTGATTTAGTTCCGAATCAAACATATAGCCAACTAAGTCATATTCAACGCTTATGCTTATGTTTCTGTAACTCATTTAAAGGCTCTCCATACTTCTTTTTGTTCATTAAAAGTCCAATGGTCGGGTCTATCACCGTTAATCCAACAAAGTTTTTCTTCTTCGTTGTAAAAAGGGCAAGAATCGCAAGCAAAACCATTTTCATTGCACGTATCTTTGATAATGTGTAATGCCGTAATAATTTCTTCTCTAGTGTGTTTCATAAGTCCTCCTAAACATTTTCAAAATCTGTAAAGATTGACATTTGACCGTTCTTATCAATTCCGTTTAAACGGTCAATAGACACCTTGTAATAATTTTTGTCTAATTCAAATCCTAAGAATCTTCTTCCAATTTCTTTTCCTGCTACACAAGATGTTCCACTACCCGAAAAAGGATCTAAAATAATATCGTTTTTCTGTGTTGTGTGTAGTAAGTGACTCTTTACAATTTTCAAAGGTTTTATCGTTGGATGCCCGTATAAATCCTTGTCCAACTTATTTATTTCTTGAACGTAGTATTTATGCTTAATGTCGTAACCATCATTTAACTTCACTCCCTTTTCTCGGAAGTACAAACAATATTCAATATCGGGTAGCCATGTGTTGTTTGTGGTTGGCATTGGATTTGTTTTGCACCAAACTAGAATTTCATAATTTATATCAGTCTTAGCAAAGTAATTCATGATGTCTAATATCTGCAACTTACTACACCAAATAAAGCAATTGATCTTCTTCATCACTCGAACAAAATCGTATAAGATACTAAAATCTATTCCGTCTGAAATATCTTTTAAAGATTCTCTTTTTACTATTGTTCGTTTTGCTAAATCACTGTACCCCCCCCCGTTCTGCAAATACAGGTATGGTATATCTGTATAAATGCAATCAATTGATTTGTCGGGTATTTTCTTAATCAATTCATAGGCATTTCCTAACAGTATCTTGTTCGTATTTTCGTCTAAAAATCCCATTGCTATATGCTCGGAGAAACTCATGAGTTTTATACGGCCGTAACTCTTTTCTCCTTTCTACTTTGTCAAATATCCCTTAAAATGTGCTAAATCGTATGTCTTGTTATCAAGACTTGTTTTTAAGCCTTGAAGGTATATGCACGTTAGAATTCACAATTTCAATTCGTTCGTCTGCATTATTCATTTCTCTAACAAATTTCAAGATGTCATTGTATTCAATACCTGTGTTTATATACACTCTAGGAATTGTGTTATTTGGTAACGCTTCATCAATCAGATAATGCAAAACTGTACTGTCTTTACCACCACTGAAAGATACATAGAAATTGCTTTCGCCATATTTACCGATTGTTTTTCGTATAACTTCTAATCTGTCGAATAAGATCAATTCATTTTCTGTCAAAATAACCTCAACTGTTCTCTCGTTTCTCTGTACATCTGTACCAATTCATCATGACTGTTTGTCCAAATACCTTGATAAATCTTGTTTTCGATTCTGTAACAATGGTATTCATGACCTTCCTGTACAGGTTCATTTATTTCGACTAAAAGTAATGTCTTTCCGTCAATCTCCGTCCAATAGTCGGCAGTCATGACTTGATTTGTGTATTTATCGGGTAAATATACTTCGTATTCTTTACCCGATTCCAAATTTATTGCTTTCATTTTTTGTTTTTTTAATCCTTTGAAATAATTTTAAAATCATCTGAATCAAGTAAAGCACATCCGCCCCATGTTCCGTGAATTTGACCAGCATCATCCACAAATTGAACAAAGCCTTCTTTTCCGCTATAATGTGGTTCTCCTTCCATAAGCTCTATACGAATTTTTGTTCCACTTGGATATTTTTTTCGTAAATAATCTGCTTTGTTACTACTCATATTGTCAATCTCCAATCCTAATTCTTTTTTGTATTTGTTTGATTTTGTTAATGTCTTTTTCTTTCATACTTCGTTATCCTGTGGCATTTGGAATACATCTAAATTCATTTCTAAATCAGATAGTAATGTTTTATGGATCTTATCCAATACTTTCATCGCTTTTTCTTTAGATGAATAATTTCCTAAAATGTAATAATCGTCTCCAAATCCAAAACATCTAAACTGATATTTTTTTTCTTCATAGTTTGACTCATAAATGCACAAATCTTTTACATTTAATAAACTTTCTCCGCTTTGACTTCTGATCCACATTTCTATAACCTCATACTTTCTTTCATCTTTTCGATTTCTTCTAACAGTTCGGGTGTAGGCTCTGTTTGCTTAGTATTTCCATACCAATCTGGTACATCTTCTACACCTGTTATAGGTTTAGAGTTTTGCTCTTTAGAGTTCTGCTCTCTAACCAACCATCCTGTAATGAATCGTGTAATACCCTTAGTAGTTTTACGCTTTTTAGGGTTTCCTTCTAACCATAGCTGCATCTTTCTT
This sequence comes from Erysipelotrichaceae bacterium, assembly GCA_902399855.1. Lineage (GTDB taxonomy): Bacteria > Bacillota_I > Bacilli_A > Erysipelotrichales > Erysipelotrichaceae > Faecalicoccus. The sequence continues at coordinate 28,381 of CABOGK010000021.1, forward strand.
AACTCAGACTTCACATCAACCAAAGGTACTGACTGTTGCCAACCCTGTATCTGCTCGTTTGTAACTGAGTAATACTCTCCTGTATCCAGCACCAATTTGATTGCTTCTTCGTCAGAAGTATTTACATTTTCATTAACATTATCATTTTCATTATCATTTACATTTTCATTAGGGGTTTTGTTTAAAAACCCTATGGGGTTTTCTTCATTATCCCCACTTAATTTATTTTTTTTAGGCCTACCACCTTTTTTCCCGTGTTCTGCACCTTTTAATCCGTCTTGATATCTTTTATTGTTAGCATCTAATTGAGGCCTTGCCATGCTAAACATTCCTAACGGATATCCTTTCAATTTAGGCTCTGTATTATCTAGAGCATATTCGAAAATAGCTTCATATAATTTAAGCCTGTCGCTATCTTTAAGAACTTTTGCGCCTTCATAAAAACTCCTATAGAATATAAAGTTATCTCTCACTTGATCACCTCCTAAAAATCCTTAATTTGTACAATCACACAAGGCTGTTCTGAGTAGTATTTATTGACTTGTAATTTCACTACTTGTTTATCATCCTTGTATGCAATTCCGTTTAAAGCATCCAGTATGATCTTTGCTATATTGTCACAATCCGGCTTCTTCGTAGGACTTATTAAAGCATCATAGGCAAGCTTTTTCTTTTTCTTAGAGTAGGACTTAGGGATGGTAAAATACGCATCTATAACCACTTTTAAACGATTCTCAGAAGGTATTACTTGAGGAAAGTTTTGTCTAAATAAAATCTTCACTAAATTTTCATAACTGACTGTTTCTTTTGGTGTATAGGTATGACCGTTTCTTGTAAATCTTGGCCTCCCTTTTCCTGCCGGTTCTCCCGGTATTTCAAAATAAACATTCACTGTAAAACCTCCTTGTAAAGCGTAGTATCTATTCCTAGTTCTTCGGCTACTTCTAACGTCTTATCAATCAATACAATCATTTCTTTTTTTGACATCTTGGAAGAGCCTTCAAACACTCTACAGACCGCTAAATTTCCTTTAGGGCCTTTTGTATATCTCAGAACTTCTAACGCTCTAACGGACTTTCTAAGCCTTTCTACTGCATCTTCCGGCACTTGAACATAAATGAATTTTGATTTTGCTTGTTCAAGCAGCCAACAATACAGTTCCCATTCATCGTGACGTGGTGAATTAGGATTTCTACACATCTCGCCAATCAAGGCCCATAAATACGAATTCTGACGATGTGTCCGTACCGCCTTTTTGCTTTCAATTGTTAAAAGATATTCTTCTCCTTCTTCCAATTTTTGTAATTTAATTAAATTTCTTTGTCCTGAAGTATATGGATCAAAATAGAATGAAATAGAACCTTGTGTATCTGTTTCATTACTAGCTAGCGTTCCTATAACCTTCATAGAACGTCTCCTAGCGTGTTTGCCATAACGGACGATACTTTATTTCATCTATGGAAATTTCTTCGTAGATACTCTCTAAATAGGCTTTAATAAAGTCGTCAATAACTGGCCTTCCTACTTTTAAAGCATAGGCTTTCTTTTGCTCGTTTGAGCCTTGATCGTACATTCTGTGACAGTGCATACAGAGGGTGACAATATTCTTTTCTACTCCAAGACCACCTTGCTCACGAGATAACAAAGCGTGTGCATTTGGCATGGCGCACCGTGATCCACAATAGATGCATCTTTCATGGTCACGTTGCCATACCTTATCCTTGACTTTCTTCGGTATGTCCGTTGCTTTCGCCCTCTTGGTCTTGTACAATTTCTTTCTCCTTCTTTTCAATCATTTGTGAATAGCAATCTAATAGCTTTTGCATCTGTGCTGCATTAAGATATCTGTTGTCTTGTGTAGGAACTTTTGCATTTTTAATAATCCATTTATTTGTACTTGGATCTCTGAAATCACATCCTAAATCTGTTAAACGTGTTCTCAAATTAACATATTTAATTGACAGTTCTTTCAATTCTTCGTTATCTTGTTCTTGTTTCAAAAGTGCATTTTCAATTTCTTCTGCACTTCTTATTCCTGTATCAATTCCAAATCCGCACATCCCTAAAGCTCTACCAACCGAAGAAGTTTCACAATTTTCGATATAGTTTGTTTTATTGACTAAACTTGATCCTTCTCGTTCAGATGCATATCCAGTTGCCAATATATTTTTTTCTTCGTCATATACTGTGGATTTCATGACAACAACACCATTTTCTAAAGAAACAATGTCCGTTACTATAGTTCCTTTTGGATAGACTTTTCTGTAGGCATTTACTCTTTCATCTACAGTGGCATATTCATTCCCCTTAACGTTCATTGTCTTGATTCCCTTGTTTGCCTGTGCAATCAAGATGTAATCATTCATTTGTATTCTCCCTTCAATCTGTATTTATCTACATATCTATGTTTTCCGTATTCGTTCTCACCTGTCTTATAAACTGTTTCGATTTCATAACCCAATTCTCTTAAATCATGAATTCTTGCAGATAATCTTTTGATCTTTAGATAGCTTAGAGCTTGTTTTTCAGTGATAGCTCCGTGTTCTTTTAAGTATTCAAGCAATTTCGTTGCCTGAGTCATAGAGCCGACACCACCAATCTGACCGAAATCCCAATCAAGAAAGCTATCAATGCGACACTCATCAATAAGAAAGCGTTTGTATATTTTCTTCTTGTATTTAGCTTTTCTTCTAAGGCTTTAAGTTCCTTTTCTTTTCTATTGATTCTCTGCAATCTTCCTGATGGTATAATTTGGAAGTTAGGAACATCTAGCTCTATTTCTTTTTTCCTTGTTGCCATCAGTCTTCCCCTTCCTTGTAATCCTTACAGGCCCACGCAAAGCCTAGACAATCAAAGTAATATTTATAATTCTTAGCGTTTAGTCCTTCTTTTAAGTCATGCATTACATCTTCTAAATTTTCCTCTGCGTGCTGCATGGCTTTGTTTTCTCCTTCATCACGTTGAATGCTGTATAAAGATCCAAGTGATAAACAATATGAGATTTTGAATTGCGGAAAATATTTATGTTCTCGACTAGGTTTATCTTCAAGTTCAAACTCTTCTTCGCAATCTTGAACTTGGTCAAACATTCTGTCGTAACTTTCTAACTGTTTTTCAATTTGTTCTTTTGCTTTTTCGTTTATCATTTCTTCTCCTTTGTGTTAAAATAGGAGTGGATATTTTAGGTTATCCACTATTAAGCGCTATCGCTTTGGTCGGCAGGAGGCGCTTTTTCTTTTTCTGCTTTTTCCTTTTCTATTGCGATATAGAATTCTCTAACCGCATCTTGTAGTCTTTTCCTGAATACTTCAGGAGGATCTTTGCTAGGTATTACTGTTACTGGCATCTTCAACTCCTTTCTAGTTTTGTAATCATTTTTGATTACTTAATGGCTAAAAAAAATAGATTCTTTGTCTTTTAAAGAAGTGATATTCAATACATTACACAGTTTTTCTATTTCATACTGATTAAATGGCCAATCACCATTTTTCTTTTTATAGAATGTTTGGCGAGAGATACCTAATTTAGCAGCAATGAATGTAATTGTAAGACCACTTTCCTTAATTTTGGAATCTAACATTTCAACATTTGTCATTTATTCGCCCCTTTCTCATTGTAATCATTTTTGATTACAGCTTAAGTATAATTTGTGTAATCTTATTTGTCAACATAAATTTAATATTTTTGTTTACTTATGATTACAAAAAGAATATACTTAGATTAGGAGGAATACATCTAATGAAACTTGGTGATAAAGTTAAACAAAGAAGATTAGAATTAGGTTTAACCCAAGAAGAGCTAGCTAAAAAAATGGGATATAGTTCAAGAGTTTCTATAAATAAGATAGAAATGGGAAGACCAATATCTCAAAAGATTATATATAGATTAGCTACCGCTTTAAATGTGAGTGTTGCTTATTTGATGGATTGGGAAGAAACTGAATCTAAATTTCATTCTTTAGGAAATATACATCAGATAGCTACCTACTCTCAAATTTGTTGTGGGAATGGTTTATTCATAGATGATTACATCGAAGATTACATAGCCATTCCAGATAGATATATAAAGAAAGGTCGTGAATATTTCGCAAATGTAGCTAGTGGAGATTCCATGATTGGTAAATCAATCAATGATGGTGATGTATTGGTTTTTGAAAAGACAAATGTTCTTTCAAATGGTGATATCGGTTCTTTTTGCATTGGTGATGAATATGTATGCAAAATATATAGACAATTAAATAATGGTCTAATTATATTAGAAAGTGCAAATGATAAATATGAACCAATCGAGATAGATTTAGCCGATGAATCACAGTGCTTTAGAATTATAGGAAAGTTGATAGCAACTTTTAAGAAATATTAGGAGATAGATTATGAAGAAAATTATAGCCTATCTTTTAACTTTAATTCTATTTGTTGGTTGTTCTACTTCAAACAATGATGAAAAGATAAGTTTTAAAGTGAATGATGACTATACAAATTTTAGTGTAACTTTAGACGAGTTTGAAACTTTATTAAATGCTTACCTATCAGAGCTTATAGATGGATATAGTGAAAAAAGCTTTTCTAGTGTAGCTACAGATGAATATAGCGAATTGCGTGTTGATGATACCACAGTAGTTGAAGCTTTTTTTGATGATAATAATGTTGTTGAATATATACGTGTTCATGGATTTGGCGAAGCAGACACCGTTATAGGTGAGCGTGTTGCAAATGTTGCTGGAACCATAATTGGTATGTCTGATGACGAGTTCGACCATGATACTTTATCTGACAATGCATTTAATATGTATGATAACTGCACAAGAATAGATCAAACAGAAGCGTATGGTTCTGCGGTTCAAGATCATTATATGATGTCTGTTGATTACATAGAAACCGGAGAATATTGTAACTTTTCGATTTGGATACGGCCTTCTGAATTTGAAAACAATGAAGATTATTTAGCATCAACAGATTATTCAACAACTTACGGAGCTTACTGTACATCTATAACAGAAGAAAACGAAGAAGAAATTTCAGAAGAAGAACAAAGTTCTCAACCAACACAACAACCAAGAACATATTGGGGAGAAGGAATGTATAAAGTTGGTGTAGATATTCCGGCAGGCGAATATAACGTAATAGCAGAAAAAGGAGAATCAGCTTATCTTGATTTATCTTCTGATTCAACAGGAAATTCTAGAATTCTAAATAATGTATTTGAAAACAATATGTATATTACTGTAAAAGATGGACAGTATTTAACTCTAAAACGTTGTTATATTTCTTTAGAATAATAAAAAACCGACACCCTCGCAAAGTGTCGGATATGGTGTACTCGCAATACACCGATACAGAAAAAGTTTCGCACTCTTTTTCTGTACCCATTTTACCATAAAATAGAAAGGATGGGTACTTATGGATAAATATTTAATGTATCTTAGAAAGTCACGTTCTGATGATCCAAATGAAACAGTGGAACAGGTCTTGGCTAAACATGAACGAATTCTACAGAACTATGCATCGGCCATGCTAGATCAAAAGATACCGGAAGAATGTATATATCGAGAAGTAGTATCAGGAGAAACGATTGAAGACAGACCTGAAATAAAACGTTTATTTGAACTCATGCAATCAAATACTATAAAAGGTGTATTAGTAGTAGACTGTCAACGTTTATCTCGTGGTGACTTGATTGACTGTGGAACCATTCTACAGAACTTTAAATATACTAATACTCTAATCGTCACACCAAAAAAGACTTTTGATTTATCTAATGAGTATGATTATAAATCGGTAAAGTCTGAACTGATGGCAGGATCAGACTATTTAGACTACATGAAAACAATTATGCAGCGTGGCACATTACAATCTGTATTAGAAGGCAATTATCTCCCTACTCGTACTCCTTTTGGATATAAAAAAGTAAAAGAAGGCAAAAGAAGGCAGTATCTTGTTCCTGATCCTGAAACAGCACCTTATGTAAAATTCATTTATGAGAAGATATTAGAAGGTTACTCCGCTCATGCAATCGGATTAATGTTAGATGATTTGGGTGTTAAACCATTTATGGCTAAATACTGGCATGAACGAACTATTAAGCGAATACTTTCAAATGAGGTATATATTGGTTGTACTGTATGGAATAGACATAAAGTTGAAAAGCGTATTGTTGATGGAAAATTAAAAAAAGTACGTGTTCGTCAAGAAAAACCACTTATTGTTCACGATACACACGAACCTATCATATCAAAAGAAATGTTTGATTCTGTTAAAAAGTTAATGGTATCAAAATCTGTAAAAGTGAATATGAGTAAGGAACTTAAAAGTCCTTATGCCGGACTATTAAGATGCAAACTTTGTGGACGTATGATGAGATATCAAGGAGAAAAAGGCAGAAATGTTCCTCGTTATGATTGCAGTGGTATTAGACATTGTAGAAATATGTCAACAAATGCTACTGTAGTTGATAATGCTATTATTGAAGCATTAAAAAGCAATTTAGAAGATTTTAAAATTAAGCTTAACAAAACCGATGAGGAACAAATACAAACTAAAAAAAACATGATATCAGACTTAAAGAAAAGCCTTGATAAAATAGATCAGAAAAAAGAAAGAATTTACGAATTTTTGGAAGACGGAACATATACAAAAGAAAAATTCATTGAAAGGATTAATAAATTAGAAATTGAGAAAAAAGGTATTGAAACATCTATAAATAAAATAGGAAGTACTATGCCAAATAGGAACGAGTGGAAAGAAAAATATGCTACTCTGAATGAGGCAATAGATATGTTACAAAATCCTAATATTTCTGCAAAATCAAAGAATACATTTCTTAAAAAGTTTATCAAAGTAATCTATTATGAAAAACATGAAAGAGATTCTAGTGCTCCTAGACATGGTGCTGTTACACACTCTAAAAATGTGAATATTGAGATTATTTTAAAGTAGTATATGAGCATTGGAACAATCATTCTTTATTTACGTGACGATACGTTAGGTTGGCTTCGGCACTGCCTAAGGATCCCTGCGCACTTACGGTTACTTTCGCACCAAAAAGATGAAAAGCGATACTTCCCTCTCCTTGTACGGCAGCTGCTCCGATGGAAGCTTCCAAATTTTGTTCTTCTTTATTAAATATGCAGGTAGCCTGTGCATAGACACTTCCAACATCCACATTGCCTCTTGCCTGCAAGTACATATTATTCGTACCGATTTTAGCCTGTCCCTGCAAGGATAAAAGAGAAGCCTGTGCCTGCAGACTCAGTTCCAGTCTGGGATCAAATTCTTCCTCCTTCCACAATACCAGCTCACACGATCCTTTAGCCTGAATATTTCCTAAATGTGCCTGAATACCGGCATCTAAAAGCTCATCGCGATAAACAGCTCCGACCTCTTTAAAGCTATATTCGGCACCTATCGATAGATGCGTATTTTTTTCTTTCTTGGTCAGCTGTGCTAACGCATTCCAATCCTCCTGGTGATAGAAGCGAAATGTTCCATCCTTTAAGTAAGAAAAGCTCTGTCCACTTTTATACATTAAATGATTCTCGGTATTCTCATAGGCGTTTGCACTTTTTCGAAAATAATCAATATAGCTATCCAGTGTATTTTGAATACGATCGTGCTCCTTTTTTAAAGGAAGTTTTCCCGGAAAGGATGCATATTTTCTTCTGGATGCCAAACCATTTGCGATTCTTCGATAAACAGCTGTATCAATGGGCATGCAGCTTCACTTCCATCAGCTGTCTTTGAATCTGTGCCTGCAATGCCTGCAGTCCGTTTTGAAGATGAATAGCTTCCTCTGCCTGGCAGCAGCTTGCGACCTCACTGCAGATCGTAGTGATATAGGATGATAATTCCTGATAATAGGCTACCATCTCCATCATACTTGTACGCCTTGCGACAGCATTTGTTCATTTTCCTGATACGCCTGTGCTGTCTGTTGCAGATATTGGGCATACTGATCCAAGGATTGCACATAGGAGCGAAATACCGGATCTAAGGAATGAAACTGCTCCATCAGCTTGTTAGAGGTGGGTGACTGCCATATAGACTCTAATTGTTGAACTTTGTTTTTGATTTCCTCAAAGATTTGTTGCACCTGCGTGTTCATTCCTTTTAATTGTGCGGAATATTGAAAAACCTCCTGTGAAGATATTTGAATATTTGCCATAGTTTCCTCCTTTTACACTAAATTTCTGGCTCTTGCGATACGCTCCTGTTGAAGCTTTTGATATTCATTGGCGCAATACAACAAAAAATGCGCATAAGTTTCAATGATGGCGACAATCTTCTGCAGCTGTGGTCGAAACTGCTCCAGCTGCGCAATAAACGCCTGATGATCCTGCCCCTGCCATACACTTTGCATCTGTTGCATACGAGCATAGATCTGATTGATTACTTGTTGATAATCATTTGATTTTTGTTCCAGATAATGGGCACCCTGTGCCAATTCCTGATAATTAACTGTTATTTGCATAAATCCTCCTGCTTAAAATAAGATAAAATGATCGCCGGAGATCACGGCATTTTCTCTAAATGTTTTTCCGGAATTTAAAATACGTCCTGATTCGGTATGATAGAAAAAATGAGCAAATGTCGTTCTTTCCAAAGGCCACGACTTTTCTATATCTTGAATAAAGTCCTCAATGACATACGTATCACGAATCCAGACATGATGAAATTTTGACTGTGTAAAAATCTTGATATGAATGAATATATCCTGCATACTGTTATCGATTAAATGAATACACCTCCTGTTCTGTCCAATACACGCCATAGGATGAATGATCTTGTGGCAACGAACGTTTTAGAACATACAAATAATCTTGTATTCCCTGTCCGATCCAACACACATCTAAATCATAGATCTTCGAAAGATATTCCGGTGTTTGAAACTGATCCGCATTATAAATGGCATGTAAAACATAAATGTCTGCTTCCTCTAAAAAGTCTTCTCTGATATGCAAAGTTTTTTGTGTTTGCCATCTTTCCAGCATATCGGCAATCGTTTGGGCCATTGATCGTTGTACATAACAAATCAATAAAGGATGCTTTTGCTTCCAGAAAACTTCCTGATGAGATTTTGAATCCCACCCCAAACGCAAGACATGTTTTTGATGATGAAGTATATAAGCCTTTTCCTTTCGTTTCGGTTTTAGTACTCCTTCCCTTTTTTGAAATAAGATTGGATATAAGCTCTGCTTTCTAAAGATATATCCTTTATGTGAGCGCATGTTCAGATCCGCTCGAATAAAACATCCAAAGAATTCTCGCAAGTCTTCGATGTCACTAAAGTCGTAACAAATGCGGTTCGACTGAATCAAAAACCATTCTTTTAATCGTCTATCCCATGTTCTTATAAATAGAAATAAAATGACGTTATCACTTTTAAGTACATCCAAATCTTTCTGTTTCAGGTTTGTGTAATCTACTAACCACACACATGGTTTTCGTATCGATTTTATTCTTCCAAATTCTTTTTCAGACAAGCAGGCATCCAAGCCATCTTCTTCGATTTCCAAACCATAGACCGGCAAGGTTGTCCAGCCGACAATGCTTTGAATCAGTTCTTTTCTTTTTTGATAGGAAGTACAATAGATACACGAACATTGTCCCGGTTGAGGCGTCCAATCCCTGACTTGTTGTATAGACGACTCATCGATCAATGCCAATTGTTGCGATTTGAAAACACTTTGATCAAACGGATGTATGATCCATTCCTTTGCACTTTCATCTTTGTTTATTTGTTGCGATAAAAAATGAAACAAAGTTGTCTTTTCCTGGTGATAGCTTTGCACGATCTTTCCATTCTCATCAACTTCACAATATCCATTGGGATGTAAATAGATTTCTTTTTGCAGATACCATGCTTTACCCATACGTTGATGAGCCTGTTGATCTTGAAGAATAAAATCTCCCGGTCGTTTTAAGGCATAAGCATGATCGGAGTGCAAAACTTCATAAGAATCGGCAGTGGTTGCGACACTCATACAGATCTTAAAGTCCATATTAGCCCAAATTTGATCATCCATTACACCTAATGGCTTTTGTGTAGAAAGAATACAATGCACACCCAAAGACCTTCCGATACGGGCGATTTCTTTGATTTTCATCAAGAAATCCGGAAAGCTTTGTTTGAGCTGTGCCAATTCATCGACAATCAAAAATACATGCGCTAAAGGATCTTTGATGTGATAAGCGTTATAGGAATCGATATGTGCTGTTTGGTCTGGATGTTCCTGGCTAAATTGCTGAAGGATCTTTTGTCTTTTTTCCAAAAAAGCCTGAAGACTTTGATCAAAGCGTTCCATTTGATCCTTTTCAAGATTAGTCAACATACCCTGACAATGAGGAAAGTGCATAAAATACTGTCCAAAGGCTCCACCTTTAAAATCAATCAGAATATATTGAAATAATTTAGGGGAATTCTGTATGACCAGTTGTAAAAGAATATTTCGTAGCATTTCACTTTTTCCACTGCCGGTTTTACCAGCCAGAAATCCATGCGGTCCTTGTTTAGATTCCTGCAAATCTAAATATAGAAATGTCCCTTTTTCTTCAAAACCCAGACATACTTTTAAGTTCACACGATTTTGACGACACGAATCTAAAGAGAAATGCCAGATATCCTGACCAAAAAGAGCTTTACATTCCTGATCTTGATCCCATCGTTTTTCCTGATGAAGAAACATGAGTTTTCTAAATAGGTCACCAGGCTGGCAAAAATCAGCCATTTGCAGCATAGGGCCTGCCGCATCAAAACAAATGCAGGTTTCTTCTGCAGGAAGAGATTCCAAAGCAAACGCTTCATTGATCATAAACGTATATTCATAGCTATGATCTAAATCCTGTATGAAGCTAAGCCATTCTTCCTTCGTTTGAATCAAAAGTTTTTTTGTATCCTTAATACAAGCTTCATGATTGAAAAAAGGATGCTCTTTAGACATAGATACATCGACCCACACCCATTTTCGATGCGCTTGATAAGCAACCAGCAACCATTCCAGAAATAAAGACTCGATCCATGAAAAAGCTACTTTGGGAAGATGAATCTGTTGTCCCTGTTCTAAAAACACCGGCGTATCTTCATAGGTTTCGATAGACTGTATTAAGGTTTCTTGTTGTTGAAACAAACGGTCCTGCTCCTGCAGATAATTTGGTTTTCTAAACTGAAGTTGGATCCATTCACATTTCTGATAACCAATCCACAAGCGATAATCCCTTTTTGCCTCTCTTTGAAAGTTTAAAAGCTGCAACTGATACTGCTCGACCCATTGTAAAACAGCGTTCTGATATTCCTTTTGCATCCTTTCCATCTCGTTTTGACTGCGTTTACAATACAGCGAATATTGATCAATCAAAGCTTGGTTTTCTCTTTTCTTTTCTCGAACTGTCATCTTTCGATTCCACAAGCCAAAGGCACCAAAGGCCAATCCCATAGATACCGCATTGATCATTAGCGATACCACCGAAAAGCTTTGTTGCGGTGAACTGATCCATACAACGCCGGCACTGACCAAACCGGAAATCAATATCAACAAAGAGGAGCCCATCGATTGAAACCAGTGCCCTTTGGGAATGGGCATTAACGGCTGCGGTGACTGTAACAAAAAAGATACTTGTTGTACTGTTTTGACCGTTTGTGAAATGGCTTGAACCTTGGGAAGTTCAGGAATCTTGTCAAACACGACATTTTTCTGCTCCTGTAAAACCCCTAAAACCAAATAACCCGGTAAGTAATAGGCTTCTTTGGTTCCAAACCATAAATGATCTAAAGCGTTTAATTTTTGTTTCCGGATTCTTTTACCGTTACAATACGTGCCGTTTGTACTCTGTAAATCTTCCAGGTAATCGTTGGTTATTTGAAAATGAAAGGATGAAATTGTATCATCTTCTATAACGATCGAACAAGTTGGATCTCGCCCTATGACATTGTGCTTCTGTAACTTTTTTACTGACCAGCAACTTGGTAAACGATATAGGGCAAAGGTAATCTGGTTCCATACGACACCTTCTTCTTTCAACAACATTCGTTGTTGATTCGCAACCAAATACCATTGTCCTTTTCTCTTTTGAAAAACAACTCCTTCAACTTTTAAGCCCTCCTGCAATGTATAAATGAAAAGCTGTTCTTCCTTAAGAACCTTTAGTTTTTCCATGCTTCACTTTCCAAAACAAGCCAAAGATGCCTAAAAGTCCAGGAATCACAAGCAGCCAATACCCATAAAACTTTGTCTTTTCAAGCGTAAAAGTTTGTTGGATCTCTGCGGTATTGCCACTTTTATCTTCTGCGCTGGCTACAATTTTTGTTTCTTTGTCCTTTAAAGTGATCAAAACGTATTCATTGTGCAAGGCATCTTTGTGTATCTGATCCGCATCCATTTTTTTGCCATTGATCTGTATATCGGTAAAATGATCGTCTGAATACGATTCTGTATTCAATAATGTTAAACGAAGAACATCTCCTTTTTGTAAATGAGACAGTGATCCTCCATTTTCTGCCATAAAGCGCATCATCGGTTTTGTTTGATCCTGCAAATGAACTTCTTTTTTCTCCAGAATAATTTTTTGATCCTCGTTCTTTTTCCAAGTTCTCCAAATACTTCGTGAATCCAGATACGATCCAAAATAAGGATCCTTTGTCTGTACCTGGACAACTTTTTCCGGCTTTTTTGGCACAGTAGAAGCTTGTAAAAGCAAGCTTTCGATTTGGGTTTGATATTGAAATTCATACAAATACGAAGAAATATTTCCCTGCAGATCTTTTCCCTGACAAACCAACTTTAAACGATCCTGGTTTTTTAAAGACTGCCAGATCGTATTCAATTGCCCCAATTGGATTTTTTGATCATTCACATAAATATCTAATTGTTGTTCAATCGGCTCATCCCAAAAAAAGGTAAATTCTTTTTTCTCATGAAGGATATACAACTGATTGGCCATCATAGGCTGCTGGCCATGAAATAATGTCAAAACAGGCGGCTTGGCATCCAGTAATACATCGACTGGTTTAAGCGCTGTTCGACCAAAGAGATCTGTCGCCTTTAACACAACCGATACTGTCTTTTGCTGTCCTTCTGTTGCCTTTAAAATCAATCGATCATCTGCTTCTACAACCATGTGATCTACGATCACACTTTTTTCTTTGACAAACTCCGGCCAGTGAATCAAAAGCTCCTTATCTCTTGAACCACTAATTTCTTTTACTTCCGTTTGGATTTCCGGTTCTGTCTCTGAAAAATGAAAGGTAAACACATCCTGATCATTGATCTTTAAAACACGATTTGGATTTTGACGATCATATAAGTACACCTTGAATGCTCCATTCTGCAGCTTATACGAGATCTCCTTTTGATTTTGACAGGTGATTTCATCAATTACCTGCTCCTCTTTTTGTACCAGCATATAAATTTCATCGACAATTGGTGCATTAAAAGTAACCTGTAAGCTCCATTGCCCTTCTGTTGTCGAAACGAATTGTGCATGGGCATAAATAGGCTTTGGTTCCTGAATCCAAAACTCCTTTACGATCGTTTTCTCCCTTACAATCTGCACATGATGCGCTTGTTTTGAGAAAGGAACACTTCCCTTATGTTCTTCCCACACGATTGGCACATCATACTCATCTATAAGAACTTGTATTTTTGAATCATCGCTTATGATTTCAAATGAATCAGCTTCATCATACTCTACATGTTCTAAAACCGGTTTCTTCTGATAATAAACTTGTATCGCATCCGGTGGATGCTCCCACGCATATACCGTCATCGGCAAAAACAACCATACGATATTAATCCATAAAAACCATCGCTTCATACTCACATCCCTTCTAATTGAAAAGTTCAAATAGCTTCATAAATGTTTCTTCCTCTTGAAAGCTTTCTATAAAAGTCTGAGGAAGACTACTCGTCTGAATTTCTCTGGATCGCAAAAACAACAAATACTCGGCATGAATACATGCGACTTCTTTAAACAGTTCTTTATTTTCCTGTATTTCGTTGATTGTCCAGCTTTCATGAATATTTTCTAAAAGCACACGTCCTCCTTTGTCTAAAATGATTTCCTTTTCCAATAAAAGCTGCTCCACGACCAAAATGTGTAATCCCTTGTTGAAGATATCCTTTTCTTCCTGGATCGCCTGTAAACTTCTAATCCATAAAGAAGCATCATAACCAGGCTCTTGTTGCGTGATCCAATGCGCCAATTGTATTTGTAATGGCATTTTCTTTTGTATGGACTCTGGTATGTTCTCTAACAAATACGATACGATCGACTGACTTCTGGAAAAGATAGACTGTTCCAGAAAAAAGCTAGCGTTCTCTTCGTTCGATAATACCTCTTTACGCAATCGATTCTGCACGATCCATTCGGATAAAAGCCTCTGTGTCTTTTCCTGAATCCCTCCTTGTATTTGATGATGTTGAAGCTGATAATCGTGGATCAAATCTGGTGGAACACTTTGAAAAAAGAGTATGTTATAAAAGAAAACAGACAGAATAAAAAGTAATAAACACACACCTTTTCGAATATGACCCGCCAGTAAGAAGTAAAATCTTGCCAATCGCATCGTCCGAAATCGCTTTTTCGCATCCTTTCTAGTGCATTTAAGACACCACAACCGATACAAGGGAAGCTTGTAAAAAGGTTTGAGCATGACTCCAAGTGCATAAATATCCGTAGAAACCTCCTTTCTTTTTTGTGTAAGCGACTCGGGTGTCTGATTCGATGGCGAAGACATATACACTTGCACAGAACCGATTGGTAAGCAGGCATTAAAATCAATGAGAAATACATGATCTTGATACACCATCACGTTTTCGAGCTTGAGATCCACATAAAGAAACCCATGAGCATGGAGGTTTTCTAAAAGGTGCATGAGTTCTAAGATCCATCGTTTTTTCAATCGAAACTGTCTTTTCTCTTCCGTCATCTTCATCCATGTTTTTCCCGGGATCCACGTTTCAATGATCATGATTTGATCTGCCTCTTCTATCACATCGATCAGATGCGGTATATAGGGATCATCCATCAAAGATAAAACATGGATTTCCGTTCGAAACTGATGAATATGAATTTTCGTTGCGTTTGAAAGAAACAACGTTTTGGTGAAATAGCGTTTGCCTGTCCATTGGTCTTCTACCAAAGCACAGGTCGTACAGAAAGAGGAGGATAAAGTCCTTATGATCTTATATCTTTCCATCTTCATCTTGTCTAAAAATAAAATCTACGCTTCCCAATGTAAGCTTCATTCCGTCATGCAGGCGCATCTTGCGAACCACTTGTTTATCATTGAGAAAGGTCTTGTTTAAGCTTTTTAGATCTTTGATGTAGTAACGTTCATTTTCGCAAAGTATCAGGGCATGTTTTAAGGAAATTGATTCATCGGGTAATCGTATGTCGCAGGATACTAAACGTCCAATCAGTACACTTTCTGTTTGAAGATCGTATTTTCTTCCCGTCTCTTTTTCTTCTAAATACGCTTTTGTCATATTGACTTGACCAATCAACTGTGTCTTGTTTTCAAGAGGTAAAGTCTGTGTATCTGGTACAAAGCGCATCTTTGCATAATACAAAGTAGAGACCGGCTCCTTTAAGCGAAAGCTTTCTCTTTCTTTGAAGAATGTCCAACGCTTTAACGGATAATAATTTCGTTTCACATTCTCCAGACCGGAAATCAAATTTGGTAAGGAAAATTCTTCACTTTGACAAAATCGAATCATAAATCCTAAGATTTCATAAGCCGTTGTTGTTTTAAAGTGCTCTATCAAATACTGGACCCATGATACGACCTGCGTTTTTTGAAACATCCATTCATCCAGAACTAAAGGAACGACAAGAAAATAGAAGGTATCTCCATAAGGGGAAACAAACACAAAAGAAGGATCGAATAAGACAGGTTTGTTGCGATTGACACTGATCGCACATTCGAATAACTTCTTTAAAAAGAAATATCCCTCTTTTTTCTCAAAAGTCACTTGTTCCAGAAAATCTTTTAAGTTGATCAAATTTTCTACCGAATACGCAATCACACCTTTTTGTCGATCATCCAAAACACAGCGAAGACAATAATCATCACCAGCCATTTTTTCAAAGACTGTCAAATCCATTTTAGAAGGGTCTTTTAAGGCAACCTTTAAAATGGAAGAGTCCTGAGATAAAACTTGAATCCATTGGTTCATAAAACCTCCTTTTTTGAAAACCTCACTATTAGATACGATAAATTTTGATAAAACTATTAAAAAAAGTTAAAATTTTTTTATGAAATTTAAAAAATACCTGTTTTTCATCCATATTTGGGTTCTAAATCCTATTTTGGACATCCTTCCCTGGTTTTGGATCGATGTCTTTTATGACAATCAAAGTCATATTGGAAATGCGATGCATCATCCACTCTATCTTTTTTTATGGGCGATCAGCAGTGCCTGGGGATTTTATAAACTGTCCATCTTGTATTGGCAAAAAAGAAAATTTTCCTATGTATCCATCCTTCATCGGTTTCTTTGTATCGGTATGCCTGTATCCTGTCTGATTCCTTATCAGTTACAAAATGCAGGATGGTTAAATGATCTGCATATCTGGCTTGCGATTGGCTGTGTCGGTGGATTCATCGTAGAATGGCTCTATTATTTTTATAAACAAATGCTTCTAATTTCTTATGAAAAGATTCTTGTGCTGGTCTTTGTATTTTGCACCTTTTTACTGTTTGTGCCCGGTCATATCACATCAGCTGCACAAACCTCGTTTTCTCTACTTGTCAACATCACTTTATATCAGCTGGTATTTTCTGGTAATCATGATAAAATAAGTGCATGAATTTTATAGAATCTGTTCAAAATAAACGAATCAAAGAATTAACGCGCCTGCATACAAAAAAAGAACGCGATAAAACCAGCTGTTTTTTAGTCGAAGGAGAACATTTAGTCAAGGAGGCTTTTAGTGCCGGATGCCTGCAGGAAGTTTTCATCAATAAAGATACTTCATGGAAGGACTCGATTCCCAGTACGCTTTGTTCCGATGCCGTATTAAACAAGCTTTCCGTTCAAAGCTCACAGGCAAAGATCATTGGTTTGTGTCGTAAAAAAGAATGGGATGAAAAAGAAGAAAAGCAGATTCTTCTTTTAGATTCTGTTCAGGACCCGGGAAATATAGGGACATTATTGCGCACAGCCTGTGCGTTTGGTATCGATCAGGTTTATTGTTCTATGATGTGTGCCGATATTTATAACCCCAAAACGATTCAGGCATCGCAGGGCGCAATTTTTCACATTCCGGTGTGCTATACCGATCTAAAATCTTTGATCCATAAAAAACAGGCAGAGGGACTGACAATCTATGGAACCAGCCTGCACGAAAGATCGCTACCCTTATCGAAAGTGGAAAAGAAGACTTCGTATGGGATCGTTTTAGGAAACGAAGGCAATGGAGTACATCGTGAATTGATCGATGCCTGTGATGTGATTGTGAAAATCGAGATGCATGCCTTTGAAAGCTTGAATGTTGCGATTGCCGGTGGCATCTTGATGTACGAGTTTGACAGAAACAAAGGATAAGAAAATGAATCGTTTGAAACATTATATGATCAGTCTAAAAAAGGCTCTGGAACTGGAAGTTAGAGAACATCGCTCTTCCCTTGTGGTTTATTTGATTTTGCGTACCTTAGTCATTCTGGTCTTAGTTCGCCAGATCATGATGCAGAATTACGAAAATATCTTTGTATGCCTTTTAACCCTGTTATTACTTCTGGTGCCCAGCTTTGTACAGCTTACCTTTAAAGTAGAGCTTCCTATATTTTTGGAAATTTTGATTCTTGTCTTTATCTATGCTGCAGAGATATTGGGTGAGATCGATAATTATTATTTCTCGATTCCTTATTGGGATACCATACTTCATACCATTAACGGCTTTGTTTGTGCTGCCGTCGGTTTCTCTATGGTCAGCTTATTAAACAAAAGTGAAAAAATTCAATTTTTTGTTTCTCCTCTCTTTCTTGCGATCGTCTCTTTTACCTTCTCCATGACGATCGGGGTGCTGTGGGAGTTCTTTGAATTTTCAATGGATCAACTTTTTGCGATGGATACCCAAAAAGATACTTTGATCACTTCTATTCATTCAGCCGGAGTAGATGAAATTCTTCCTCCGTTTGAGGAAAATGATATTCATGAAGTCACCGTGAACGGCGAAGTTATTTCCGATCAGGGCTATATTGATATCGGTCTGATTGATACGATGGAAGATTTATTTGTGAATTTTGTCGGTGCAACAACCTTCTCTTTATTCAGTTATTTTTATGCACGAAATAAAGAGCGCTTTACCTTCCTTCAAAATTTCATTCCGAAAAAGAAAGATTGCAACAAGGATTATCTTCATCAACAAATTAAAAAAGGCGTGGGAAATTAAACTCTCACGCCTTCATCTGTATTCCATCCTCTTTGTTCCTCCTGAATTCTTTCGCTATTGTCATAACGCGAACCATAGTAGTTCGATGCAAAATACATTCGGGAACAATACGTCAAAAGATTCATGATCAGTATCAATAAAATAAAATGAGTATTTTAGATTTTGGGTGGGATTTCACTAATTTGTGGA
>CABOGK010000022.1 GCA_902399855.1 Erysipelotrichaceae bacterium
GTCTAAGTGTTTTTTCTCGATCTTCATTTTGTTTTCTCCTTTTTTCATCAAAATTAGGTATAAGAAAAGCTGCCGTTGGCAGCTTTTTATGTTATTCAGCTGTTGCGGCGAGTAATCCTTCTTCGATTTCCTTGGCTGACATGACATTTTTCAAGCCAACGATCTTAGTACCCCTCTTTTCAGCATCGGCAAACATACTGACAAAATTTTTAGAGCACAGAACGATATCGTATCCACTGGCCGCTGATTTTCCTTCAGACACCGCACAATGACGAATCTCCTGTACATCCAGCCCCATTTTCTTGGTCACCTTTTCCACATTCAACTTGATCATCATACTTGTGCCGGCTCCATTTCCGCAGCAAACTAATAATTTGTATTTCTTTGACATACTATTCTCCTCTTTCCCTTTTTATAGATTATTGCTTCGCAGCTTCTTTTTGTTGTTTCTTTTCCAGATACGCATCATAGTCTTCTGTAATCAGGAAATATGTATCCGGATGAGAACGATACTGCAGTTGTGGAATCGCAAGTAATACGATTACGACAATGGCAACACCGATATAGCCGGCAAACTTCATGACAACGGTAAACATTGGCCATACAGTTGCCCAGTCAAACATACCTAAGTAGCCGCCGTATTGTGCAAGTCCAACCCAACCGGCAATCAAAGCCGATCCAAATACTTGAAGCAGACCACAGATGAATGGAAGAATCAAAGCTGCTTTGATACCACCTTTTTTATCCGCATAAACCGCAATGACCGCATTATCGAAGAACACCGGTACAAATCCGGCAATAACCAGTGTCGGTGATTTCATCAACAATAAAGTCATGATCGCAATAAATTGTCCTAAAGCACCCATCAAGAATCCAACGGTTACCGCATTGGCGCTACCAAATCCAAAGACCGCTGCACAATCGATGCCTGGAACAGCACCTGGCAAGAAAGAATTTGAAATACCTTGGAACGAATTGGTCAACTCGGTAACGAAAGTTCGTACACCAAGCTGCAGAATTGCCAAATATACCGCAAAGTTTAAAGATGTCGTCATGATATAGAAGAAGAAATTGGCTCCTTCTTTCATAAATCCACCGGCAACCAGATAATCCTGCCCCAGCACCAGTAAGATGGCACCAAAGAACAAGAACATCAAAATGGAAGTGGCTACCATATTTTCATTAAAGATGGATAAGAATCCAGGAAACTTCAATTCATCCAGGCTCTTAGATTTGCTGGAGCGCATTTTCTCTGCAATCTTTCCAAACAAAGCAATTCCAAACATTTGTTGGTGCGCAATCGCAAAGCCTCCACCTTCGGTCAACTCCTGTGTGATTTCAACCGTTAAGTTGGAACCCACGGCCCAATACAAGCCCAGAACAACAGCCATAATCAACAAAATCTGTGTATCCCCTAAAGTTGGGAAGCAGAATAAGATCAGCCAGAAAGCTGTGGCCGCCTGCTGCATCTGTACGTGCCCTGTTGTAAATACGGCACGCATCTTGGTCCATTTCTTTAAACGTACCAAAATCAGGTTCATGATAAATGCGATCAACAGCAGCAACATGACCTGTGAGAATGTTCTCGCAAACTGTTCCTGTAAGCCTGCTGTTACCGCATTTTGTCCAAAGTATGGATCAATAACCATGGCATCTAAATTAAAGCGATCTTTTAATCCAACCAGAATAGGACGGAAGTTGTTAACCAAACCACCGGAACCTACCGCCAGGATCATATATCCAACGGTCGCCTTGATAAATCCTGAAAATGCTTCATATACCGGTTTTCTCAACAATAAATATCCAATAAAGACGATCAGCCCTATAAAGTATGCCGGCTGTGTCAGGATATTGGCCGCAAAGAAATCCCAAATACCCATTATTATGTTCATAACCTATACCTTTCCTATTATCTAATTATATTATTATGATTCAAACTGATCTGCGATTTCTTTTAGTTCCTGCGGTGTCTTACATTGATTCAATGCTTCGACGATATCTTCATTCATTAACGTTTCCATCAAAGCTTGAATATTCTTTAGATGTTCTTCATGATCCATGGCTGCCAAAGAGAAAAACAAAGTTGCCTTTTTCTCTTCGTCCTGCGGATCAAAATCGACCGGTGTTTCCACTTTCATAAAAGATATCGCTGTTCCATAACATCCATCAGCGCCTTCTGTTGAATGAGGCATGGCGATCCCTGGAACAATGACTATATATGGTCCATATTTTTTTACGCATTCGATCACATTATTGATATAAGTGTAATCGACTATCTTACACTTTTGTAATGGTTCATAACTGCCGCGAACTGCATCTTCCCAGGATGCGAATGAATCCTTAAAAGTGTAAAACCCTTTTTCTACAATTTCCTTAAGCATTACAGACAGGAACGATATGGGATATTTTGTTCCTCTTCAAAACAATCTTCAAAACCGCGGCGATAATGATACATACGTTTGTTCTTATCTGTCGGATATACATATTTTCCTCCTACGTCCCAGATAAACGGATGGAATTTGTAATCCAGCACATCTTTTTTGTAGTTATACAACAAATTGATTTCCTGTGGATCCGCTTTAAAATTTGTCCAAACATCATAGTGGATTGGAATCACTACATCTGTCTGTAAAGCTTCCGCCATACGCAAAATGTCAATGGAAGTCATTTTGTCCTGCATTCCAACAGGGTTTTCTCCATACGATCCAAATGCGACATCGATATCATGATCTTTTCCGTGTTTCGCATAATAGATCGAATAATGAGAATCGCCGGAATGATAAATATTTCCGCCCGGTGTCTTGATCAGATAATTCACCGCTTTATCATCCATATCTGTTGGACATTTTCCTCTGAGGTCTTCACGATCTGGGCCTGTAGAATCCGTTGTGACAATACATGTTCTGTCAAAAGAATCCAAAACAACAATTTCGATATCTTTGATCTTAATGGTATCTCCAGGTCGAACCGTCAGGCATCGATCGGCCGGAACACCCCATTTTTGCCATAATTCGACCGATTTTTTTGGTCCGATAAAAGGAACCGGCATTTCTTTTCCATTTTCATCTGTAGTCATCATACCACTTTTTAAAACATGACTGGCATACTCTGCACTCATATGATCCTGATGATAATGTGTAGCCAATACCGCATCCACCTGTTTGATCGCAAATGGATCGATAACGAAAGGTACAGCTCTTAAATTTGGCTGCATGTTTCGGCATCCGCACATATTTGCCATCTGATGTCCTACCTTCATTTTGCCATCGCCATGCGTTCTTTTTCCATTACCGGCCCAAAGATCGACAGTAATGTTTGCCTGTGGTGTTTTAAACCAAATTCCGGTACAGCCTAACCACCACATTGCCACCGTACCCGGTTTTACTTCTTCCTGTTCTATTTCCTCATTAAGCCAAGTTCCCCATTCCGGGAATGTGCCTAAGATCCAGGATTCTCTTGTGATCTCATCTACTTTGCTCATTCTCGTTTTGCCCTTCTTTCCTCTTTCAAATAACCATGGTTGTTTTGACAGTCTTACTATAATAAAATTCGAAATAAACGACAACCACGTTTTATGAATGTTTTAACTATTTTATGATTGTTGTAATCGCTTACTTTATTTTATATGAATATTTAATTGAATAATTTTCGTTGACTTTACGAACTCTTATTCATATAATACGAGTATAAGGAGGCATCACCATGAAAAGAGCCGCATTTCCACAGGAAGCCCGCAACTTTATTATGGGCATCATTTATATCATCTTTGCCATCTATTCTATCTATATTATCATGACGGCACAAAAGTTCAGTCAAAAATTATTATTTGGCATACTTTTTATCCTGATATTTTCCATAGCGCTTTATGCTGAATGTTTACGTCATTTATATCAACACGCAATTCAAACGATTGCCTATGATGCGATGCCGCAAAAAGGGAAAAAAGAATATGATGATCTTTTAAAAAAAGATATATTTAAGGCTTATAATTCTTCTAAGGTGATTTATGACACTTTGTATTATGCCGATATGTTAGATGCTTCTTCACTGTTAAAAACATTGGAAACTCATTATAAAATGTTTCATCAAAATATAGATAATCTTCTGATCTGGCATTATAACCAGTTATATGCACATTTTCTATTAAAAGATACAAAAATTGTTCAGGAAGAATATACAAAGATCATCCGTATGAAAGATGCCAAAGTAAAGGGACACAAATTATCACCTTTATATAATTGGGACTTTATTGATGCCCTTTACTTATTTAGTAGAAAAGACTACAAGCAAAGCTTTAACTGCTTTAAAAAGACAAATACACAAAACATGAACAATCGTGAAAAGCTTCATTATTATTACCAGTTCAGCAATCTTTGCAGAGTCATGCACAATCGTTCCATGGAAGAAGAATGTATAAAAAAGATTCGGGAAATCGGAGGAACTTCAAAAATCATCGAGGTGGTAAATCATGAAAATGAGTAAAGAAATCGTCGATGCACGACGTAAAAAAATCATGGAAAAGATCCAAATACAAGGAAAAGTGAACGTGGAAGAGCTGGCAAAAGAACTTAATGTAGCACCTTTGACCATACGCCGCGATCTGCAATATTGGGAAGATATGGGGGCTGTTATCCGCTATTATGGCGGAGCCAGACTGATTCAATCCTTTGTCGATAACAACCAGATCAAAGACAATAATGAACCTTATAAACATGCGATCGCCAAATATGCGGCAAATCTGGTAGAAGAGGGCGACACGATATTTATCAACACCAGTTCAACTGCGCTATTGATGCTTCGGTACATTCATGACAAGCACGTGACCGTCATTACCAATAATGGAAAAGCGTTATTCATCGATCATGATCCAAAAATCACTGTTGTCTTGACCGGCGGAGAAATACGATATCCCAAAGAAAGCATGGTCGGTGATTTTGCCTTAAACAACGTCAACCGCGTTTCTGCCGACAAGAGCTTTTTAGGCTGCAGCGGTATTGATGCCGAAATCGGAATGACAACAGCCATCCTGCCGGAAGTTTCCATCAATGAAGCGATGATCTCTCGCTGCACGGGAAAAAAGATTCTCTTAGCTGATGCGACCAAAGTTGCCAATATCCACCAGTTCAGCGTTGCCAAAGCAGATGTGTTCGATCTGTTGATCACCGATTTTCGAGTACAGAAAGAACAACTAGAAGATTTCAAATATACATCTTTGGCTATTCAAACCGTACATCCTTTCTATGGGTATCAAAGCATCGACCAACAAAGATAATCCCCGACACAACAGTCGGGATTTTTTTTATCGGCAAAATATTAAAATCATTTTTGCAGAGCCTGTATTTCTGTCCCTTCTGTTTTTCTATCTATATCTTTTTTCTTTATGATTCCAGATTCTTAATGCCAAACTTCCAATTCTTTTCTATTTTTGAAAGTCCATCAACATAATGATATTACTCAGGATAATATTGCAAATAAGATACCTGCCGATACTATTTTACATATGATCAGATCAGCTAAAACTCTTTAGAAATAATCCAAAAGTTGTACAAAAAAAATAGAGTTTCTATTTTTTTAGAAACTCTATTCAAAATTCCTTTATTGTGCATTGCTGGCGGCAATTTTTACTCTTGACCAAAGATTGGCCATAATCACTCGTATATCCTCGTGATACTCAAAGACTTCATCTAGTTTGTAGCCGGAACGCGGTACATATGCATCGATTCCTTCATACAAACCATCCTTGCCGGACAATTCATCAAAAACTTCCTGATTCGAAGATGTATAACCTACGTAGCTGGAATTATCCATAGATGCCTCGTAATCACTGATAAAGTCGATAAACTCATAAGCAAGTTCTGGATTTTTCGCATTTTTAGGGATAACCATCGCATCACTCCACAAATTTGTTCCACTTTTCGGCATATAGAATCCCATATCCTCATTTTCACTCATGACGTAGGCAGCATCTCCACTATAGATCAACCCCAAGGCTTTTCGCCCTTGTGCCATATTATCGATAATTTCATCGGTCACGATTTCCGGTTCCATGGTTTCAACACATTCTAAAAGCCAATGATATGCTTCATCTAATTCTTTTTGATCGGTTGTATTCATAGAATAGCCAAGCGCTTTTAAAGCCATCATAAAGGAATCACGTTCTGAATCATATAAATAAATGTCACCTTTATACTTCTGATCTAAGAATATGTTATAGCCTTCTTTTTCCAAATCTTCTTCTGAAACTTTCGTTTTATCATATACAATACCTACACTTCCCCAGAAATAAGGTACTGAATAATCATTATTTGGATCATACGGCAATCCAATCACATCATCTACATAACGATCTAATGCCGGTTGAATCTTCTTTTTATCAAGTTTCATCAAAAGATCTTCTTGAATCAAACGTTCGATCATATAATCACTAGGCACTAAAATGTCATAGCTTTCTCCGTTTGCCACATTGATATACATTTGTTCATTTGAGTCAAAAATATCCATAACTACTTTAGCACCGGTCATCTCTTCAAACATTCCAATGACATTTTCACCTGTGTATTCTCCCCAGTTATAGACATGTAAAGTCTGCCCTGCATAGGGCTTATTCCCTGTTGATGAACCAAACTGGAAAAGGCCAAAGCCAAGACAGGCGACGATAATTGCTGTAATCCCATAACGTAACGGCTTATTTTTAGGCTTACCGGCTCTTTTCCTGGCAACGATTGGCAAGATATTGACTAATGCCAATACAATGGTAATAAATACGACAACCAGCGTACTGATTGCATTGATACTTGGATTCACACGTTTAGACATTGTATAAACAATGATACTTAAGTTCTTAACACCTCCACCCGTTGTAAAGTAACTGATAATAAAATCATCAAAAGACATGGTAAAGGCAATCAGTGCACCCGATACGATACCCGGCATGATTTGCGGAACAATGACTTTATACAACGCCTGAAACGGTGTACATCCTAAATCCATAGCCGCATCCGCTAAATTCGGATCCAAACTACGAATTTTTGGCATCACACTCAACATCACATAGGGAATGCAGAAGGAAATATGAGCTAACAACAAAGTTGTAAATCCCCTTTCCACCTGCAGCGTAATAAACAACAACATCAAACCAATGGCAGTAACAATTTCCGGATTCATCAATGGGAAATCATTGATTTGCTGCACCAGATTTTTGATAATCTTACGAGACCGAGAAAGACCTATGGCTGTAATCGTACCAATGATAGTCGATATCAGTGTGGCCAGTAAGGCAATGACGATCGTAACATATAAAGATTCCATCATGCTGTGGTTTTCCAACATAGCCTGGTACCACTTTGTCGAAAAACCGGTAAAATGTGTTAATGATTTCGATTCATTAAAGGAGAATACGATCATAAATACAATGGGTAGATAGAAAAACGCAATACCTAAGATCGTCAACACCTTACCTATTAATTTTCTTTCTTTTGGCATGGTTAGTCCTCCTGTGTTCCTACGCGGGCGTCCACTTTACGAACCACCATCATCAACAACATCATGATTACCGCCATGATCATAGAAATCGCAGATCCAAAATTCCATTCCCCCACAGTAATAAATTGATTTTCGATCACATTACCGATCAGGAAGAACTGTCCTCCCCCTAACAACTTAGGAATAAAGAACGAAGATACGGCCGGCAAGAAAACCAACGTAATCCCACTCACTACCCCGGATAAAGATAAAGGAAAGATCACACGCAAAAAAGTTTGTACTCGATTCGCTCCTAAATCACTGGCAGCCTCCAGCAAACTTTTATCCATCTTTGTTAAAGAAGTGTGAATCTGTAAAATCATAAATGGCAAAAAGTTATAAACCATACCAATTAAAACAGCTGTTTGTGTATAGAGAAGCTCTGTGTTTTCCAAGCCAAACAAACTTAAAATGCTGGAAACAAGCCCATCACCGGATAAAATACCGATCCAGGCATATGTACGAACCAACATATTGATCCACATCGGCAGCGTAATTGCTAAAATCAAAATATTTTGCGTTTTCTGTGAAGTTCGCGAAATAAAATAAGCAATAGGATATCCGATCGCCAAACAGATCACCGTTGTTTCCAGTGCAATGCCCAATGAACGCCATAGAATCAGTAAA
Organism: Erysipelotrichaceae bacterium; assembly: GCA_902399855.1. Lineage (GTDB taxonomy): Bacteria > Bacillota_I > Bacilli_A > Erysipelotrichales > Erysipelotrichaceae > Faecalicoccus. The sequence continues at coordinate 8,149 of CABOGK010000022.1, forward strand.
AAATCCGGATCTGTAAAAAACTTTATATAGTTATTAAAAGTTAACTGAAAAGAAACAATACTGTTTCCCTGTGACATTAAAGAATACAATAAGATCAACAGCATCGGAAGAAACAGCATCAAAACGGCCCAAACTATATAAGGAATGGCCAATTGTCTGAAATTGCGCATTAGAATCCCATCTTCTCCATAACATGAATATCTTCCGGGAAGAAAGTCAGTCCGACTTCTTTTCCTTCTTCCACAAAATCCGTTGTATGAATTTTAAATTCACGTCCGGTTGTCCAAAAAGTAACTTTATATACTCCCTCCGTAATGTTCTCCGGGTCAAAATCATAATCAACACTTAGGTCAATCGTTTCTTCTTCATTATCTAATTTCCACCCTTGCGCATTGGCCCATGTTTTCAAATCTGTATCTAAAGCCGGCGATTCAGAGATTTCATCTTTGGATTTAAAAAAGTTAAAAGCGCTGACAGCTTCATTCGCCTTTTTATTTTCAACCACTCTTTGATCTATAACCCAAATCTTACGTGTGACCTGCAATCCTGAACCAGTAGAGAAAGTGACACTGTACTCACCAATTTCTTCTTTCAGATCTGTATCGACCTTGATAGAGATATATTCATCCGTTTGTGGGTTCCAGGCCTGTGCATCAGCACGTGCTACAATTTCCTTGTCATCAATATCTTTCATGTCTTCCAAATCCAGATAGAAATCATTCGCACTTATAGCCTCTTTGCCATCTTCACTTAAAATATTCTCATTTTTGCGTACATGCATGTTTACCGTTACGTGTGTCCCAGGTACTGTTTCGACCATGACTTCATAATGAACGCCCTTAAACAATACATTTTCCACCGTACCTGTCATTTTACCCTGATCCACCGGTACAATATCTATATCTTCCGGACGGATCACAACGTCCACCGGTTCATTTTCCTTAAATCCTACATCCACACAATCAAAAGTAATATCATCAAAGCGCACCTTTTTATCTTCTAACATACGCCCCGGAACAATATTGCTTTCTCCGATAAAGTTGGCTACGTAGCGATTCACAGGTTCATTATAAATATCCTGCGGCGTTCCTACTTGTTGGATCTCACCCTCTTTCATGACTACGATTTTATCAGACATCGTTAAAGCCTCTTCCTGGTCATGTGTTACAAAGATAAATGTGATACCCACTTCTTGTTGAATGCGTTTTAATTCGTATTGCATCTCTTTACGTAATTTAAGATCCAGTGCACCCAAAGGTTCATCCAAAAGCAATACCGATGGCTCGTTGACCAGAGCCCGGGCAATCGCAACACGTTGTTGCTGTCCCCCGGAAAGAAGCGTTACATTTTTCTTTTCATATCCCTCCAAATTAATAAGTTTTAACATCTTCATTACTTTTTGTTCAATAATGTCTTTGCTCATCTTCTTTATTTTTAATCCAAACGCAATATTGTCGTATACGTTCATATGTGGAAACAAAGCATATTTCTGGAAGACTGTATTTAATTCTCTTTTATAAGGAGGTAATTTCAATATATCTTGTCCATCAAAAATGACCTGACCTTCCGTAGGTTCTAAAAACCCTCCCAAGATACGAAGAAGAGTTGTTTTACCACAACCACTAGGGCCTAATAATGTGACGAATTCATTTTCATAGATATCAAGATCAATGCCTTTTAATACGATTTGCCCATCAAAATCTTTCACAACATTTTTGAACTGAATCAGTTTATTCTTTTCGTTCTCCATAATACTTCCCCTTTTCTTTTCTAAAACATAGGTGGCGTTACCACCCATAAAAGTACTGCATCCTTTTTTCCGGTATTTTTAATAAAATGGCTGCGTGCTCCATTGAGATAAAAAGTCTCTTTAGATTTAAGGCGATAGATTTTCTTCCCCATCACCAATTCGACCTGTCCACTAAGAACATAACCAAACTCCTGTCCCTCGTTTGCCTTCATAATGAATGAACTGCATCCGGGATGAATCGTGATGCGGATAGGCTCCATCTCATTTTTTTGTGCATTAGGAACGATCCATTCCACAGTATGCTCATCTCTTTCATCAACAAAAAAGTCATTTTTTCCAAACGTTAACTGTTCTTCCGGTGTGGAATGGAAAAACTCGCTTAAATTTGTTCCCAATGCCTCTAGAATATCTTCCAATGTAGAGATGCTCGGAGATGTTAAATCTCGCTCTAATTGAGACAGGAAACCTTTCGTCAGTTCACTGCGAGAAGCTAGCTCTTCCAGTGTCAAGCCATTACGAATTCTTAGTTCTTTTATCTTTGATCCAATCTTCATAACATCTCTCCCTTGTTTTCTAACACTAAACTTTTAGTTTATTTAAAGAAACAAAATTATTATACATGGTTTAATACAGGAATCAATATAAAGATGAAAAAAATGAGGAAAAAGGTATTTTAATTCCTAGTTTATATCATAAACTTATTGTCTATGATATGATAAGAACGATTAATATTAAGCAGGAGCAAAATATGAAAGTAGCAGAATTAAGAAATATCATTAGCAACTACGATAAGAAAACAACGGATAAAGTTTTAGTGGAAATTTATAAAGCTTTGCCTAAATCGAAAAAAGAGGACATCGATCTTTTAATCCTAAACCCAAATGACTCAACAAAGAAAAAAAGTAAAATTGAAAAAGTAGACATCACAAATTTGGAAAGTGAAATAAATTATTTTATAAAATGCGCTAATAATGATCTCTATATTGCACCAAATCGCATTATAAGTAAAAGTGAACGATCCAAATGGCGATTTAAAGCCATGCGTTTTATCAAAGAGTTAAGATTATTTGATCCAAAAACTGAAGAAGGATTCACTGCAAGTAAATTATTAAAAGAATTATACGATTTGTTTTCAAAGGCTTCCCATTACTATATTTTTTCCAGCGATAACCCTTTTGGCTCCATCAAAGAATCACAAGTATCCTTAGCTTGCGAAATTGTCGATCGCCTTCTGATCAACAACAAAAAGGATGAAACGATTCAACTTTGCGCCTCTATTTTTAATCAGCCTCTTGACGCCAATACATTAAGCATAGAAATAGTTGCCAATATTTGTGCACTTCTATATAAACATAAGGTTGCCGACGAAGCTCTACACATGTTGATTGAAACATGTACCAGAAATAAACCAAACAAAGGTTATTCCACCAGCTATGAATACGATAAGCGCGAAAAATACGGTGTGAATGTTATGGCAATCGCTTGGTTATACACTCTAACAGAGGAATATGAAAAAGGTATTTCTTTCTTTAAAAAGAATTATCCCGATAAAGATGAAAAATACAAAGAAAATATATTGTTGGATCAAATATTAAAATACACCGCACCAGAAGAAATCTACATAAAGGAATATGAAGCAAACGAAAAACTTATCAAGAACAGTCACTTATTTGAAGAATTGACACAAACTTATAACGAATTTAAAAAGATTATAAAAGATACGGGCCACTAAACCGTCTATTTGAAGATAAAGTACATAGAGTAGTCATCACCAATTTATTGTCTATAGAAATAAGTAAATATTATTTATTGATTATAAAGTTATCCAAGTTCTATAATCATCCTAATCATAAAAACCGGTGTCATTTTAACACCAGTTTTTTTCATTTCTCAATAAAAATAAAGGAATAGACTTTAAAATTGATAATCCCCATACTTAGCAACTGCCTACCTGGCCGCCATCGATTCGTATGACAGTATTGTTTATATAATCTGCTTCCTCACTGATCAAAAACTTTACAAGATAGGCTACTTCCTTTGGATCTCCATATCGCTTTACCATTATTTTCTCCACTTCTTCTTTTAAAAATTCTTCATCATAGCCATCCAACTCATTTTCTGTTCCGATAAATCCCGGCGCAATACAATTTACATGGATATAAGGAGCAAACTCAAAAGCTAAATTATGCGTTACGGAAATCAAAGCTGCTTTAGAAGCATCATAATCAATACACATCGGATAATATGTATTGATCCCATTTGTAGAAGCAATGTTTATAATTCGACCATATTCCTGATCTAACATATGTCGATACACGCGTTTGCTGCAGTTAAAAGCACCGACCACATTCACATCCAGCGTTCGGCGAAATTCCTCTGCATTCTTCAAATGGAATAAATTAGAAAGATCGATTGCCGCATTATTGATCAAGATGTCAACACCGCCCAGTTCTTTTTCTATTTTCGTCACCATCTGATCGACCTGTTCCACATCAGAAACATCCGCACGAATCGACATGCAACGCACTCCATAGGTTTGCACGATTTCTTCTTCTAAAGATAGTGCTGCTTTTTGTGAAGTCAGATAGTTAATCACGATATTATATTTATTTTTGGCTAATTCTAAGGCGATAGCTCTGCCGATACCACAGGCCCCGCCGGTAATTAAAACGACTTTATTCATAATGTGAAAAAGAAGAGCCGATTAAGCTCTTCCTGCATACTTCCCATCTGTTGAGAATACAATAATTTTTTCACCTGGCTCGATGAACTGTGGAACTCGTAATGAAAGTCCTGTATCGGTCACAGCATCTTTGGTCTGGTTAGACGGTGCTCCCTTGATAGCCGCATCTGTTTCGGCTACTGTCAATTCAACTTTTTCCGGCACGGATACAGATAACAAGTCGCCTTCAAAGAACATCAAAGAAACCTCTGCCCCTTCAACGATAAAATACTTATTGAATCCAACCTGATCTTCACTCAGTTCATAAGTATCGTATGTTTCCATATCCATAAAATAGTAAGTATTATCGGCCTGGTAAGAGTACTGTGCTGTCTTCTTAGAAATTTGTGCCTGTTCAAACTTTGTGGAGGCATTGAAATTTCGTTCTTGTGTATTACCTGTTTTTAAGTTCTTCATCTTTGTCTTTAAGATGGCAGCTCCCTTTCCCGGTTTTACATGTTGAAAATCTAAAACCTGCCATGGATCTCCATCTACGATCAATGTTAATCCTGTTCTAAAATCTCCTGCAGAAATAGCCATAATTTTCACTCCCATTTCTTATTTTCTACATAATTTATTGTATCAGTTCTAAATCATATCCTCAAGAATTTATCAGAAGATCGATAGTTTCTCCTGTTCCTGATGGGATTTGATATATTTGCTCCATTTAATATATCCGTATGTTGTATTGGTAAAGTACCCCAGCTTTAGGATCAATAACACATACTGTCCAGAAATAATGTTGATCACCGCTTCTAAAGCTGCACAAATATACCAGGCAATCCATTGTTCTCTAAATCTAAAAAAGATAAACAATCCATTGGCAATACCAACAGCAGAAGCACAAGCATCAATATAGACGACAGCTGTTTCCAGTGTCTGATTATGATAGAAATCTGTAGTAATATCCAATCCACTGATAAAGTATCCAATAACTACTGTCCATACGATAATTCCGGCAATCACCAGTACTTCCTGCCATCCTTTTAAGCGACGAACAACTGTTAATTCGCTTTCTTCCTCGTCCTTATGCCTTGACCAGTTGATGTAACTGATGATGTCGATTGGCAACCAGAACAACAATGTCGTTGCCAGTGTCGCAAAACGGTACATCAAGACGAGAGACATGACAATTTCAGTGATTTCCACCAGTACTGAAACTAAGAAATTATACCTGGATTGTTTCGATATTAGAAGTTCACACAAAATATTTAAGAAGGTATCCAGTAGATACAGCCACATGATCAGAATTCCGTTGATTCCATTTGCACTTTCTTCCGGGAATAAAACGGAGAATATGGTAGCCAATACCATGATCGACATAAACCAAGATTTCTCATAGGTCGTAAATTGTCTTGAAAACAGCATCATGATCAAAAGAGATAAGACCAGAATGATCGATGCATTTGCAAAGTTAAAGATCGGCATGGACTGATTGGCCATTGTCTGCTCATAAGAATACTGTGCCTCTTGTTGACTGACATCTTCATGATCAAAATAAAGCTTTGTTCCATTGGCACTTTCAAACTCATATGCAGTAATAGTATCAGAATCTAGCTGCTCATATTCTTCATAAGGTAACGTAATAACCAATTCTTTATCACCGTTTCGATATGTTACATCACACATCGCATTTTCTTCACCATCGTAATCTTCCAGTTCCGTATCACGTGTCATTTGCAAACTTTGAACAAATTGAAGATTGCCTACATTCGAATGAACTTTAGATAATCCTACTCCATACGAAACAATAGACCCTATGATCAATAGAATTAGGATAATTATTTCGAAAGTCTTTAATTTTTTATTTGGTTCTATATTTTTTTGAAAAAACTGAATCATACAAAATCTCCCTCCGTTGAATTCAATAAAAACTCTCCTAAACACAAAATGCGTGGTTATTATAATTGATTTAGGAGATTTTGTAAATTTTTAGAACCCCTATGGATTTATATAAACATCAAAATTTACATAAACATTAAATAAATATTTAATCGTTGTGTGTTTTTAACAATTCTATCTCCTCCGGTGTAAGCGCTCTAGCCTGGCCAATTTCTAGGTCTTTGAGTTCCAATGGTCCAAAACATACTCTTTGTAAATATGTTACTTCACAACCTACCTTTAGAAACATACGCTTCACTTGATGAAACTTCCCTTCACTGATTGTAAGATACGCTTTATCTTGATCTAAAACCTCCAACTGGGCAGGCTTTGTGACAAAGTCATCTAAATCCATCGGTTGAGCAAAAACAACAATGGCATTTTCCGGCAAGGTTCCTTCAAACTCTACATAATACTTTTTCAAAACATGCTTTTTGGGAGACAAAAGCTCATGTGTGAGCTGTCCATCGTTACAAACCAACAATAAGCCTTCCGTATCCAGGTCAAGACGACCAACAGGATAGAGATCATTTCGAATACTTGGAATTAATTCCATAACTGTAGGATGCAAAGTATCTTCTGTTGCACTGACATATCCAGCCGGCTTATTTAAAATATAATACTCATAACGAACATAAGAGACGGGTACATCATCCACATAAACCGTCTGGTCTTCCTTAACTTGAAAATCTGCTTTTTTAATGGTTTTACCTTCAATCGTCACCCATCCGTTTTTGATGATGTTTTTAACTTCATTTCGAGTTCCATATCCCATATGGGAAAGAAATTTATCCAGCCTCACTGCCATCGCCATCCTTTCGCATATTTATTTTTTATGATTCCTTTATCAATCTTTCCAAAACCCAGTGGAAACCCATCCACACAAACTAAGATCCAACCTTTTGATGTTGTATCCCGATCTTTGATATCAATCGTTTCTCCTTTTAGATATTTGATTACTCTGGGATCATCCACAGATAAATCCACTGTATTTTTAAATTGACTCTTTTTAAGAGCAAGGGCAAAAGCCTGACTTGGCTCGAAGTGATTCTTTTTGATTTCCCCACAAATTAAGCCAGAACGTAATAAACGCCATCTTCTCTGTTCAGGAAGCTGTTGAGGGCTCCAGATTATCTTATCGTTCTTGATTGAAAAACACCCCTTAGAGAAATCAAAGGAACATTTCTTTAAAAATTCTTTAAAGGCTTCCGGTAAAGAAGAATTCTCCTTTTTGACAACCTTTTTAGAAGCATTCCCCTCTTTTTGTAACAGAGCCACAAAGTGCCCTTCTCCTTTTATTTTATGAGGATAGAGTCGCACACATTCTTCCATGCCAATGCCACTTGCAAAGCCTGGCATTTTAGAAATAGGAACTAGATGCAGATCGGAATGTCGCTGCAATACATCCTGAATGACTTCTTCATTTTCCTTTATTGAGAAAGTGCATGTCGAATACACGATTTTTCCTCCCGGTTTCAACATATCTACAGCACAGGAAAGAATATCTTTTTGAATGGGTGGATAATACGTATCATCTCTTTCTTGCCAGCTGCTGATTAAATGCGGCTCTTTTCGAAACATCCCTTCTCCACTACACGGCGCATCCACTAAAATCTTATCAAATGTTTCTTTAAAGCGTTTTGAAAGATCTAAAAGATCTTCGCTACATACCCAAGTATTGTAAGAGCCAGACAATTCAACGTTTTTGATCAATCCCTGACAGCGCGATGTACTGATATCATTGGATAATAATAAACCAGTATTCTGTAATTTAGCTGCCAGCTCTGTACTTTTTCCACCCGGTGCAGCACATGTATCCAACACGTATTCACCTTCTTCTATCGGCAAAACTTGTGCCGGCAACATGGCCGAAGGTTCCTGAAGATAATATAAACCCGCATAATAATATGGATGCTTGGCAGGCTTTTGATCGCCTTGATAATAAAAGCCATTATCTGCCCAGGGAATTGGTTTTAATTGAAAAGGAGATATTTTCAAAAAGTCTTCTACACTGATTTTATTTGTATTGATGCGCAAACCATAATAGCGTTCTTGTTCAAAACTTTGCATATAAGCTTCAAAATCATCTTTAAGAAGCTCTTTCATCTGTTGTATATAGTTTTTCGGTAATTGAATCGACATAACATATCTCCTTTTTTGCACCTCATTATAGCATATACGAATTTATCTGTTCCATGAAGAGATATCGATATCTTTGGGGAAAGACACCTATTTATATTCAGTAAAATTTGCTCTCTTCCTCAAATATGCAAAAAAAACTATAACGATTGATTCTTCATTTCAAACGTTATAGTTTCTTTTTTTATCGTATCATATCGCGTGTGATTTCCTGAATTGTAGATGCGCCGCACATTTCCATCGTATCTATCAGTTCTTGTTCTAGTTGATCAACAAGTGCCTTGACGCCTTCCTCTTGTGCACCATAAATCATATTCACAAAAGGTCTGGCAATCAAAACACCATCTGCACCTAGTGCCAGTGCCTTAAAAATATCTTGTCCGCTGCGAATACCTCCATCAACCAGAATGGTCATATCTTTACCTACAGCTTGTACGATTTCTTCTAATACATCGGCCGTAGCTGGCGTATCATCTAAAACACGACCGCCGTGATTGCTCACAACGATGCAAGAAGCGCCTGATTCTTTAGCCTTTAAGGCCCCTTTCACGCTCAGGATTCCTTTCACAATAAAAGGTACATCAATTTCCTGCACGATTTCTTTTAATTCTTCTACATTTTTTCTTCCTGCCGGTGGTACAAATCCTTTTAAGAATGGTAAACCGGCTGCATCAATATCCATGGCGATGGCCAAAGCACCGGCTTCTTTAGCAAGCTTTAATTTTTCAACCACCATTTCTTTAGCCCATGGTTTAATAGTAGGAACACCGATTCCATCATTTTCCTTGATATTTTGGGTAGCTCCGATCATAATCTGATCATCCATTCCATCGCCGGTAAAAGCCATGATTCCGGCATCTTTACAAGCTTTGACCAGCACTTTGTTGTAGGTTTGATCCACATAAGCATCTCCGTAATGCATACTTACAGCGCCTACCGGTCCTGCAAACACTGGCAGGCGGAATGTATGGCCAAATAGATTCGTCTGCGTTGATACCGGTGTATTTTCACAAATCGTATCCATCACAAGATGAATATTTTTCCAGGCATCATAATTTCGAATGGCGACCGTACCGCTACCTTTTGCACCGGGCCCCGGTATCGTATTGCGGCAAGCTTTTCCATTACAAACTGGACATGACTTACATAGATCATTCATATTTTCTCTGGATTTTTGTAATATTTGTTCTACTTTCATCTTTTAAAGTCTCCTTATCATTTGATACCACTGCACATCACCATGTACGGAAGAAGATAAACCTTGATTTTCAAATCCTAAATGTTCATAAAATGGAATTTTTTCTTCTTTACATGTCAATATGATGGCTTTACGTCCTTGTTTTTGCGACTGTTCTATTATATATCGAATCAATAAGGAAGCATATCCTTTTTTACGATAAGCCGGTAATGTGTTGACACCAAAGATCATCTGTATCTTTCCTGATTCATTATGCAGTTCTGCCTTTTCATACATTTCATCCGTTAGCGTTTCTTCATCGGTACAGAATCCATCAACAAAGCTGATGATTTTTCCATCGCTTTCTAACAACCAAAAATGCTCAGGATAATAAGTCAATCTTTGTTTAAACTGTCCTTTTGTACACGCCTGTTCCGGTGGAAAACATTCATTCTCTATAGCACTGATTTCTTCAATATCCTGCATAGATGCGGTTCGTATATTCATAAGAGCCTCCTTCGATAAAAAAGCTAAATATATTTATATCTGCGTCAAATAAAAGCTAAAACCTTCCTAATTTAAACTAACTAAAAGCAAAATAAACTAAATCATTTTGTTTATCTAAACACTCAAAGTATAGCTTTTTCTCTTATTTTAGTAGAGTTACAAATATAGCCAATTTATATAGAACTCTAATAACTGCCTTTTATCCACCTGTGTCTCTTACAACGTACTTTTTAAATCTTTTGTAAATTGGAAAAATCACCTGGAGTCTAATCGATAACTATATCCAATACTTTCTCCCTCTTTTAATGATGAATAAAGAAATATTTTATAATTATTCTGTATTAACAATGTATTTAGTTGAATAAGCTCCATGGCTACATCAAAATCTTTACATATAAAATTATCTAAAATATTGTAAGGTATCATTATTTCAGGAACCAGTTTTCTCATTGCGTGATGCCATATTTGATACCTGTCTCTAAGAAAACCTCTTGCTGTCATTTCTAGAATTTTTGCATATTTTCAAATTCTACTTTCAAAGGAGCACTCCAATAACTCATTTGCAGTAGCTGCTATCCAAATTGCCACTTTTTCTTCTTGATTCTTAGCCGCCATTAACATTTGCGCCGTTTGAATCGTTCCTTTATTACTTGGTTTTGTCAAGTAAAGAAATTCAATCGGATTCTTCATAATTAGTTTTTTTCTTGCCTCAGCTTCTTTTACAGTCAACCAATCATATCCATAAATACATCATTCCCTGTTATATTGAACAAAAATTGTTTCTGCAAATGAGGGATCTGTCAAGATCTCTGGAAATTGATAACTGTTTTGCTTCCAAAGACTGTAAACATCTTCCCATTTCATTTTTTCAAACATATATTATCTCCTGATTTTTCAAATTATTCGTAATCATCGTTTTGGTTTTTTACATAAAACTGTAAATCATGCCAATGTGAGAAATGATATGCATGGTCCTTGTCTAAAAAAATATTAGAATATAGAAAAGTAATAATATCTATATCATCAAACAAATCAAACACCCATTCTTCAAGATCATCTCTTTGAAACTCTTCGTCATCGACTTCCCCATCCATCTCTATAAAAACGATTCCTTCTTCATTACAAAGATAGATGATCAACTCTTCCATTACACTGTGCGCAATAATAGGAGCTCCACTCTTAGCATTTTGAATGATACATTGTAATGTACAAAACATATGATAAAGAAACTCATAATCATAATGCATTAAAAATTGCGGAGGAAGACTATCTTTCATCCATGATACATCTAACTGACCTATATGCGCTCCCACTGGCAAAGATGAAAGAGCTTCCATATCTTCTCTTATATAATCATATAAAATATCACTTCCCACCGCAAAAGATAAAGAAGCATAATCTCCAAATTGTTCTTCCAGATAAGTGGACCAATTTGAGTGATCTTTATATTCTTGAATTAACATTTTACTATCTGTTTCATCCTGTTCTGGGAGTATCCGCCAATTCAAAGCTTTACAAATCCCTCTACATTTATCTTGGCGGATTGATTCTCCAGATTCATATCGATACCATGTTTTTGTCCCTACGTTTGCACGAGAAGCAGCTTCTTCAATTGTTAAATTTAATTCTTCTCTTCTTTTCTTGATCTTTTTACCAAGTTGTTCGCTTCCTTTAATTGTTTTTTGCATATTTTCCTCCTTACATGACACGTCATCTTTATGTCATTAAGTGCAAAGGCTGTCAACATTTTTATCAACAGAAATATGCTCACTTTAATATTAAATTTCAAAATAAAAGAGAATTCTAAAATATGATATTGGCCTTAGAGTTATTGAACATCTATAAATGTTCTAAAATCATAGTGGATAAAGGTAACCGAACTCATTGATAGTTCATATCTGTCTTTGATTTGCCTCGAATTTTACTTTTTTCGGGACATATCCTTAGATTTCATACCTTTTAGATTGATACTGGTAAATGCACTGTCAATCTTGACGATTTCTTTTAAAAGAGTATTCCGAATATGAACTCCAATCGCTGCATAAAGCTTATGACGGATATGAAAACAGATCATTTTGCTCTTGCCTACAGCCACAGCCTCTTATTCCAGTTTCATCTGATGAAGTTCACAGGCAATAAAGGTTAGCCATATGTGGTAGTGGCTCCTTGTAAGAGAAAAACGATATTTATTGTATCTCTGAAGATTTTTCCACAATCTCTACAAAGAGACTTTTTTCCTGTGTTTTTTTAATCCATTTTCTACAAAATGAAAAGATCCTCAACAAGAACAACGAGATACATTACATTTAATTTTTCCTGAATTTATTGTATCCAAATTACTCTATCGCTTGTCAATTTATAAATGAGGTTTTGAATGAATTCGAGTTCTATCAGTTTTAGACTGTTTAAGAGTATTTTATTAATCATAGAAAATATCCTTTATATGTCAAAGAATATCCCCTACCATCAATGTATTTAGCTTATTTCAATAAATAAACTAAATATATGCTTATTTAAGCTAATAAAGTGAAAAATAAGCTAAATCATTTTGCTTATTTAAACACTCAAAGATAGCTTTTCTCTTGTTTTCGTAGAATTATAAATAAAGCCGATTTATACAGTGCTCTAATAACTACCTATTTCCCTGACCCTGACAATCGCATTTCCAAATACTCTTTTAACTTTTCATCAACACAATAAATATAACAGCCCTTTGGGCCGCAGGTTAAAAATGTTCCCACTGTTCACATTGCAAACACGATGAAAGGCTCCTGTCCAATACGATCTTTCAGGACAATAAGCTGCCTTTAAATATTCTTCTGTATGGTTTGTTCCTGATCTTCACCGCAAAAAAGGGAATCTCCAGTTTACAGCTTTCCGAAGAATTGAAAATGAACTATAAAACTGCCTGTCTGCAACAAACAAAAGCTCGAATCCTTATGAGAAACTCGAATTCCAAGAAATCTCTGGATTCGAGTTTTTATGAATCGGATGTTGCCTAGGTGCTCCCTCTCATAATGGAAAACGTAGATTGGGGACCCATAAACAGCCTTTTTTAGTAGTGCTCTCCACGGAACAGGAGAACCAATACCCTCTTTTTGTGAAGCTAAAGGAAATGACGGTTGATTCCGGAGAGAATATTGAAAATTTTTTTGATCAGTATGTTGTCATGTCCCAAGACAGGAAACAGAATACGGATGGTATATCCATCTACAATATCTTAAAAGCAAAAATGCAGGTCCAGAATGAGAAGATCGACTATGATCAAGAGGAACATCGACTGTATTTTCTGAACAAAATCGCTTCGAGTTTCAATCACCAATTATTGCATATATTCCATAGTATAGGAAAAAGAATGCTTCCCTTATATTATGCAGAATATGAATGGCAATTTAACCATAGAAAGAGTAGAAACATTCCGGAGAAGATAAGAACTTATATTTGTCAGTCAAGCATAGCGACTCTAAAGATGATCTGAACCTCTATGGATCTGTATGTCGATACAAGAGGTTTACAAACTTTTTAGGGATATTTGATGGGTACTCACAAAAAGAAAATAAAAAAATCTCATCCGGTCATTTTTTGGTAATATCTTCTTTTTATAATCAAATTTGTAAAGGAGATTTTTAGAATATGAACAAATACTCAATTGGTAATGAATTAAGACAAGTAGAAAGATTAAAAAAACAGTATACTCCAGGAACAAAAATCCAGTGTATCCAAATGGATGATCCTTATCATGCTGTTGCCCCAGGTTCCATCGGCACAGTCGATCATGTTGATGATGCCGGTACGATTCACATGTCTTGGGAGAACGGATCAAGTCTTGGACTAATTCCTGGCGAAGATCATTTCAAGGTCATTGGAAAATCGGAACGCAATAAATCGAAAGACCAGGAGTGCTAATGTACAAAGAAATTCTTTATAACATTTCTACCTTTGAAAAGAAGAAATCCAGAAATCAAGAACGTATCAAAACCATAGATAAAGAACACAACAAATTGTATGATGACCTCAAGAAACTGTATAAGCTCAAAATCAGTTTAAGAAATTGAATAATGGCCCCACCACCATTCCAAATTAACTTTAAGGAATATCCCTAAGATCGTATGACATGGAATGTGATATAAAATATAGTTAAAATTTTGCATAATAACCTCACTTTTTAAAGGTTTTTATGATAATATTTAACTAGGTGATGGATGTGAAATACTATGATGAAATTTTAGATTTAGGAGTTTTCTCAAAAAAAGATATTGAAAAAGTGATTCAAAATCCTAAAACGGCTGAATCATTTTTATCACGCTCTCTTAAAAAAGGATATATCAAAAGAGTGAAACACAATTATTATGTTGCAATGGATATCGTAAATAATAGTCCGCTTTACAACAAATATATAATTGCTACAAAACTCGGTCGCGGTAATTATATATCCTATCATTCTGCTTTAGAATACCGCGGTTTCAACAATCAAGTATTTAACGAGCTTGTATATTCCGGAAATAACAGAGTGAATGATTTTGAATTTGAATATATCACTTATCATTTTGTTCAAAGCAAATGCGATCTGCAAATAGAATCCAATTATGATGGGCTCAGAATCACGAGCATCGAAAGAACAATGATCGATTGTATTGATCAAATTGATTTAGCCGGCGGCATAGAGGAAATCTATCGAGCATTTAATAGCATTCACAATATAAACGAAAATAAGTTATTAGAAATACTAGACTTTTATAACAAAAAAGTTTTATACCAGCGATCCGGTTATATTTTAGAAACATTTAAAACCAATCTCGGTATCAGTGATGCCGCCCTTGATTATTTGCAATCAAAAATCGGTTCATCAAAATGTTATCTGAATACTTCTAAAAAGATACCCAATACAACATTAGATAAAAAGTGGAATGTTTGTGTTCCTCACTATATTTCAACAATACTAAGTAAAGGAAGTGATATGAATGAACTTTAATAAAAGACAATTACAAAAAGAAGCTGATCAACACCATTATGTAAGAGATACCTATGAAAAAGTTGTTCGCTTAGTCGATATATTGTCCTATATACGTTCTGAACAATTTTTATTTGAACACTTAGCGTTAAAGGGTGGGACAGCTATAAACTTAACAATATTTGATTTACCACGATTATCAGTCGATATCGATTTAGATTACACGAACAATTCTTCTAGAGATGATATGTTAAAGGATAGAAAAATAGTCAAATCATTGCTCATTGATTATTTGAAAAAAAACGGTTATCAGCTTAGTAAAGATATACGTGAACATCATGCTCTTGACAGCATTAAAGCAACCTATATTAATTCCGGAGGAAATCTCGATAACATCAAAATAGAAATAAACTATATGTTAAGAGTTCATATCTATGAGCCGGTGATTGTAAAAACCAAAAACTATGGATTAATTGGCGAAGTTGAAACTCGAACGGTTGATCCCATCGAGATATTTGGAAGCAAACTTGTGGCTTTGATGGCTCGCTCAACGCCAAGAGACCTTTATGATTTCTTTTACATGATAAATACAAAGATTTTTAATGAAGTAGAAATTAAAAAAATCAAAAGATGCGCGGTATTCTATAGAGCAATCAGCAATGAAGATGGAATGTTTGATTTTAACTTAGACAACTTAGATTCTATTACACAAAATAATATCAAAAGATTTTTGATACCTGTTATCAATGCTAAAGAATTTTTTTCGTTGCCAGAAGCTAAACAAGCTATTAATGATTTTTTTAACACACACTTTGTATTAGATAAAAATGAATCCATGTTCATAGAACAGTTTAAACGAAAGAAATATATCCCTGAACTGCTTTATGACGGCGATGAATTAAAAAGAATTCAAAATCATCCCATGGCCATATGGAAAACCAGAGAAATAAAAAAGTCTTAAACACTATCAATAACATTAGCCAACGCATAGACGTTGGTTTTTTATACGCTAAAGAAATTAGGAAAGGCATGACCAGACAAAAAAAGATCCGTCTTAGTGAAACGGGGCTTATCAAATTAAACGCATTGCCCAAAGAAAGCGGAAGATCCATTAAACCTTATCTTCGCTCTTTGATCAATAAAATCGTTCCCTACAACAAACCAAACCTGGAATACCTGGAGATATTAAGCGAGCTAAGACTCATTTGCAGCAATATGAATCAGATAGCCCTTATTGCCAATAAGTCATCTTATATCGACTATAAATAATATTCCGATAATGTTGATTTACTTTTAATGATACCGTAAAGATCCGCGTCTGTGCACAGCTTTTTCTGGTCTGCCAATGAAAATATCCGGCTGACAGTATTCCTGGATATTTTCAGAGAATCCGCAATAAAACGTTGACTCTTATTTGAAGCTCTAAGCTTCAAGATTTTCTTTAAATCTCGCATATAAAACACCTCCAATTCCACAAGATATTAAAGAATGCGATAACTATCGCATAAATATCTTAAGAAATTAGAGGATCGAAAAAAACCAGGCTACGCCGCCTTGAGAGAATGGCTCTCAAATCGGATTACCTGGCTCTATAATTTGGATTAAGTGGTTCTCTAGATTGGAATAAGTGGCTCTATTTTGTTGGATTAGATGGCTCCGCCACTTTGGAATATTCAGTAAAAGAGCCACAACCCCAAAAACAAATTCTGATTACTGGATGAATAAATTTGAAAAGAACGTACAAAACGATGAAAAAAACTATGCTTTGTTAAGAAATCTTGGATGGCATGTGATTGTTGTTTGGGAATGTGAAATAAAATCTGATTTCGACAGATTCATTTCTTCGGTTGAAGATGAACCAAAGTCTTATCAATCAGAAAACAATTCATAGTTATTAACATTTGCTTTATTGTAGAAATGCTTATTAACGGTGAAAGGCCAACTTAATCTCCTCTATTTCTGAAACAATATCATCTGATTTTAACGATAAAGCATAATAAAATGGTTGCATCTGACTATTTTGATGACAATTCTGATTTAACATTACTTTCTTGCTCATTAACATTTCTCGTGTTAGATTGGGATATTGAATTGTAATTTTATCTTTGTTTTTGAAATATGTAGCCACTTTTTCTCCAAATTTGCGCTTTAAACATAAAGATGTCGAATTGCATAACTTATACTCAATCCAAATTCTTATAGCGGTTAAAGCAATTATTTTTGATTTACATAGATGATCAAAATCACTTCGTTCTAGTTCTTTAGAATAAACATTATTTTCGATATAATCGATAAAGAACTGGTTTGAACATCCTTTGTATTGGTTAGCTCTTTCATCCAATGGAACTATTCCAGTATCGCTATCATAGTGTAAAACTGAGCTTTGATAATCGCTTGGATCATTGTCATTTCTTTTCAACATCAATGATATGTATTTGCCATTTTCATCTTCTTCATTTGCTAAAATATCAAGATTAAGAATATTGGGATTATTGCCAATATTTGGTACTAAAGCATTTATAATAACTTTGCCTTTTACAAGATCGAAGAAAAAATATTTATAAGCGTTATTATTTTGAGAATTAACAATATTGATAACATCCGGATTATGCGTAAATACAACTACATGTTTGTCTTTATTTTCGATTAGTTTGCATAATTGAAATACAATATTATATTGATTTACAAGATCGTAACTGCTGATAGGATCATCAATAAACAGGCACTCCTTATCATTCCCCAAATAACCAAAGATTTTTGTAATAAATAAAATTAAATTCAACTCTCCTGTACTGTGTTCTTCAACACTGCGATCAAAAGAAATTGTAACAATCTTTTTTTCATCATCGAATTTTACATCAGCTTTAAAGTAACGTTTCAAGTGATCAGTATACAGATGTTGCTGGTTTTTTAACGAATTGAACAACTCATTCTGCTTAGCCAAACAATCATTATATTCTTTTTCTATCTTGTGCTTTTCTTTTATAAAGTCATTAATTATTGGGATCTCTTCTGCATTGCCATCCAGTATATAGTATTCTACAAGGATTTCTTCATCATACTTTTTTGCAACCTCTATTACTGAATCAAAATCGCTTTGAATTGTAGATCCATTTTGATTATTTTTATCATATTCGGATATAAATAACTTCAATTGCTCATTTTTTATTTCTGAAAGTACTTTAATTTTTTCTTGGACTTGTTCTTTTAGGTTTAATACCCGGGAACCGCAAACCGGACAGGTATCATCTGAAGACGATAAATGCTTATCGATAATCTTTAAAACATTTTTTAAATAGTTTTTGTCTATTATTTTTAAATCTTCAGTAATATCTGCGATATCGATCAGTTTATCTTTGTTTTTTAAAACGAACGGGATATATGCACTCGCTTTTTCTATCCCGTTACAATCTTCTCCAGTTATTTTAAGGTTTTCTATTTTATCCTTTTTTATCATATTGGATAAAATTGTTGATACTTCTCGAGCACTTTTTTGCGTAGTAATTTTATCGTTTGTTTTTTTATCTTTGAGCCTATTTTTCACCGATAAACGATTATTCAGTTCTTCATTTCGAAGTGATAATTGCTCTATTTTTTCTGTCCCCAATGAAATTTCTATATTTTTTTGTTTTTTACTTAACAGATTTTTGGCTTCATCATAATCTAAGTAGTCGAAACCAGGATATTGCTCCTTTAATTGTCTGTAAATGGTTGTTTTACCTATGCCGTTGGAACCAAATATAACAGAATTTTCATCGGTATTTATTTCAGCATTTTCTTGAATCACGATATAAGGTATCGGATTCAATAATTTACTTAAACTTATATTCATTATATCACTCCCCTTTTTTTAATTTGACGTGGTAAATCTATAATTGCAAAATCATAGTTTTTAAATTATATAATTTGATATATCTATTTCTGTTAACTCTGGTTTCGATAACAATAAAGCAGCATGACATTCGTCTACAAATACAACTAAATGATAATGGCTGATTTTGCCATTATTATCTAAAGAGTAGTTTAGGCAATCTTTGATTTGCTCTATGAATGGTATAGGAATAGAAATCGCGATAGTGTCTTTCCCCCTGCAAACGAGCACTTGATATTGTTCGCGGCACATGCTGATTTCTTCTATATTCTTTACTCTATATCCAAACCAGTATTTTTCTCTTCCACCTTGGAAATATCGCTTCGATGAATTAAATATATAGCCTTTCAAATTATCTTTTGTCTTAATAATTCTGTTTTTCTGATATGAAACATCCTTATCTTCAAATAGTTTTTTTCTGCTTGTTTCCAAGGCAGTCGATTCATTAACAATATCTTTGTCTTCATCATGAATATCAGATAAATCTATTTCCGGATATGGATAAATCTCACAAATTCTTGTAATAAGTTTCTTGGTCCGTTTTTTTATTTCATCAAAATCCCATCTTTTAATTTCTAATAAATCAGAATTCAATTTAAGATGTCCTGTTGATCTTAAAATCTCATTTTTATAATCCCACATATAATTCTGCATCTTGCTATTATCTGATTTAGCAGCAAGAGTTAAATTTCCCAATCTGTGCAAATATGTATCATATTCTTCCTTTGCAGTATCTAATTCTTCAAGCCATTCTTCTGTAGGCGTTTGCGGCATAAGGTGTTCAACGCTAAGGGAAGATAAATCGACAGGAGCCGGGTTATCTGCAATTTCTATTTTGTCAAGAATTATTCTGAGAGCAGGCCTTTGATAAACGTTGGCTTCCGAAAGCAATTCTTCCATTTGCTTATCGGTCGGCATAAAACTTTTACTTGTATTAACGTTTTTAGCAACCAATTCCTGACTCAAAACAGTATCTATTTTTTCATAATTGTGATTAGATTTTTCTATTACCTTTTTTAATACTTTAGGAAATAATCTGGAAATATTCTGGGAATCAAAATCACATATACTTCTTCTGATCATATATGAATTAATAATAAGCATGCATTTATTTAATTTTTCTGCATTAAGTTGACTATTTTTATAGAGTTTTACAAGTTCCATATATAGAGGCAAAATAAGATCTGAATTAACTTTTCTAAAATCTATAATTTGTTCCTTCAATTCTTTAGGTATTTCTCGTAGATTCTGTTTACGTATAAAATAATATATCTTAGCATACTGCAAAAGATCATCGAATAAATCCAAAATATTGAATGAGTTTTTCTCGGTCCAAAATACGAATTCTTTATACACATTACCTTTAGAAACAAGTTCAAATTTTTTAATAGCCAGATACATCCTGAAAAAAACTTCCAATTCTTTAGATTCTTTAGATACACTCTCTTCAATTTTCTCCCAGTACTTACTGTAATAGTTTTCCTGATCAATACTAGACATATTCATTAATAAATAGTTTTTAATCAGATCCGCAGAAGTTAGTTTTACTCCCGTAGCATTAATACTTTCAAATATCTTCTGAGGATTTTCTTCTTCCGATACCGGAATAACAACAACATAGAAATGCCGCAAAGCATCTAGAATCTCTGTTAATTGATAGTTTGCAGAAATGTTATTTTTTAAAGAATCTATGATATACTCATAGTTCTTGTATACATTGGAGTTGTTTTTATCTTTTGTATCTTCTAATCTATTTTCAACTATACACTTATAAGCATCATCATCCGAAACAGACGGTTTTAATTTATATTTGACATTTTCAGAATAAGGATTAATTAAGAATTGACCATTCAATCTTTCAGACTCTTCTCTGTTTCCTTCATCCATCAACAAGTGCTTAATAGCATAAAGAAGCAAAAAAGTTGTTGTTAGTCTTTGCTGACCATCTATAACCGAGTATTCTCTTGAAGCATAATTAATGTTTTTTTCCAAATAGATAAAAATTCCCAAAAAATGAGATTTGTAACGTCCATTAAGTATATTTTCCAAATCTTCTAAATATTGTTTAACTTCACTATTGGCTTTCCATGTATAATTTCTTTGATACACCGGAATTACAAATTGAGCCCCTGAACTGCCAATCAGTAAATCCAATATTCCTACTTTTCTCGGTTCGCTCATAAAGATGGTCCTCCTCTTTTAATGCTTTATTAATTGACATCGAAAATCTTGAGAATTGTCCGCTTTAATTTTTTCTTGAGTTCTTCAAAATCATTTTCTTCAAAAATAAACGGTATTCTAATAAAATGGATGAAAATGTTGCCAGTTGGACTTTTGCTAATTCCACAAGGGAAATCGTTTTCCGGATCTTCGTATCTATTCATAGGATATAATAAATAAACATCGTTAACTCCTCTTTTTCGGGCATATTCACACATTTGATATAAATCTGATTGACTAATTTCATTACGAATAATGCTCTTGACATCATGATCTTCAAAACGCGTTATTTCTTTATACTTCGTATCCAGAACAAACATTTTATTTTTCGTTGTCACAACGATATCCTGTTTCATATTGTTTGAAGGTCCGAGGTTCTGACCTTTATAAATTACATCATCAATTAAATTTAAATCACTTTTTTGAAGTTCAACTTTTGCATCATGATCTGAGAGTACTTCTGACAAATATCCTCCAACAAAGCCTTCAAACAGTTGCTCCATCGGAAAGAGGAAACAGTAAGTATCGTTTATATCCATATCAAAAGTTGAAGTTTTATTTGACAAAAACATCTTGCTTAAATTCAAGATACTATAATATTTTCGGTGCATTTTACTAAGTCTGATGTTGTCACAATCTTGCGGAACGCACCGCACAAAAGTCACTTCATCGAGCTTATTTATAATTTTTCTGATTTTCAAAGAGTTTTTATCTGAAGCAGCATTTAGCAATAACATGCATGTATATTTAATAATTCTGTTAACCATATTATCGGCTTGAAAATTTGAATAAGTGCAGCTGAACCGGTCATATTCCCCACCAGGGATTTTAGATATAAAATAATCCTTTACATCAAATTTGCCCTTAATGCATTTACAGTCTTCGGTCTCTTCTTCATATTGATAGTAAATTCCTCGATCTATGGCATCTAAAACCATATTTATATATAAAGTAATAAATAAATCTAGAAAATCCTTCGAATCAGATAATTCTCCAAAAATGTTAATAAAAGGATAGCTGATTCTATTGCAATATTCCAACCACTGAACAATATTGTCCATTAAATGCTTTAAAGATAAGTTTTCATCCGAGCATTGAACACTCAATGGCCTAAAAACTTTTGGAAATATATTTAGCTTTTCTCCGTTAAATGTAATTGTCCCAACATAATTATGCGTTTTTATATCTCCGTGACTTAAGAACTTTATGAATTGTTGCTTGGTGTTTGGATTCCTGTCTTCATAAAAAATGCTCCTTTGTTCCCAGTTAAACTGCAAAAAAGACTCTAATTCAGCCAAGCTTTCTTCTCTTTTCCATGCTTGAAACAAATGATCATTTTTTATGACCGTGTGTTCTAATCTATTTATGCTCATACGAATCACTGCCGTATTTCTTCAATTCTTAGCCGGCCAACATTATCATCAATAACTTTGAACTTATCTGAGTCCAAAACAGAATTGATAATTGATAAAACCTTTTTTCTGTTATCAAAGTAATATTCATACAATAACGGAATAATGCTTGAATTAAAAATAAATGGTAAATCATCAATTGATTTGTTAATAAAATATGAATGGCCAATCAACAAATCAGTACTGTTAAGATCTTTTACTAATTGATTGTTCAAATTTTCTAACAACTTCTTTAAACTTAAATCCAATATAAGAGAACTGTCAGGCTTCTGTTCGACGAAAGAAAATCTTCTTCTTAAAGCAGTATCAATAAGTGAAATTGATTTGTCGGCGGAATTCATTGTTCCAACTATATATAAATTATTTGGAACAGCAAAAACTTCTCCAGATGGAAGAGTTACATTCAGTTGGTTCGGCTCTCCCCATCTTTTATCCTCTTCGATTAAAGTTATCAGTTCTCCAAAAATTTTAGAAATATTGCCTCTATTGATTTCATCAATAATTATTACATAATTATTCTCTCCATCAGACATAGCCCTGTCAGCAATTTGTTTAAATACTCCGTCCGTCGTCTTAAACGATAAAGTAGAACTATCTGTATCAGGGCGCAACCCCTGAATGAATTCCTCATACCCGTAACTTTGATGAAAGGTAGTGAATACAATTTTGCCTACAGAAATACATCGATTGTATTGTGCCAAGATTTGTTGTCTCTCTTCGGCAGATGCAGACAACTTAAAAGGTTCCCTTTTTATTATTGCCATAGCCAGCTCTGCTGTTGAGTACGTTTTACCTGTACCTGGCGCTCCGTATAAAATTTGATTTACAGGATGTGTTGTATCAGTCCTAGGATGTAATGTAATATCAAGGCAATTTCCCATTTTTGTCTCCTCCCATTTATTTTGTATATGCAGAACATCTTTCAATAAGTATTGGCAGTATTTTTCTTGATCATTTCCAATTTCAGTTTTAGCAAGATTAAAACCATCATCACATAAATAATGAGTATTAAACTTGGCGATAACTTCATTTAGGGGTTTAGGAAAACAATACGTGAGTGTCTTGTTTTCTGCATTGTAAGTAAAAAAAACTGTATTTTCGAGTAAATCATATAATGAATTTAATGCATTATTATTTTTCTTATTCTCTCCTGTGGTTTCATCTATCGGGTCAACAGGAATCTCGTTTTGTTCAAAAAAATATTTTACTTTATTTGTATCAATAGTATCTAATCCATTATTTATCATTCCTTCAAATACTATTTTTAAAGGATTTATCATTTTCTGATTAACTGGTTCTACAAAATTAAATAAAGCAATAGATAAATATTCTCTTATGGTGATCTCTTGTTTTGCTACTTTTTCAGCCAAATATGATAAATTTAAATCTTTTCCGGTCCATACCCCAAATTCTCGTCCTAAAGTATATTGTTTTTTAAATTTTTCAATTGTTCCTGGGTAATTACCACTGCCTGTTTCGCTTTTTCGAATATCATTTCGAAATAAGTTATAAGCATCAATCAACCTTCTAGCAACCTTTTCTTGATCAACGTGCCCGACATTGTCTTTAGAATGATATGTTGCCATAATAAAAGACAGAATTGAATTTGCTCTCTGATTTCTAATTAAGCTATCGAAATAAAGGAAATTATGATTATTTACAATCGCTGGCATACTATTACTCCTTTTCTAATAATACATTGTAGACTTCACGAATTCCCTTAGCCAATTTCACTGCAAATAAACTTGGAACAGCATTCCCAATCATTTTGTATGCCGCTCCCATCGAACAAGGAAATTCGAAATCATCATCAAATGTTTGAATTCTAGCCGCTTCTCTAACAGTCAATGTTCTAGCTTGCTTGGGATCATAATGAATAAATCTGAACCCGTCCTTATACAAATGGGCAAGAATTGTTGTGCTGGGCTCATCTTTTCTTAATACATGATATTTATGTACAGACGTTTTCTTACCGGTTGTCTTTTCATACAGTTCAATTAATTTCTCTGTAGACCTATATTCATTGCGGCCAGACTCTATATCCTCCGCAAGTTCCCTTAGGACTTTTATATCTCTTTCATTTTGATAACGAGCCTCATGCCAAGATATATTGACTTTTTGATTACCTTTGTGTGAGATGTTTCTTCCGTTTTTCTTATACGGTTCAACCGGATATAGAGGAGGAAGATCACCTATAGCTTCGTGAATACTTACCTTTTTGTTGACTTTATACTTATCAAGAATTTCGGTATAAAAATTTTTTAACAGGCTTTGAGGATCTTTGCAACGTGTTTTATCAATACCAACTAAAATTACACGCTTTCTGGTTTGAGGAACTCCAAATTCACTGGTGTCGATCAACGCAAAGTCTTTGATATCATCGATTATTTCATAACCTACACTA
The DNA here is from genome assembly GCA_902399855.1 of Erysipelotrichaceae bacterium. Lineage (GTDB taxonomy): Bacteria > Bacillota_I > Bacilli_A > Erysipelotrichales > Erysipelotrichaceae > Faecalicoccus. Next base: position 33,183 of record CABOGK010000022.1, read on the forward strand.
TTCAAATCGCGTTTTATTAAATCCGTGATTAATGTTCCATCAGGCATTGCGGACAACATTCCAGGTACGTTTTCAAACACAAACAATTTAGGTCTATATCTGTTGATTACTGAAATATAATGCTCAAAAAGATAATTTCGATAATCGCCAACCATCCTGTTCGCATTTCTTCCGGCAACAGAATACGCTTGGCAAGGAGGGCCTCCAATTACGATATCAATTCCATTTTTTCCAACTAAATAATCTAATCCGGGATGTTTACCATATTCTTCATCGTCAAAACCATTGAATAATTCTTCTTCGCGCTGCATATCAAATCTAATAACTTCCTCATCAGCGTTCTGAATGTTCCACTTGGTCTTCAGCCGATTTTTAAGCACATCCACAGGTGCTTTTTCCCATTCTACCGAAGCGACCGGTTCATAGTTTCCGGCTTTCATAAAGCCATCTAACAAGCCTCCGCAACCGGCAAATAAATCAATAAATCTTATTTTATCGCTCATCGTGGTCACCATCCAAATATTCCTTAATTCTGTTCGCCAAAGCATACCCCAATAACGGGGGGACCGCATTTCCCACCTGCTTATATTGCTGTTGCTTATTACCAAAGAAGATAAAGTCATCTGGGAAGCTCTGCAATCTCGCATTTTCTCTAACCGTAGGTATTCGATTATATTTATAATGAAAATGAGTTCTATGTCCTGTATCTATGGTTAAAGAAGGCTTTTTACTGTTATACCTGTGTAAACTTTCGTGATATTTAAAATTTTTAGACAGCTCTGGCGGCAAATCAGTATATTTCCCCCCGTCTGGTACTAATTTAATATGATCTATAGTTTTTTGAATATGTTTAGTTGGTACATGATTATAGACTTTCTGCGATTTTTCTCGCATTTTTGTCTGATATTCCGTTTTAGGATCACTCATATATTCTCTCGTTTTATCCAAGCTGTAATCATCATCGTTTTCTAAACTTGGCAAATCACTGATTGCTTGTTCGCATGTAATAAAGTTATCCTCATTTAATATCGGTTCTGGGTATTCAAACTTTTCATTTGAATCTCGCAGGCCAATAAAAAATGCTCTCTTTCTAATTTGAGGTATTCCGTACTCAGGTGCATAAAGAACTTTTACGTTCATGGTATAGCCCAAATTTTCAAAATCCTCAAATATTCGTTGTTTAACTTTTCCTTTGTACAACGTAAGCATTCCTGGAACATTTTCCAATAAAACTACTCTAGGTTTTAATAATTCTGCCGTTTTAACCATCGCTGTGTATAAGGTATTTCTTTCATCGGATTCGATACGGTTTCCGGCTAACGAAAATCCTTGGCAAGGAGGGCCTCCTATCAAAACATCTAATTGTTCTGTTCCTAAATTAGTTAATATATTCTTAATTTCTACAACGTTATCCAGATTAAACAGATCTAATTTCTGCGCTACGGCATTCCCGTGGTTATTTGCAAAGGTCTTTAAAGCAGCATCATCAAAATCAACGCCTAATTTGACATCGAACCCGGCATCTAGAAAACCTTTGGACAATCCCCCTGCTCCGCAAAATAAATCAACTACACTATATTTCATAAAATCCATCACTTTCTAAAAAAGATAACCATACCCTTTATTTTCATCAAATGGTCTGATTTGTATTGCATGTTGAACATTATAAAACTTTTCGTTCTTCTTATAATGCTGACCGTAAACTATAAAGGTAATGAAACCTCCGTCATTAAAAATATCTACTCCGATTTTTGCATCGACATATTCCACCATTTCAAAACAGTCATGTAAACTGCATGATTTAATTGTAACTTCAGAATCTGCATCATTCATGTCAGTTCTTTTAAATAATGCAGCACACTCGTAATCGGGTAAGTCGAGTAATCTTTCTATAAACTCATTGTTTTCTTGATTGTGAACTTCTTCTTCAATTTCATCACAGTCAAGAATACTTTTACTATTTATTGATTTCATAGGCATTGCTTTCTTTTCTTGCTACTACAACAATATCATTTAATGTGCAATCCAATTCTTGGCATATCCGCACCAAAACATCCATGGAAACATATTCATTTTTTGATAGTTTTGCCATTGTAGGCGAACTTAAATTGCACCTTCTTGCTAATTCACTTTTTCTAAGTCCTTTGTCTATCAACAATTTGAATAAATTGTTATAGCAAACCTTACCATTCATATTTACACTCCTCTTTATATGTATGTTAACATTTATTCAATATTTAACGGATATAATGATATCATATTCTAAAAGTAAAACATATACTTATATTAGCATTCACTAAGAAGAAGTGGACTTTTGTTAACCTCTCTAGTGTTTTTATGCAAGAGCATATTGATAACGATTTTTTCATAATTTTTGACATAAACCAAAAGCTAAAATTAAACCTCTGCCATTTTTCTTCCTACCTCTAAATTGCTGCACTTTAATAATGACTCCTCTTTAAGCTCTAGCCAAATAAGGCTAGATCATCACCTCTCTAATTTGATGCCTTAACTTATATCTCATTGCTTCATAAAGTACTCCAATACTCATACCATTCCCCAGAACTATTAAATATGTATCTCTTCTAATTAATTCCAATCATGTATAATAAGGCTATGGATACCATGACTAAAGAACAAAGACATCGAAATATGTCTCATATTAAATCTAAGAATACAAGTCTAGAAATATTGGTTCGAAAAAGACTTTTTCATGATGGATTTAGATACAGAATAAATGTATCTACCCTTCCCGGAAAACCGGATATTGTTTTACCTAAGTATCATACCGTGATATTTATTAATGGATGCTTTTGGCACAGACACAATTGCAAACTGGCTACAATGCCTAAGACACATACGGATTTCTGGAAAATAAAATTTGAACAAAATGTGAAAAACGATTTGGCCAATCACAAAAAGCTTCGAAATTTGGGTTGGCATGTTATCATACTTTGGGAATGTGAAATAAAAGAAGATTTTGAACAACTAATAAAAATGACAGAAAACGAAATGAAACAATACTACATGATAGATTCACTATAATTACTTTTATATAATTTTGAGCCTAAAAAAGCCGCAGAGCTATCTATTACTCTACGGCTTTTAAAGATTATATTTAGAATTAATAACCGCCTTTACCGGTTTCTCCTTCTTTTACTTGTCCATATGTCTTAAAATGTTCAATCACATTTGCAATTTCCTTATCCGATAAAATAGATGGTGTACCAACACACATTGCGCGCCACTGAATTTCTGCCATCCACTCAACGTTTTCTGCTACATTAAAGGCCTTTGACATATTTGGCCCAAATGCGACCATACCATGGTTTGCCAGTAGCATTGCTAATCCGTCACTTTTTACGGCTTCAACCTTTTCCGCCAATTCTTCTGTTCCATAAGTTGCATAATCAGCACATGGTATAGTTGCACACTCAGCTCCGGCAATCAGATAATGACATGCTCTAATAGGCTGATTTAAACAAGCGAATGTAGTACAGTAAGTTGCATGTGCATGAACAATCGCTCTGGCATCAGGATGCGTCTTATAAATTGTTGCATGCAATGCATGTTCACTGGAAGGCTTCATAGTCCCTTCAACAATTGTACCATCTAATTTCATAATAACTATGTCTTCCGGTTTAGTATCAAAATATCCGACTCCCGATGGTGAAATAGCCATGTACCCTGTTTTGGCATCATATACACTTAAATTGCCTGATGTTCCGCTAGTCAGCCTGGCAGCACTCATCTTTTTCCCATAATCCACAATTTCTTGTCGCGCTTTCTCCATTAACATATTTAAACATCCTCCCTTGTTGTCATAATTCTATTTCTATGCCTTTCCCACTTTTTATAGTAATCATGAATCAGATTGTGCTCTATATCTGGTTCCACAACAATAAAACTATCATCAAAATTTGAATGAAGGTTAAAATAATCATTACACACCACTACACCTCCCAGAACAGAAGATTGATGGTAATTATGAGGTAAATAGATTTTTTTACCTATTAAATCTGCAAGGTGTTGTCTTAATATTTTTGATTGAAATCCACCTCCGCAACAAAGTATCCTCTTTTTCCTATCACCTGTCATAGAAATCAATTGTGAATATTGATGATATATGGAACAGGCTATATCTGCAACAATGGCCCATGCCATATCCTCTCTATGTAAGTCTTGAGAAAACGGTGGCTTTATAAAAAATCCTCCTGTTGGATAACCTCTTGCGTTTTCAAAATCCAGAGATGTGAAAAATGCAACGCATTTGATTTCTCCAACTTGATCTAATGCAAACTCTAAATCATCATAAGATACTTTATCAAACAGTAAATTCCTTATTCTCTGATAATTTAATCCGGTCACACCAGGATTTGTTTCAACCTGAAACATTTCTCCACCAAGATAAAGTCCAGTCCAACACCTTTGATCTATATCTGTGTACTTATCTTTGGCAAGAGTAACAACCGGAGAAGTTGTCCCAGATACAATTCCGATATCTCCTTTTTTTATCCCTGCTCCTTTTAGCGCAATCTGCGTATCCGCACCACCTATAATAAATGGTATATCATAGGAAATACCTAAATCCTCTAAAACACTTTGCTTTAGATTTCCCAATTTATCACCAGCTTTTGCCAGACACGGCATTTCAATATCCTGCAATGAAAATGCACGAATTAATTCTTCAGAGAAATCATGTTTATCTAAATCAAACAGTAATGTTTCTGTAGCCTGAGAAAACTCAATACACAAATTTCCAGTCAAAATATAGCCTATCCATTCACTTAAACTTGTAAATGTTCCTACTTGGTCATAAAGATCGCTTCTAACCTTTTTTAATCCATATATTTTTGAAGCAATACAATCTTCTGTAACCCAGCTTCCGGTGCAATGATAGATATCACTTTTGTTAGCAATATCTTTCATAAAAGACTTCCCTCGATTATCAATATTTGGCAAACCTATTAAACTATCACCCTTTTTATCTATAAGAACACTTGATTGTCTGGCTCCAGAAGATGAAATAGCATCAATATGAATACCTGGATGCTTTGAAATAATCTCTTTTATAGAATTCATTACCTGTCTCTGCCAATAATTCGGCGAAAAGTATTGAGCATCGTCATAACTTTGGTCTTTATAGTATTTATTTTCAAAAGAAGAAATATCTATCAACTCTCCTATTTCGTTAACTAAAGCCACCCTGGAGTTTCCGGTTCCTAAATCAACAATTAGATATTTGTTCATAAATCATGCTCCAGTTCTTTATAGTTAAAGACTGTTCGTTCTAAATCTCTTTTTAACATCCAGTTGCGCAATCGATCCACAATAATATCTGATTGATGATCAGTAACCTCATAACTGGCTCCACAAATATGCGGTGTTAATAATACATTTGGTAAATCAAACTTATTAAATTCTTCTGCCTTTGGAGGTTCTTGGGGCAGTACATCTAAAATTGCTCCAAGAATTTTATTAGATTTTAAAATTTCCAATAATGCATCATTATCTACAACAGCACTTCTAGCTGTATTCACAAATATGGCCGTTGACTTCATCAATGACAATAGCTTCCGATCAATCATATTTCTAGTTGAGGCATTAACCGGCAAGTGTATGGATACTATATCAGAAAATCTAAATATATCTTCTAAACCCACTCTCCTAAACGCATCTTCATCGGCTTTTACAAAGGGATCATAATATAGGATGTCGCATCCAAAAGACTTTAGTAAGTTTGCGGCTGTATGCCCAACAGCACCAAAACCAACAAACCCTACTGTCTTTCCCTGCAATTCATTGCCCATCCATAAATAGTAAGGAGTTGTACCTTCTTTCCAGTTCCCTTCTTTTGCCCATTGAACAGCCGGTAATATATTTCTCATAAAATTTATTAATAATCCCACCAGCATTTCCGCTACAGCCTGACAGTTTCTTGCCGGTGTACATAACACAGGAATTTTATACCTAGTACATGCATTTATATCAATATTTGCCGGATTGGCACGACAATCACCAATAACCTGTAACCCATTATAACCTTCCAACACTTTATCCGTAATGTGATCTAACTCAGTAATTAAAATATCCGGTTTTACTTTCAGCAGGTGAGCCAACATTTCGGATTCATAATATCTTTCACCTGTATCATTCCACGGTTCATAAACAACTTCTTTAAAAATTTCTCTTAGTTCTCTCAGTCTTTTATCTGACATTGGAGCACGAACATATACTTTCATCAATAACCTCCAATTCTAATAAAATTTTGTAGTACCTTTTTCAAAATACGTCTTTAAATCATAAGGACTAAAAACACCTTTATCAGTAACCACACCGCTTATTAAGCGAGGAGGTGTAATATCAAATGACGGATAAATTGCATCAACCATTGGTAAAGTATTTTTAATCCCTCTGTATTCCAACACTTGTTTTGGATCTCTTTCTTCAATTACAATATCCTTCCCCGCAACTTTATCTGCATCAGGAATACCTGTAACAAAGTACGGAATTCCGAAGTAATCAGCTAAAATTGCGATTTGGAATGTCCCAATTTTATTGGCTATACTTCCATCTCTGGCAATCGTATCTGCAGCAGAGGTAAACAAATCAATGTTTTTATATTTCATTGTATAAGCAATCATGTTATCTGTTAATACAGTTGCCTCAAATCCCATGTCTACGCTGACACTACTTGTTAGTCTTGCTCCTTGAAGATAAGGACGAGTTTCAGCATGGTAGAAATGTATTTTCTTGCCTCTTCTTTTCGCTACTCTACACATCATTCCATTGATGGTTTCTCCAAAACACTGTGTTAAAACATTTCCATTATCTGGAATTAAATCCACTAAATATTCTGCCACTTTTTCCATTGTGGAGTATCTTCTATTCAGTGATTCAATCGTTGCTTCAAATATTGATTGATAAGGACACTCACCATTTTTAACAGCTTTTTTTGCACTTTCTAAACATCCATCTGTTATTTGTTTATAGCGATTATACGTTGTTGGTCTTGCATGACTTAATGAATCTGCTGCCTTGCTCATAAAATCCCAAAAATCTTTCTGATTTAAATCTCTGGCCTGCCATGCAGCTAAAGCCATGCCCATACCAATCGCTGTGTATGGTCCTGCACTTTGAGTCACCATATCATGCACTGCCTTCGTCACTTCTTGATATGTACAACATTCAACAAACTGAATTTCTGTCGGATATATCCTGCGATCTAGTATTCGAACCTTACCATCTTCAAACCATGCAACATTTTCATATTTTAATAAAAAAGCCAAACCCTCATCTTTTCGTTCCATCTTTACACCTTCCTTATGATAGAATTAAACGAAATTGCTCTGTGATCTCATTTCCACTGCATATCTCATTTCTATTCTTAATAAGATATATGCCCATTTTTATCAGTGCTCTCTCTAAGTTAACTCTTAATGCTTTATCCTCAATAGATGTAACTTCAATCACTTTTGAATCACCCACTACTCGGCGAATGATTTCTGTTCCTGCATATCCTAATGTATCTGCCTGCACCGATTTAAGATAGCTTGTTTTAAAATCATTTTCTCTATATAAAGAAAACGAAACTATTTGATCATACTTTTCCTCTAATTTTTTCATAGTTAAAGTAAATGTCTGCGCAATAGAATCCTCAATCCAGTTCAAAAAGTAATCTGATGTTTTCTTTCCGTAATATGCATATGCCCACGAAAAGAACATGTTGCCAATAACATTTCCAATGTCATAGCCCATTGGGCCGTAAAAGGCAAATTCTGGATCAATGACTTTCAACCCCTTGTTATTAATAAAGATAGAGCCCGAATGCAAGTCTCCATGCAATAGAGCTTGTGCATTATTCATAAATGTATTACGTAATTTAGCTACTTCCGCCCTCAATGCGGTATCTTTGTATAAAAACTCTTCAACAAATTTTTCGTTTCCGGGATAGATTATATTTCTATGTTTATAATCTTCATATGGTTCTGTTAAAACTAAGTCTTCCGTAATATCACATAATTCGATATTAGTAAATAAACGAACTTTTTTCTTTTTTTCATGGCGATCAAACACTAAATCTGTTGTTGGCAATAACGTACTAGCTAGAAAATCAGAAATCCATTGCGGGAAATGCGGAAAGGTTTTTCCCTGCATTAACTCTTTCCGCATATTTTTATAATCTGAAATATCTTCCATGGCTAATACGCACATCGTTTCATCATAGTTATAAACCTCCGGAACATATCCTTTTGCCAAGTCACCTTCCCACTGAAGAATCTCGGCTTCGATTTTATTTCTATAAACGTCTAATGGACGTCCTGAGGAGCGAAGAAATTTATCTGCTTGTTTTAATACAATCGAGCGACCTGTTTTTTGATTTATCACTTTAAACACGTAATTAATGTTTCCATCCCCGATTTCAAAAGCTTCTAAATCATCTGAATTTTCAAAATAATGTATCCGATCTACAACATAGCGCTTTGCTTCTTCTGTATCCAGCAAAAAATGTTCTGCGTATTTATCCATAGTTCCACACCTCTAAGCTTTCATTTCTTCAATAACAATATCGTGTTCTTTATGAATATTATCAGTTTCAGTATCAAACATTTTCAATTTTGGAAAACCAATAATAATAAAGATAATTGCGCATACGATCATTAACATGCAATACCATACATAAGGCATAATTGACATCGGTGTTACGCCCGCCATACCACCAGCAACTAATAGTTGACCAGCATACGGAAGCAAGCCATTAAATGCACTGGAGAACAAATCTAGAATACTTGCAACTCTTGCTCTGGCAATTCCATATTTATCTGCAATATCTCGTGCAATCGGACCAGCTGCAATAATAGAAATGGTATTGTTAGTCGTGGCAATATCCAAAAGGCTGACAAGCGCAGCAATTGCCAACTCTCCACCTTTGGAACTTTTGACATTTTTGGTTAAAGCACCCAGTAAATAGTCGATACCGCCAAAATGTTTCATGACTTCAACTAATCCGCCAACTAAAATAGCGATTAAAGCCATATCTTCCATACCTACAGCCCCATCATGAATTACAGTTAAGGACTCAACCAAATTAAACGAGCCATTAAAGCAACCGATGACAATGCCTGATAAAATACCAATGGTCATTACCTGAATAACATTCATCCCCAGCAAAGACAGAACTATAACCAAAATATATGGCAAAATATTAATAAAACTATAACTTCCAATATCTGTTAATTGTGTTGAGCCTGATGCTGCAAATCCAAGTAGAATACATGTTATAATAACTGCAGGAAGTACCATGAGAATGTTAGCGTAGAATTTTGTTTTCATTGATACTTCCTGTGTCCTTGTTGCCGCAATCGTCGTATCCGAGATAAAGCTTAAATTGTCTCCAAACATAGCACCGCCGACAACAGCACCAGAAATCAAACAAATATTGATGCCCGTAGCATTAGACAAACTGATTGCAATCGGCATTAACGTAGCAACTGTCCCCATTGATGTTCCCATCGAAAAACTTAACAAGCATCCGATCAGGAAAATGCCCGGCAACAATAAGGAACTCGGTAAAATACTTAGTCCAAAATTAATGATTGAATCAGCTGCTCCCATAGCTCTGGCAACACCACCAAATGCTCCGGCAAGCAGGAAAATTAATACCATTAAAATTAAGGTTTGCTCTCCACCGCCTTTACAATAAAGATCAACTTTTTCATCAAATGATATTTTCTTATCCTTTTTTGACAACATTAAAGCCACTCCAGATGCAATCGCAATTCCGATCATCAATGGCATATTATCAAAGCTTCCAGTGCCTAATCCTGTACCCATGTACAAAACCAAAAAAATAATGAGTGGTAATAACCCAAATATACTACCTTTTTTGTTCATTTTCTCCTCCTGTGTAACTAAGTACGCAATATAATATCGATCTCTCTAGTTTCTAAAATTTGACTCAAATTTTATTTTATTCAAAAAATATAATACCTCACCTCCATCTCCACTCTTTTTTCTTAGAGAAATCTTTTCACCAAGATGATATCACCACCAAACAATTTTGTAAACGCTTTCTTGACTGATTTTGACTGTTTATTTCTGTTTTGAACCAATATTTTGTTGATTATATTCTGATTTTGTTGTATATTTGACCTGTCGATTGTGGTTCTTTGACCGATTTTCTATATTTACCTAAAACTAAATCCAATCATTTTTGCTATTTTGTTTTCTAATTCTATTTTTCAATAACTTAGTATTTGACATTGATGTAAAATAACCTTATAAGAAATCAAAATCAACACTGAATAAGGGAGGATACAAAAAATGATAAAACATGAGAGACAACTGAAAATAGAGGAGCAATTAAAGAAAAATGGCAGTATATTGGTTTCCTCGTTAAGTGAATATCTTGACTGCTCCGAGGAAACAATTCGTCGAGATTTAAGGGAAATGGAAAATGCCGGTAAATTAATTCGTATCTATGGAGGTGCTTATCTGCCTGAAAAGCACGATAAAGGAGTCCCTTTCGAATTAAGAGAAGTTCTTTTTGAAAAAGAAAAGGCTGATATGGCAAATATCGCAGTATCCATGATCAAAAACAATTCTGTAATTGCTCTGGATTCTAGCTCTACCTGCCTTAAAATTGCCGAAGAAATTCTTCAAAGTCAAAAAGTTGTCACCATCATCACTAACTCTCTTAAAGTATGTAGCGTTTTCAACAATATCAAATCAGAGGTTAATGTGGTGTGTCTGGGAGGACAACTTCATCCTGAAACTTCGTCTTTTACCGGCTATAAAACCACTGATGCTCTAAAACAAAATTTTGTAGATATTTCATTTATTTCCTGCCCTTCAATACATCGGAAATATGGATTATCTGACAATAATTTAAATGAAGCAGAGGTTAGAAAACTCATGTTAAACAATTCTCATTTAAAAGTTTTAGTAGTTGACCATACAAAGATAAATTCTATTTCGGACATTCTTTTCTATCCCTTAGAGGACATTAACAAAATAATAACCGATAAAGAATTAAACTCTGAATGGACAAGATTTTGCAAAGAATCCTCAATCGAAATACACTATGCATAGCTGTTGCATATAAAAAGAGGAGGATTCATAAAATGAACAGCTTTAGCTTTTACAATCCAGCAAACATTTTACTTGGTACCGATGTTTTAGAAAACTTATCAGATCAATTAAAGAAATTTAATGTCCATTCGCTATTGTTTGTTTATAGCGGAGATTTCATAAAAACACTGGGAATATGGGATAAAGTAAAACAAACTTGTGAACAAAATGATATTCATTTTTATTCAAACGGCAATGTAGTGCCTAACCCAAAAGTAGAACTTGTCAGAGAATTGATATCATTGGGAAAAGAAAAAAATATTGACTTTATTTTGGCCTGCGGTGGAGGAAGCTCTATAGATACCGCTAAAGCCACCGCTGCCGGTATCCCTTATAAAGGTGATGTATGGGATTTCTTCGAATATAAAGCTGTTCCTAAAGAAGCCATTAACATTGGAGTCATTTCCACAATTCCATCCAGCGGTTCCGAGTCAAGTAATGCCTCTATCATTTCAAATGGTCTCCACAAATGCGGTATAGAATATGACATTCTTATCCCTAAATTTGCTATGATGAATCCTAAATATACGGTAACTTTGCCACCTTACCAAACTTCCTGTGGGCTTGCAGATATTCTGTCTCATATGTTAGAAAGATACTTTACTAATACATCTTACGTAGATACAACAGATTACATGCTCGAAGGCGCTATGAAAGCGTTATTAGTTAATGCTGATCGCATTATGAAAAATCCTAAGGATATCAACGCTCGATCAGAAGTGCAATGTTTAGCTTTTATTGCGCATAATGGACTTTTAGAGATAGGGAGAGAAACTGACTGGGGTACTCATCGAATCGAACATGAATTAAGCGCACAATACGGCATAACTCACGGAGAAGGAATAGCTATTATTACTGTTGCTTGGACAAAATATGCATCACAACACAACCCAAAAAAATTATCACAATTGGCAAACCGATTATTTAACATTGATTATTACAACTTTTCAGAATCACAAATGGCCTCTATTTTATCAGAGAAGTTGGAGAGTTATTTCAAATCGTTAAAACTGCACACAAGGCTTTCAGAATTGCATATTGATGATAAACACTTTGAAGACATGGCTTTAAGAGCCACTAAAAATGACACCCAAACTGTAGGACATTATATTCCTTTAGATAAGAATAAAATTGTAGAAATTTTAAAGCTTGCAGTATAGATAGCTTTCAAAAATTACCGAAAATTACCTTTCAAATAAGCGCGCCACATTTATTGAATATAAAAAGGATTTTTTGGCGAAATCTCTTATAAAGAGTGTACGGAAGACAAGCCCATCGATCACACAACAACCTACTTAATGTAAACCACTAATACTTGAATAATGAATTAAAACTCTCATTTGTATGATTGCTCATCGCTGCGATGGGCTTTTTGGTTTATTATGAACGAACTTAAAGACCAATACGATAAAGTTTTAAAGTTAATCAAACTGGCGGTAATGTCACCCAAAAAATGAAATATCGAGATGTTTCGTCAAAAAAATGCAATATAAAGGCATGTTATCCTTTATGCGCAAAGGATGATCCAAAAATCTAGAGACATTAACGTTACCACTTTTGACATTTTTTCAATTTTAGCGACGTTAAATAGCTTATAAAGCTTATATGTTAATCAAATTTTGACTACAATCAATTGTAGAAAACATATTTGTTAACTTTTATTTCAGCTTACTTTATATTTTAAACCTAGATTTCTGTTATCTACAGGATATACATTATTGTGGATGCAAAACTGTAGCATTTAGAAGTAAAAAATTCTTATTTAATTTTCATCGCTAAATTCAACTAAAAAGTTGATGATTCAACATGAAT